>JBBEWH010000071.1:0-2895 GCA_037414955.1 Actinomycetes bacterium KLBMP 9797
TTGCCGGTCGTCCAACCCGTGCCGATACGCACCCCACTGCCCGGCGCCAGAAGCTGATCCTGAGTCAGGTCACCGGTCGACCGCCACGCCCGCAGCTCACCATCGGCGAACTGCCCGACGATGTCATCCCTACCGTCCCCGGTGAAATCACCCACCACGACGCGCTGCACAGTGCTCGTGGTCCACCCGGTGCCGATACGCACCCCACTCCCGGGCGCCAGAAGCTGATCCTGAGTCAGGTCACCCGTCGACCGCCACGCCCGCAACTCACCATCGGCGAACTGGGCCGCGACATCGCTCCGCGAGTCACCGGTGAAGTCACCCGACCGGACCACCGACGCCTGCGGATCCGCTGGCCGCACCGGGTTCCACAGCGCGTCGACGATGAGGCCGGCGTCGTGCACCTCGTGGCCGTAGGCGTCCGGTACGGCCGAGACCTGCACGGCCTGGCAGATGGCGCCGATGTCGCCGGTCATCCACCTGTCGTCGGGAAACTTGCGCAGCATCGCGCTCAGAAACGCGTTGGTCGCGTAGACCGGATCCGTGACCTGGGCGGGGGTTCCCCAGCCCTGGGACGGCCGCTGCTGGAACAGGCCGAGACTGTCGTGGTCGACGGCTTCGATGTAGTTGTGCAGCGTGCTTTCGGTGATCGCCGTGGTCACCGCGATCACCGCGGCTCGCTTGGCCAGCCCACGATCCCGCGTGGTGGCGGTGATGATGCGGGCGCAGGAGATGTTGTAGGCGTCGACGGCGCCGCCGAGCCGGTTACCGTTCATGTGCGGCCGGACCTGGTTCGCGATGGCCGCGTCGCCACTGGTCGGTCCGCCCGGCACGCACGGCGCGTACGCGATCGACGCGGCCAGTTCGGCGGGCACGGGAGGACCGGTGAGCGCGTCGGCCGGGTCGATCGGGTCGGCGGCGCGTGCCGGTGTGGCCAGGGCGAGGCCGGCGGCCGCTGCCAGTGCCACGGCGGCCAGGCCGCGCAGTGGTTCGATTCTCATGCGAGGCTCCAACCGGGTCAGAGGATGCGGTGGACGTTGCCGGTGGTCCAGCCGGTGCCGATACGCACCCCGCTGCCCGGTGCCAGGAGCTGATCCTGGGTCAGGTCACCCGTCGATCGCCACGCCCGCAGCTCACCATCGGCGAACTGCCCGGCGAGGTCGCTCTTGCCGTCTCCGGTGAAATCACCCACCAGGATCCGCTGCACGTTGCTGGTCGTCCAGCCGGTGCCGATGCGCACGCCGTTGCCCGGCGACAGGAGCTGGTCCTGAGTCAGGTCACCCGTGGACCGCCACGCCCGCAACTCACCGTCGGCGAACTGCCCGACGATGTCATCCTTACCGTCTCCGGTGAAGTCACCGACCAGGATCCGCTGCACGTTGCCCGCCGTCCACCCGGTGCCGATACGAACCCCACTGCCGGGCGCGAGGAGCTGATCCTGGGTCAGATCACCCGTCGACCGCCACGCCCGCAACTCACCATCGGCGAACTGCCCGACGATGTCATCCTTACCGTCCCCGGTGAAATCACCCACCACGACGCGCCGCACATTGCCGGTCGTCCAACCGGTGCCGATACGAACCCCGCTGCCCGGCGCCAAGAGCTGGTCCTGAGTCAGGTCACCCGTCGACCGCCAGACCCGCAACTCACCGTCGGCGAACTGCCCCGCGAGGTCATCCTTACCATCGCCGGTGAAATCACCCACCAGAATCCGCTGCACATTGCCGGTCGTCCAACCCGTGCCGATACGCACCCCACTGCCCGGCGCCAGAAGCTGATCCTGAGTCAGGTCACCGGTCGACCGCCACGCCCGCAGCTCACCATCGGCGAACTGCCCGACGATGTCATCCCTACCGTCCCCGGTGAAATCACCCACCACGACGCGCTGCACAGTGCTCGTGGTCCACCCGGTGCCGATACGCACCCCACTCCCGGGCGCCAGAAGCTGATCCTGAGTCAGGTCACCCGTCGACCGCCACGCCCGCAACTCACCATCGGCGAACTGGGCCGCGACATCGCTCCGCGAGTCACCGGTGAAGTCACCCGACCGGACCACCGACGCCTGCGGATCCGGCTCGGGGTCGTCGACGATGTTGTCATAGCGGATCGGGCTGTAGAGACTGGCGTTGCTCTCGGACCAGGTGCGCTGGATGGTGTCCGCGCTGCCGGTCTGCTCCATGACGACCGGCTGGGTGCGAGCGGAGTCGGCCCACTGGACGAACAGCGCCACATGGTTCTGGCTCGGGTCGCCGGTGTGCCGCAGGAGCGCATCTCCCGGCTTCAGCGCGGAGCGGGAGATCTGGAACGCCCGGTCCATCAGGTTGCCGGTCCAGAACGCGCTGCCGGACCCGCCAAGGCCCCACGCCATCGAGATGAACCCGGAGCAGTCCGTCCGGTAGTCACCGTACGAGTTGCGATAGCACCGCAGCTGGCTGTACGGGACGACGACCGTGACCCAACTCCGTGCCCGGGTGAGGACCTGGCTGCGGGTCACCGTCTTGTCGTCGCCGTTGTTCGCGCACGGCGTGGGTGTGGTGTCCACGGCGAAAGTCCGTGGCGCCTCACGCGGCGCCAGGCCGGGATACCCGGCCAGCGGCGGGTCTCCCGGAGACGCCGGCTGCGCCGCCGATGCGGTCGCCACCGCCGGTGCCGCCGCGACCGGGCCGACGAGTAGGGCCAGCGGCACGAGCACCACCGCGGCCAGCCTTCTCACCATATTTCGCATTCCGTTTTCCTCCCGTTACGTTCGAGACGCGCAGATGCTCGCATCGCGCACTTGAACCGGGATTGCAACGGACATGAATCCGCTGTTCCAGCGTTGATCCACAATCTCAATGATCAAGGCGTGGCGCCCGTCGGGGTAGAGTCTGGTGGGTGGGCGGGCTGAAGGGGGGG
>JBBEWH010000072.1:0-13301 GCA_037414955.1 Actinomycetes bacterium KLBMP 9797
GATAATTGATCACGGCCCCCCAAACGCCTTACTACCGAGGTGGGGCACGCCTTGATCATGGGTGGGGTCAGGCGGCGAGGTGCTTTTCCAGATCGTCGAGGATCTTGCCCGCCGCCGTCACACCGATACCGGTCATCCAGGTCTCATCGGTCACCGGGTACGCCTTGCCCGCTTTGACGGCCGCGAGGTTCCGCCACAGGGTGCCGGCGGTCACCGTGGTCTGCTGCGCCGCGGCCTTCTGGCCGTAGGCGCAGAAGAAGACGACATCGCCGTCCACTTCGGAGATGCGTTCCGGGCTTACCTTGTCGAACCGCTTGTCGTCCTTGTTGGCCAGCAGTTGCCGCTCGGTGCGGCCCAGCCCGACGTCGCCGACGACGATCCCGGAGAACGACTCCGGCCCGTACACCCGGATCTCGGCCGGCATGAACCGTACGATCGAGATCTTCCGCGCACCGGGATCGCCGATCTTGGTGCCGACCTCCTTCGCCCGCTTCTCGTACCCGGCCAGCAGATCCCGCGCCTGCTGCTCCTTGCCGAGCGCCTTGCCGTCGAGCAGGAAGTTCTCCTTCCAGGTGATGCCGACCCGCTCGGTGAAGACCGTCGGCGCGATCGCCGACAGCTCGTCGTAGAACTTCTCCTGGCGGAACTTGCTGCCGAGGATCAGGTCCGGCTTGAGGGCGTTGATGGCCTCCAGGTCTGGCTCGGCGAGGACACCGACCTCCGTCATGGCCGACACCTTGTCGCCCAGGTAGGCCGGCCACCCGTCGGCCTCGGTCGCGCGGGCGGCGCCGACCGGCACGATTCCGAGCGACAGTGCGGTGTCCACCTTGTCGGTGTCCAGCACGACCACGCGTTGCGGGTTGGCCGGTACGTCGGTGGTACCCATCGCGTGCGTGATCGACCTCGTTTCAGCGCCCTGCGCGCTGGGCGCGGGATCGCTGGTGCAGCCGGTCACGCCGATGGCGAGTGCGACCACGGCCACCGTCGCGGCACGAAGATGACGCATCAGACGTCCTTTCTGGAGGGTGTTATGGCGGGTTCCGCACCCGGCGTGGGTGGAGAGGCCGGCCAGGCGGGCACCACCAACGGCGCGCCGGAGACCGGGCAGGGCACGACGACACAGTCCAGCCCGAAGACGTCGCGGATGAGGTCAACGGTGAGGATCTCGCGCGGCGGACCGGCCGCGACCACCGCGCCGTCCCGCATCGCGACGAGGTGGTCGGCGTAGCGGGCCGCCTGGTTGAGATCGTGCAGGACCGCCACGATCGTGCGGCCACGCTCCGACCGCAGCCGGTGGACGAGGTTCAGGACCTCGACCTGATGGGGCAGGTCGAGGAAGGTGGTGGGCTCGTCCAGCAGGAGGATGCCGGTGTCCTGGGCCAGGGTCATGGCGATCCAGACCCGCTGACGCTGGCCACCGGACAGCGTGTCGACCGGGCGGTCCGCGAGGGCGTCGACGTCGGCCAGCGCCATCGCCTCCCGCACCGCCGAGCCGTCCTGTGTGGACCATTGCCGCCACCAGCGCTGGTACGGCTGGCGCCCGCGCGCCACCAGTTCGGCCACGGTGACGCCCTCCGGGACCAGCGGGCTCTGCGGCAGCACGGCCAGGCGCCGCGCCACCTCACGCGTCGGCAGTTCGGTCAGCGCGGCGCCGTCGAGGAGCACCGCGCCGCCACGGGGCTTGAGCAGCCGGGCCAGCGTACGCAGCAAAGTGGACTTGCCGCAGGCGTTCGGGCCCACGATGGCAGTGAACGCCCCCGCGGGCAGGTCGAGGTCGAGCCCGTCGAGCACGACCCGGTCCTCGTACCCGGCGATGAGCGCGCGTGTGGACAGCATCACGAGGCCTTCCGACGCCACGAACTCTTTTGAGACCCTCTGACGAGGAGGAACAGCAGGTACGGCCCGCCGATGGCCGCGGTGAGCACGCCGGCCGGCAATTGGGTCGGTGCGAAGAGCCGCCGGCCGAGCAGGTCGGCGAGCACCACCAGGATGGCGCCGACGAGCGCGGCGCACAGCAGCGGCGGCCGTTCCGCGCGGACCAGGCGCCGCGCGACCTGAGGCGCGACGAGGGCGACCAAGTCCACCGCACCCACCTGGGCGGTCGCCATCGCGGCGGCGAGGACGCCGGTCACGGTGAGCCCGACCCGGCGCGCCACCGGGCGCAGCCCGATGCCGCGCGCCGTGTCGTCGTCCAGGGCGGTGCTGTCCAACGCCCAGCCGGCCCACAGCAGTACCGGCAGCAGTACCGCCAGCGTGACGGCGACATACGCCGCCTCGGTCCAGCCGCGACCGGCGAGCGTTCCGATCAGCCAGATCTGGGCGCGGAGCCCGTCGATCGGATCGGCGGAGAGCATGACCACCTCGGTCAGCGCGCGCAGGGCCACGGCGACCGCGACGCCCGCGAGCACGAACCGCCGCGCGGCCAGCCCGTGCCGGGATCCCAGCACCATGACGGCGGCCGCGGCGAGCAGCCCGCCGGCGAGCGCCACGGGCGCCACCAGCGCCGCGGCGGCCCCCGTGGTCAACGCCACCGTGGCGGCCAGCCCGGCGCCCTGCGTGATGCCGATGATGTCGGGGCTGGCCAGCGCGTTACGGCTGACGCTCTGGATCAGCGTGCCCCCGACACCGAACGCCGCACCGACCACCACGGCCAGCACGGTGCGGGGCAGCCGCAGTTCGCGTACCACCACGTCGTACGGGCCGCCGTTGCCGGGCAAGGCCCGCAGCACGTCGAGCGGGGCCACATACTGAGTGCCCACGCAGAGGCTCGCCACCACCACGGCGGCGAGCACCACGAGCAACGCGCCAGCGACCACAATGGACCGGCGCCGGACGAGGAAGCTCGCCCCGCCGGCGCGCACCAACGACCGCCCCATCGTCGCCGTGGTCACGACGCGGCCATCCGGACGCGGCGCACCAGGATCACGAGCAGCGGGGCGCCGAGCAGCGCCGTCACGATGCCGGCGGGGATCTCTCCCGGCGGCGCCACCAGCCGGCCGATGACGTCCGCGGTGACCAGCAGCGCCGGCCCCAGCAGCGCCGCCACGAGCAGCGTCCACCGGTGGTCGGTGCCGACCAGCGCCCGCGCCAGGTGCGGCACGGCCAGCCCGACGAACGCGATCGGACCGGCCGCGGCCACGGCGGCGCCGGTGAGCAGGACCGCCGCGGCACCACCGACCACCCGGACCAGCCCGACCCGGTGGCCGAGGCCGCGCGCGACATCGTCACCGAGCGCGAGCGCGTCGAGTCCGCGCGCGACGGATGCCGCCAGCAACGCGCCGATCGCGACGAACGGCAGCACCCACAGGGCGACCGAGACGTCCCGACCGGCCAGGCCGCCCACCACCCAGAACCGGAACTCCTCGAAGGTACGGGCGTCCGCGGTCAGCAGCGCGACGACCACCGCGCCGAGGCTCGCGTCCAGGGCGGCACCGACGAGGGCGAGGGTGACCGGGCTGGCGCCGTCGGGGGTGCCGGCGGCCAGCCCGAGCACCACGACGCCGGCCAGCAGGGCGCCGGCGATACCGAACCAGACGTAGCCGGCCAGGGTCCCCACGCCGAAGATGGCGATCGCCAGGACGACGCCCAGCGACGCCCCGGCGCTGATGCCCAGGATCCGCGGATCGGCGAGCGGGTTGCGGGTCAGCGCCTGCATGAGCACCCCGGCGACGGCCAGGGCGAGGCCGACCGCGAGCCCCAGGACCGTACGTGGCAGGCGTAGCTCCCGGACGATGACGCTGGCCTCGCCGCCGTCGGGCGCGACCAGTGCTCGCCACACCTCGCCCGGCGCGAGGGGCTTACTGCCCAGGGCGAACCCCGCCAGCACCACCCCGACCAGCAGCACGACCAGCGCGACGACGACCAACAGACGGTACCGGCGCCGTGCGGGGCGGGACGACGCCGTCTCGCCCGCGGGCGCTGCGGCAATCGTCATCGGGGTCCACCTGAGGGAGAGGCTATTAGGTTCGCCTCACCTTACTGGGTAGCCCCGGCATTGGATCATGCCACCCGACCGTCTTATCGCGAGGACCACCATGTCGACGGTGTCGCGGCGATGAAGCCGAGGGATTCGTACAGCGGCTTGCCCAGCCGCGAAGCTGTGAGCGTGACCGGCAGGTCCACCAGATGAGCGAGGGACCCGAGCATGACCGCCCGCCCGACGCCACGGGAGCGGAAAGCCGGCGGCGTGCCGACCCAGTAGTGGCTGCCGAGTCCACTGTCGACGACGGTGACGCAGGCCCCGGCGACATCGCCGTCCAGGCGCGCGACGAACACGTCCACGCCGGGCTGCTCGAGCAGCGCCACGGGGAACATCTCGCCACCGCGATAGGGCTCGAAGCTGGTCAGCTCGAAGCCCGCGATCACGGCACGCTCGGCCGCGCGCAGGTCTTCCTCGTCCCGCACCCGGACCACGTCCATCGCCGGTGGGGCAACGGGGCCGGGCTGGCGCAGCATGACCGGCATCTGCCAGCTGCGTATGCCCAGGTGGCTCAGATCGGTCGAGCTGAACGGATCCTCGACGCCCACCGGGCCCGCGGCGCCGCTCGCCAGCCCGGTGATCTCGGCCACCTCGTCGACGGCCAGATCGGGCTCCTGGATCAGGACGCGCAGGCCGGCGCGCTCGTCACCGGCGACGGCGAGGAAACCTCGGCGGCGGATCACCTCGTGACCGCGGGCCCGGCCGGTCGCGGTCCAGAAGGCGGCGGAGTTGCGGGCCTGGCGCAACGGCGCCTCAGCGAGGGCGGCGGGCTGGTCGGCGGTGTCGGTTCCGATCCCCATGCTGGTAGCGGTTCCTTCTCGTGGTCGTCGTCGGTGCGGTTCGCGCAGTCTCCCATTCGACAGCTTCATTGCCGTCACGGGTGGGCGGCGAGGAAGACGAACGCGGCGAGCAGGATCAGGTGGACGACGCCCTGGAGGCGGGTGGCGCGGCCCGGGACCACGGTGAGCACCGCGACGACGACGGTGATCGCGAGCAGGACCATTTGGGTCGCCCCGAGGCCGAGGACGAGAGGGCCGGGTAGCCAGATCGACGCGACGGCGATCGCCGGGATGGTCAGGCCGATGCTGGCCATGGCGGAGCCGAGGGCGAGGTTGAGGCTGACCTGGATGCGGTCGCGTCGGGCGGCGTTGGCCGCGGCGAGGGTCTCGGGTAGCAGCACGAGCAGGGCGATCACCACGCCGACGAAGGACGGTGGCAGACCGAGGTCGGCGACGCCGCTTTCGATGGCCGGCGACAGGACCTTGGCCAGGCCGACGACCGCGACGAGCGCCACGAGCAGCAGCACGAGGCTGGTGACCGCGGCGCGTACGGTCGGCGGGTCGGCGTGGTCGTCGCCATCGGCGTCGTTGACCACCACCCCATCGCTGGTGATCGGCAGGAAGAAGTCGCGATGGCGGACGGTCTGCGTGGTGACGAACGCGGCGTAGAGGATCACCGACGCCGCGGCCGCGAAGGCGAGCTGCGCCGGGGAGAACTGCGGACCCGGGCGGGCGGTGGTGAAGGTCGGCAGCACGAGGCACACGACGGTGAGGGTGGCGACGGTGGCCAGGGCCGCGCCGGTGCCCTCGGCGTTGAACACGGCGAGCCGGTACTTGACGGCGCCGATGAACAGCGACAGGCCCAGGATCCCGTTACAGGTGATCATCACGGCGGCGAACACGGTGTCGCGGGCCAGCGACTGGGTGTCCGGACCGCCGGAGATCATGAGCGTCACGATCAGACCGACCTCGATGACCGTGACCGCGACGGCCAACAGCAGGGAGCCCAGGGGCTCGCCGACGCGATGCGCGACGACCTCCGCGTGGTGGACCGCGGCCAGCACCGCGGCGCCCAACACCACGGCGACGACCACCAGCAGTAAAGACGGCGGATGCCGACCCCACGAGACCACCAACGCCGCGACGGCCACCGGCGGCGTCAGGAACCGCCAATCCGGGTACCGCCGGCGTGGGCGGCCAGGCGCGTCCGGCGCATCGGCGTCCTCATCAGTACCCTCCACCATGATCAGATTACCCCGTGTCGCGACCGCATACACTCCATGCCGGCCCGGGCGGCGTAGTGCTGGCGTCGGTTCCGCACATCTATTCGCCCAGGCGGTCGGGGGTTGACCGCGGAAGCGGTGTGGTGAAGTAGATCTAGTCGTAGCGTGGTCACGCGACCCGGTCGGCCGGGGTTCGGGAAAGACGCCGTCCGCGGCGGGCGCGCCACATGAACCAGCCGGTCACGAGCAGGGCGGCGGGCAACAGTCCGAGTAGGAAGACCAGCACCTGCCCGAGCGGCCCACCAGCGGTGCCGTCGTGGATGTCGGCGATCCACTGGTGCACGACCCGCTGCGGGACCGTGTCCTGGCGACTGTCCTCGCTGCCCAGCACGCGCCCCGACCACGGCTCCACGTACACCTGTGCGATCCACTCGACGCCGTAGGTCCGCGGGGTGGTCAGGAAGACGTGATAGACGCCGGTCCGCCGCTGGCCGTCGTACGCGTCGAGGCTCGGCAGGCGTACCTGGGCGATCTCGCCGTCGGGGAACGTGCGCCGCGCGATCGCGACGGCCTCGTCGACCGGCAGCCGCTGCGCGCCGGGCAGCGGCCGCGCGGGCGACGGCCGCGCGCCGGTCCGGGCGCCGATCGCGCTCTCCACGGCCGCGTCGAACGGTGGCAGGCTCTTGGCGGTCAGCACCACGCCGGTCAACGCGATCACCAGCAGGCCCAGCGACACATAGAAGCCGGCGGCGTTGTGCAGGTCGTAGACGAAGGCGTCGCCGCTGGATCGGCGCCGGACCCGGAAGCCGACACCGTTGCGACCCAGCGGCCACCACAGCACCAGCCCGGTCACCGCCGAGACGAGCAGCACAAGGCCGGCGATACCCACCAACCACAGGCCCGCCCGGCCGGAGAGCAGGTGGGCGTGCAGTTCCCAGAGGAACAGGCTCAGGTGGCCGGTCGGGGCCGAGCGGCTATCGAGCACCTCACCGGTGCCCGGGTCCAGGTAGAGGAAGTGCGTCTTGGTGTCATACGTGCTGCCGGGCCCGCTCGCCCCGCACGCGTTCGCCAGGCAGGCACCGGGCTCCTCGAAGTAGACCTCGTAGGTCTCCTCCGGCCCGTACGTGGTCTGGCCCGGCATCGAGACCCGCAGCGGCTCTCCCCACTCGGCGGGCGCCTCCCGGCGCGCGGTCTGGACTATCCGCTCCAGCGGGACGGTGGCGGAGCCGGAACTGGTCCGCTGGTGCGCGTCGCCGTTCACCCACCGGTCGACCGAGTAGCCGGCCACCAGAGCGCTGCCGGTCGCGAACACCACCGCCATCAGGATCCCGACCGTGAGGCCCACGACCAGATGCGTCCGGCGCCACCAGCGCCGCCACCGCCGGCGACGCCGGCCGATCACACTCGAGCCCTCGAACAGTTCGGCACTGCTCGGAC
This sequence comes from Actinomycetes bacterium KLBMP 9797, assembly GCA_037414955.1. Lineage (GTDB taxonomy): Bacteria > Actinomycetota > Actinomycetes > Mycobacteriales > Micromonosporaceae > Phytohabitans. The sequence goes on from JBBEWH010000072.1 coordinate 7,419, forward strand.
CGGCCACATCCACGCCCATGAAACCGAGCATGCTGGCCACCTGGGCAGCTTTCAACGCGAGGCCACCCACCCGGGGGATATCCACCACCCCCGCCCACCGCTGGTGCGGGCGCGGCTGTCCTCGACGGTCGCGATGAACGGCGTGATGCAGTTTCGATGAAACGGTGGCGGACGCTGAGCCTCGTACCGTCCAAAGACCCCAAGGAGGACGACCGTGAAGCTGTCCCGAATTGCTGTCCTGCTGGTCGCGACCGCGGCGGTGCTGGCGCCAGCCATGCCGGCTGGCGCGGCATCGACCCTGGCAGGGTGGGCCGAGGCGGGGACCATCGCGCCGATGATCTTCGAGGACCCGTTCGGCCGCGTCCTGAACTCGCAGTTCATCGACAACCCGCGCTTCGCACTGTCAGAGTTCATCGACAACCCTCGAAGCTTGTCGTCGATCCTCGAAAACCCGTTCGGCTGAACGACGACCTGCGACGACGACGCGGCGCCGGCGCTGCCGGCACCGGGCGGTTCCGGTGCGCCTGCGCCCACCCGGTGCAGCTCGCTGCGGCCGGCGCGTGCTTTCCAAAGGGCAGCCCTGTGGGGCGTGAATTCCGAAGAGAGCTCCCCTATACCCGTCCAGAGGGGTATAGGGGAGCCCTGTTGGGATTCACGCCCAAGAGGGCTGCCCTCTTGGGACGGGGACGGGGACGGGGACGGGGACGGGGGTGGGGACGGGGGTGGGGTGGGATGTGGGGAGGGGTTAGAGCAGGAGGGCGTACTCCACCGCGCTGGCGCCGTGGTTGGTGGGGGCGCCGCCGCCCGCGGTTGGCCAGGACAGGGAGACGGCGGCCGCCACGGCGGCGAGGAGCAGGGCGACGATCCACATCCGGCGGGTGACTTCACGCAGCGTTTCGCTCGACGTCATGGAGCTCAGCGTAGGCAACCCCATCCACCGCGACACAGTCTCAGGAAGCTTTCAGCCCGGTCACATATCCTGCTCGGGAGGGGAGTACCTCACCAAGGATCGTTCGGTCAATACGGGCTCGGCCAACCCGCCCTCGGACGATCGCCCACCCGGTGGTGGGTGAGGGAGACCTCGGACGGTACGACGCGTTCGAGGAGGCCCCGTGTCCGACGGCAGCATCATGTCCGCACCACTGGCATCGATCGGTTCACCTTTGTTGTGGACGGTCACGATCACCGTGTTGCTCGCCCTGTTGGCGGTCGACTTCGTCCTCACCCGGCGGCCGCACGAGGTCCCGATGCGCGAAGCGGTCGGCTGGACGGTGTTCTATCTTGTCCTGCCGGTAGCGTTCGGCCTGCTCCTCTGGTGGCGGTACGGGGGCACGCCGTCGGTGGAGTTCTTCACCGGCTACGTGGTGGAGAAGTCGCTGTCGGTGGACAACCTGTTCGTGTTCATGCTGCTGCTGGCCGCGTTCGCGGTGCCGCCGGCCCTGGCGCAGCGGGTGCTGCTGTACGGCATCGTCGGCGCTCTCGTGCTGCGGGCGGTGTTCATCGCCGCCGGCGCCGCCGTGATCAGCACCGGCGCGTGGGCGTTCCTGCTGTTCGGCGCGATCCTGCTGGCCACCGCGGTCAAGGTGCTCCGGGACGCGGCCCGCGGCATGGACCACGAGGTCGATATCGACGCCATGCGCTCGGTGCGGCTGCTGCGCCGCCTGATGCCGGTCACCACCGAGTACCACGGCACCAAGCTCGTCACCCGGCTGGACGGCCGGCGCACGCTGACCCCCATGGCCCTGGTCGTCGTCGCGGTGTTCATGACCGACGTGGTGTTCGCCGTCGACTCCGTGCCGGCCGTGTACGGCGTGACCGAGGACCCCTACCTGGTCTTCGCCACCAACGCGTTCGCGCTGCTGGGTTTGCGGGCGCTCTACTTCGTGCTCCGGCAGGCGCTGGGCACGCTGCGGCACCTCAACCACGGCCTCGGGATCATCCTGGCGTTCATCGGCGTCAAGCTGATCCTGCACTGGGCGCACGGGGTCTGGACGTGGGTGCCGGAGGTGCCGACCCTGCTCTCCCTCGGGTTCATCATCGCGACCCTCGCCACCGTCACGGCCACCAGCATGTGGGCCAATCGCCGCGACGCCAGGGCCGCGGCGCGGGCCAACGACGCCGGCAGCGGCCAGGAAGCGCTTCCCCTACCGCCACCCGCCGTCGAACAGACCCGATGATCCGGACCGCGGGAGTCGCGAGCGGATCGTTACCGCTGACCTTTGTCCGCCGGTGTCGCAGGACGATGATGGGCCCATGACGTCAGCGCACGATCGCGGACCGGAGAAGTCGGCAACGCCCCAAGAGACAACGCTCCGGGAGATCACGCCGGGCAACCGGGCGGCCGTCGAGGGATTGCGGGTGGCGCCAGGTCAGGAGAACTTCGTGGATGGCGTCCGCGAGTCGCTCGCCGAAGCGGCGGCCACTCCGGATGCCCGGCCGTGGTACCGGGCGGTCTACGCCGGCGCGGTGCCCGTGGGCTTCGTGATGCTCGGTGACGACGTTCCCGCGGGAAATCAGCACATACCGTGGCGCTACTACCTGTGGCGCATGCTCATCGACGCGCGTTTCCAGCGCCGCGGTTACGGCCGCGCGGCCCTGGACCTGGTGGTGGCGTACCTCAGGACGCGGCCGGCCGCCGACGTGTTGGTCACCAGCGCGGTGGCGGGCGAAGGATCACCCATGGGTTTCTACCTGCGGTATGGATTTCGATCCACCGGAGAAATGTTCGATCACGAGCATGTTCTCACGCTGCGTCTGGCGGACGTCCCGGCCCCAAACCCGTCCTCATGATCGGTATTGCCGTGGTCTACTAACGTAGGACGTGCCGCGAAGCCGCCTTGGCGAATGCGGGACCGGGGGCGCGTTCCGATGCCGCGGAGGCAGCTATGGAGAACACCTGAACCACTCTCGAGAATCAGACTGACCTCGAAGTCCTGGCCCACCGCGCGTCCGCCGGGGATGCGGCCGCGATGCACGCGCTGCTGGTGGCGGTGCGTGCGGACGTCCTGCGCTTGTGCGCGCGGTTCCTGCCCAACCGCGAAGACGCCGAGGAAGCCTGCCAGGACACGCTCCTCGCATTGGCGCACGGAATCCACCGGTTCGAGGGCCGCTCCGCGTTCCGCACCTGGCTGTACCGGCTGACCACCAACCGCGCCCGCTCCACGTACCGCGGCTTGCGGCGCCGTTTCCTCGCCGAAGCGGCCGGTGTGCCGTTACCGGACCGGGCGGATCCGCGCCGCACCAGCGTGGTGGCGGGAACCCGGCTGGACCTGCTCGACGCTATGGAACGCCTGGCGCCCGACCTGGCCGAATCGGTGGCACTGCGGGATGTCCTCGGGCTGAGCTATGGAGAAATCGCCGCCCTTCAGGCGGTGCCGGAAGGCACCGTGAAATCGCGGATCAATGCGGCCAGACACCAACTACGGCGCCATCTCACCGACGGTCGGATGTAAGACACCGCCCGGACCGATCACCGGCCGCCGGCGCGGTGACCAACGGGGTGAAACGTCCGATCGTCAAAGGAGAACAGCCATGCCCTGGTCCTCAGTCCGTCGCCTGGCCCTGCTCGGCACGTTCCCGCTGATCGCGGTCGCCCCGGTGGCCGCGTGCGGCGGCGAACCGGTGTCCCCGCTGCCCGTCCGGTCGCCGCCCGCGTCCGGCACCGGCACGCCCAGCGGGTCCGGCGCCGGCACGCCCAGCCAGACGGCGCCGCCGACCAGCGGCGTCGCGATGCCGCCGGTCCACGCCCCGCCCAGCAGGCGCAATCCGCCCGTCGAGCGGTCATCCAGCCAGCCCCAGACCACACCACCGACCGCCCAGACGCCGTCCTGCATGGGCGCCATCAGATACGACGTCGACCTGCAGAACACGGAGCTGGCGCTGCTCCCATCGCTGTGCTTCGCGGTCGGCGCTGTGCTGCGCCTGCAAGGCATCGGCCCGGGACTGGTCACTGTGGAGCCCACCTCGCTCCACTCGCAAAGCTACGCGGGCGGTGTGGTCGACATCCGCTTCATCCGGACGGGCACCGCCACGGTGACCATCCCGCAGGAGGAGCAGACCCACACCATCACCGTGGTGATCCGATAGCCCCTAACGCACCCGTATCCCCGCGAGCAGCGCGTCGACGAACTCCGGCGCGCTGCCCGCGGGCGGCGCGATCTGCGCGTACAACAGGCCCGCATCGCCAGGCGCGACGGCGGCCGCTTCCACGACCGTGGCCTTGCTGGTGGTGCATGACGAGTACCGGGCCACCACCCAGTCGACCCCCGCCTGGCGGATAGTGCGCAGCGGTGCGGCGATGCATTCACCGGGCGGGACTCGTGCGGCGACGAACGCGGCTGGTGTGGTCTGTGCCCCGATGGCGCGCGACAGGCCGACAAACGCCCCCGGCAGCGACGGGTCCGACCACCACCGGCCCGGATCTGGCGACACGACCAGGGCCGGTTCCCGCACGCCGGCGGCGTCCCGCTGGTCCCTCCAGCCCGTCCCGCCGCCCCGCCAGCCGGAGGGGAGTTCGACGCTGATCCGCCCGGTCCGGTCCACCGCGAAAGCCGTTGCCCGGTTCGGCTTGCCGCCCACCGAGTCCGATGCCAGCGCCGTGGCCACGGCGGCCACCATCACCACGCCCAGGCCCAACACCAGCCGGCGCCGCCCCGGCAGAGCGGTCACCCCGACGGGCGCCGCCGCGGACGGCGGCGCGGCGGCCCGGCCCAGCGCCACCGCGAACGCCGCCGCGTCCCGGTAACGGTCCGCGGGCAGCCGGGCCGTCGCCGTCCGCAACACGCCAACCACCTTCGGGGGTACGCCGTGCCGCAGCCGAACCGACGTGTCGACGTGCCCGGCCGGTGCCTGGCCGAGAAGCGTGACGCCCAGGCGACCGAGACCGTAGACGTCGGTGCGGGCGTCCACGACAGCGAGCGGATCGTCCTGCTCCGGCGCCATGAAACCCGGCGTGCCCGCCCGAGCGGTCAGACCGGAAGCCGCCGCGATCGCCTTCGCCAGACCCAGATCGGCGATCATGACCTGCTCACGGACCCATCCCCGCCCGGCACGGGCCGGACGGGATCGGAACAGCACATTGCCCGGCGTCAGGTCGCGATGCACGATTCCGTTGCGGTGCAGGACCGCGACCGCGGCGGCGATCTCCCACAACAAGGGCAGCGCCTGCTCCACCGGGACGGGGCCGGCTGCCAACCGATCGCGCAGGCTGCCGCCATCGGCCCACATCATCACCAGATACGGCCGGCCGTCGGGCAACTCTCCCAACGAGAACACCCGCACCACGCGCTCGTGATCCAGCCGCCACAGCATCCGCGCCTCGTCGAGAAACCGCTCCCGGACCCTCAGGTCGTGGCTCCAGTTGTCGGCCAGCACCTTGATCGCGACCCGGGCGCCGAGCGACGGATCGAATCCCAACCACACGGTGGCGAACGAACCGGCGCCGAGCAGCCGCTCGATGCGGTACGGCCCGATCTGGCTCGGCGAAATCACGGTGTCAACCCCATGACCCGCTCCCTCCGACCACCTCAGGATAGAAGACCCCACATAGATCAGGATCTCCGCGCACACCATGAGTAGTGGCGGACGTACGTTACGTTGAGGTTATGACAATTTTGATCACGTTGGCCGTTTTCGCCGCCGCAGTGGGCGCGATCGTCAGTTACGTCGCCTGGCGCGACCGGCACCGCCGCGGCGCACACATTGATCCATCGGTCAGCCGCGATGCGGTCGCGCGGGCGCAGTGGCACATCGCGCAAAGCTACGCCGCGGACACCAGCCTGACCGGCACCACCCTCCCACGCCCTACGGCGCGCGGCCCTTCATGATCAGGGCGTGGCGCCCCGCGGGTTAAAGCCAAGGGGGGCGGCCGCGGGCCGGTGTTTT
>JBBEWH010000073.1:0-102393 GCA_037414955.1 Actinomycetes bacterium KLBMP 9797
CGGGGCCCTTAAGTCCGGGGGCCGACACTCATTCTTATACACCGCCGTCCGCCACGCCCTGATCATGATTTGGAGCCGGCGGAGGTGGTAGTTGATCCGCGGGAGATAGGCGGCGGTGGGCATTCAGTGGAAATACCCAAACCGTGTCCTACGTGGACTGTTCGGCGGAGGCGGGGCACACCGAAGAGCTGACCGCGGTCGGTCGTCCGGGGGGTCGTACGCCGCAGGGTACGACTTAATGGGTATCCTCGCTGCGCCGATCCGCTACCTGACCGGTGCGTCGCCGCGCTGATAGTTTGATGCCGGCGTACCGGAGAGGTGGGATTTTCGAGATGTCTTCGCGGCGCGGGGTGTACTTCCTGGCTAATGACTACGTCCTGGATCGGGCCATCGCATTTCTGAACAGCTTCCGCACATACCATGAATCGTTGCCGTTGTGTCTGATCCCGTTCGCCGACGACATCGACGGGCTGCTGCGGCTGCAATCGCGATTCGACTTTACGGTCTGGTCCGGCGACCCGGCCCTACTGACCACGTGCGATGACATCAGCCGAGAGTTTCACGGCGAGGTCAAGGGGCATTACCGCAAGCTGGCGGCCTGGGAGGGGGAGTACGAAGAGTTCATCTACGTGGACACCGACACGATCGTGCTGCGGGATATGAGCTTCGCCTACGACTTTCTCGACGAGTACGGTTTCGTCACCACGGCCTCCGACCACCCCGCCCTCTTCCAGTGGGTATGGCGGGATTCGATCCACGGCACCGGCGCGTTGACACCCCGTCAGATCGGGTATGCGGCCGGCACCCAGTTCATCGCGTCCCGCAAGGACTGCCTACCGTTCGCCGAAGTGCCGCCGCGGCTGGACGCCGCGCTGGCGCTGGCGCCGCACATGGCGCTGGTGACCCTGGAGATGCCGCTTCTCAATTACCTGATGGTGACCTCGGGCCGGCCGTACACCAGCCTGCGGGTGCTGGCCGGCGCGGTCGGCGCGGCGGCGCCACCGCCCGGCGACATCCCGCAGGAGCGGTGGGTGGGCGACCCGATCGGCGCGGTGCGCGACGGCCGGCTGCTCACGGCCTGGTCGCCACCGATCTTCCTGGTGCACTGGGCCGGCGTGTGGTGGGAGCTGGAGCGCGGCGAGCGCACCGACCTGCCGCAGGCGGACCTGTGGAACTACTACCGGTACCTGGGCGACGATCATCTGGTGAGTCGGCGCTGATCGCCGTCGATCAGATGCGCGGCCACCGCCTTGCGCACCGCGTCGACCCGGGAGACGGCGTTCAGCTTGCCGTAGATGTTCGTCAGGTGGCGCTTGACGGTCGCCTCGGTGATGCGGAGCCGGGTGGCGATCTGCGCGTTGCTCAGCGCCTGTGACGTCAGGCGCAGGACCTCCAGCTCCCGGTCGGTCAGCGCACCCTCGCGCGGGGTACGCCGCTGTTTGTCCAGGCGCTCGACGGTCTGCCGGGATACCGACAGCCGGACGGTGGCCGGCTCGCCGGCCGCCGCGGCCACCGCCGCGATCAGCTCGGCCCGGTGGATCGTCTTCACCAGGTAGCCGACGGCGCCGCAGTCGAGCACCTCGTGCACGATGTCGGCGTCGTCGTGCATGGTCAGCACGATGGCACGGGTGCGCGGGCACAGCTGGCGAAGCTGCCGCAGCACCGCCCCGGCGCCCGGGCCGGGCATCTCCACGTCCAGCAGCAGCACGTCGGGCTGCCGTTCGACGCAGAGCGCGATGGCCGCCTCGCCGTGCGCCGCCTCGCCGACGACCCGCAAGGACGGGTCGGTGGCGAGCATCTCGCGGACCCCGTCGCGGAACAGGGTGTGGTCGTCGGCGAGTGCCACCGTGATCTCCGCACCGGGCGGGCTCACCGCCCGCCACCCGGCAGCGGCACCCGGACCGTGACGACCGTGCCCCGGCCCGGCCCGCTGGTGACCTCCAGCGAGCCGCACAGGAGCTGCGCCCGCTCCCCCATGCCCAGCAGCCCGCCGCCGGGTGCCCGTGCCGGGTCGAGTCCCCGCCCGTCGTCCCGCACGGCGGCGCTGACCTGCGTCTCCGTCACCGTGACCGCGAGGCGCAGCTCGGTGGCGCCGGCGTGCCGGACGGCGTTGCGCACCGCCTCCCCCATGATCAGGTACAGCTCCTCCGCCACGTGCGGGGGCAGCCCCTTCGCGTCTCCGGTGATCTCGAACGAGCAGCGCAGCGCGGCCGGCACGGCGGCCCGCAGGTATGCCCGCAGCGCTGGCTCGATGCCATCCGCGCCGACCGAGCGGCGCAGCTCGGTGGAGAGCTGCTGGGCGGCCCGCAGCGCCTCGCTCAGGGCACCGGCCGCCGCGACAAGCTTCTCGCGGGCGCGCTTCGCGTCTCGCTTGGCGTGGTGGCCGTGCAGCTCCAGGTGCTGGAGGGCGAGTGCCATCCCGGGGGCGACGCGGTCGTGCATCTCGCGGGCGACGCGCCGGCGCTCCTCGGCCCGGGCGGCCCGCAGCGTCGCGAGCAGGAAGTCGACGTAGGACAGCGAGCCGAGCGTGAGGTGCTCCATGATCGCCTGGTGGAGGGCGAGCCCCACGGCCACCGTCTGCGCCGGGGTGGCGCTGGGGTGCCGGGCGACGATCGCGGGGAACGCCGCGTCGAACAGCGCGGCCGCCGCCCGCAGTATCTCGGCCGGATGGATGCCGGCGAGCGGCGCGGCCCGCAAGGTGCCGGTAGCGGCTGGCACGGTAGCGGCTGGCACGGTGGCGGCTGGCACGGTGGCGGCTGGCACGGTGGCGGACTCGGCCGGCAGCCCGATGCGCGAGAGCACGTCTTTCAGCACATCAACCGCTTGGCGCTCGAATTCTCCAAGAGTTTGAGGATCCTGCGGAAGAACGCTGCTCTCCGATATGAGGCGGCTTCTCAGGACATCAAGAACTTCCTGGACAATTTCCGACATCCGTGGCCTCCTCGCTGAAAGCGTTGCAATTGATGAGAATTACTGGAAGCGCTCCCACTGACGATACCGAAGAAACACGCAACGGTCATCGGTACGAACACGCAAATCGCCCATGGCGATTAAGACACATTACGCAGGGTGGCGGCCGGTGGCCGGCGCGCAGGCCCGGTGCGGCGACCGCCGAGCACGCTGGCGCATCGTCCAGGGACGGCACCGGCGGTACGGCTTTGGTCGTAGCCGTGGCTACGACTTTGGTGTATTGGCGCCGGTAATCGCGGCTCATTATCGTTTTGGCAGTCCCGCAGCGAGGGCCAATTGTCGGAGGTGTTCGGGGTGTCTACCAACAACGCGTCGTTTCTTCGGGTCAGTGGCTCACATATCGTCGACGCCGACGGCACGCCGGTCACATTATTCGGCATCGGAGTCGGCGGCTGGCTCAACATGGAGAACTGGATAACGGGTTTTCCGGGGTACGAGGAGGGCGCGCGGGCAGCGGTCGGGCAGGTGCTCGGGCCCGGGTTGCGCGATTTCTTCTTCGACCGGTTTCTCGAGCACTTCTTCACCGCCGACGACGCGGCATACTTGGCCTCCCTCGGCATCAACATGATCCGCCTGCCGTTCAGCTACAAGTACCTCGAGAGCGACGACGCGCCGTTCGAGATCAACGAAAACGGCTTCCGCTATCTCGACCGGGTGATCGAACAGTGCGCCGCGCACGGCATCCGCACGGTGCTCGACCTGCACACCGTCCCGGGCTGGCAGCACCAGGACTGGCACTGCGACAACCCGAGCCACACCGCGCAGTTCTGGGTGCACCGCACCTTCCAGGACCGGGTCGTGCACCTGTGGCGGGCGATCGCGGCCCGGTACAAGGACAACCCGTGGGTGGCGGGCTACAACCCGATCAACGAGCCGGCCGATCCGAGCGCCGCGAAGGTTGGCCCGTTCTACCAGCGCCTGGTCGAGGCGATCCGGGAGATCGACCAGAACCACATTCTCTTCCTCGATGGGAACCGGTACGCGCTCGACTTCCACTTCTTCGGCGAGCCCTGGCCCAACACCGTCTACTGCCCGCACGACTACCCGGCGCCCGGGTACACGCCCGGCAGCCGCTATCCGGGCCGACACCAGCCGATCCACGTGCTGAACGCCGGCGACGGCCGGACGGCCGAGTCGGAGGGCGAGGCCTACTGGGACAAGGACGAGGTGGAACGGAGCTTCCTGTACCGCACTGTCTACATGCGCGAGACGGGTACGCCCATTGTGGTGGGTGAGTTCAACGCGGTGTGGCCGGACGTGGAGCAGGAGCGCCTCCAGTTGCTCTCCGACCAGCTCGACGTGTTCCGCAAGTACAACGCGAGCTGGACCTACTGGTCGTACAAGGATGTCGGGTTCGCGGCGCCGCTCCGCCTCGCCCCGGACGGCGCGTACATGGAGCGCATCCGGCCGATCCTGGACAAGAAGGCGCGCCTGGCGGTCGACCTGTGGGGTGGCGACCGCCGGAAGATGTCCCACGTGCTCGGTCCGATCCACCAGGCGCTCGCGCAGGAGGCGCCCAACTGGAACCCGTACCCGTGGGGCAGCGAGTTCATGGTGTGCCGGGTGGTCCTGCAGATCCTGTTCTCGGAGGCGCTGCTGCCGGAGTTCGGCGAGCTGTTCCGTGGCATGAACGAGGACGACATCGACCAGATGATGCGCTCGTTCCGGCTGGAGAACTGCCAGCCCTGGCAACCGCTGGTCGACATGTTGCGGCGCGACATCGCGGCCCGCCGGCACGATGCCGTCGTCGCCGCCTGATCAGGACGTGCCGCGGGGCAGGACCCGCCGCGAAGAAGGGGCCCGTGCGATGCCGGAAACGGTGACGGCGACGCCAGAAACGGTGCGCGGGGCTCCGTCCGCACCGGCGGGGGCGGCGCTGCGGGCCACCCTGACCGCCGGGTTCCGGCTCGACGTGGTCCCGAACCTGTTCGCGCCGGACAATCCGGTGCTGGCCGACGCCTGGGGCGCGGCCCGGCGGCTGCTCGTGGTCCGCGACGACGTGGCCGGCGAGCGCAGTGAGCTGCTGATCGGCTACCTGCGTGCCGCCCGGCAGCGCGGCGACCTGGACGACTTCCACTGCGTCGACGCGGACGCCGGCACCGCCGCCGACGAGCCCCGGATGGCGGGCGTGGGCGCCTGCGGCTACGTGGTCGAGGCGGCCGTCAAGGCCCAACTCGGCCGACGCGACGCGGTGGTCGCGTTCGGCGGCGAGCGCACCGGCCGGGTGGTGGCGGTGGCCGCGGCCTCGTTCCGGCGGCACACCGCGGCGGTCCGCGTCCACCGCGACCTGACGGCCGTGCTGGGTTGCCTGCGGGACGGCTGGCGGGCGGCGCTCGACGACGACGGGATCACCGCGCTGGCCCGCCGCACCCACGTGATCGTCGACGAGAACGGCGTGCTGGCGCGCCCGGCGGAGCGGGCCACCCTGCTGTCGCTGGCCGTGCTCGACCCGGATCTGCTCGACCGCCTGGCCGGCAAGGAAGGGGTACGATCCGATGTGGACAGTGCGCAGGTCGACGGGCTCGCCGCGATCCTTCGGCTGTGCCGGCGACTCGGCCCGGGCCACCCGGCGTGGCGGATCGGCGAGGCGTGGCTGCCCCTGGCCCCCGCCGGACTATCCAAATCGGAGCGGCATGCCTGGTCGCTGCTGACCGCCGCCCGAGTCGCACACCGCCTAGGCCTGCTGCCCGCACAGACGGTGCGCGCGCTCGACAGGCTGGCGAACGCCCTGACGCTGGGCACCCCGGCGCCCGCACTGGACCCCACGACCGCGCGCCGCTGGGCAGCCAACGCCACCACCGCCGACAACAAAATCACCGTAATCCTCCCCACCGCACACGACCCCGCCAAGCCAGTAACCCTAGACCCCCCCACCCTGACCGACGCCCTAACCGACGCCCTCACCGACGCCCTGACCGACGCCCCGTTGATCGAGGAAGTTTCGTGGGTATCGAATCCCGCGAAAAATTGTCAATTTAGCCCCGCAACGTCCCCCATAGCCGGGGGATAAATCTGGACATGATAGCCACGAAACTTCCTCGATCGACGGGGGTGTTGCGCTGCGGGTGGAGGTGCCGGCCGGGTTTCCCGTGTCCTTTGTGGATGATTTGCTGGACGGGGGGAGCGGAGCGGTGGGTGAGTTGTTGGCGGAGCGGTGTCAGGTGTTGGCGATCGTTGATCCGTACGCGCCGGATCAGGTCGAGCGGGTGCATCGGGTGCTGGCCGGGTGCCGGGACCGGGGGTATCTCGCCCGCTTCACGGTGTTGCCGCTCACCGCGACCGAACGCAGCAAGAACATGGCCCAGGTGTCCACTGTGCTACGCGCCGCCGAAGGGCTCGGGCTGGGCGCCGACGACCGGCTGCTCGTGGTCGGCGGGGGCACCCTGATGGACATCGTCGGATACGCCGCCTACCTCTACCGCGGCGACACCCCGTACATCCGGGTACCCACCACGCTCGTCGGCATGGTCGACGCCGGCGTCGGCCTCAAGGTCGGCGTCAACGTCAACGGCCACAAGAACCTGCTCGGCGCGTACCACCCGCCGCTCGCCTGCCTGTGCGACACGGCGTTCCTGCGCACCCTGGCACCGGCGGAGCTCCGCTGCGGGCTGGCCGAGGTGATCAAGATGGCGGCGGTCTGCGACGCCGAGCTGTTCGCACTCGTCGAGCGGCACCACGCCGACGTGCTCGCGGCCCGGGACACCCCGCAGGTACGCGAGATCCTAAACCGCGCGATCGCGGCGATGCTGCACCAGCTCTCCGCCAACCCGTTCGAAGAGAATCTGCGGCGGTTGCCCGACTTCGGCCACGAGTTCGGCCATGCCCTGGAGTCCATGTCCGGCTACCAGTTGCGCCACGGTGAGGCGGTCGCGATCGGCATGGCGCTGTCGTCGTACCTGGCCTTCCGCACCGGGTACCTGAACCGCGCCGACCTCGACCGGCTGCTGGCACTGCTGCGCCGGGCCGGCCTCGCGCTGTGGCACCCGGTGTGCGACCCGGCCGCGCTCTGGCGCCGGCTGCGCGAGGAGGTGGTGCCGCACAAGGCGGGGTGGCTGCACCTCGTGGTGCCGCGCCGCATCGGCGCCGGCGACTTCATCGACTCGATCGACGAGCTCAGCGCCGAGCTGGTCGTGGACGCCTGCGCGGAACTCGCGGCCTGGGCCGGGGAGGGGGAACGATGACGGACGCCGCGTCGATCTGCGTCGACATGGGCGGCACCACGACCCGGATCGGGGTCTGCGCCGGCGGGCGCCTGCTGCCCGGCACGGTGCGGTTCGCCACCCCGAAGCCACCGCCGGGCGGCTCGATCCGCACCGAGCACCTGGATCGGATCGCCGACGCCGTACGACGGGTGCGGACGGCGGCGCCCGGGCCGGCGTACGACGTCGGGCTCGCGGTGGGCGCCACGATCGACGGCGCGGGCCGGATTCGCAACGCGTCCATGCTGTGGCACGAACCGAGCGGCGGCTTCGATCTCGCCGCGGCGCTGACGGCTCGGCTGCCGTGGGCCCGGGTCACCGTGGCGAACGACATCGCCGCCGCGGCCTGGCGGTACCGGCCGCTGGGCCGTTTCGGCCTGGTCACGGTCAGCACCGGCGTCGCGGTCAAGGTCTTCGACGACGCCTTGCCGTTCGACCGCAAGCTGCTGCTCGACGACGACGGGCTGGGCGGCGAGGTCGGCCACGTCCGCGTCGACCCGCCGGCCGAGCTCGACGGCGTCGGCACGCCGTGGTGCGAGTGCGGCAACGTCGGCGACCTCTGCTCGTACGTCTCGGGGCCGGCGACCGCGCGGCTGGCGGCGCTGCTCGCCACCGCGTGGCCGGAGCGCTGGCGCGGGTCGAAGCTGCACGCCCTCAGCGACGGTGTGCCGGACCGCGTCACCAGCCACCACCTCGCTCAGGTCGCCGGCACCGGCGACGAGTTCGCCACCGCGGTGCTCCGGGTGTCCACCCGCCCGCTCGCCGGGCAGCTCCTGCACACGTCGGCGCTGCTCGGGCTGCGGCGGTTCGTGGTCATGGGCGGGTTCGCCAACGGCGTCGGCGCGCCGTGGTTCGCCGCGCTCCGCGCCAACCTGGGCGAGCTGCTGCCGCGCGGCGGCTGGTTCACCGGATGGACCGCGGACGACCTGGACGCGCTGGTACGCCCGTCGCACGACGGCGACGACAGCCTCCTCGGCATGGCGGAGTTCCTGGCCGCCCGCCGCGGTCAGCACCGCGAGCTGCACAAGCCGGTGGGCGAGCCGACCACCGCGGTGCGCTTCCGGCCCCGGCCGCGCTGTGGCAAGGAACAGTTCCTGGCCCGGGTCGCGTTCGCCGGCATCTGCGGCACCGACCTGCAGATCGTGCGCGGCGAGCGCGGCTGCGAGCCCGGTGTGCTCGGCCACGAGTGCGTCGCCCAGGTGGTCGAGGTCGGTGCGGACGTGCGCGCCGTCGCGCCCGGCCACGTGATCGGGGTCAACCCGAACCATCCCCGGGACGACCACGACAAGATCGGCCACAACCAGCCCGGCGTCCTGCGCGACATCGCGGTGTGGGACGGCGACCTCGCCGAGCGCGGCCAGGCCGTGCGGCTACCGGACGAAGGGCGCGCCGAGTGGGTACTGCTGGAGCCGCTCGCGTGCGCGGTGCGCTCCCTGCGGCTGGCCCCTGACGCCGGCCGCGGCGGGCGGGTACTGGTGGTCGGCGGCGGGGTTTCCGGCCTGCTGCACGCGTTGCTGGCGCGCCGGTGGGGGGCGGAGCGCGTGCTCCTGGCCAACCGCGGCGGCGACCGGCTGCGCCACGCGGTGGCCCGCGGCGTGGTGTCCGATGAGGACTGCCTGCCGCTGTCCGCCGGCCTGCCCGCCGCGGTGCTGGACGCCACCGGCGGCGCCGGCGTCGACGCGGTCGTGGTGTGCGTCTCGGGCGGCGGGCCGGACATCGTGGCGGACCTGTGGCCCGCGCTGGCGGACGGCGCCACGGTCCACCTGTACGGCGGCTTCCGGCCTGGCGACGAGGTCCGCCTGCCCGGCGGCGACGCGGTGCCGGCCCACCCGATCCGGTGCGGGAAGCCGCAGTCGGTGCGGCTGCCGGGCGGTCGCGCCGGCACGCTGCTCGGCTCGCGCGGCGCCTCGGCCGACGAGTACCGCGAGGCGCTCGCCCTCTGCACCGGCCCGCGCGGACTGCGGCTGGCCCCGCTCGTCAGCCACCTGGTGTCGCTCGACGCCGCGCCGGCCGTCCTCGCCGACCTCGCGGCCACCGGTCGCGTGCACGGCGAACCGGCGCTGCGCGTGGTCGTCGACCTGACGCTGCCGGGCCGGTCGGTGCGCGCGGTCGACGGCACCGCACTCCCCCGGCTGGGAGCGCCGGCATGACCGAGAACGCTTACCGGGCCCTATTCCGACAGGCTTCATGGGCGCGCAATGTCGGGGACATTGCGGCGAGGCTCAAGAGCATTTACCCAAAATCAGTGCCGACCCCGGCGTGTCGAACTGATTTCGGGAAGATGCTCTTGGAAGCGCCCGACGTTGGCCGGGGAGAGGTGGCGCCATGACCCGCCTCGCCGGGCTCGACGCCGACACGCTGTGGTCCGCGGTCCTCGCCGCCGCGGCCGGCTCCCGCGCGGGCGCGGCGCGCGTCGTGGCCGAGCGCTGCACCGCCGCCGGCTCGGTGCGGTTGGGCTGGGCCGAGCCGCCGCCGTGGGCCGATGTGCGCCGGAGCGTGGCCGCTGTCCGGGCCGCCTTGGGCCTGCCGGCCAGGGCCGCCCTGGGCCAGCCGGCCGGGACCGAAGTGGGCGAGCCGGCCGCAACCGAAGTGGTGCTGCTGGGCACCGGCGGCTGGTCGTTCGCCGCGCGGGCGCTCGTCGAGACGACCTGCCCGGGCGCTGGCCTGGCGCCGCTGGACAGCCTCGACCGCGCCGCGATCGAGCGGGTCCTGGCCGCGGACGCCGGAGCGCCGCGCGCGGTACTCGCGGTATCCGGCTCCGGCGCGACGATGGAGACCCGGTGCCTGGTCGATGCGGTACCGCCGCGCGGTGGTGGCCGGCTCGTGTGGCTGCGCGACGAAGGTGCCCCGCCGGACGCGTTTCCGCTGTCCCCGCGCGGGCGCTCGGATCAGGTCGCCATGCTCGGCGCCCCGCTGTCCACGGCTTTCCTGGCGGCCGCGGCCATTGTGGACGATGCCGCGCTGGCCGACGCGTACCCACGCTTCCTTGACCGGTATCGCCAGATCGGCGCCGCGGCGGCCCGGCGCGCCACCGCGGTGTCGTTGGCGGGCGCCGGGCGCATCCGGTTCGTCGTGCCGCACTGGGCGGGGCCGGGACTGCGGCGCTGGCTGCTGCAACTCGGTCGGCAGGTGCTCGGCGGCAAGTCCGGTGCGTCCGGCCGCTTCCGGCCCATGGTGGAGGTCGTGCCGGCCGGTGCGACCGTGGACGGCGGTGCGGTCTTCGACCTCGGCCGCGTGCGCCGTGACCTGCCGGCGTTGCTCGACGGGCTGTACGCCGCCGGGGTGTTCGTGGCGTGCGTCGGTCTGCGCGCGGGCCTCGACGTCGCCGACCACGCGAACGTGCGCGCGTACAAGGAGCACCTGGCACACGCCGACCCCGACGACCCACTCGGTCCGCCGGTCGCCGCGACCGACCTGCCCGGTGCCGCCGCGACCTGGCTGGCGCGCCGGCCGGAGTTGGCGCGGCTGCACGTCGTCGGGTACTGGTCGGGCGCCGAGGAGGGCCTGCCACCCGCTGCCCGGTTCGCCGCGGCTACCGGGCGCCCGTGCGAGGTACACGAGGGCAGCGCCTGGAACCACCACTCCTTCCAAGCCGTGTACCCGGATCCGGCGGTCGCGGTGCTGATCGTCACGCGGGGCGCCGACACCGATGCCGGTGCGGCTCCGCCGGTCCGCGCCGCCGCCTGGACGCTGCGCCAGATCGCCGCTGCCACCCAGCGGTCGCTGCCGGACCGCAGCGTGCTGATCGCGATCAAGGACCCACCCGCCGATCAAGGGCTCCGGCACCCGAAACGGAGATCGAACCGTGTGCCGGAGCCCTTGATCGGCGGGGAAGGCGGGGCCGCGGGACGCGGCGGGGTACGGACGGGACGGTACGGGGACGAGGGGAGGACGGATGACTGACGACATGGTGTTGCGGGTGCGCGGCCTGCGGAAGCGGTACCGGCAGGTGACGGCCGTCGACGGGGTGGACCTCAGCGTCGCCGCCGGTGAGCGGGTGGCCCTGGTCGGACCCAACGGCGCCGGCAAGACCACCACACTGATGAGCTGTCTGGGCGCGGTGCGTCCGGACGGCGGCACGGTCGAGCTGCTGGGGCAACAGGGCCGCCGGGCCCGCCGCGCGGCCTTGGCCCGGGTCGGGTTCGCCTCCGGCTACCTGCCGCTCCCGCCACACCTGCGGGTCATCGAGTTCCTCACGCTGTACGCCCGGCTGTACGGCTCGACGAGCCCGCACGAACAGGCCCGCGCCGGACTCAGCCGGTTCGATGTGGACGGTCTGGCGGACCGGTGGGGTGCCGACCTCTCCAGCGGGCAGCGCACCGTGATCGGCGTCGTCAAGGCGACCATGCACGCGCCCGCGCTGCTGGTGCTGGACGAGCCCACCGCCTCGCTCGACCCCGATGTCGCGCTGCGGGTGCGCAACGGCCTGCTCGACCTGTGCCGCCAGCAGGGCACCGCGCTGCTGATCACCAGCCACAACATGGTGGAGGTGGAGCGGCTGGCGCAGCGGGTGATCTTCCTGTCCGCTGGCCGGGTGCTGGTCGACGGGCCGCTGGACACGATCGCCGCACAACTCGGCCAGTCCAGCCTGGAGGACGTCTACCTGCAACTGCGGGAGTCCACAGCGGACGAATCGCGCGCGAACGCGGGAGCCTCGTGATGAGCGCCATCGCGGTGACCGGCACGGCCGGTAGCGCCCCGCGGCGGATCGCCGCCGTCGTGATCCGGCAGTGGTACGCGACGCGGCGCAGCCCGCACCGGTTCCTCGACGTCGCGGTCTGGCCGGTCTTCGACATGCTCCTGTACGGCTCGATCGCGATGTACGTGCGCGAGGCGGGCGGCAACACCGCGGCCCGTACCGCGCTCTCGGTGGTGGCCGGCATCGTCATGTGGCACGTCATGTACCAGGCCCAGATCGCCGTCTCCGCCAGCTTCTTCGAGGAGATCTACGCGCGCCAGTTGCCGAGCCTGCTCACCACTCCCCTGCGGCCGGTCGAATGGGTGGCCGGCGCCGCCCTGCAGGGACTGATCCGGGTCGGTGTCGGGGTGGCCGCGGTCATCGCCGCGGCGGCGATCCTGTTCAGCTTCGACATCACCGACTCCGGCGCGGCCATCGTGCCGGTGATGGTGCTGCTGTTGCTGACCGGATGGGCGGTCGCGCTGATCGTGATGGGCGTCGTGATGTGCCTCGGCTCGGGCACCGAGACGCTCGCGTTCACGCTCATGTTCATCGTGCTGCCGCTGTCCGGCGCGTTCTACCCGGTGTCGGTGCTGCCGGAGGTGATCCGGCCGATCTCGGCCGTGCTGCCGACGACGTACACCTTCAGCGCGGCCCGCACGGTGGCGACCGGCGACTCGTCGCCGTGGGGTGAGATCGGCGTGGCCGCGCTGGCCACGGCGGTGTTGATGGCGGCGGCGTTCGCGTTCGCCACGTTCTCGCTCCGGGTGTTCCAGCGGCGCGGCTTCATCAGCCGATACCAGTGAGGGCGGTGAGGGCGGGTGACGACGACCATCGCGGCGCCGGTGACCGCGCCGGGATATCTCGCGCGGTTCGCGCCGGGCGCGGTGATCGGGGCGCCGCGGTCGTTCGACGGCGGCGGCTCGGCGCCCGGCGTCACCGTGCTCATCCCGACGTACAGCCCGCCCGGCGGCGGGCGCACCGACAGCCTGGGGCTGTGCCTGTCCACCGTGCTCGCCGCCGCACCGGCCGCCGCCGCGTTCCTCGTGGTCGACAATGGACTGTCGGAGTCCGATGCCCGGGCGGTCGGGGCACTGCTGCGCCGCACCGGCCGCGAGCACCACATCGTCGCCGCGCCACGGGCGCCCGGCAGGCGTTACACCGCGGCGCAGGCACGCAACGCCGGGCTGGCGTTCCTCGCCGCGCAGCCGGACGGGTCGGCGCTGCGGCGCCGGCTGCTGCTCTTCCTCGACGACGACACCGCGCTGGCGCCGGGCGCACTGGCGCGGCTCCAGGCCGCCCTGGACGCCCGCCCGCACGCCGTCGCCGCGTGCCCCCGCGTCGTCCCCGTGCCCGACCTCGCCGGCTGGCTCACGCACCGTCCGGACGGCGCGTCGCCAGCCGCCCAGGGCCGGCCCGGATCCGCGCCCGCCGGGCACGCCCACGCCGACCCGGCCGACAACGCCGACTCGGCCCACGGTTCCCACCCGGCCGGCAGTGCCGCGCCGCGGCGGCTGGCCGGTGCCCTGAACGGCGACGGGTACGACCTGCTGTCGGTCACCTCCCACGGCAGCCTGGTCACCGGCCGCACCGTCGGGCTGCTCGTCCGGCAGGACGCGGTGCTGTGGTGGGTCCGTCATCGCGGGCCGCTGTTCTATGCGGACACTCCGTACGGCAGCACCGAGGACATGCTCGTGATGGCGCTGCTGTCCCGCCTCGGCGAGCTGTGGGCGGTGCCGGCCGCCGAGGTCGTCGACGAGGCGCGCAAGACGCCCGGCGCGACCCGGGACCAGCAGTTCGCCTGGGGGTACGACCACGCGTGGCTGGCCCGCGCCCTGGCCGAGGCGGGCGCGATCCCATCCGGGGTGAACGTGCTGGCCTGGCAGCGGGGCGCCGGCTGGGAGGAGTACCGCCGCGCGGACTGGGGCCCGTACGCCGGGTTCCTCATCAACCCGGTAGAGCTGCGCCTGGGGTACCGGATGCTGCGCGCGACCACCGCGGACCCGGCGGTGGCGGAGGCGATGTTCGGCGCGCACGCCGGCCGGGTGCGTGCCGGCACCCACAGGCTGGGCCGGGTGTTGCGGCGCTGGCGGGCGAGCGCCGGCACGGCGCCGCGCCGGCCGCGCCCGGACCTTCCGCCGCTGGGCGGCCGGGACTGGGCCGGACTGCGCGACGGCATGGACGCGCTGATCGGCCACTTGGCCGGCAACGTCGTGGGCAGCCTCGACCACGGGCCGTTCTTCCTCTACGGCGCCCGGCAGCCGGCGGGCGCGCCACCCCCTGACCGTCGCCCACCCTCCTGATTGGAGTGCAGCCATGACCTACCGCGTCGGCATCGTCGGAGCCGGCTTCCTCACCCGGCACTCGCTGATCCCGGCCCTGCGCGGCATGCCCGGCGGCCGCCTGGCCGCGGTGCTGGACCCGGACCCGCAGGCCCTCGCCGCGGCGGCCCGAGAGTGCCCGGACGCCCTTTTCACCACCGACGAAGGCGCCTTCTTCGAGACCGCCATGGACGCGGTGCACGTCGCCACGCCCAACCACCTGCACGAGCGCTTCGCGATCCGCGCGCTGGCGCGCGGCCTCGGCGTCGTGGTGGACAAGCCGCTGGCGCATACTGTCGCATCTGGACAATCCATCGTGGCCGCCGCGGCCGCCGCCGGGGCACCCGCGATCGTCGGATACATGTCGAAGCACAACGTGTACAACCGGGAGGCGCGCCGGCTGGTCGCCGCGGGCGCCATCGGCACGCCGCAAGCGATGGTGGCGGCGCGCTGCGGGTGGCGCAAGGACGACTGGCGCAGCCGGCCCGCCGAGAGCGGCCTGGGTTGCCTCGCCGATCTCGGCATCTACCCGGTGCTCACCGCGATCGACATCTTCGGCGCCGATCCGGTGCGCTGCCAGGCCGCCGCCTGGCCGGTGGGTGACCCGGCCCGCACCGACCTCTACGCGCAGGCCACGCTCTGGTTCGACGAGCGCCGGTACCTGCACTTCGAGACCGCAGCCACGTTCCACGAGCAGCCCGCCTCGGCCGAGGTGGCGAGCTACACCGTGATCGGCGACGCCGGCATCATCCAGGTCACCGGGGCGTGGCAGATGGACGGCACGGGCGCGCTGGAGATGTGCGACGCCGCGGGCTGGCGCCCCGCCGCCCGGTTGACACCCGTCGACCCGTACCGCAGCCAGTACGAACTGCTCGCCCGGTGCGCGGCCGGCGAGCCGGTACCCGACGAGGTGTCGCTCGAGCGTGGCCTGCGTGACCTGGAGATCCTGTACGCGATCGCCGACAACGCCGCGGCGGGGGCGGGCGCCGGCGACATCCGGGTGTCCGGCGGCGCGCCGCTGGCCGGGGCGCGGTGAGCGGCGTGCGTGCGGTCCTGCACAGCTACGCGCTGCGCGACTATCCGTTGGCGCACGTGCTGCGGGTCGCCGGCGCCCAGGCGTGGCCGGCGATCGAGCTGTCGTCGTGGCACTTCGACACCGAGTTCGACCCGGAGAACGTCCGCCGCGGCATCGCCACCGCGGTCCAGACCGGCCGCCGGTACGGCGTGGAGGTGTTCTGCGCCGACTACTGGGCGATCTTCACCGCCGCCGACGAGGCGGAGCGCGCGATGTGGGTGGCGAAGGTGTGCAGCGTCGTCGACGCCTGCGCGGCCAACGGCATCGCGCTCGTCAACGGCGCCGGCGGGTGGCTGGTGCGCGAGGAGGCGGACTGGGACCGCGACTGGACGGCCAGCGGCAGCGCGCTGGCGTCCGACGCGCACCTGAAGTGGGTCGCGGACTGCTACCGGCAGGTGGCCGCCTACGCGGCCGAGCGCGGCGTGCGCGTCGCGGTGGAGGTGCACCCCAACACGGTCCACGACACGGTCGCCGCCACCGCCCGCCTGCTCGACCTCGCCGACCACGACAACCTGTTCGTCACGCTCGACCCCGCCAACGCCGCCCCGTTCGGCGCCGGCGACCGCGACCCGGCGGTGATCGACCCGGTGGCCGACCGGGTGGCGTACTTCCACCTCAAGAACTGCCTGATCCGGGACGGCGCCGCCGACTTCACCGTGGACGCGGCGGCGGGCGTCGTCGACAACTACCGGTGGCTGGCGCGGATCGCCCAGCTGCCGGCGGTGACGGAGGTCTGCGTGGAGTACTGCGGTGCCGGCGACCCGCACCCGAGGCTGAGTGCGGGCCGCCGGTACCTGGAGGACACCCTGCGGCTGGTGACCATCGACCGCGAATAGCCGCCTATCGCAGGGTGTACGCCTGATCGAGGACCTGCTGGACCGCGTTGCCGGCGCGGTCCCGCGCCTCGACCTTGATGCTGACCCGACCCGACGGCGCGTCGGCGAGTCGCGGGTGCCATACGGTCACCCGGTAGGCGCCGCCGTCCGCCGGTATCGCCAGGGCCGGCACCCAGTGCTTGCCGCCGTCCACCGACGTCCACGCCCGCAGGTTCGCGAGCTTCGCGGCCGAGCCGGGCGCGCCGCCCTGCGCGGTGACCGTGAACGTGTGCGGCCGGGCGGCCGGCGCCGAGTCGTCCGCCGCGAGCCCGAGCTGATAGCTGAGCTGGATCAGCGGTTGCCAGGCGCACGGCGTGGTGTCGCCGTACAGCAGCTCGTCGATGCACCAGTACGGCGGGGCCACCGCGTCGGTCGCCGGTGCGGCGGAGCGGAACGTCCAGCTGGTGTTGACCGTGCGGGCGAAGCTCTGCTGCGCCGAGCCGGTCGTGTAGCCGCTGGTCAGCCGGTACGTCGCGGCGTCGGGCGGCAGTTGGTAGTAGGTCAGGCCGGCGGCATCCTGCTGAGGGGGTAGCTCGGTGCCGCCGGAGTACAGGTGGACCTCTTCGGTCGGGCCGTCCTCCTGGACGGTGTGGCTCGGGTCGCTGCGGCCGGCGTACTGGCCGACGCCGAGCGGGGCGAGCGAACGGACCCGCAGCTTGTCGCCCTGGCGGCAGCCGTCGCAGGGCCAGAACACCGCCGCGTCCGCCGGCGTCTGCGGGCCGACCTGCCCGTTGCTGGGCAGGTTGGGCTCGTTCCACTCCTCCCGGCCGGTGGTGGGCCGGGTGAACCCGCGGAACGCGTGCTCGATGCGCAGGCTGGACTTGGCCGCGAATTGGTAGTTCCGCCACCACAGCACGTCCGGTCCGGTGGTGCTGTAGTACTCGGTCCGGGTGCCGTGCCCGTGGAACGGGTGTCCCAAGTGGATGCTGTAGAGCTGGCCGGGCAGGTAGGTGAAGCTCACCTCGTTGCCGTCGTCGTGGGGTCCCCACGTCCCGGCCGGGGCCGGGGTCTGCGCGTGGTAGGTGGTCTCCAACCGGGTCAGGTCACGCTCGCGCGGCCGCACCGTCATCGAGGCGGGGATCCGGTCGTGCTGGTAGTTGACCAGCTTGTACTCGTACGGGCTGATGAGCTGCGCCTTGATGTCCGCCGTGGGGCGCGCGGCGCCGGCGAGCGCGGCCGCGACCCGGGCACTGTCCCGCAGATCCAGGTACAGCAGCGGGATCGGGATGCCGGCGTGGTCGGCCAGGTACGACAGCGAGGCGATCTGCGCGTCGGCGAGCACGCCGGCCGCCTTGGCCGCCACCGCCAGATCCACAGTAGACCTGATGTCGGTGGCGCCGCGCACGAAGACCAGCGCGCCCGCGACGTCGCGGCCGGCCCGCAGGTCGGCCTCGGTGACCACCCGCAACCGCTGGTCGGTCGCGAACTTCGGGATGTAGCCGCTGCTCTCCCGGGTGTAGACCGGGCGCAGGGTCACCCGGCTGCGCCCGTTGACCGTGACCGTCGCCTGTGGAGCGGTCAGGATCTCGTTGGCACCGATGGCGAACTCCCCCACGGTCACCGCTTCGCTGGGGAACACCCAGACCTGGCCCACCCCGACCGTCCAGAAGCTACCCAGGAAGAACCCGTTGTAGGGCTTGCCACTCGCCACGACGCGCTGCCAGTCGAGGTTGATGTTGACGGCGGTCGACGGCTGGGGCGTCTCGAACCCGATGGGTACGGCATTGTCCAGTTCGAGCGTGATGGTCCGGTCGCCGGTCAGCAGGACCTCGGGCCGGTGGATGAACGTCGACTGGTTCCGGCCGGTGGTGAGATCGCGCCAGGCGAACTGTCCCTCCACCATGTACGCGCCGCCCTCGGCCAGCCGCAGCTTCGTCTCGTACGTGTTGGGTTCGCCGTCCACCAGCCGCCAGTTGAAGGTGGTGGTGGTCATCGGCTCCATGGCCAGTTCGGGCACGGTGTCGTTGACCCGCAGCGTGGTGACCTCGGAGAACGCGGACGGGAAGAGGTAGCGGTCGGCCCCGCCAACCACCCGGATCGTGAGCGTGGCCTGCTTCACCTGGGACTGGAAACCGATCGGCACGATGAGCTGGTCACCGGCGGCACTGGCGGCGATCAGGCGTCCACTGTGGAGCCCTTGCCCGGCCGGGCGCGGGTCCAGGGTCAGCCGGACGCTGGCCGTCCCGCCCGCGGGCACCCGTACCCCGGTCTGGTCCACGGCCACGACCCCGGCGGGCGCCGGGCGTCCGTCCGGAGTGGTCATCGTCGCGGACAGCGACAGGTCGACGTCGGCCGACCCGGCGTTCCGGTAGGTGATGGTCCTGCTCAGCGTCTCGCCGGTGGGCGGGTAGGTGAACGCCGTCGAGACCGACGGGGTGTCCACGAACACCCGTTGGCGGATCGACCGGGCGATGTCGACCCGGCCGGCGCCCTCGGCGTACACCGAGCCGCCGGTGTTCTTCGCGCTCCCGATGAGCGCGGTCTTGAGCTGGTCGGCCGTCCACTCTGGATGCTGTTGGGCGAGGATGGCGGCCGCGGCGGCGACGTGCGGGGTGGCCATCGAGGTGCCGGACGCCGCGGTGTAGTCGCCGTCCACCGGCGAACCCATCGAGGTGCCGGCGGCCCGGGCCGCGATGGTCCGCACACCCGGCGCGGTGATCTCCGGCTTGACGGCGAAGTCGCCCAGGCGCGGTCCGCGGCTGGAGAAGTCGGCGAGCTGGTCGGCGGAGTCCACCGCGCCGACGGTGAGCGCCGCGGTCGCGGCGGCGGGCTGAGCCACCGTGCGGGTGTTGGGCCCCTTGTTGCCGGCCGCGATGACGAAGAGCGTGCCGTACTCGGCGGTGAGGTCGTTGACGGCCTGGCTGACCGGGTCGGTGCCGTCGGACGCGGCACCGCCCAGGCTCATGCTGACGACCCGCACCCGCGGCGCCTGCCACTGCATGGCGGCGATGACGGCCGAGTCGGTGCCGTTGCCCGAGTCGTCCAGCGCCTTGGCGATGGTGAGCTTGGCGTTCGGCGCGACGCCCTGGTACTTGCCGTTCGAGGCGGCGCCGCTCCCGGCGAGGATGGACGCGACGTGCGTGCCGTGCCCGTGCCGATCGGTGACGTCCTCCGGTGCGTCGCCGCCCGGCTGGCCCGCCTCGACGAAGTTGCGCGCGGCGGCCACCTTGCCGCGCAGGTCCTGGTGGGTGGCGTCGATACCGGTGTCGATGATGCCGACGCTGACGCCGCTGCCGTCCAGCCCCGCCGCCCAGGCGGCCGGGGCGCCGATCTGTGCGGCGCTCACGTCGTCGGACGCCGCCACCTTGCCGTCCAGCCACACCTTGCGGAGGCCGGCGCTGCCATCCCGGACGGCGTCCCAGAACTTGCCGGCGGCCGGCTTGTCGACCCGCACGGCCGCGCCGTCGACGCTCGGCAGCGCCGTCGCGGACCGTGCGCTCGGCAGCGCCTTGGCGCCGCGCGCCAGACCTTGCTTGTACTGCACGATGACCGGCAGCTCGGCGGTCTTGTCGTTGCCGTACCCGCGGGACGCCAGGTAGGCGATGTCGAACAGGCGCTTGTCCAGCAGGCCGGCTCGCACCGACGGCTCGGCGTCGCTGGGGAGCAGGAAGTAGCCGTCCCCCTCGGTGTACCCGCGGAACGTCACCGCGTCGCGCCCGGCACCCGGGATGACGGTCGCGCTGGCGCGGCCGGCGCGGTCGACGGCGTAGCGGACGGTGTCGCCGGTGACGAGCGTGACGGTGGCGGCGGTGCCGCCACCGAGAGCGGCCGGCGCGGCCGCGGGGGCTTTGGGTGCCGCGGACGCGGATTGCACCGGTACGACCACCGCCGCCACCGCCAGGACGGAGGCGACAAACCAACGACGCCGAGGAGAGGGGGTCACGAAAATCGAGTGAACGGCCTCAAGGTCATTCTCGTCTAGACTCCCGGGTGGCCGGAAGTGGCAAACGCCCAATCTGGACAGGGAGGGACCGTGCTCGAGGCGGTCGGGGTCAGCGCCTTCGAAGAGCGGGTGTACCGCGCTCTACTGGGCTTGGCGGACTGCCCCGCCGCCGACCTCGCGGGCGTGCTGCGGGAGCCGGTGCGGAAGGTGAGCGCGGCAATCGCCCACCTCGAGGCGCTGGGCATGGTCCGCCGGCTAGAAGGGCGGCGGTACGCCCCGGTATCGCCGGAGGCCGCGATCGGCAAGCTCGTCAACCAACGGCGGGCCGAGCTGGACGAGGTGCGCGGCGCGGCGGCCGAGTTCGTCGACGCGTTCCGGCTCCGGGATCTGCGCAACCATCCCGCCCACCCGGTCGAGGTGGTCTCCGGCCCCGACGAGGTACGCCGGTTCAGCCTCGGCATGCAGCACAACCCGGAGAAGTCGGTGCTGTCCTTCGACAAGCCGCCGTACGCCACGCCGCCCGCCGGATACGACGAGGTGGCGGCCGAACGGCCGCTGCTGGAACGCGGTGTCGAGATGCGGGTCATCTACGAACGTCCGGCGCTCCAGCTGTCCGGGCGGCTGGCCAACATCACCGAGCTGATCCGCCTCGGTGAGAAGGCTCGGACGGTGCCCACGCTCCCGGTGAAGCTGTACGTGTACGACCAGCGGCTCGCCATCGTCCCGCTCTCCGGCCGGCACGTCAGCGAGGCGATCGCCGTCATCCACCCCTCCGCGCTGCTCGACGCGCTGATCGCGCTGTTCGAGGCGTACTGGGAACGGGCGACGCCGATCGTCGCGGTGCCGGCACGCGCCGCGGACGGCCTCGACCCGCGGGACGCCAGGGTCCTGACCATGCTCAGCGCGGGCCTGAGCGACCAGGCCATCGCCCGCCAGCTCGGGGTGAGCCTCCGCACCGCGCGGCGCCGGATCACCGCGGTGATGGAGCTGGTGCACGCCTCCACCCGCTTCCAGGCCGGCGCGGCCGCGGCCCACCGCGGCTGGATCTGACGCCCGGCCAATCTCAGGATTCGACGGCGACCCGGTCGAGCCATTCACGCATCAGGGCGTCGAACAGTTCCGGCTGTTCGATCTGCAGGTTGTGGCCGGCCACGTCGAGCACCGCGAAGCTGGCGCGCGGATGGTGCGGCAACAACGCGAACTGGTCGGCGTAGCCCACGCTGTCGTCCTGCCGCCCGGTGAGGATCACCGTGGGCCGCGTGAACGGCGGCCCGGCCTCCGGCTCCTGGTTCAGCGTCCACCGTCGCCGGATCCGCGCCATGGCGTCGGCGTCCGCGAGGTCGAGACCGGTCATGATCTCGTCGCGGAACCGTCGCAGGGTCCGCGGCGTCTGCACCACCGAGATCTCCGCGAACTCGGCAGCGGTCCGATCGTCCAGCGCGGCGAGCAGGTCCGGGTCGGGGCGCAGGACTTGCCGCTCGGGGACCGTGCGGTCGGCGTTTTCCGCGATGGTGCCGATCGGGCAGATCAGGGCCAGGCCGAGCACCTGCGCGGGGCGGGCGTTGGCCAGCGCACGGGCGAGGTATCCCCCGTAGGACTCCCCGATCAGCAGGAACGGCGCGTCGCTGAGGATCTTGACGCCGTGGCGTCGCTATCATGACGGTCCGGCGTCAAGATTCACTACGGTAGCCGTCAGGCCGGCGCCTGTCCCGCGTGGGACAGGCGCCGGCCTTTAGCCGTGCCGAGGTCAGGTGGTCAGGGGCAGCACGCGGGCGATCCGGATCGAGGTGTTGGTGCTGCCGGCCGCCGGGTAGGCGGCGCTGCCGTCGGGGTAGGCCTTGAACGCCTGGAAGTTGTGGTCCCGCACGTCGACCGTGAACTGCTCGCCCACGGTCGTGCCGCTGCCGGCGTCGTACACCTGGGCGGCCATCGACGATCCCGACTCCCACGCCAGCAGCATCCGGCCGCTGCCATAACTCACCAGATGCGGATGACTCGATCGCGCGGCGGTGGTGACGGTCTTGTCGGACGCGCCGGTGGTGAAGTGTTCGAGGCGCACCTGACCGCCCTGGCTCCACGCGGTCCAGTAGCCCGACGTGCTCGCGAGCACCAGATCACCGCCGAAGAGCGTGCCGTCGCAGGTGCCGGCGGCCACCGTCCGATAAGGATTCGGCTGGGCGATGCGACACGCGTTGTCGGTGGCACAGACCATTGTGAACCGACTCGTGCGCGGGTCGTACACCATCCGGGTACCCCAGCTGTGGCTGCATCCCACCTCGAAACTGTCCCGGTGTCCGGTGACCAGCGCCCCGTTCGCGTTGACCACCTGCATCCGGTCACCCTGGTGGATGTCGACGCAACTTCCATTCTGGACGGTGATGGCGACGCCGAAGTACGCCGCGTAGTTGGCGCCGTCGGACGCCAGCCGGCCATGGTGCTGGTACCACCAGATGAACCGGGCACCGTTGTCGTATCCCGCCCGGGTCTCGGTCAGGTTCGTGACCTGCCGCTCCCACACCTCCTGGCCGGAGTTGTCGAAGCGGATCATGTGCATGGTGTTGCACGGGCTGGACGACCCGCCGCACAACGGTCCGTCGCCGCAGGTGCCGCGGCGGGTGAGCAGCAGCACACCGCCGGTGCTGTCGGCCTGCACGTCCTGCAGGTCGATGCCCGCGAAACTGGTGGGCGTCCCGACCAGCTTGTCATCGCAGTCCAGCTTGCCCAGGTACACCCGGCTGTCGGTGCCCAACCACGCCAGCCAGGAACCGCCCGACGGGGTGGCCGCGATCGCCATGGGCAGCGGTTCGGTGTCTCCTTCCCGTCCGTAACCGGTGACCGGCACGCCCACGTCGACCTGGGTGACCCGGGCCACCGGCCCGGCGCCGGCCGGTCTGGCGCACTCCCCCGCCGGCGGCGCGGACGGCGTCGCTGTGGCGCTGGGGGTGCTGCTCGGCGCGGCGGAGGCGGTCGGGGTGGTGGTGGGGACGGTCGACGAAGCGGCAGCGCTCGGCGTCGGGCTGGGTGCCGTCGTCGCGGTGGTCTGCCCGGTGCAGGTGACGCCGTTCAACGAGAAGGCCGTCGGAACCGGGTTGCTGGCACCGTTCCGCGTGCCGTTGAAGCCGAACGAGGTGGTGGCGTCCGTGGCGATCCTGCCGTTCCACGCCGCGTTCGTCGCCGTCACCGCGCTGCCGCTCTGCGAAACCGACGCGTTCCACGCCTGGGTCACCGTCTGACCGGCCGCAT
Organism: Actinomycetes bacterium KLBMP 9797; assembly: GCA_037414955.1. Taxonomy (GTDB): domain Bacteria; phylum Actinomycetota; class Actinomycetes; order Mycobacteriales; family Micromonosporaceae; genus Phytohabitans. Next base: position 23,245 of record JBBEWH010000073.1, read on the forward strand.
AGGACCAGCCCAGCGTCCAGGTGCTCACCGGGTCGCCGAGATTGGTGATCGCGACGTTCGCGGTGAACCCCGCGTTCCACTGCGAGCCGATCGTGTAGCTGACCGAACAGCCGGTCGAGGCGGCGTGTGCCACCACCGCCGCCGTTGTTCCGCCAGCCACCGCGGCCGCGCACGCGGCCGCGAGCAGCACAGCGCGGAGTCGTCGTTGGCGCATATTTCGTGTCTCCTGTCATGGACAAGGTCGAGCGGGACCTCGCCCGTCACGGTGGGTCGGACACGACCCTGCCCGCGGCCCGGGGGCGAGTCGGCGCACGTCGCACCGGCTGAATCCGGCATCGAAGCGCGCACGGCGCCCGATCCTATGGACACGCGTCGACCAAACGCAATTGACCTTAATGAATCATTAAAGATCGGGACCTCAGGGCGCTACACGCGCCACTCACCGGCGACCATCAGATCCCGGCCCGCGATCTCGTTCGCCTCGCGCCAGGCCTGGATCAGCTCCGGGCGGATCCGGAAGTACGGGTAGTTCCGCAGCTTCCGGGGGTCGAACCCGGTGTGCGCCGCGAACAGGTCGCCCACGTCGGCCGGGACGTCGTCGGCGATCTCCGCGGTGCCCTCGATGAGCACCACGTCGCGGGTGGGCCCGACGGTCAGTCGGACCCGCCCGCCGGCGCGGAGATTCCGGGCGGTGGGGTTGCTGGCCGCCGTCGAGATCAGCAGCGTCGCGCCGTCCCAGAGGAACGACAGGGGTACCAGGTACGGCGTGCCGGCCGGGCAGGCGGTGGCCACCCAGGCGTCGACGTCGTGTGCGAGCCGGTGCAGGGTGTCCCTCTTGCGCTGCTCGGGCGATCGCGGCGCCGGTGTCATGACCCGCTCCTCAGCTCACCGCTCGCTTGACGAGCACGCCGATCTGGGCCTCGCCGGCGGGGGTCAGCTCGGTCAGCGCCAGGGTGGTCGGCCAGATGGCGCCGTCGTCGAGGTTCGCCTGGTCGCTGAAGCCGAGCGTCGCGTACCTCGTCTTGAACTTCTGCGCGCTCTGGAAGAAGCAGACGATCTTGCCGTCCTTGGCGTACGCGGGCATCCCGTACCAGAGTTTCGGCGCGAGGGACGGCGCGTTGGCTTTGATGATGGCGTGCAGCCGCTCGCCGATCACGCGGTCCGATTCCGTCATCTCGGCGAGCTTCGCGAGCACCTCGCTCTCCCCGTCCGCCTTGGCCGAACGCGAGCCGCGGCGAGTCGCCTTCAGCTCCTGGGCGCGCGCCTTCATCGCGCCCCGTTCCTCGTCGGTGAATCCCTCGTGCTTCTCGGTGAGCTTCTTCGTGTCCGTCATCGCAGGTTTCCTTTCGTGCGTCAGGGTGGGCTTCAGCGGTCCTGGAGGATGCCGAGGACGTTGCCGTCGGGGTCGGTGACGGTGGCCACCAGGCGGCCGCCGCCGACGTCGTGCACCGCCTCCTTGACGGTGGCGCCGGCGGCGGTCACCTCGGCGAGCTTCGCCTCGATGTCCGGCACGTGCCAGTAGGTCACCGGCGAGGTCATGCCCTGCGGTCCGCCGCCCGGCACCAGCCCGATCTGCTGGCCCTCGACCTCGAAGCCCACGTAGTAGGTGCTGTCGGTCTGCGGCGCGACGCCGAGCAGCGCGGCGTACACCGCCTTGGCCGCCGCCAGGTCGGACACCGGGTGCAGCACGGTCTTGATTCCCTGGGTGGGTGAGCTGGTCATGGTCGCTCCCTGTGGTGATCGAAGGTGGCCGGTGATGGCCACGAATTGAGCTTCGCCCAGCGGCGGCTGGCCGACATCCGTGCCGACCACGGAGACCACCACGGAGCCGACCACGGGGTACGGCAGGATGGAGCCCGTGGCGGCTCAAGCAGGGATTTCAGGCCGGGAGGCCGAGGTGTTGTCGCTGCTCGGGGAGCACCTCAGCAACGCGGAGATCGGGGCGCGGCTGTACATCTCCGTCCGCACCGTCGAGACGCACGTGTCCTCGCTGCTGCGCAAGCTCGGCGCGCCGGACCGGCGGGCGCTCGCACAGCTCGCGACCGAGTGGAGCCGGACCGCGCGCGGGGGCGTCGCCGCCTCGGGGCTGCCCGCGCCGGTGACCTCGTTCGTCGGCCGGGCCGCGGAGCGGGCGGCGCTGACCGAGGCGATCAAGGTGCACCGGCAGGTGAGCGCGGTCGGCCCGGGCGGGGTAGGCAAGACCCGGCTGGCGCTCGCGGTCGCGGCGCAGGCCGCGGCCGACTTCGCCGACGGCGTGTGGTTCGTCGACCTCGTCCCGATCACCGACCCGGCGATGGTCGGAGCGGCGGTGGCCGCGGCGGTCGGCATCGGCGAGCAGCAGAGCCGCGGCATGGACGAGTCGGTGGTCGCCGCGCTGGCCGACCGGCACGCCCTGCTGGTACTGGACAACTGTGAACATGTGCGCGACGGCGTGGCGCCGTTCCTGGAGCGACTGCTCGCCGGCTGCCCGCGGCTGACCGTGCTGGCCACCAGCCGCGCCCGGCTGATGGTGCCGTTCGAACGCGTCTATCCCATCCCCGCGCTGTCGCTGACCGGCGACGGCGATTCGGATGCGGTCGCGCTGTTCCTCGACCGCGCCGCGGCAGTGGGCTGGCCGCTGGCACCGGAGCAGCACGACCAGGTCGTCGAGATCTGCCGCGGGCTGGATGGCGTGGCGCTGGCGATCGAGCTGGCGGCCGCCCGGTTGCCCACGCTCGGCCTGGACGGCCTCGCCGGCGTACTGTCCGACCAGCTGCGGCTGCTGACCGGCGGCCCCCGGGCCGACGACCGGCACCGGTCGGTGCGGGCCATGCTGGACTGGAGCCAGGCCCTCCTGGAGCCGGCCGATCGCACACTGCTGCGCCGGATCGCGGTCTTCGTGGCTCCGTTCACCGTCGACGCCGCCGGGCAGGTCGCCGGGTTCGCGCCGCTCGAACCGGCCGCGGTGGTGGACGGGCTGGCCCGGCTCACCGAGCAGAGCCTGCTGGCCGCGGCCCCGTCCGCCGGCGGCACCCGCTATCGCACGCTGGAAACCATCCGCCAGTACGGCGTGGAGCAGCTCACCGGCGCCGGCGAGCTCGCCGAGGTCCGATCTCGCCACCTGCGCTGGTGCCTGGCGACCGCCACCGCACTGGCGCGGGATACGGCGCCGGGCACCGGGGTGTGGCGAGCCAGGTTCGACGCGGCGGCCGATGACATCCGGGCCGCCCTCGGTGGGGCGGCCGACGAGCCCGATCACCGTGCCGACGCGTGCGACCTGGCACTGTCCCTGGCGCAGCTGGCCTTCACCCGCAACCTGGTCGGCGAGGCCCAGCAGCGGTACGAGCAGGCGGCATCGCTCACCGGCGACCCGGTCGCGGCGGGGTCGGCGCTCCGGTACGCCGCGGCGGTGGCGGGTTGCCGCATGCGCGGCGACGACATGTACCGGCTCTACCGCGCCGCCGCGGAGACGGCGCGAAGCGCCGGTGACACCGCCGGGGCCGCCCGCGCCCTGGCCACCGCCGCGGCCACCGTCTACCGGTTCGCCGGCACGTTCGCCCAGCCGCCACCGCCGGGCGAGGCCGCGGCGCTGCTGGCCGCGGCCCGCGACCTGGCCGGCGACGACCCCGCCGCCGGGGCCGCGGTGGCCCTCGCCGAGTGCGGGGTACGCACGGACGCCGTCGATCCGGCCGGGAATGATCCGGAAACGGGGGTACCGGAGGCGATCGCGCTCGCCGAGCGGGCGGTCGACCTGGCTCACCGGACCGGCGATCCGCTGGCCGAGAGCGCGGCGCTCGACGCGCTCGCCGCCGCCCGGTGGTGGGCGGGCGACACCATCGCCACCGCGGACGCGACCCGCCGGCGCGTCGAGCTGCTCGCCTCTGCCCCGGTGACGCCGGACAGCGCGCTCGAGCGGGTGAACGCACTCTCCGAGGCGGCCGAGACCTGCGTCGGCGTGGGTGACCTGGAACGGGCCCGCCGCTGGGGCGAGCAGCTTCGCGACCTGCCGTTGCTGGCCGAACGGGGTGACTTCGCCACGTCCCGGCTGCTGGTGGCGGACGCGCTGGCGGGCAACGTCGACGACGTGCTCGCCGGCAGCGGGCGGTTCCTCGACGCGTGGCAGCGCTCCGGCAGCCGGCACGCGCCCCACCTCGCCATGGCGGCGGCCGCGGTGGCGATGGTCCACGGCCTGCGCGGTGACGACGAGGCGAGAGCCGAGTGGCTGGCCATCGTCGACGGCCTGGGTATGACACCGGAGCAGACGGCCGGCCACAGCGCGGTGTTCGACGCCATCGTCCTGCTGCACCACGGTCGGGCCGATCGGGCCTGGGCGCGACTCGTGGCCGAGCCCGACGAGATGCCGGAGCAGGTCATCTGGGTGTGGCGGCACTGGTACGTCGCGCTGCGTACCGAGGCCGCCGCGCTCATCGGGAGCGCCGACGCGCGCCGCCGCATCACCGCCGCCCGGACGATCGTGGCCGGCAATCCGATCGCCGGCGCCCAACTGGATCGGGCCGCGGCCCTGCTCGACGGCGACCAGGACCGGATGCTCGCCGCCGCGGCGGCGTTCCAGGCCGCCGGCTGCCGCTACCAATGGGCCCGGACACTCGTACTCATCGGCGGTGAGCACGCCGCGACCGGCGCGGCGGCCCTCGCCGACCTCGGCCTGGCCCCGATGACCCCATGATCAAGGCGTCCCTCATGCCGTTCTAACGACATGAGGGACGCCTTGATCATGGGAAGGGTTTTCGAGGATTCTTTCGAGATGGCCGGTGTAGTCTCCTCGGCAAGCGGGGCACTGGAGAGGGCTTTACTGGGCAGTGACGGCGCTGAAACTTGTCCGAAAAGGTTTTCACGGACGGTATTGTGGCAAGGGGTGGTCGCCGAGACGCTTCCGGGAGCGGCTTGTCGCAGGCACGGCACGTGCCGGTCGGGGAGAGGGCGCGTCGCATGAACTCTGAGCCAGCGGTTCCCACCAACCGGGCCGCGACGCTGACCGATGTCGCGAAGCTGGCCGGGGTATCGGTGGCCACCGCGTCCAAGGCCATCAACGGCCGGGACGAGGTCAAGGCCGCGACGCGGGAACGGGTGCTCAAGGCCGCGGAACTGCTCTCCTTCGCGCCGAACCGGCTCGCCCGCGGTCTGCTCAGGGGCCGGACCGGCACCGTCGGCCTGCTGACGAGCGATCTGGAGGGGCGCTTCTCGATTCCCATCCTCATGGGCGCGGAGGACGCCTTCGGTGCGGGGCAGGTCTCGGTCTTCCTCTGCGACGCACGCGGCGACGCGATCCGGGAGACGTACCACGTCCGTGCGCTGCTGTCCCAGCGTGTCGACGGCCTGATCGTCGTGGGTTCCCGCACCGACCCCCGGCCACCACTGGCCGGCGCCATCACCGTGCCGGTCGTGTACGTCTACGCCCCCTCCGCGAACCCGAACGACATTTCGATCACGGTCGACAACGTGGGCGGCGGGCGGCTCGCCATCGAACACCTCCTGGTGTGCGGCCGGCGCAACATCGCCCACATCACCGGTGACGCCAGCTTCCAGGCGGCCCGGGACCGCGCCGACGGTGCCGCCGCCGCGCTTGCCGACGTGGGCCTGACCATGCTCGGCGGTAAGCCGTATTACGGTTCCTGGGACGAGACCTGGGGGCGAGCCGCCGCGCACATCGTCGTCGAGCAGCACCCCGAGGTCGACGCGGTGTTCTGCGGCAGCGACCAGATCGCCCGCGGCGTCCTGGAGACGCTGCGCGACCTGGGCCGCGACGTGCCGGGTGCCATATCGGTGATCGGCTTCGACAACTGGGACGCCGTGGCCGCGCACTCCCGACCCCGCCTGACCAGCATCGACATGAATCTCGAACGCCTCGGCGCGGCCGCCGGCCGGCGCCTCTTCGCGGCCATCGACGGCGGCGCCCCGCCCACGTCGGAGCAGTTCCCCGGTCGCGTCGTGATGCGCGATTCGACCGCACCCAACAGCTGAGCGCCACCCGCCCGTCCACCTGTTGCGGCCCGGTGTCTGCCAGCGACGCGACTCCCCAAGATCACGTTCACCGCCCGCCGCGCCACCGCGCCGTCGGGCGATCATGGGCGCCTCTTCAAATCGCGTGACAGGCCATGATCGCGGCCAAACGCTACGCCAAAGTGGATCTAGTCGAGTTAAGGCGAAATAGCGACCCTAACTCGACTAGATCCCTTCAGTCCGCCGCCGATAGCCGCAGCTTGGCGTGGTGGTCGGACGCCGCGGCACCGACTTGCTGCCAGTGCGCGCCAGCTTGCGTTGATCGAGGGCTTGTCGTGGTGATTTCCCGCCGATCGAGGGCCTGTCGTCGTGGTTTCCCGCCGATCGAGGGCTTGTCGTCGTGGTTTTGAGATCAACTCGCCACGATACGGCCTCGATCGACGCGACAACGCGCTCCACGGCCTCGATCGACACGACAACGCGCTCCACGGCCTCGATCGACGCGACAACGTGCTCCGCGGGACAGCTCGATCGGCGGGACAGCGCGACAGGCGCGATCGGCGCGACAGGCGCGATCGGCGCGACAGGCGCGATCGGCGCGACAGGCGCGATCGGCGCGACAGGCGCGATCGGCGCGATCGGCGCGATCGGTGGGATGGCGCCACAGGCAAGCCCTCGATCGGCGCGATCGGTGGGATGGCGCGACAGGCAAGCGCTCGATCGGAGCGTGCCCAGTGCGGGTCGTGCGCGGGCGGCGCCGAAAACTTTCGGTAAGCGGTGATCGCCGGGTGCCGAGGCGCTGAAGACGATCGATGAGGTCGGTCGGCGAGGTGCGGGCACGCAGAGAAGTCAACCGTTGACACGACCCGTGACAGGCGACCAGAATCCCCGAAAAGGTTTTCGGTCGGCGAAGAGGCGGTGGGCCGTGACGACGAATAGGCATCTGACCTGCCCACATGCGCTGTGCCCGGCCGGGCCGCCAGCTGTCCTACCGGCGGTCGCAACGGCTGTAGTCCCGGTCCCACCGAGAAGAACGAGCTGAAGACCCGATAAACCTAGGAGGACGATCAATGAGAAGAATCTTGGGCCGACGCACCGCCTTGCGTTCCTTGGCAGGGGTCCTCGCGGCGACGTTGACGCTCGGCGTGGCGGCGTGCGGCGGCGACGACTCGAACGGCACGGACGCGGCCGAGGCCGGACCCAATGGCGTCGACGACGGCAGCGAGCTCACCCTGTGGACCCGTGCCCCGCTGGAGAAGCAGGCGAAGCTGCTCGTCGACGCCTACAACGCCAGCCACCAGAACAAGGTCAAGCTGACCGTGGTACCCAACGACGACTACGTGGCGAAGGTGGGTGCGGCCGCCGGCTCGCAGGGCCTTCCGGATCTCTTCGCCGCGGATATCGTCTACGTGCCGAACTGGGTGAACCAGGGACTGTTCCAGGATCTCAGCACCAACATCAACGGCCTCGACTTCAAGGACACCATCAACAAGGGACACCTCGCGGCCGGCACGCTCGACGGCAAGCCACACGTGCTGCCGTTCGTGCTGGACCTGTCGATGCTCTTCTGGAACAAGCAGCTGTTCAAGGAAGCCGGGTTGGACCCGGAGAAGGCGCCGGCGACGCTCGAGGAGTACGCGGCGGCCGCGAAGGCGGTCCAGGGCCTGAAGAAGGATGGCGTCTACGGCACCGCGACCGGCCTGAACTGCGGCGGCTGCCTGGTCTTCACCTGGTTCCCCGCGATCTGGGCCAGTGGCGGCGAGGTGTTGAGCGACGACGGCACCGAGTCCAAGCTCGCCGACGACGCGGCCAAGAAGGTCTACAGCACCTGGAACGACCTGTGGAAGTCCGGTGCCGTCCTGCCCTCCTCCGCGGGCGAGACCGGCCCGACCTGGACCGCCGCGTTCACCGAGGGCAAGGTCGGTCTGATGCTCTACCCCGCGACGCTGCTCTCCTCGACCCCGTTCGACGTCGGTGTCGCCGGCATCCCCGGTCCCGGCGGCGGTGCGTCCACGTTCGTCGGCGGTGACGGCATCGGCGTCTCGAAGGACTCCAAGAAGGCGGCGCAGGCCTGGAACTTCCTCAGCTGGATGATGTCCGAGGACGCCCAGGTGGAGGTGCTGGCGAAGAACAAGGACGTGGTGTCGCGTTCGGACCTCGCCAGCAACAAGTACGCCACCGCGGACCCGCGGCTGGTCACCATCAACGAGGTGGCCGGTAAGGGAGACACGCCCGTCGCGATGAATTTCCAGCAGGCGTTCAACGCGCCGAGCAGCCCGTGGCTGGCCCTCGTGCGCAACCAGGTGCTCACCGGCAGCGGCGACCTGCAGAAGGACAACGACGCGATCACCGCGGTGCTCAAGCAGTAGCTATTCGCCCGGGTGGGTGCCGGCCGGAAACCGTCGACCGGTACCCACCTGACCCGGCACGCGAACCGGAGGTTCCCATGAGAGTCAACGCGCCGTCGCGTCCGCCCCGGGCGGCGATGCGGGGTCGCGCGCGCCCCCGTGGCCGCCATGCCCTGCTGGGCTGGCTCTACGCGACACCGACGGCGGTCTTCGTGGCGGCGCTGTTCGCTGTCCCGCTGCTGCTCGTGATCAAGATGTCGGTGTCGCGATGGCCGCTGCTGACCGGCGATCAGGGAATCAACGTCCCCGCCAACTTCGAGAAGGCGGTCAACCACCGCTTCTTCACCGACTCCGTCGTGTTCACCATCAAATACACGGTGCTCGCGACCGTACTGCTGCTGGCTCTCGGGTTGGGGCTGGCGCTGCTGGTGCAGGAGTCGAGCCGGTGGAACAACCTGCTCCGCGCGTCGTTCCTGATTCCCAGTGCGCTCGGGTTGGCCTCGGCGTCGCTGTTGTTCTACGTGTTCTACTCGCCGTACGCGAGCCCGCTGGCGCCCGTGATGGAGAGCTGGGGCTTCACGTTCCTCGATTCGCCGACCGCGGCGCTTCTCTCGACGACGTTTCTCATCGTGTGGCGCTACGCCGGCTTCTACATGGTGCTCATGCTCGTCGGCTTACAGGGCATCCCGGCGGACGTGTTCGAGGCCGCCCGCTCGGACGGCGCCACCCGTTGGCAGACCTTCCGGAAGGTCACGCTGCCGCTGCTGCGCCCCACCCTGGCGCTGACCACCGTGCTTTGCGTGACCGGCTCGCTGCTGGCCTTCGAGCAGTTCTACATCCTCACCAAGGGCGGTCCGGACAACAGCACGATCACCGTCGTCCAGCTCATCTACATGGTGGCGTTCCAAGGCCAGAACGACCTCGGTGTGGCGGCGGCCATCTCGGTCATCGTGCTGATCGCTCTGATCCTCATCAACGCGCTGCAACTGCGCGCCTTCCGCTCCGAGGAGAACTGACGCGATGGCCGTCGATTCCCGTTCCGCCGCAACCGCCGCCGGGCCGGCGACGCGGCCCAGCGAAGCGCCCGCCGGCCGGCGCCGGCCGCGCGGTGTCACGATCGCCGGCATCGCGCTGCGCATGCCGTACTGGGTGTTCACCGGTGCGGTCGCGTTGATCTTCCTGGCCCCGCTGGTCTGGACCGCGGTCGCCTCGATCTCCCCGCAGGCCGGCACGAACCAGGTGGAGGGCTGGGGTTTCGGCAACTACGAGACACTGGCCAACTATCAGGCCGGCATCTGGCGCTACGTCGCGAACTCGGCGTTCGTGTCCCTGCTCACCGTCGCGCTGACGCTGGTGATCTCGCTGCTCGGCGGCTACGCGTTCGCGCGGTTCCGCTTCCCCGGCAAGAACGTCCTGTTCCTGCTCACGCTCTCGATCCTCATGGTTCCGTACGCGACGTTGCTGATCCCGCTCTACGTGCTGCTCAACGAGGTGGGTCTGCAGAATTCGCTGGTCGGCGTGGCCCTCGTGCTGACGATGTTCCAGCTGCCCTTCTCCACCTTCCTGATGCGCATCTCCTTCGAAGCGGTGCCACGCGAGCTCGACGAGGCCGCCACGGTCGACGGATGCTCCTCGTTCGGTGCGCTGTGGCGGGTGTTGCTGCCCGCGGTGAAGCCGGGCCTGATCACGGTCGGGCTGTTCTCGTTCCTCGCCGCGTGGAACGACTTCATGGCGCCGCTGATCCTCATCAGCGACAGCGAGCGCATGACCCTTCCCCTCGCGGTGTCCAATCTGCGCGGTCAGGTCCAAGGTGTCGTCGACTACGGGGCGACCGAAGCGGGCGTCGTGGTCCTCGCCCTGCCGTGCATCGTCCTGTTCCTCCTGCTTCAACGACACTACGTGCGCGGCTTCATGTCCGGCGCGCTGAAAGGCTGAACATGAGTGGCACCGCACCTACGGCCGCGCCCGTCCTGCCGGTCCGTGGCCGGCTCCGGCCGCTCGGGTTGGGCGACGTCCGGATCGCGGGCGGATTCTGGGCCGAGCGCCAGTCGGTCAACGGCGTCGCGAGCCTCGCGCACATCGAGCACTGGCTGGAGCGGGAAGGCTGGATTCGCAACTTCGACCTCGCCGCCGCGCGGGGGGACCTCGCCGGTGAGCGCCGTGGCCGCGAGTTCTCCGACTCGGAGATCTACAAGTTCCTCGAAGCGATGGCGTGGGAGATCGGCCGGACCGGCGACGCGGGACTCGACTCGAGGTTTCGGGCCGTCGTACGGCGGGTGGCCGCGGCGCAGGAGCCCGACGGATACCTCAACACCAAGTTCGGCCGACCGGGGCAGGCACCGCGATGGTCCGACCTCGAATGGGGCCATGAGCTCTACTGCGTCGGTCACCTGCTGCACGCGGCGGTGGCCCGCGCCCGGACCCGCCCGGACGCGGACGACGGGCTGCTCGACGTCGCCCGCCGGGCCGCCGACAACGTGTGCGAGACGTTCGGGCCGGACGGCATCGACGGCGTCTGCGGGCATCCGGGGATCGAGACGGCGCTGGTGGAGTTCGCCCGGACCACTGAGGACGATCGCTACCTCGCCCAGGCCGCGCTCTTCGTCGACCGGCGTGGACATGGCCGGCTCAGCGATGTGGAGTTCGGCCGGGATTACTTCCAGGACGAGCTTCCCGTGCGGCAGGCCACCGTCCTTCGTGGACACGCGGTGCGGGCGAACTACCTCGCCGCCGGCGCCGCCGACGTCGCGGTCGAACTGAAGGACGCGAGCCTGCTGGACGCGGTCCGCGGCCAGTGGCACCAGGCGGTGACGCGGCGCACCTACATCACCGGCGGGCAGGGCTCGCGCCACCAGGACGAAGCGTTCGGTGAGGACTGGGTACTGCCGCCCGACCGTGCCTACTCCGAGACCTGCGCCGGTGTCGGCTCGGTGATGCTCGCGTGGCGGCTGCTGCTCGCCGACGGCAACCCCCGGTACGCCGACCTCATCGAGCGGACGCTCTTCAACGTCGTGTCGACCTCGCCGTCGACGGACGGGCGAAGCTTCTTCTACACCAACACCCTGCACCGCCGCGAGCTCGGCACGGTGCCCGACGTCGACCGGCCCAGCCTGCGCGCGGCGGCCTCGCTGCGGGCGCCCTGGTTCGAGGTCTCCTGCTGCCCGACCAACGTCGCCCGCACCGTGGCCAGCTTGACGGCGTACGTCGCCACATCCGACGACGAGGGCCTGCAGCTTCACCAGTACGTGCCCGGCACCGTCGAGCACCGGCGCACCGACGGGCGCCACCGGTGCCTGACCATCGCCACCGACTACCCCCATGACGGGGAGATCCGGGTACGCGTCGACAGCGACGACGACCACCCCTGGGCGCTGTCGTTGCGGGTACCCGGTTGGGCGGCCCAGGGCGCGACCGTGACCATCGCCGGCGAGACCCGCCCGGTCGGCCCGGGTCTCGTCACCGAGCGACGGACGTGGCGGCGCGGCGACGAGGTCGTCCTGTCGCTGCCGATGGCGCCCCGGTTCACCTATCCGGACCCGCGTATCGACGCGGTCCGTGGCTGTGTCGCGGTGGAGCGCGGCCCGCTCGTGCTCGCCCTGGAGTCCGTGGACGTCCCGGGTGTGGCGACCGTCGACGAGCTCCGCGTCGACTCCGGCCAGCCGCCCCGCCTGGTCGACGGCGCGGTCACCGTGCGCTGCCGGCGGGTGCGCCCGCACGACCATGACTGGCCCTACCGGGCCGACCCGGCCGAGTCGGCCCCCGCGGTGGGCGAGGAGTTCGACGTGCCGCTGGTGGAGTACCGCGCGTGGGCCAACCGCGGTCCCTCCACGATGCGCGTCTGGCTACCCACCACAAACGCACTCCCAAATAGCTAGTAGGAGGAAGCGACATGACGAATAGTCGCGTGCGGAGGGGGCCCCTCTGGGCCGCCCTCACCGCGTTAGTGGTGGGCGGAGCGGTCGGCGTGCCGTCCGCCGCCCACGCCGACAGCCCGATCCTGCCCGGCAACGAGGGCGACGTCGGCGTCTACACGGACGGCCTGAGCCATGTCATGGACATCGGAGACCCGGTCTACGGCAACGCCGGCGACGTCGCCAACCAACTCGCGCCCGGCGTGCCGTTCACCGCAAGCAGCATGCACCAGTCCATCTTCGACAAGGACCTGGCCGCCGGCGGCACGGACTACTACCTCGACCGCATCCTGGGCGTACCCGGAACCCTCGGGTCCGCGGTGCTGATGACCCGCGGCCGCTCCCTCTACATGCGCGGCCCCAGCAACAACAACTTCGCCGTCATGGGCTTCGCCGGCAGCGCGCACGTCGGTGGCCCCAACAACCTCGGCAACCTGTACACCGTCACGGTGCCCGGGCAGACCGTCACCGAGGTGAACGCGAACCGGTTCAACGCGCCGAGCCACGCCAAGACCCGCTACACGATCGGCAGCACCGGTGTCACCGCCGATCAGACGAAGTTCATCACCTACGACAACGTCGCGGTCACGGCGATCACCCTGACCAACCCCGGCGGCGCGGCGGCCACCTTCACGATCCGCGCCGCCTCGCCGCTGGCCACCCAGGCCGGCGACGGCGCGGCCGAGCTCACCGGCGCCCGCACCATCACCAGTGGCTCCAACAACGGCCTCGTCGACTCCGCGTGGGACACGATCAGGACCCACCTCACCGGTGCCGGCTTCACCCGGGCCGGCGCCAATCTCGACCGTGAGGTCACCGTGCCCGCCGGCGGCTCGGTGTCGCTGTCCGTCGTCGGCGCGGTCTCCTCGGCCACGCTGCCGGAGACCGTGGAGAGCTACCGGGAGTACGCCGCGCTGCCGCCGGCCGAGGCGGTGCGCACCGGCATCACCGCGTTCAACCGCCGCTGGGCCCAGGATGTCCCCTACATCGACGTCCCCGACCCCGCGCTGGAGAAGGCCATCGTCTACCGCTGGTGGGGCGAGCGCTACAACACCCTCGACGCCAACGCGACCGGCCACGTCTACCAGTACCCGACGACGATCGAGGGGGTGAACCTCTACCAGAACGCCGTCGCGCTGACCCAACCGATGCACCTGCAGGACACCAAGTGGCTGCGCACGCCCTACCTGCCGTACGGCCAGATCCTCAACATCGGCGAGCTTTCCGGATCGTCGGCCTTTTTGGACAGTCCGGGGCACACGAGCTGGAACAACCATTACTCGCAGTACCTCGGCACGGCCGGGCTCGAGGCGTACAACGTGCACGGCGGTGGCAAGGAGATCGCCCGCAAGTTCGCCCAGTACTTCGAGGGCGACGGCGTCGGGCAGCTCGAGCACTACGACGGCAACGACGACGAGCTCATCGCGTACGACACGAACTTCATGCCGGGCAACGACGCCGACGCCATCACGTTCGGGTTCCCGAAGGCGAACGCCGGCGCGCCCGGCGCGGACACGATCGAGCGTCCCGAGTCGGCGTACGTGTGGGGCGCGTTCGACGCGGCCCGCCAGCTCTACCAGCTCTCCGGCGCCGACCAGTCCAAGGTGGACCAGATGGCGGCCGGCGCCAACGGCGTCCGCGACGCGATCCTGAGTCGCTTGTGGAGCCCGGACACGCGGATGTTCCTGGCCGGCACGTCGCACGGGGCCACCAGCGCGGCCAGCTCCAACGGCAAGCCCAACCCGCTGCCCGAGTCGGCCCGCGACCTGATCCCGGCCAAGGAATCGAACCTCTACGACGTCTACGCCCAGAACCTCATCCCGTTCGACCAGTGGCAGACGTACGTCGACGGGTTCCGCTTCCTCACCTACGGCGACAACTTCCCGATCTTCCCGTTCTACACCGCCAACCAGTACGACCGGTCGGCCTACGGGATCGGCGGCTCGAACAACTTCTCCAACATCAACTTCACCGTGCAGTATCGCGGCGTCCGCTCGGCGCTGCGCCACTACGACCCCGGCCAGAAGTACATCACTTCGGCCTACGCCAAGCGGCTGCTGGACTGGATGGCCTGGAGCGTCTATCCGGGTGCGGACCTGCGGGTCGCGAACCAGGCGGAGTACTACTCCGGCTGGAACCCGACCACCAAGACCTACACCCGCAACAACCCGAACCACATCATGCTCGGCAACCAGAACTACATCTTCGTCGAGGACATGGCGGGCATCCAGCCGCGCTCCGACGACAAGATCGAGCTGTGGCCGATCACGTTCGGCTACGACCACTTCATGGTCAACAACCTGCGTTACCACGGGCAGGACGTGACGATCGTCTGGGACCCGGACGGCACCAGGTACGGTCTGGGGGCCGGCTACAGCCTGTTCCTGAACGGTGCGAAGAAGGTCAGCACCGACAAGCTCGGCAAGTTCACCTTCGACCCGAAGACCAACCAGGTCCAGGCGGAGGACGGCCTGACCGTCACGTTCACCGCGACGACCGGGGCCGACGTCCCGAGCGCGGTGGACACGCCGATCCAGGACCACCGCGTCGTCGACTACCTGAAGACGGCCGGCATCGACCTCACCGAGGACGCGCCGAACCTGGCCACGGGCGCCACCCTCAGCTCGTCGTACACCCAGCAGGGCGTGCGGCCGACGCCGTGGCGCCAGTTCCACACGCCCGGGTGGAACAGCGGCACGATGAACTACACGCCCGGCGCGATCAAGGAGACCGAGCGGCCGGTGTCGCTGGCCGCGGTGACCGACGGCGTCACCGCCAACGAACCGTACTGGGGCAACTACGGCACGACCGAGAAGAACGGCTACGTCGAGCTGGACCTGGGGTCGGTCAAGTCCTTCGACAACGTGAAGGCGACCTTCGTCAGTGACCGCCAGGCCGGCGGCTACCGCGAACCCGCGCGCTGGTGGGTCCAGGTGCCCGACGGCAGCGGCGGCTGGCGGGAGGTACCGGGCCAGTTCAAGAACCCGACCGTCACCTCGGCGAAGTTCAACGAGGCGCTCTTCAACACCGTGACGTCGAACAAGGTGCGCGTCGCGTTCACGAACAACCCGACGTTCTTCACGGCCATCTCCGAGATCCAGGTGTTCGACTCGGGGCGGGACGTGCCGCCCGTCGCCAACCAGGCGCCCGCCGTCACCGCCGCGCGCGACGGCTCGGCGGACGGCAACCTGTCCACCGGGCTGGTCGCCACGGCCACCGACGACGGCATCCCGTACGACAGCGAGCTCACCCTCGGCTGGGAGACGGTGTCCACACCGGAGGGTGCGGGCGTCATCTTCGCCGACCCGAAGGCGCTGCGGACCCGGGTGACCGGCACGGTCGCGGGCGACTACGTGTTCCGGTTCGTCGCGAACGACGGCGAGAAGCGGGCCGAGGCGAACGTGGCGGTGACCCTCTCCCCGCGCGAGGTGATCGCGGAGTTCGGCTCCTCGGCGACGGTCACCACCAGCGGCAGCGCGTCGTGGGAGAACCCGTTGCGGGTCAACGAGGCCACCACCCCGGCCAGTTCGAGCCCGGGCGCCGGCAACGGCTGGGGCACCTGGGGCCAGACGCAGAACGGCACCAGCGTCGCGCAGGAGGCGTATATCCAGTATCGATGGAACGCGCCGGTGCGGCTGTCGTCGACCGACATCTACTGGTACGACGACAACGGCGGCACCCGCCGGCCCACGGCCACGACGTACGCGATCGAGAGCTCCACGGACGGCACCACCTGGACCCCGGTCACCCTCCAGGGCTCCACGTACGCCGACGGCCTGGCCACCAACGCCTACAACCGCTTCACCTTCGCACCGATCACGACCAGCCAGTTGCGCATCCGCATCTGGGGCGTCATGGGCGACGGCGCGGGCACGGGCGTGCTGCGCTGGCGGGCCAACGGGGAGACCGTGGACTCGGTGCGCTCGCCGGTGCTCATCCGCACCACCGTGGGACAGGTGCCCACCCTGCCCAGCGAGCTCGACGGGGTCTACGCCGGCGGATCCCGCGGCAGGATCGGGTTCCGGTGGCAGCAGATCACGCCGGACATGGTCGCCGAGCCGAACGTCGACCCGTTCGTGGTCTACGGCACGAACGACGCCTACGGCCTGATCGCCGAGGCCCGCGTCTACGTGCGGCCGGAGACCGCCCCGGGCGGCATCTCGATCCAGGGCGCCGAGTCGTTCGAGCAGACCGTCGACGTGGGCGAGCTGCCCTACCTCCCCGACAAGGTGGCGGTGTCCTACAACGACGGATCGCGGGACAACCAGGCCATCGGCGTCGACTGGGACTTCGACGAGAACATCGTCAACACCCCGGGCCGCTACACCGTCGTCGGTGACCTGATCCTGCCCGACTACGTCAGCGAGGCCGGCACCACGCGGACCACGCTGACCCTCACCGTGGGCGAGGGCGCCCCGGCGTGGCACGTCACGGTCCAGGCACGCACGCAGTGCACCGGCGGCAACGCCTACGTGTCCGTCAGCGCCCGTAACGACGAGGACGTGCCGCTCACCATCGAGCTGGTCACGCCGTACGGGTCGCGGACGGTGCCGGGCGTGGCGCCCGGGAAGTCCGCCTACCAGGCGTTCAACGCGCGCGCCGCCTCGGTGCCGGCCGGCACCGCGACGGTGCGGGTCTCCGGGACCGTCGACGAACAGCCGGTGACGGCGCGGATCGACGCGCCGTACGCCGCGATCACCTGCGGCTAGCCCGTTCGGGGGTGGCGGCGCCGGCGCGGCGCCGCCACCTTCCCCGCCCGACAGTCAGGAGATCGACACCGTGATGACTTCGATAAGACGCTGGGCGGCCGCTGGGCTTCTCACCGGCGGCCTGGTCGCCATCCCCGCGCCGGCGTACGCCGCCGACTCGTACACCTTCACCAACACCCGCAACCCGATCGTCGGCGACGGCAGCTACTACTCGGCCGACCCGGCGCCGCTCGTCGTGGCGGCCGGCGCCCCCGGCAACTCCAGCGGCCGCGACGAGCTTTACCTCTACACCGGACACGACGAAGCTGGACCGTCCACCAACGACTTCGTCATGAACGAGTGGGGCGCGTTCCGGACCACCGACGTCCAGACCGGACAGTGGACCCAATATCCGTCGCTGATGCGCCCGGAACAGGTCTTCGCCTGGGCCACGCCGGGACGCGCGTACGCCGGCCAGGTGGTCCGGGGCGTGGACGGGCGCTACTACTGGTACGTGCCGATCCACGAGCGGGACAGCCCGGCGTCCGACAAGTTCGCCATCGGCGTGGCCGTGTCGGACAGCCCGACCGGCCCGTGGACCGATCACGCGGGCGGGCCGATCATCTCCCAGCGGGTGCCCACGGCCAACACCATCCACAACATCGACCCGACAATCCTCGTCGAGGGCGAGCGGGTGTTCGTCTGGTGGGGATCGTTCGGCAACCTGCGGATGCTGGAGTTCCAGCCGGACATGAAGACCCCGGGCGGCACGCAGCGCTCCGTCACCGGCCTGACCGGCTTCTTCGAGGCGGCCTGGATCTTCCAGCGCGACGGCACCTACTACCTGGCGTACGCCGGTAACAACGCCGGCCCGACGTCGCCGTGCACCCCGGCGAACTACCACGCCTGCATCGCCTACGCGACCGCCGCGTCGCCCGAAGGGCCGTGGACCTACCGGGGCACCGTGCTGCGGCCGGTCTCTTCCACGACCAGCCACCCGGGGATCCTGGAGTTCAACGGCCAGTGGTACCTCGCGTACCACACCGCGGACGCGGTGGGCGGCGGCCACTTCCGCCGCTCGGTGGCGATCGACCGGCTCGACTGGGACGACGCGCAGACCCCGCCGCGGATGAAGCTCGTGACGCCGACGCCCGTCAAGGAGCCCGACCGCACGCCCCGGCCGAACATCGCGCAGGAGGCGAAGGTCACCGTCTCCAACGACCCCGTGCCCACCCAGTACT
This sequence comes from Actinomycetes bacterium KLBMP 9797, assembly GCA_037414955.1. GTDB lineage: Bacteria > Actinomycetota > Actinomycetes > Mycobacteriales > Micromonosporaceae > Phytohabitans. The sequence goes on from JBBEWH010000073.1 coordinate 41,373, forward strand.
GGGTCAAGGCGCTCAACGACGAGATCGTCCGGTCGAACCCGCTGCCGCCGGACATGTGGGGCACCTGGACCGGCAACAACCCGCCCCAGCAGTGGGTGCAGTACACCTGGGACCAGCCGATGCGGATCTCCGGTTCGCGGATCGAGTTCTGGAACGACCAGCCGCCGGGCAGCGGCGTGGGCGTCGCCGCACCGGCCCGCTGGCGCATCCAGTACTGGGACCTCGCTAGTGGACAGTGGGCCGACGTGCCGGACCCGAGCGGCTACCCGACCGGCACGCAAGGCTTCCAGGACACCGCCTTCGGCGCGGTCACCACCACGCAGGTACGCGCGGTGTTCGACGCGTCGACCAACGGCAGCACGTACGCGGCGGTGGCGGTCGAGGAGTGGCAGGTGCTCGCCGCGCAGCCGTCCGCCATCTCGCCGCCGGCGCTGACGATCGAGGTGGGCGAGCGGGAACTGCCCGGCACCATCGGCGTGACCTTCGGTGGTGAGACGCTTCAGGTGCCGGTGTTCTGGGACGCGGTGACGGCGGAGCAGGTCGCGGCACCCGGCACGTTCACGGTCCAGGGCACCGTGCTCGGCTACGCCGCCGGCCGGATCGAGGCGCCGGTGAAGGTGGTCTCGCCGGGCGACACCGAAGGCGACGAGACCCCGCCGGCGCTGACGCTCACGCCCAGCGGCAGCGCGGGCAGCGCCGGCTGGCACCGATCCGCCGTGCGGGTGCGGGTCGCCGGCGTCGACGACCGGGGCGGCCGGCTGGCCATCGCGTCCACGGTGGACGGCGGCGAGCCGGTCGTCGCGCGGGACGTGCGGTACGCCGACGTCACCGTCGCCGGGGACGGCCAGCACACCGTCACGGCGACCGCGACCGACCGCGCGGGCAACGTCTCGGCGCCGGCGAGCCTCGCCGTCCGGATCGACGCCACGGTCCCGACGAGCGCGGCCACTGTGGACAGCACTACCCGGGCGGTCACGGTGACCGCGAGCGACGCGGTCTCCGGGGTCGCCCGGATCGAGTACGCCATCGGCACGGGTACGTGGACCGCCTACACCGGTGCCATCGCGGCGCCCGACGCGAACCGGCACACCGTGTCGTTCCGGGCGCTCGACGTGGCCGGCAACCTGGAGACCGCCAAGACGGTCACCATCCCGGCGGACATCTCCGGGCCACTCACCGGGAACATCGGCCCCATCGGCACCCCGACCGCCTCGTACACGGCGGGGTGGAACAGCCTCACCGCCCTCAACGACGGCGCCGACCCGGCGAACCCGAGCCAGGCCCAGATCTGGGGCACCTGGTCCGGCACCCGCCCGGCGACCCAGTGGGTCCAGTACGACTGGGCGCGACCGGTGCGCATCACCGGGACGGAGCTGAAGTTCTGGCGGGACTCGGACCAGGGCACCGGCAACGGCGTCGCGGAGCCCGACGGCTGGGTGCTGCAGTACTGGGACGAGGCCGGTGCGGCCTGGCGAGACGTGACCGGCGCGTCCGGGTACGGCACGAGCAGCACCGCGTTCAACACCGTCACGTTCGACCCCGTCACCACCCCCCGGGTGCGGGCCACGATCCAGGCCAACGGCGACGGCGCCACCCACGCCGCGGTCGCGATCACCGAGTGGCGGGTCATCGCCGATGACCCGGGCACCGAACCGGCCGCGGTGCCCGTCACCGTCACCGCGCAACCGCGGTGCCTCGCCGGCCGGGCCTACGTGGCCGTGCAGGCGCGCAACGACCACGACGCGCCGGTCCACCTCGCTCTGGAGACCGGGTACGGCGAGCGGTCGTTCGCGAGCGTCGCGCCGGATGCCAGTGCCTACCAGTCGTTCGCCACGCGGGCGGCCTCCGTCGCGGCCGGCGAGGTCACCGTCCGCGCCACCGGGACGGTGGACGGCGAGGAGGTGACGACTGTCCTCACCGCGGCATACGCCGGCCTCACCTGCAGCGCCTGATTCCCCTCACTCCCTCACACACCAACGACATTGGAGCAGCGATGAGCAGATCGAAACGCAAGCGGCTGGTCGCGGCGGGCGCCGCCGGTGCCGTGCTGGCCGGAACGATGGGGCTGCAGTCGCCGGCCCTGGCCGAGCCGGGCGACAGCGGCGACGTGCGGGTGACGGTGGACATCGAGGAGATCGACGAGCCGGGCGTGCTCGCCCTCTCCATCGCCGGCGACTCGGTCGCGCTGTCCGAGGACGGCTCGACGCTGCTGGTGCGCCAGTTCGCCGGTACCCTGCCGACGGTGACGGTCACCGACACCCGCACGGCGGAGGAGGTGCCCGGCGGCGCCGCGTGGGCCGTCCTGGGGAGCGCGACCGATTTCGTCGGCAGCGCCGGCCAGGCACCGATCAGCGCCGGCCATCTCGGCTGGCGGCCGAACCTGATCGACGGCGGCGACACCGGCCTGGTCACCGAAGGCGAGGAGGTGGTGACCGTCCTCGACGAGCCGACCCAGCCGGGCAACAACGTCGGCCTGGTCGACCAGGAGCTGCTGGTGTCCACGTTCGACTCCGAGGCCGTCACCGGCGACTCGTACGCCGTCAACGCCAACCTGTACCTGCGTACCCCGGCGGATGTCGCCGCCGGCTCGTACACCTCGACCTTGACCCTGTCCTTGTTCGAATAGGCGCACGGATGGGGGTCGCGGCGACGCGGCCCCCACCACATCCCAGGCTGAGGACCTTGCCATGACCCGAACCCTGCCGCGGCTTCTCGCCGTGGTGGCCGCGGTGCTCGTCACCGCGCCGATCGCGCCCGCCGGTGCCGCGGCGGAGCCGACCGCGCCGACGCTCACCTGGGCGGTCCAGCCGGCCGGCCAGAACGGCCCGGACGGCCGCCGATGGGTCGAGCGCACGCTCGATCCAGGCCAGGTGGTGACCGAACGCCTGGCCGTGCGGAACTTCGGCCGCGGCACCGCCGTCTTCGCGCTGAAGGCGGCCGACGGCTACCTCACCGACAAGGGCCGCTTCAACATGCTGCGGTCCAATCAGGAGTCGGTCGATGGTGGCACGTGGATCCGGGTGCAGGACAAGGTCACCGTCGGGCCCAACGAGACGAAGGTCGTGCCGTTCACCATCACCGTGCCGCGCGACGCCACGCCGGGAGACCACCCGGCCGGCATCGCGGCGACGGTGACCAGCACCGGCGGCACCGTCGCCGTCGAGAGCCGGGTCGGATTCCGCGTCATGATGCGGGTCAGCGGCACGATCACGGCGGCCCTGACCGTCGACGACCTCACCACCACCTACCGGCACTCGTGGAACCCGTTCGCGGCCGGCACCATCCGGGTCAGGTACCGCGCGACCAACGACGGCAGCGTCGCGGTGACCGGCGCCGGCCAGGTGACGACCACCGAACTGTTCGGACTATCCACACACGACACGCCGGCCGACGTCGCGGAAGTGCTGCCGGGCGGGCGCCGGGAGGTCGATCTCCGGATCGCCGGCGTCTGGGCGTTGGGACCGGTCCGCACCAGCGTCGACCTGACGCCGGCCGTCCTCGACGGTGGCCCGGCCGGCGCCGAGATCCGGCGCGCCTCGACCACCGTGACGGTATGGACCCTGCCGTGGCCCCAGCTGATCCTCGCGGCCATCCTGGGCGCCCTCGCCGTCGCCGTCCGCACCATCCTCCGGCGGCGCCGGCAGCGGCTCGCGCGACTACTCGCCCAGGCCCGGGACGAGGGCCGGGAATCCGCACTCGCCGGCAATCTGACCCCAGAACCAGGTACGTAGTTCGGCGCCGGCCCCCAACGCCACTTCCGTGGAAGGACACCTCAGTGGCCCAATTCGACGAAGTCAAGTTCAACCGACGTCAACTCCTGCAGGCCTCCGCTCTCAGCGCGGGCGCCGTCGCCGGCGCCGGCGTGTTCACGGCGACCGCTGCCGAGGCGGCGCCGGCCACCGGTCCCGCCGCGGTCGGGTTCGCCGCCAACCTCGGTCCGGGCAGCACCGCGCCGGTCCGGCCGTTCGCGCTGCGCGAGGTGCGGCTGGGCACCGGCCTGCTGCAGGAGAAGCGCGACCGCATGAAGGACTTCCTGCGCCAGTACGACGAGCGGCGCTTCCTCATCCTGTTCAACAACCAGGCCGGCCGGCCGAACCCGCCGGGCATCTCGGTGCCGGGCGGCTGGGAGAACGGCGGGCTGCTGAGTGGCCACTGGGCGGGCCACTACCTGACGGCGCTCGCGCAGGCGTACGCCGACCAGGGCGAGGCTGTCTACAAGGACAAGCTCGACCGGATGGTCACCGAGCTGGCCGCGTGCCAGGCCGCGATCACCGCCCGGATGGAGACCGGCGCGCCGGGCGGCGAGGAGCCGGAGGAGCCACAGATCGACCGGGTCCCGGGCCGGTACGGCAACGCGCTGCGCCTGAACGGGCCGAGCACGGCGCAGTACGCGACGCTGCCCCAGGAGGCGATCAACCAGCTCACCGACTTCACCATCGCGGCCTGGGTGAACCTCGGTTCCGCGCAGAGCTGGAGCCGGCTGTTCGACTTCGGACAGAGCACCGCGGTCAACATGTTCCTGACCCCACGCGCCGGCGTCACCGGCGACGTGCCCCGGTTCGCCATCACGGTCGGCGGCTCCGGCCAGGAGCAGCGGATCAACGGCACCACCGCGCTGCCGACGAACGAGTGGGTGCACCTGGCCGTCACGCTGTCGCAGACCACCGGCACGCTCTACGTCGACGGCCAGCCGGCCGGCATGAACACGAACATGACGCTGAACCCCTCCCACCTGGGCAACCCCGGCAACCGGTGGATCGGGCGGTCGCAGTACGGCGATCCGTTCCTGGACGCGACCGTCGACGAGTTCCACATCTTCGACCGGGCGCTGAGCCAGGCGGAGCTGCTGTCCATGCTGGACTCCCCGGCCGGCGGCACCGGCGGTGGGAGCATCGCCTGGTACCGGTTCGACGAGGACGGCGGCACCACGCTCAAGGACGCCTCGCCCAACGGCCGGGACGGCGGCGTCGTGGCGGCCCAGGAGGGCGGGGACGCCGACTGGGTACCGACGCATCCCGGCTACCTCGGTGCGCTCCCGGAGGACACGGTGCTGCGGCTCGGCCCGCCGCGCTGGGCCGTCTACGGCGGCAACGCGGACACCAACACCTGGGCGCCGTGGTACACCCAGCACAAGATCATTCGTGGTCTGCTCGACGCCTACTACCACACCGGCAACGCGCAGGCCCGCGACGTCGTCGTCACGATGGCGGACTGGGCCCACCTCGCGCTGACCGTCGGCGACAAGAACCACCCCGACTACACTGGCCCGCTCACCCGCGACAACCTGAACTACATGTGGGACCTCTACATCGCCGGCGAGTTCGGCGGCGCCAACGAGGTGTTCCCCGAGATCTACGCGCTCACCGGTGATCCGAAGCACCTGGAGACCGCCAAGTGCTTCGACAACCGGGAGTCGCTGTTCGGCGCCTGCGTCGAGAACCGGGACATCCTCGTGGTCACGCCGCAGAATCGGCCCGGCCGGCGCCGCCCGGACCGCCTGCACGCCAACACGCACGTGCCGCAGTTCGTCGGTTACCTACGCGTCTTCGAGCACACCGGCGACCAGGAGTACTTCACGGCCGCCAAGAACTTCTACGGCATGGTCGTCCCCCACCGGATGTTCGCCAGCGGCGGGGCGGGCGGCAACTACCCGGGCTCGAACAACAACGTCGAGCTGTTCCAGAACCGGGGCAACATCGCCAACGCGATCGCGCAGGGCGGTGCGGAGACCTGCACGACGTACAACCTCATCAAGCTGGCCCGCAACCTGTTCCTGCATGAGCAGGACCCGGCGTACATGGACTACTACGAACGGGGTCTGCTCAACATGATCACCGGGTCGCGGGCCGACACCGCGACCACGAGCGACCCGCAGCTGACCTACTTCCAGCCGCTGACACCGGGATCCGCCCGCAGCTACGGCAACACCGGCACCTGCTGCGGCGGCACCGGCCTGGAGAACCACACCAAGTACCAGGAGACGATCTACCTCAAGTCCGCCGACGGCACGACGCTGTGGGTCAACCTCTACGCGCCGTCGACGCTGTCCTGGGCCGAGAAGGGCTTCACCGTCACCCAGCGGACGACCTATCCGCGCGCGGACCGGACCACGCTGACCATCGACGGCACCGGCCCGCTCGACATCAAGCTGCGGGTGCCGGGCTGGGTGCGGAAGGGCTTCGTCGTCACGGTCAACGGCGTCGTGGCGGACATCGACGCCGAACCGGGAAGCTATCTGACGCTGAGCCGGACCTGGCGGCCGGGTGACACCGTCGAGATCCAGATGCCGTTCAGCATCCGGATCGAGCGGGCCCTGGACCGCCCAGACACGCAGGCGATCTTCTGGGGACCGGTGCTGCTGCAGATCCTGGGCAACCCCGGTGACGGCAACTTCCGCGAGCTGACCCTCTACCGCCATCTGAAGCGCGACGGCGACTACGCCCGTGCGGCGATCACGCACGCGAGCACCACCGCGGCGGGTGACCCGTACTTCACGACGCACGGGTTCACGGTGCGGCCGTACTACATCAGCGACACGCAGCCCGTCTCGTCGTACTTCCGCCGGGTCGAGCCGACGATCGTGTTCGGATCCATCGACACCGGCGTGCCGAACCGCAAGCGCGACGACGGTCTGCCGAACTACGACGTCCCCGTGTCGGGCATCCCGTCACCCGGCACCGACGGTCCGACCTTTCTGGACCTGGTGTGGGACCAGGCGCCCTTCGCCACCCACGGCGCGTTCGTCGCGACCGTCACCCGCACCGCGGAGGCGTTCGTCGAGGCGGGCGTCTTCACCGCGGCGGAGAAGGACCTCGTCGTCTCGCACGCCGCCCGATCGGACCAGGAGCTCGAGCCGGCGCCCGCGTGGGAGGTCGAGATCGCGGCGCGCGTCCAGTGCACCGGCGCCAACGCCTACCTGTCGGTCAACGTGCGCAACGCCGACGCCGTACCACTCACCATCGAGCTGGTCACGCCGTACGGGTCGCGGACGGTGTCCGATGTGGCCCCCGGGAAGTCGGCCTACCAGTCGTTCAACACCCGCCGCGCGGCGGTGCCCGCCGGCACGGTGACCGTCAAGGCCACCGGCGCGGTCGACGGAGTAGCGACGACCGCACAGATCGAGGCGCCGTACGGCGAAGGCGGCTGCGCCAGCTCCTAACCAACCATGATCAGGGCGTGCGAATAATAATTATTAAACACTTGAATAACCACCCTTCACCGGGGCGCCCTACCCGTCTTTAGACCGACGTGAAGGACGCCCTGATCATGACCGGCACAGGGTACGCGCCAGGGCCGCACCGATCGCGTCGCCGGCGTCTTGGACCAGCTCGCGGGCCCGCCACGCGACAACGCCGTCTGGGCGGACGAGCGTGGCACCGCTCAATCCGATGCCGTACACCTTCGTGAACTCGCCCAGCGGATCGCCGACGTCGCCGCCGACCCGGCACACGTCCAGCGGGACGCCCAGCCGCTCGGCGGCGGCTGCCGCGGCCGGCACCCACGCGGCACCGTCGGGACCGGTGAAGAGCACGGCATCGCGACAGAAAATGTCCAGTATGGACAAGTCGGTGCCGGCCTGCTCGTAGGTGTCGAGCAGGGCGCCGCCGGCCCGCCCGTCGAGCACGTGAGCGAGCTTCCAGGCCAGGTTGTGCGCGTCGTGGACGCCGGTGTTACCGCCATAGCCACCGGTCGGCGGCATGAAGGTGTACGCGCACCGCCGGCAGCCAGGAGGGCAGGGCTGCCGCGTTCGTGGTACGGCCGGCGTACCACGAACGATGTAGCCGGACTGCGCGCCTTGACGGATGCGTGGCCACCGTCCGATGCCGAGACTCGAAGCTGACCAGGGATACACAAGGGATCGTGAAAGGGGTTTCCGAATGCATACCCCGCGACGCCGCCTGGCGGCGGCCATGGGTGTGGGCGTGGCTCTGATCGGCGCCCTCGCCCTACCAGCTTCCCCCGCCTCCGCGGCTGCCAACGTGTGGACATGCGACAACCTGACCGTGTTTGAGCCACCCGTTGACCCTTATTACACCTCGATCGGCACCGGCAACTGCACCGGCGGTGACCCAGCGCAGCGGCTGGGATACATCGTCACCCGCAATCCCTCGCCCGCCGAACCGGTCCGGGCGTACTGCCCCCTGAACGCCCAGTCCGCACCACAAGTCGTTTCCGGGCGCCCGTGCAGCGTCTCCTACTCGTAACGACCGCCCGATGAGTCGCCTTTGATCGTTGTCCCGAAAACACAACCTGAACGCCGTGTCGTTGAGTTTTCGGGACAACGATCAAGAACCAACCGGACGCCGGCCGGCGGTGGCTGGTTTGGCGGTTTTGCCCCGGGGCCGGACGAGTACACGTGATGATGTGTGCAGTACCGGCACGGGGGGAGGCGGCATAACCATGCCGACCGAAGCACAATCTCTATTACTCGCCGGTCGTCTGGACGCGCTGCGGGCGGCGATCCGGGACGGCGGGACGCATACCGAGCAATGGCGGCGGCTCTACGAGCAGTGCCAGTGGTACCGCGACCAGCAGGATCCGCCGAAGGAATATCCCGACGACACCATCACGTACCTGGGGCCGGCCGGGATGAACCTGGCGCTGGCGTACCGGCTCACCGGTGACCGGGCATACCTGGACGAGGCGTGGCGCTGGATCGGCACCGCGGTGTCGTATCCGCACTGGGGTAAGGCACACCTGCCCGACCACGACCTGGACGCCGGTTGGCTGTTGTGCGGCCTGTCGCTGGCGTACTCCTGGCTCCGCGACGACATGCCCGCGGACCGGGCCACCATGGTGCGCGACAAGCTCGCCCTGCAGGGCGACCGGCTCTACGGGTACGCGACCGGGGAGGACACCCGGCACAAGCCGTGGCCGTCGTCGTTCTGGCAGAACCACAACTGGATCTGCTACAACGGGCTGGCGACCGCCGGGTATGTGCTCGGCCACCGGGAGTGGACGGAGCTGGCGAAAACGAACTTCGCCACCGTGCTGGAGGTGATGAACTCCGGCGGCTCGGACTACGAGGGCCCGGTCTACTGGCGTTACGGTGTGCCGTGGCTGGCCGCGTATGTCGATCTGCTGCAACATGCCGAAGGCATCGACTGGTGGCCCCGGTTCGACTTCCTGCGCAACACGTTCCACTGGCGCCTGCACCAGAGCGCGCCCGGTTACCAGGAGAACATCGAGCACGGCGACTGCCACGACCGGCACAGCTCGCACTCGGTGGCGCTCTACTACAAGCTGGCCGCGGCCTACCGCATCGGCGAGGCGCAGTGGATGGCCGACCTGGTCGCGCGGCGCTTCTTCTGGCGGGAGGCGGACGAATCCGCGATCCGGCCGGGCATCCTGCCGGAGGCCGGGTACGAGTTCCTCTGGTACGACCCGACGGTCACCGCGGTCGATCCCGCCACGACCACACCCACCGTCGCCTTCTTCCCCGACCTGGGCCAGGTGACCGCCCGCACCAGTTGGGCGGCGGACGCGACGATGGTCAGCTTCAAGGCGGCGCCCGGTGGGGGGCATATCGCCTGGGAGACGGCCGAGCGCTACCGCCGCGAACGCGGCTGGGAGACGGCCAGCACCGCACACCATCACCCCGACGCCGGTTCCTTCACGCTGGTGTCGCACGGCGCGTTCCTGGCGGTCGACGACGGCTACTGCAACCTCAAGCGGGTCGAGCAACACAACATGGTGCTCGTCGACGGGCAGGGCTGGGCCGGCGAGAACCGCTTCGACGTCTACCAGGGCCTGCCGTACGACCGGCAGCCGTGGATGCGTGACGTGTTGGCCAGCGACGGCTTCGCGCACGCCACCGCGGAATCCGCCATCATGTTCGACCCGGCGCTGAAGGTACGCCGGGTCAACCGGACCCTGGTCTTCACCCCGGCGGGCCGGCTGGTCCTGCTGGACGAGTTGGCCGCGGACGAGCCGCGCGAATGGACGTTCCTGTTGCAGTCCGACTGGACGGCGGAGCTGGCCGGCGACGACCTCACGGTGCTGCGGTCCGGCCCAGCGCAGGCCTGGGTGCGCCGGTTGCCGGGCACGTCCGAAGGGCTCACGGTGAGCCGGGTCGACACGATCTTCGACGCCAACCCATCCTCCAGCTCACCGAACTGGCACATCGTCACGCGGCTGCGCACCCTGCGGGTCCGCACCCCTCGGTTGCCGCAGGCCCGGTTCTTCACCGCCATCGAGCCGACCTCCGCGCTGGACCCGCAGCCGTCCACCGCGCGGGTCGTGCCGTGCGAGGCGGGCCAGGGGGTTGCCTTCGACGGCGAGACGGTCCTGCTGGCCGGCCCGGCCGGGCGTATCGCGGCACCCCGGGTGACGGCGGACGCGGCGGCCGTCATCCTGGCCGACCACCGCGGCATCGGCGTGGCCTCGGCGACCCGGGTGGTCGTCGACGGCCGCGTGGCACTGGAGAAAGCCGAACCATTCACGGGGGTACTGCCATGGTGACACCCAACGACCTCATCCAGTTCGACGGTCCGGACACCGCCTGGAAAATCACTCTTGACACGCCGCTCGGCGGCGACCATGACGCCGACGAGGAGTCGGCGGCGAAGTTGGCCGGCGGTTTCACCGAGCCCCCTGGGTTCACGGTGGCCGACAACGGATCGGTGGTGAGCTTCCGGGCCAGGGTCAATGGCGCGCGCACGGAAGGCACCGAGTACCCGCGCACCGAACTGCGGGAGATGCAGGCCGCCCATCCGGACCAGCGAGCCAGCTGGAAGACCAACGACTCCACGTCGCACAGCATGCAGTACGACGTCGCGGTCATCGCCGCACCCAAGAAGAAGCCTCAGGTCGTCTGTGGACAGATCCACAACGGCGGCGAAGACATACTCGAGATCATGTACGACGGCAAGAAAAAGGCCATCGTCTACCGCTGGTTCGGTGAGTCGCAGGACGACAAGCTCATCACCGGATACGAGCTGGGCACGTTCTTCACGCTGCGGATCGACGTCGCCGATGGGAAGGTGAACATTTCCATCAACGGCGATCTCAAGGCGACCAAGTCGGTGAGTAAGTCCGGCTGCTACTTCAAGGCCGGATGCTACACGCAGTCCAACATGGAAAAGGAAGGCGGCGACGCGTCGCAGTTCGGCGAGGTCTGGATCAAGAACCTGCGGGTAACAGGCGGCGGCGTCTAGGGGATGGAGAGGCACATGTTGGCTCTGCTGCAACGGTCCACATTCGGGCGCCGCCGCCTGATGGTGGCCGGGCTCATCGCCGCGCTCGGCATCAGCCTGCCGGCGTCGACGCCGCCGAGGTCGGCGGTGGCCGCGGATACCTGCTTCACCGCGACCGGCAAGCCGATCGCCGATCCGCTGCCCGGCAAGCTCAAGCCCGGCAAGCTCGGCGTGTCGCTGACCGACTTCATCACGCTGCCGGTGACCAGACCGGCGCGGATCGGACCGCCCAGTGTGCCCCCGGTCGCGCCCGGTCAGGCGCGCATCAACTACATCGGCGAGATCCCGGACGGCTCGGGTCGGCTCTACGTGCCGGATCTCAACGGCATGCTCTACCTGGTGGTCAATGGCAGGCGCGTCGACTACCTGCACGTGGCGCGCCAGTTCCGCGACTTCCAGTTCGCGCCCGGGCTGGGCACCGGGTTCGGCTTCGTGGCCTTCCACCCGGAGTTCAAGACGAACCGCAAGTTCTACACCGTCCACAGTGAGGCCGGCTGGGCGCTCGCGAACAAGAAGCCCACGCTGCCCCCGTCGCCCAACACGAATCTGCAGCACTCGATCATCACCGAGTGGACGGCGAAGCAGTCGGCGGCGAACCGCTTCACCGGTACGAAGCGCGAGGTGCTGCGGATCGGTCTGTCCGCGTACAAGCACGCGATCCAGCAGATCGGCTTCAACCCATATGCCAAGAAGGGATCCGGCGGCGACCACGGGCTGCTCTACATCGCGCTCGGGGACGGCGAGGAGGACAACTATCTCGCACCGGAGTGGACGAGCGCCGCCCAGAACCTCGGCAAGCCACACGGAAAGATCCTGCGCATCAACCCGCTGGCCAGCGGCAAGGCGCGATACACCGTGCCGAAGGACAACCCGTTCGCCGGCCAGCCGGGCAAGCTGGGCGAGATCTACGCCTACGGCCTGCGCGACCCGCACCGGTTCAGTTGGGATCCGGCGGCCCCGCACCGGATGTACCTGGGCGCGTTCGGTGAACGCCGCGTGGAGGCGGTGTACGAGGTGCGGAAGGGCGACAACTTCGGCTGGAACCACCGCGAAGCCATCTTCGCGTTCCGGGGCAAGAAGCGGGACCAGTTCGAGGTCTTCCCGCTGCCGTCGGGCGACGCGAAGTGTGGGTTCACGTATCCGGTCGCCACCTACGGCCGCGACGTCAACAAGGGCCTGCTCGACGACGATGGCCAGCCGATGAACGTGGTCGGCATCTCCGGCGGCTTCGTCTACCGCGGCAAGAAGATCCCCGAGCTGCGCGGGATGTACGTCTTCGGTGACGTGGTGAGTGGTCACGTGATCTACGCCGACGCCAGCAAGATGACGGCGGCCAAGCCCGGGGTGGTGCCGCCGCAGCCGCAGCTCCAGCTGCTCAGGCTCTCCTACAAGAAGAAGCCGGTCACCATCAGCAAGCTCGCGAACGGTGTGGACAACCGCCGCAGCGACTTCCGGCTCGGCATCGACGGCAGCGGCGAACTGTACTTCCTCGTCAAGTCGAACGGCAAGATCTGGAAGGTCGAGAAGGAGGGTTCATGATGAAGACGATGGACGGTAAGGCCGCACCCGCGCCGGCCGCGAAGCGGAGCTGGTCCCGGCCACGGGTCGAATGCCTGGAGACCCGCCCAGAGGTGACCGCGTACTCCGGGGACGGGTGGCCGTGGCTGACCACTCCCCGCTGACCCGGGAGGAGTTCGAGGGCTCGCTGCGCGAGCTCTCGAACCGGTACTGGGACCGGCATCCGTTCCACGTCCGCCTCCACGCCGGCTACTGCGCGCCGGGCGAGGTGCGGGCCTGGGTGGCGAACCGTTGGTACTACCAGCGCCACCTGTCGCAGAAGAACGCGGCCGTCGTCGCCAACTGCCCGCTGCCGGAGGTCCGGCGCCGTTGGCTCGAGCGGATCCCGTTCCAGGACGGTCACCGCGTCGGCGAGAGCGGGCTGGATGACTGGCTCGCCCTCGCCGACGCGGTCGGCCTCGGCCGGCAGGAGGTCCTCGACGAGCGGCACGTGGCACGCGGTGTCCGGTTCGCCGTGGACCGCTACGTCGACTTCTGCCGCGCCCGGCCGTGGACGGAGGGAGCCGCCGCGTCACTGACCGAGCTGTTCTCGCCGGATCTGATGGCCGATCGGGTGCTGGCCTGGCGCCGGCACTACGACTGGATCAAGCCCGACGGCTTCGCCTACTTCGAGCGCCGGATCCCCACCGTACGCCGCGACAGCGGATACACATTGGACCTGGTACTGACTCACTGCGTCAGCCGGGACCAGCAACGGGCCGCGGTGGCGGCCCTGGCGTTCAAGTGCGAGGTGTTGCACGCGATGCTCGACGCGATCGACTACGCCGGGCCGGTCCGGTGACCGCGGTTGACGCGGGCAGCCGGCCCGGGCTCCGGCGCGGCGTGCGGCTGACCCACGACCCGGTCCGCGGCCAGCACGCCCTGCTGTACCCGGAGGGCGTGCTGCTGCTCAACGAGACCGCCGGGGCGGTGGTCAGCCACTGCGGCGGCGATACGGTCACCGCTATCGCCGCCGAGCTGCGCCGGACGTACGACAACGTGGCGGTCGACGACGTCCTGGAGCTCGTGCGCGACCTGGTCGACCGGCGCATCCTCACCGTCGACCCGACCGAGTCCATGCTCAAGGCGTCCCGCACGTCGTTAGAACGACATGAGGGACGCCTTGATCACGAGGTGGTGCCGGGGCCCCCGCGCCAGCCGGTGCCGACCGGCCTGCTGGCCGAGCTGACCTACCGTTGCCCGCTGCGCTGCACCTACTGCTCCAACCCGGTCCAGCTCTCCGCCTACCGGGACGAGCTGCCGACCGCGGCCTGGCTCCGGGTCCTGACGGAGGCCCGAGACCTGGGAGTGCTCCAGGTGCACCTCTCCGGCGGGGAGCCGCTGCTGCGCCCGGACCTGACCGATCTCGTGGCCCACGCCCGGCGGCTCGGCCTCTACACCAACCTGGTCACCAGCGGCGTACCGCTGACCGGAAGCCGCCTCGCGGCCCTGGCCGAAGCCGGCCTGGACCACGTCCAACTGTCCATACAGGATGCCGACCCAGGCGCGGCGGACGCGGTGGCCGGCATCGCGGCCCACGACCGCAAGCGCACGGCGGCAGCGCTGGTACGCCGGCACGGCATACCGCTGACCGTCAACGCGGTCCTGCACCGCGGCAACATCGGGCGGCTGCCCGAGATCGCGGCGTTCGGCGTCCGCCTGGGCGCGGACCGGTTGGAGCTCGCGCACACCCAGTTCTACGGCTGGGGCTGGCAGAATCGGGCGGCCCTGCTGCCGACCCGGGAGCAGGTGGCCCGGGCGCAGCTCGACGCGGCCGCCGTGCGGGACCGATACGGCGACGACGTCGAGATCATCTACGTGGCGGCCGACTACTACGGCGGGCGGCCCAAGCCGTGCATGTCGGGCTGGGGCGCGCGGCAGTTGGTCGTGGCGCCCAACGGCGCGGTGCTGCCCTGCCCGGCCGCCGGCCAGATCCGTGACCTCGGCGTCCACAGTGTACGTTTTGACTCGCTGGCCGATATCTGGTACGCCGGGGCGGCGTTCAACCGGTTCCGCGGCACCCGATGGATGCCTGAGCCCTGCCGGAGTTGCGCCCTGCGAGAGGTCGACTTCGGCGGCTGCCGGTGCCAGGCCTATCAGCTGACCGGCGACGCGGCCCAGACCGATCCGGCATGCGCGCTGTCGCCGCACCACCATCTGCTCACCGGGCTCGTCGCGGCCGCCCAGATCACCGACGCCGAAGCCGACACCGGAGCCGCCGCCGATCCACCGGTGGCGGCACCGCGGCGGTGGCGGTGAGGGTACGGCTGCTGGGCACCGCCGCGGGCGGCGGCATTCCCCAGTGGAACTGTGCCTGCGCCGGGTGCGCGCGGGCCCGCGGCACCAGCGCGGCGCGCACCCAGGATTGCGTGGCCGTCTCCGGCGACGGGCGCTCCTGGTACCTCCTCAACGCCTCCCCCGACCTGCGGGCCCAACTCCTCGCCGCGCCGGAGCTCGCGCCCGGCCCGGGACGGCGCGAGACGCCGCTGTGCGGCGTGCTGCTGTCCACCGCGGAGCTCGACCACACGCTGGGCCTGCTGACGCTGCGCGAGGCGCGGGAGCTTGCCGTGTACGGCACCGCCGCCGTGCTGGACGCGCTCGCCGGCCCCTTCCCGGTCCGCCCGATGCTCGACCACTACACCGCCGTCTCCTGGCACACCGTCGCGCCCGGGACGCCCGTGCCGCTGCGGGGCGGGTTGGCCGCGACCGCCCTCCCGGTCGGTGCCAAGCCGCCGCGCTACGCACCCGCCACCGGCGGCGACTGGGTGGTCGCCTACCGGATCACCGACCAGCGCACCGGCGCGGCGCTCGTGTACGCCCCGTGCCTGCCCGCGATCGACGACGCCTTCCTCGATGCCGCCGCCGGCGCCGCGTACGCCATCCTGGACGGCACCTTCCTGCACGAGGATGAGATGGTGCGGGCCACCGGCGGCGGCCGGACGGCGACCGCGATGGGCCACCTGCCCATCACCGCATCACTCCCCCGGCTCGCCGGGCTCACCGGCACCACGGTCCTCTACACGCACCTCAACAACACCAACCCGGTCGCGGCGGCGTCGGGCGACGGACACCTCACCGCCGCCGGCGCGGAGGTCGCCACGGACGGACGCCTCATCACGCTCTGACCGGCCGCCGTCAGGAGCAGCCTTCGAACCGCGGCACCGCGATGCACGGCCGCCCTCAGGAGCAGCCTTCGAACTGCGGCACCGCGATGGTGGACAGGTCGATGCCGCTGGCGCCGAACCAGGTGTGTGCGAGCCGTTGTGCGGTGCCGTCCTGGTACATCTCGGTGATGGCGCGGTTGACGGCCTCGCAGCCGGCCACGTCGCCGGGGCGCATGCCGACGCCGGTGCGCTCCTGGGAGTAGCGCGCGTTGAGGAGGCGGACCGCGCCGCCGGCCTGGTGCGCCAGACCGGCCAGGATCACGTCGTTGGTGGCGATGGCGTCGATGCGGCGGTCCCGCAGCATGCTCACGCAGGCGCCGTAGTCGGCGGCCGGGACGAGCACGGCCGGCACGCCTTTCTCCTTGACGATCCGGTCCGGCACGTTCGAGCCGGCGACCGCGCACAGGCGGCGTCCGGCCAGGTCTCGCACGGTGCGGATGGCGGTTTCGTCCCGGCGTACCAGCAGGTCCTGATAGGACAGGAAGTACGGGCCGGCGAACCCGACCCGCGTCTTGCGGTCCTGGGTGATGGAGAAGACGGCGAGGACGAGGTCGACCTTGCCGGTCAGCAGCGCGGACTCCCGGTCCGCGGCGCGCACCGGAACCAACTCGAGGTCCGCGCCGAGCCGGCCGGCGAGATCGCGGGCGACGTCGACGTCGAGCCCTTCGAGGCTGCCGTCGTCGCGTTGCCACCCGACCAGCGGCAGGTCCGACCGGACGCCCACCACCAACGTTGGCTTGTCCACGATGGACTCCGGCGCGGTGCTCCCGCACCCGGTGGTCAGGATGAGGCCGAGGACGGCCAGAACGGCGCGGATCCGCACTCCGGTCACTCCCTTACCGGTACTCGGCCAAGCGGGGCCGCACGCCCGCGACGACCAACGCCACGGCGACCATGATGATGACCGCTGGCCAGAACCACAGATCGTCCATAGTGTCCTCGCCGTCGGCGACCGCACCTTCGAACACCGCCCGATATCGGCCGGTGAGCTGAACCAGAGCGGCGTCGTATGAGCGGAAAGCCGTACCGGTGGGCCCGAACCAGGACTCGACGGCGGCCCCGGTCGCCCCGCGGGCGACCAGCGCGCGCAGGTCGCGGTCGGCACGCTGCAGGCGCTCGTAGGCGGCGAGGGTGTCCCCGGCGGTGCCGTCGGCGGTGCGGGCCGCCGGCGCGCCGAGCAGGCCAACGGCCTGCGGCGCGCCGGCCATGGCCGCGTAATAGGCGTCCAGGCTGCCGGCCTCGGCGTAGACCAGCGACTGGGCCTTGTCCAGGTAGATCTGCGCGTAGGTGTCGGCCCGCTGCGGGTCGATCAGGTAACGGACCTGGTCGGCGTGCAGGCTGTTGCTGACCGCCCGGCCCCGGGCCAGCGACAGCACCGGGTCGAACCCGTCCCGCGTGGCCACCCGCAACCCGTCGGCCTGACCGGTCAGGACCACCACTCCGGTGACCGCGTGCACCAGCACGATCACGGTCGCGGCGAGCAGCGCCGGGTTGACCAACCGGCGGAACCGCCGGGCCAGGTACAGCTGCAACCACACCAGGCAACCCACGGCGGCCGCGCCACCGGCCGCCACCGCCACCCGCGCGGCCAGGATCGCGGCGCGGGCGTCGTCATGCGTGCGCCGCACCGTCGTCCCGTTCTCCAGCGTCAGGTTGTACGCCTGCGGCAGGACCTGGTAGCTCATCAGGTCCGTCGCCTCGCGGTACACCGCCAGCACCCGCGGCGGTGGGACGCCCGACGGGTATCCGGCCTGCTCGGCCAGCAGCAACGCGCGCCCAGCCAGCCGCTCGAACCGCAGGTAACCGTCCAGGATGGACGCGATGGTGCGCTGCTCGGCGGAACTGTCCCCGGCGAGCCGGTGCGCCTGCAGCAACGCCGCCCCGATCTCGACCCGCCGCTGCTCGTAGCGAGCCAGCGTCGCCGCGCGCGCCTGATCGCGCTCGCCGCCCATCGCCAGCAGGTTCGCGACCTGCGCGTCGGCATCGCTCAACGCGAAATACAGGTCTGCCGTGGCCAACACCTGCGGACCGGCGTCCCGCCCGATCACCCGCAGCGCGGTGTCCGCCCGGCCGGTCCCGACCGCCAGGGCGGCGAACGGCGCGAACAACACCACGATCGCCACCGCGCCCGCCGCGACCAGCCGCCCCGGGGTCCGCCACCCGCGCCCGACCGTCCACAGTCGCCTGGACACTGACCACCCGCCCATCGATCCCACGCACACCGTGCCACCGCAGCACACACCCTACGGTGATCGGTCAACCCGGCAACGGCCGTCGCAGCGTCATCGACGGGGCTGGCGGGCGGTCCAGGCCAGGGCCGCCAGTCCGACCGCCAGCACCGCCGCCCATCGCTGGTGGGCGCCCTGCCACTCCGGCGCGCCCGGCGACGCGAACAGCTCCACCCGCCGCGGCAAGGCGGTCGCCGCCAGCGCCAGGACGAGCACCGCGGGCCCGGCGGTCAGGCCACCGCTGTCCGGCTGTGCGCGGATCCGCAGCGCGGCCACCGCCAGCGCGACCGCCACGAGCGCGCCGGCCTCCAGGGTGAGCCCGCCCAGCGGCAGCGCCGCGCCGATGCCGTCCGCGGCACCGGCCACCGTGATTGCGAGCACCGCGGCCCACCAGCCGGCGAGCGCCGGCAGCAGGGCCGCGAGCCGCGCGGCGTACCGCACCGGGCGTGGCGTCGGCACGGTCTCCACCGTGCGCGCGGCCGGGTCGTCCAGCGCGAACGCCGCGCCGAGCGCGCCGCACACCGCGACCGCGCGGAGCAGGCCGGCAAGGTCGTCGGGCCCCAGGGCCACCGACAGCGCGGCCGGCACGGCCACGATGACCAGCCCGAGACCAGCCGCGCTCAGGAACGGCGCCCACGGCATCGCCCGCGCGGCCGGCGCCAGCAGCGGCGGTACGACCGCCACCGTCACGCCTCGCATATCCGCTGCTCCTCGTCCGGCGTCAGCGGGGCCACCGGGGCACCGAAGATCTCCCCGGCGCGCTCGGTGGGCGTACCGGCGGCGCTCAGCTCCGCCCAGTGGCGCTCCACCAGCCCCGCCACCTCGCCGGCCGGCCGCCGCAACAACTCCAGCACCACCGCCATCTCGCGGTCGGGCACCGTGACCGCTACCGCCGTCAGCATGTCCCCCAAACCCACGCCGCCCCAACTGCTGGCGTCCACCTCCCGCAGCCCGGCGGCCGTCGCCGGCGTCGCCTGGCCGGCGAGCCAGCCGACCAGCACGGCGCGGGCACCGCACAGCGACCCGACGACCGGCGTACCGGCGCGCGCTATCACCTCGTACGCCACCAGGCCGGCCAGGCCCACCTGCGACCGGCCGTCGCCCCACCGGGTGCCGACCGTGACGGCGTTCGGCGTGCCGCCCGCGGCGTCGACGGCCCGCCACGCGTCCACCTGCGCACGGGTGTCCTCGGGACCCCAGGTGTACCCCCCGTCGTCGAGCCGGTCGTCGAGCGAGATGCGTTGCCGCACCGCCAGCGGCCGCGCGGCCTCCTGGTCGGGCACCGGGCGCAGCACCCCGCGCACCACCGCGTCCCAACCGTCGATCCACGGGGCGAACTCGTCGAACGCGCAGTAGGTGACCTGCTCGATCTCGCGGCAGGTCTGCATCTGGTGCGGATGCTCGATCGCGGCGACCCGCGCCGCGCGTACCTGGTCGCCGGCCGGCAGGAATTGCGCCGACCCGGCCAGCACCGCGACCGCGAGGCCGGCCGCGCCGGCGGCGGCCAGCCGCCGATCGCGCGCGCCGGCGGCCAGCAGCGCCGCCACGCCGACCACGATCGCCAGGGCGAGCAGGTACGCGAGGTGCCGGCCGGCCGGGCGGGTCATCAGGTCGGCCGGCAGCGGCATCGGCGGTTCCTCGTAGGCCACCGGCAGCAGCCAGCGCAGCCAACGCGCGGCCGGCACCCCCGGGAGCGCGCTCGCGAACGTCGCGATGAACAGGGCGAACACCGCCAGCGGCGCGACGAAGACCGCGCGGACCAGGCGGCCCAGCAGCACGCCCGCCGCGCCGAGCAGGAGCACCACCGCCGGGTAGGCGGCCACCTCGAACGGGCTCGGCGCACCGGCCGCGCCGGGCAGCGCGGCGAGCAGGCCGATCCGCGCCGCGGCCAGCCCGGCGGCCAGTGCCGCGAGCGGCACGAGAGCCAGTAAGAACCCGCCGGTACGCCAGTGTTGCCGCAGGTTCAGCACGTCGAACACCGCGGCGGTACCGTGCCGGTGCGCCCGCAGCACGCCCAGGTTCGCCGCGACCATCGCCGCGCCGCCCCACCCCAGCATGGCGAGGAACTGTCCGGACCAGTCCTGGTCGTGCAGGATCGGGTACCGGTTCGCGCCGCCGGTCAGCCACGGGTACAGCCAGCTGCCGAGCACCAGCACCAGGCCCGCGACGGTCACCGGATGGCGCAGCAGGCGCACCGCCTCGACCCGGGCGAGGGCCAGCATGGCGCGGCGCGGGTCGCCGGCCGGCCGGGCGCTCCGCGGCGTGGACAGCGCCAGCGTCGCCGCGCTCATGCGGCGGCCCGGGTTTCGGAGCCGGGCGCGGTCGCGCCGTCCACCAGCAGCAGGTAGCCGTCCTCCACGGTCGGGTCGAGCAGGTCCGCGCCCGGTGGCGGGTCGCCGACGTGCCGGTAGAGCCCCGAGCCGGTACGCCAGGACGCCAGCGCCGCCGGCTCCCGGGAATCCCCGCGCCACACCCGGCCGCGCGCCACCTCGGCCAGCTCGCTCGGGGCGCCCTCGAACCGCACGGCACCGCGGTCCAGCACGATGACGCGCTGGCACAGCGCCATGACCTCCTCGGTCTGGTGGGTGGACAGCAGCACGGCACGCCCCTCCCCCAGCTCGGCGATGATTTCCCGGAACCGCAGCCGCTGCTCCGGGTCCAGGCCCACCGTCGGCTCGTCCAGGATCAGCAGCTCCGGGTCACCGACCAACGCGGCCGCCAGGGCGACGCGCTGGCGCATCCCGCCGGAGAGCGCCCGGATCTTCTTGCCCCGCTGGTCCCGCAGGCCGACCGCGTCCAGCACCGCGCGCACCTGCTCGTGCCGGTCCCGCCGGTCGGTCAGTTCCTTGAGAATCGCCACATAGTCGACGAACTCGAACGCCGTGAAGCCCGGATGGAAGCCGGGGTCCTGCGGCAGGTAGCCGAGGCGGCGCCGGGCCGCGAGCCGGCCGGCGCCGGTGCGCGGGTCCGCGTCGAACACGGCAAGCTCGCCGTCGTCGGGCACGAGCGCGGTGGCCACGATGCGCAGCAGCGTCGTCTTCCCGGCGCCGTTCGGGCCGAGCAGCCCGGTCACGCCGCCGGACAGGGTGAACGTGACGCCGGCGAGGGCCTGCGTGCGGCCGTACCGCAGCGCCAGTCCCGCCGCGCGGACCACCGGAACAGTGGCGGCTATGGTCAACGGATCCTCCTGGGAGTGTCGAATGCCCGGCGCAGCCGGGCCAGAGCGAGGGCGGCGACCGCGCCGGCGAACGCCAGCGCGAGCTGCCCGATCGGTACGAAGACGAGCGCGCCGCCGTCGGGTCGCCGGGTCGCGCCGACCAGCACGAGCCAGCCCAGGCCCACCGACGCGGCGGCGAGGACCGGCCCGAGCCTCGGCGTCAGCGCGAGGCTGAGCAGCGTGAGAGCCAGTGCCGGCAGGAACCAGCCCAGCGCCGCCAACCCGACGTCGGGCAGCGCGAGGCTGGCCGCCGCGCTCAGCGCGGTGGTGGCCGACAGCACCGCCACGCACCGCAGCAACAGCAGCTTGACCGTGTGCACGGGCGCGACCAGCGCGATCTCGTACGTCGGGTCGACCTTGGGACCGAACGCCAGCGCCACCCCGGCCACCGGCAGCAGCGGCGCCACGGCCAGGAACACCACCGGGTGCGCCAGGTGGGCCAGCAGCGCGGTGAGCGCCAGCGTGGCGGCGACCGCGCCGAGCCAGGACAGCCGCAGTACCGGTGTCGCGGCGAGCAGCCGGGCGGTGTGGTCGGCCACCCCGAGCCGGGTCAGCAGGCGCTCGATCGGTCCGGGTACCGGCGCGTCCAGCTCCGCGTCGAGCCGCTCCCAGCCGACCCGCAGCAGCTCCGATCCGGCCAGCGCGGCGAGCCGGTCCCGGCAGCGCGGGCACGCGGCCAGGTGCGCCTCGGTGGACCACAACGCGGGCGGAGCGAGCCCCGCCGCGGCGTACCGTCGCAAGTCCTCGTCCGGCAGATGCCATCCGGTGCCGTCCATGGCCGCCCTCTCGTTCCCGCCGCTGCGCGGCGTACTGCCGTTCCCGCCGCCCCGTCCCCCGCCGCCGTGCCCGCCGCCGCGTGGCGCGCCGCCGTGCCCGCCGTCCCGTCCCGCGCCGCCGTGTGGCGGGCTGCCGTTCATGCCAGTTCCTGGCGCAGTTGCCGGCGGGCCCGCATGGCCCGGGTCTTGACCGTGCCGGCCGGTATGCCCAGCAGCACCGCGGCCTCCGCGGTGGTCAGCCCGTCCAGCACGGTCGCCTGCACCACCGCCCGCAGTTCCGGGGAGAGCCGGGCCAGCGCACCGGCCAGGTCGCCGTGCTCCACCCCGACCAGCACCTGCTCCTCGGCGGACGGCTCATCCCGATGCCGGCGCCGGGCCAGCAGCGCGGCGAGCCGCTGCCGGGCACCGTGCCCGCGCAACGAGTCGATCAGACGCCGGGAGCCAATCCGCCACAGCCAACCGGCGACGTCATTACCGCGTTCCTGGTAGCGCGCGGTGCCGCGCCACACGGCCAGGAACGTCTCCTGGACCACGTCGTCGACCAGCGCGCCGTCGGTGCAGCGGTAGCGCAGCCGCAGCACCAGCCAGGTCGCGTGCCGCCGATAGAACGCCTCGAACGCGCCCCGGTGGCCGGCCGCGATGCCAGCCAGCAACTCGGCGTCGGTCGGGGTGCTGCCCGGCGTACTCGTCACACCCCTTCATCGGATGAACGCGACCGAACGGTTCACGCCGCCGTGGGTCTTGTGACTGAGATGCCGGCACGGGGGTAAGCGATCAGTCGCTGGTCGTTTCCGCACGGTGGCTCGGTCTGATGCCGCGTACCTTTTGAACGTGGTGCTCAGCGCGAAGGCGCTGGAGAAGCCGACCCGGCCGGCGACGGCTTGGAGCGTGATGTTGGGCTCGCGCAGTAGGTCGGCGGCCACGGCGATCCGTTGCTCGCGCAGGTAGGTCATCGGCTGCTGTCCGACCGGGGAGGTGAAGCGGTCCGCCAGCGCCGCGCGGGACACGCCTGTCTCGGGCGAGCCATCCTCGAAACGCGCCGCCCAGGCGCCGGAGACCGAGGTCTGCTTGAACACCGCCCCGGTGCCTCGCACGCCGCTGAGCAGGTCCGTGAACGGATCCGCGCCGGTGCAGATGGTGGCGCCGAGCGGGCGCTACGTGAGTCCGGCCTGGGGTGGACCATGCTGCGGATACGGTGGTTCTGCCAGAACTTCAGCGAGGACTTCATGCGCAAGCCCGTGCTCAGTGGCGACGCCCTGCGCACGCTGTTCAGCGGCGTACGCCTCGGGGGTCAACGGCACGTGCGTGCCCGAGGAGTGGATCCAGCTCTCCATCGACCCGTACGCGCAGGTGCGCTCCGGCAGCCTCAGCACACTCACCGACGACGTCCGCAAGGTATTCGGCCGCCCCCCGTGACTTCGCCGACTACGCCAAGACCGCCGCCACGGAAGGCGCCTGGGACGCCTGACCACCCCTTCCGTATTCGGGATATCCCTGAGCGCGCGACAGCATGAGGGACGCCTTGATCTTGAAAGAGGTGCAGGTCAGGGCATGAATGTGCCCGACACGCCGGGAAGCTCGTGATCGACATTGATCCGCCTCATACGAGCGTTCGAAGATAAGAGCATGTTGGAGACGTTGACGCAGCTCGGTGGCCTGGCCACCGGAGTCGTCGACGCCCCCGCATGGCCGCTGTCCGACAACGACCTGGTCACCTCGCTGGACGAGGTGCACCGGCTGGAGCAGCAGTTGGCCGCGACCCGGCTGCACCTGATCCGGGAGATCGACGGCCGCTCCTTCCTCAACAGTGAGCATCTGACCTCGACGGCGGCGTGGTTGCGGCACCGGTATCACGTGTCGGCGCAGACCGGCACCCGCTGGGTCACCCTCGCCAAAGACCTCGACCAACACCCCGGTCTGGACGCCGCCCTGTCCAAAGGCGCCGTCAACAGCGAGCAGGCGCAGGTGATCGCCCAGCAGCTGCGGCAACTGCCCGACGACCTCGACCCCGACCTGGTCAACCTGGCGGAAGAGATCATGATCGGGTGGGCGGATGAGGCCGGCTTCGACCCCAAAGCGTTGCGGGAGATGGCACCGACCATCCTGCACCGCATCGCCCCCGACATCGCCGACAGGGTCGATGAGGAGGCGCTACGCAGGGAGGAGAAGCGGGCCGAGCAGACCAAAGCGTTCAACCTCTCCAACAACGGCGACGGCCGCTACCGGATCTCCGGATGGCTACCGGCCGAAGCCGCCGCGATCGTCAACAACGCCCTCGACCCGCTGTGCAAGCCGCTACCCGAAGACGACCGCACCGCCACCCAACGCCGCGCCGACGCGTTGACCGACGTGTGCCAGCGGGCGATGGACGCCGGCGACCTACCCGAACAAGGCGGTGAGCACGCGCACGTGGCGATCGTCGTCGACTGGGACCTCCTGCGCCAGCAGGTCGGCATCGGGCAGTTGGACACCGGTGAACGGCTCACCCCCGAGCAGGTGCGCCGCTGGGCGTGTGAGGCACGGATCATGCCGTTCGTCTTGGGTGGGCAAGGCCAGGTCCTCGACGCCGGCCGGAGCCGCCGGCTGTTCGACGGACCGCTGCGCCGCGCCATCATCATCCGCGACCGAGGCTGCTGCGCCTTCCCCTCCTGCGACCGGCCGGCGAAGTGGTCCCAGGTCCACCACATCCGACACTGGCTCGACGGCGGACCGACCAATATGGACAACGGCGTGCTGTTGTGTTCGCACCATCATCGCCTGATCCACAAGGGTGACTGGGAAGTGCGGATCGCTGCTGACGGGCTGCCGGAGTTTATCCCACCACAATGGGTGGACGCCCAGCGAAGGCCGCAGCGCAACATCTTCCATCGGAGGAACTGAACCGGAGCCTTACGAGCGGAAGCAGCTCGGCGCTGGTTGGCTGCCACGTCTGGGTGTCGCTCAGCTGAGTGACCGTTTCGATGGTGTCCAGATCGTCTTCGCGGCACTGCAACCCGAGCACGCCTGCGCCGATCGATGGGCACATGACCTCCACGGGCAGGATCTGGGTGATCCGGTGGGCCTGGCCGATGCGTTCCAGTCCAGACACAGCCAGCAGGAGGGCGTCCACGTCGCCGCCGTCGAGTCTGGCTAGACGGGTGTTGACGTTGCCGCGGATTGGCACCGGCTGCAGGCAAGAGCTACATCTCCAAGGTCGAAAATGGGCGCAGGCCGGGGAGTCGAAAATTTGCCGAACGTTGTGACGAGGTCCTGGGCTGGGCCGGCCAACTGGTATGGCCTATGAAGATGACCTATGACGCGAGTCAACGCCGGCAACGGGAGTAGCGTCTGATGACGTGTTCCGCCGCACCCTTCTCAACACCGGCGTCGCGGCGGCGGCCATCGCCGCCGCCGCGATAGCGGGCATCGACCTGGCCGAGGACGCCGACCTCACACAGACAGCCGTCGCCAAGCTGGAACGGGCCGTGGCCCGGCTCCATACGCTCGACGCCTGTCACGGCGCCGCCGGGCTCTGGGACGTCGCGGCCACTCGGGCGCGAGGCATCGCCGCTCTGCTCGATCATGGCGAGTACAGCGATCCGCGTCGCCGAGTGCGGGAAGTCGCCGATGTGCTCGCCTGGTACCGCACCACGCCATACGGGGCCACGGCATGACCGACCTGGTGATCGGCCACCTCGACGCCCCAGGCATGCGCGCGATCAAGACCGAGATTCTGGCCCTCTACGGCGAGGTGTACGCCGGCCAGCTCGACGACCCATTCCGTACCCCTGACCGGTTCTGGGAACGCCTGGACGCGTATGCCAGCCGCGACGGCTTCGGCATGGTCACCGGCCAGATCGGTGATGATCTCGTCGGCTTCGCCCTCGGGTACCCGTTACCGCAGGGGTCGCGCTGGTGGGCCGGCCTGCAAGGACCGCACGCCGGCGACGAAGAGTTCACCAGTGAGGACGGCACGCGGACGTTCGCCTTCAACGAGCTGATGGTCCACCCGGCGTGGCGCGGTCGCGGCTTCGGGCACGCACTGCACGACGCACTGCTCAAGCCACGCACCGAGCAGCGCGCCACCCTCCTCGTCCGCCCCAACAACGAACCAGCCCGCTCGGCGTACCTACGCTGGGGATGGCGTCTGATTGGCGCGGTCAAACCGTTCCCCGATTCGCCGACCTTCGACGCGATGCTCCGGGATCTCTAGTGAGCCGCAGGACGTCAGGTTCGTGGCGCTGAGCGCACCTGCCAGGATGGGTGCCACCCCGATCATCTCTGGCGGCCAGCCGATACCATTGATCGATAATCGTCTCTACGATCAACGGACATGAGACTCTCCACCACTCCCGTGCCTTGGGGCGCCCGCCTCGCCACGGCGGTCATCCTCGGTCTGGGAGCGATCACCCTCCTACCCACCCCAGCGCACGCGGCGACCGCGGCCTTCGTCAAGGAAAGCCAATGGTCCAATGGCTACATCGGCAAGCTGACCGTCCACAATGACAGCGACGCGACGCTGCCCTCGTGGCGGGTCGAGTTCGACCTGCCGGCCGACACCACGATCGGCTCGTACTGGAACGCCCGCATGACCCGCGACGGCAGCCGCCTGGTCTTCACCAACATGCCGTGGAACGGCACACTGGGCGGCGGCGCCTCGACCAGCTTCGGCTGGGTGGCCAACGGCGGCGGTGAGCCACAGCGCTGCACCGTCAACGGCACACCCTGCTTCGGCTCGCCGGAGATCGACGTGACCCCGCCGTCAACTCCGGGGAACGCCCGCTATGCCACCGGCCCTCTGACCACCATCAGCTGGGATCCGTCCACCGACGACACCGGCGTGGTCGAATACCAGATCTTCCACCGCACCACCCAGATCGCCACCACGACGGCGACGAGCCACACCATGCCGACACCGCCGCCGATGGTGACGACATACGGGGTACGCGCGGTCGACGCGGCCGGCAACGTCTCCCCGTTCGCGCCGGTCTACTTCGGACGGCTGCCGGACGCCACGCCGCCGACCGCACCGGCGAACCTGCGACTCGGGGGTATCTCCCACGACAACCTGACGGTGCGCTGGGACGCCGCGACGGACGAGACGTTCCTGGTCGGTTACGAGCTCTACCTCAACGACACGCTGATCAACAGGGCCGGTGGCACCAGCGGATACGTGCCGTACCGCGGTTTCGGGACGTACATCGTCCGGGTGCGTGCCTGGGACAGCTCGGGCAACTTCGGGCCGTACGCCCAGGTGGGCCTCGCCATCGACCCGCCGCCGCCATCCACGGCCCCGGCACGCACCAGCCCTTAGCCGGGCGGAGATCGCGCCCCGGACGTGACCGGCCCCCGGCGATAGCCGGGGGCCGGTCTCACTCTGTGGTGTCAGTTGGTGTCGAGCCCGATGGCGATGTCGGCGATGGCCAGCGGGAAGTCCCCGATGCGGGTCGCCCGGCCGGTGATCAGGTGGATGTCGTAGAGCGTGGCCACGCCGCTGCTGGGCGACGTGAACGCACCGAAAGCGAAGACCGTGGTCGTCTTGCCGTTGGTCAGGTCGCTGAAGATGTCGAGACCGGCGTTGGCGCCGGCGTCCACGCCGAGCGCGCCGGTGGCGACCAGGAAGCCGAACTGCGGCGGTGACTGGATGACGACCTGGTCGGTGGTGGTGTTGATGTCGAACAGCGTGGTGTTGGTGTCCGGGTGCAGGTCGTTGTTGGTGTACGCGGCGGCGCTGACACCGCGGGTCGGCCCCGTGTCCGGCGGGGTGGTCAGGGTGGTCTGCTCCGTCGTGCTGCCGGCGACGTTGTGCGACAGGTTCTGGCCGTTGTCGCTGACGACCCGCAGCCGGTCGGCGGCCGGGTTGAAGTCCACCCCGAAGAAGGTGCCGTACAGCGGGACGGTGAGCTGGGACACCTTCGTCACGACCGGGTCTTGGGATCCCGTGGGAAGCTGGACCGTGTAGATGCCACCCTGGTTGCCGACGCCGTACAGGAGGCCATCCTGGACGCGGAAGTCGATGCCGATCAAAGCCGTGTCACCGACGAGCCCTCTGATGACCCTGACCCAGTTGAGCACGTCGGGCTGGTCGGTGGTGAAGGCGGCCATCACCCGGCCGTCGCCGGTGATCCCGAACGCCGGCAGGCTCATGACCGCGGCTGAACTGGTGCCGCCAAGTCCGACGACGACGCCCGTCGTGGTGGTGGCGAGCGCGGCCGCTACGGCGATGCCCTTCTTGATCCATGCTTTCACCGAGTTTCTTCCCTTCTATTTTCCTGGCTGAATCGCAAGATGGCCTCACGCTATTGCCCGGGACTGGTCGGGGACTGGACCGAGAATGGACGCCAAGGCTGGGTCAATGTTGATGTCGAATTGCGGTCACTGGCGGGCTGTCCGGCGGCGATCGGAGAGACACTGGACGGTGATCGGCCACGCTCTGTACGGGAGGCGGACGTGCGGATCCAGGTACTCGGCCCGGTGCGGGTATGGCGTGGCGAGGAAGCGATCGAGGTGGCCCGGTTCGGGCCGCGCGTGATGCTGGGGTTGCTGGCCTTGGCGGTGGGCCGGCCGCTGTCCCGGGCCGAACTGGTCGACGCTCTGTGGGGCCAGCAGCCGCCGCCGTCGGCAGTCAATACGCTGCAGACGCATGTGAAGCATCTGCGGCGGCTGCTGGAGCCGCAACGGCGCCGGTACGCCCCCAGCACGGTGCTGCCCGCGGTGGGTGACGGGTACGCCCTCGACCTACCCGCCGACCGGATCGACTTCTACCGGTTCCGCGACCTGGTCGGGGCGGCGGCTGCCGCCGACCGGAACGGCGACCCGCGCCGGGCGGTGGAACTGCTCAGGCAGGCGCTGGAAAGCTGGCAGGGGCCCCCGCTGGCGGATCTGCCGTCGCTGGCTGGGCATCCGAAGGTGGTGGCGTTGGCCGAGCAGCGACGCGCCGCGCTGACGCACTACGGTGAACTGCTCATCGCGGCCGGTGATCCGGCGGCTGCCGTAGCGGTCCTGGAACAGGTCACGGCCGAACAGGCGCTGGACGAGGTCGCGTGCGCTCTGTTGATCCGGGCCTATCACGGCACCGGTCGGCGCGCGCAGGCCTTCACCTTTTACCACCAGACCCGCCGCCGGCTCATCGAGCAACTCGGTATCGACCCCGGACCGGAGCTCACCGCGGCGCATACCGCCCTGCTACAGCAGGACGAGGCCACGGCAATCCACAACAGACAGGTTCAGCTCCATAACGGACAGTCGACCGCCGCCGGGCGCCGGGATGGGCGACCAGCGGCGGTACATCGGCCCATCCCCGCCCAACTGCCGCCCGACATACCGGTCTTCACCGGTCGGGCCGACCACCTGCGCCAGCTTGACTCTCGCCTATCCGACGCCACCACGGTAGTGATCTCGGCCGTGTCAGGCACCGCCGGGGTGGGCAAGACCACCCTGGCGGTGCACTGGGCACACCGGGTCCGGGACCGGTTTCCTGATGGGCAATTGCACGTTAACCTGCGCGGATTCGACCCGGTCGGACCGATGGTCAACACGGCCGAAGCCCTTCGCGGCTTCCTGGATGCCCTCCGGGTGCCGGCGCACGAGATCCCCACCGACCTGCCCGCCCAAACCGCCTTGTACCGCAGCCTGTTGGCCGGCAAACGGATGCTCATCATCCTGGACAACGCGCGCGACGCCGACCAGGTCCGTCCGCTGTTGCCCGGCGCGCCCGGCTGCGTGGTCGTCGTCACCAGCCGCAATCGGCTCGCCAGCCTCGTCGCCGTGGACGGCGCCAGCCCGCTCGTGCTGGGCCTGCTGCGCGTCGACGAGGCGCGTCAGTTCCTCACCCGCCGCCTCGGCCACGACCGCACCGCCGCGGAACCCCGCGCGGTAGACCAGATCATCCATGCCAGTGCCCGATTGCCACTGGCCCTGGCGATTGTCGCCGCCCGCGCGGCTACCCACCCGGATTTCACCCTCACCGCGCTGGCGAACCAGCTCGACACCGCCCACGACCGCCTGGACGCCTTGACGGGCGACGACACCGCCACCGATGTACGCGCCGTGTTCTCCTGGTCCTACGAAGCCTTGTCCGGGGACGCGCGCCGGCTGTTCCGCCTCCTCGGACTGCACCCCGGCCCGAGCATCAGCGTCCCCGCCACGGCCAGCCTCGCCGCGATATCCCCCGCACGCGCACGGACGCTGCTGGCCGAACTGGCACACACCAGCCTGATCAACGAATACGCACCGGACCGATACGGCTTACACGACCTGCTCCGCGCCTACGCCACCGAACTGGCCGACGCCCACTGCACGCGACCCGACCGTCATCAGGCCCACCGCCGGTTGTTCGACCATCACCTGCACACCGCGCATGATGTCGCCACGCTGCTCTACCCGGATCCGGCCCGGATCACCCCGCCCCCGGCCTCTTCCGACGCGGCCATCGAACCGCTGCCCGATCGTTCGCACGCGTTGGCCTGGCTCACCGCGGAACTCCCCGTGCTCCTCAACTCCGTCCGCGTCGCCGCCGAGACCGGATTCCACACCCACTGCTGGCAACTGGTCGTGATGCTCACGAACCACTTCCAACGCTGGGGGCGCTGGCGCGACTGGGCCAACGCCTCCGACATCGCCCTGCGGGCCGCGCAGCGCGAGGCCGACCTGGTCGGCCAGGCACACGCTCACCGCTGCCTGGCCGCCGCACATCGCTACCTCGACCACCACGAGGAGTACGAAACGCACATCCGTCGCGCCCTTGACCTGTTCGGCGAGCTCGGTGACCGCGTCGGGCTGGCCCGCGCCCACCACACCGCCAGCGGCGCCAGCACCGACCCGGTCACCGCGGCGCACCACGCGCAGCAGGCGCTCACCCTCTACCAGGTCACCCGCAATCGCTGGGGTGAGGCCAGCGCGCTCAACAACGCCTCGCACGCCTACCGCAAGCTGGGCGATCTCGCCAAAGCCCGCAGCCACGGCGAACAAGCGGTAGCCATCTTCCAGGAGATCGGCGACCCCGGCAGTGAGGCCAACACCTGGGACAGCCTCGGCACGATCCACCACGCGGGCGGCGACCACCAGGAGGCGATCGGCTGCTTCCAGCGCGCTCTCGCCCTGTTCCGGACGCTTGGCGAGCGCGTCGCGGAAGCCAACGTCCTGGACCGCCTCGGATCGGTACACCTCGCCCGCGGCGACCGCACCGCCGCGGGCGACGCCTGGCGCCATGCCCTCACCATCCACGACGCACTCGGCTCCCCCGAAGTCGCCGACGCCCTACGCGCGCGCCTGGGCCGCCTCGACCATGCCTCCGACAACCACGCGGCCCGCCCGGAGCCCTAGGCACGACCCCTTGTCTAGGCGTCAGTCGATGACGGCGGTGGCCTCCACCTCGACCAGCAGGTCGGGCTCGCCCAGCGCGGCGACACCCAGCAGCGTGATCGGCTTGACCGGGTCGATTCCCAGCTTCGCGGCCGCCCTCGCCACGCCGTCGCCCAGCAACGGCATCTTGTCGGGGGTCCAGTCGACGACGTAGATGGTCAGCTTCGCCACATCGTCGAACGAACCGCCGATTCCCGCCATGGCGGTGGCGATGTTGAGGTATGCCTGCTCGACCTGGGCGGCCAGATCCCCGTCGCCGACCGGGTTTCCGTCGGCGTCACGAGCCACCTGTCCCGCCAGGAACACCAGTTTCGATCCGGTGGCGATCGACAACTGCCGGTACACCTCGGGTTTGGGCAGCCCGTCCGGGTTGACCAGTTCCACGGCCACGAAGCACTCCTTACGACGGCGACATATGATCAACCACCTAAACATAGCAGCGCTATGTATTGTGGCGCCATGGTCAGAACGAAGGACCCAGCGGTCCGCACCCTGCTGATCGAGCGGGCCGCGCAGATGCTGCGCACCCGCGAGCCAGTCACCCTGCGCGGGATCGTCGCGGGTACCGGCGTGTCGACCATGGCCGTCTACACCTACTTCGACGGGATGGACGGCTTGTGGCAGGCGATGCGTCAGGAGGGATTCACCCGCCTGGCCGCCAAGCTCCAGGCGGTCCCGCAGTCGGCGGACCCGGTCCGAGACCTCGCCGCCCTGGGCGCCGCATACCTGTCCAACGCCCTGGCCAACCCCGACCTCTACCGGGTCATGTTCGACGCCGGCTTCGAGCTGGAAGACCCCGCGGCCGCCGACGAAACACTGCACTGCCTGGTACGCACCATCGAGCGGGCCAAGGACATCGGACGGTTCCACCGCGCCGTCGACGCCCTCGCCCTCGCGACACAGAGCTGGGCCATCGGCCACGGACTGGTGTCCCTGGTGGCCACCGGTCCGCTACCCCGCCAAACACTCGACCACGGCGCACCCATGCTCACCGCCCTGTTCATCAGTTGCGGCGACGACCCCGACACCTGCCGCCGCTCAGTCCAACTCGGATGGCGCCCCGACCCCACCGGCGACGTGTTCGAAGCTATCCGTTGGCAACGTGGCCCAGGCAATAGGCCTTGAACTGGATCCAATCAATGAGCGGCGGTGACAGGGCCGACGACGGCAGACGCACGGCGATCATGATGTTGCGCGCATCGTCGCCGACCGCGGCGCGCGTGACGGCTGGCAATGTGTACACGAAAGCCCCGCGCTTAGCGTCGAACCGCATTCGCACGTCACCCTGGAATGAAGTGCCGCTGCTGTACTGGAGCCGGACCTCGAGCGCGTCGACGGGGTCATCGGGATCGTCCACCTTGACGATCACCTCGGGCCGTTCGGGCGGGTCGGGTGGCTTGCAGTCCAGCGGATTCACCTGCTCAGGAACGCTGGCGATCGAGCGGGCCACCGGCGGCTGGTTCGCCCGCGACGGTGTTGGCGGCGACGTGGCACGAACAGCCGGAGGCGTAGTCGTGCGGCTTGACGCCACGCCACCACTCGGTACCGGCGACACCGTGGCACTGACCCCACCTGCCGGATTGTTGGTGGAGGCCGCAGCGGGGGTGGGCAGCTGTCCGCTCGGTGCAGCGCGCGTGCAGCCCGCCAGCATCACCAGCACCGCCACACTGGTGATGCCGGCGAACGCGTGGAATGAACAGACCGATCGGGGCGTCGACACGCCACGATCATAGAAACCCGCGCGACGACGCCGTTGTCCTACAGCGCGGGGACCGGCTCAGCCGTTCTCCGCCAACCTTCCGAGCCAGACCGAACCGACTGTGGCGAACGGCTCCGTCCCAGCGGTAAGCCAGGCGACGAGGCCCTCGGCCGTGGCCCGCGCTTGCTCGACCACCTCAGCCGGGTAGTTGTAGCTCACCTGATGCTCGGCGAACTCGTCCTCGTCAAGGATACGGACAGTGCCGTCGCGGTGCTGTACGACATCAAGATCAAGGTCCACAGCGGACACCACGCCCGCTTCGACCGACGGCTTGCTCGTCACATCCACATACAGCGATATGTCCGTCTCGCCAAGGCCATTCCAGCTTGCGATCCAACATCCGTCGACCGGGACAAGGACCACGAAATCGTGCGGCTGGACGACCGGTTCCTCGAAGCCGCGTTGCAGCAGGACGCCCGCCCGCGCACCGAACCACCGGCCGTACCGGTCGCTACCCAAGGACTCCATCGGGTATCGCCAGTGCCGCTGACCGCCCCACTTCGTAAATCTGATCTCCGTCCACATCCGATGGACGTTACCGGTGCACGTGAGCGGGCACACCACTGTTTCGCCGCGCCTGTCCAGGCCCCGCGCCCGATGCGCACAGCAGCGGCAAGGCGGGTCATCAGGCGCGCGGACAGTGGCATGAGACGGCGCCACGATGTCCGGGGAGGACGGATCGGGTTCAAAGATCCAGGACGCCGACCGTCTGACCACCACTCCGCTCGCCGGTCGGCCGGAAGCCCAGCTTCAGGTAGAACTTTTCCGGACCTCCGGCGCGGGGCTGCCAGGTGACGTATGCCCGGGTGATGCCGCGAGCACGGATCTCCGCGCAGACGGCCTCCACAGCGAACCGGCCGTAGCCCTTTCCCTGGGCGTCGGCCGCGATGTTCAACCGCCAGAGGCCGGAACGCAGATCGTCGGGATTGTGGGCCCACGGGATGTCGAGGAATGCCATCAGAAAGCCGACAAGCCGATCGCCGTCATAGATGAGCCTCGGCCAGGCTTGGTCGGGGAAGACGTACGCCTCGGCCAGCGACTTGACCACCGGCGCGACCAGATCCTGCTGATCCGGGCGCACGGACAGCGCGAAAGCTGCCTCGTAATTCTTCGAGGTGACCATCTCGAGTCGCATGCGGCGGACCATAGCGGATCACTACCGGCCCATCGACCGGATTACTCGTGCGTGGCGGTGGTCCTGGCGGTGAGGTCCGACGCGGCGGCCACGTTGCGGGCGGGAGTCCAGCACCGACGACACACTGGCGCATCGGTGACTTCCACCAGTCCGTCGGCGTCTGAGGCGGTTCGCGCTCACGCCGTCGGCCGGTACCGCCGACAATCTCTCAGCGGTACCGGCCGACGGCATGGCGCGAAGGTTGGGCGGTTGATGGTCAGCCCGGAAGCGTTACCTGCGCCGGGGTCGCCCGCTGGGTGGTGGTGCCGTCGCCCAGTTGCCCCGCCATGTTGTTGCCCCAGCACCACAGGCTGCCGTCGATGCGGACCGCGCAGCTGTGATAGCCGACCGCAAGGCCGTTGGTCCAGGTGGTGGCGTCGCCGACCCGGGTCGGGGCGGAGCGGTGGGTGGTGGTGCCGTCGCCGAGTTGCCCTGTCATGTTGTTGCCCCAGCACCAGAGGCTGGCGTCGGTGCGGGTCGCGCACGCCGTGTCGTCGCTCGCGTTGACTGTGGTCCAGGTGGTGGCGTTGCCCACCTGTGTCGGTGTGGTCTGGTAGGGGCCGGTGACACCCAGTTGTCCGTACCCGTTCTCGCCCCAGCACCACAGGGTGCCCTCGGCGCGGACCCCGCAGGTGAAGGCGTACCCGGCTGTGACGCCGGCCCAGGTGGTCGCGGTGCCGACCTGCGTCGGAGTTGGCCGGTAGCTCAGGATGCCGAGACCGAGCTGCCCCATCGTGCTGTCGCCCCAGCACCATAGGGTGCCGTCGGTGCGAACGGCGCAGGTGTGCGCGAAGCCGGCTGTGACGCTCGCCCAGTTGGTCGCCGTGCCGACCTGTACCGGGGTGGTCGCGGTGGAGACGGAGGAGCCGACACCCAGTTGCGCGTTGCGGTTGCTGCCCCAGCACCACAGGGTGCCGTCGGTGCGGACGGCGCAGGTGTGACTGTCACCGGCGCTGACGCTGGCCCAGGTGGTGGCGTTGCCGACCCGCACCGGG
This sequence comes from Actinomycetes bacterium KLBMP 9797, assembly GCA_037414955.1. Lineage (GTDB taxonomy): Bacteria > Actinomycetota > Actinomycetes > Mycobacteriales > Micromonosporaceae > Phytohabitans. Next base: position 76,780 of record JBBEWH010000073.1, read on the forward strand.
GTGTTCCGTTGCGTCATGGAGCCATCGCCGAGCTGCCCCCGGCGGTTGTTGCCCCAGCACCACAGCGTTCCGTCGGTCTGTGTCGCGCAGTTGTACATGGTGCCGGCGTCGATTCTGGCCCAGGTGGTGGCGTCGCCGACCCGGACCGGGGTGTTCCGTTGCGTGGTGGTGCCATCGCCGACCTCGCCGCTGTAGTTGGCGCCCCAGCACCAGAGTGTTCCGTCGGTCCCGATCGCACAGGTGTGTGCGTAAGCCGCGGCGACGCTGGAAACCGCCGGGGCGGCGAAGGCGGCGTTCAGCGAAGCGGGACGGACGCTCGCGGCAGCCGTGCCCGCCGTGACTCCGATGGCGAGCGCCACGATTCCGGTGGCCATCACCGCCGTGGCGATGACAGTTCTCACCGACCGCCGCCAGCGAGCCCGCAGCCAACCATCCTGATATTCACTCATGCGCTGTTCTCCCCAAATGGCGTCAGTGTCTGAACCGTGGTGGCGGCGTTGCCTCGGCAGGTCGTCAGCGACCCACTAGTTCATAGCATCCGCCTTACACATTGACTAGGGGCAATGCACTAACCCTATGGATGGGCGCCGTGCGGACGCACCCTCGTCGATGGCTGAGCACCGGGACGAGCCGTCCTCGCCGGTGTCACCGTGCGTCACGGACGGCGGCGAACACCGCCACGCCCGCAGCGGCATGAGCAGACGTTCCCGCAGGGCGGTTAGGTTGCGGTGGCGGGTGCTGTCGAATCCGCGCCGGCTGTTCGACGTAGAGGTGTAGGACGATCATCTGTCTGTACAGGAGGACAACCATGGCTCAGTACGCGGTCCTGATCTATGCGGCGAACTCGGCGCACGATGTGGGCGCCCAGCCGGAAGACCTGCGGGTACACGATCAGTATGCCCAGGAGTTGGCGGACTCCGGTCGCATGGCGGCAGCGTTCGCGCTGCAGCCGATCGCGACCGCGACGTCGATCCGCGGTGACGTGGTGACCGATGGGCCTTTCGTGGACGCCAAGGAGGTCGTCGCGGGCTTCTACGTCATCGACGCGCCGGATCTGGACGCCGCTCTGAAGATCGCACAGCGCAACCCCGCCACTTATTTGGGCGGCGGTGTCGAGGTGCGGCCCGTCGCGGGCGGCTTCGTCCGCCCACCCGCGCGCGGATGACGGACCCGGACCCCCTGGACGTCCACACCGCGGTCGCGGATGCGCATCGTCGCGGCTGGGCCTTGGTGCTCGCCGCGACGATGCGCGTCGCCCGGGATCTGGACCTGGCTGAAGAATGCGTGCAGGAGGCTTACGCGGCCGCCCTGACGGCCTGGCCTGGCGACGGAGTTCCGGCCAACCCGGTTGCCTGGCTCACCACCACGGCCAAGCGCCGCGTGATTGACGTGATCCGGCGCGAGCGGGTATTGCGCGCCAAGTTTCCTTTGTTGGCGGAACGCGAGGAGGCGGTGGACGAGGTGGCATGGGAGGAGCCGGCCGAACGTCTCGTGGCGGATCTGGCCGACGTGATACCCGACGAGCGACTTCGGTTGATCTTCATGTGCTGCCATCCTGCGTTGGCGCCGGAGGCACAGCCGGCTCTCACGCTGAAGCTGGTGTGTGGGCTGTCCACTGACGAGATCGCCCAGGCGTTCCTGGTATCGGAGCCGGCCATGAGCGCCCGGCTGACCCGGGCGAAGAAGAAGATCGCGGCCGCCCGTATCCCGTATCGGATGCCCGAGGCGGCTGAGCTCCCCGATCGCCTACGTGCCGTCCTCGCGGTGATTCATCTGCTCTTCACGACCGGGCATACCGCTCCGTCGGGCACGTCGCTGGTCCGTACCGGCCTCGTGGACCAGGCGCTGCGCCTCGCCCGGATGCTGCGTGACCTGATGCCCGACGAGCGGGAGGTGTGGGGACTGCTCGCTTTGCTGCTGGTGACCGACGCTCGGCGAAGCACCCGGGTCGACGCCGAGGGCCGGTTGGCGCGGCTCGACGAGCAGGATCGGTCCCGGTGGGACCGCGCGGCGATCGCCGAGGCGCATGATCTGATCGTGGACGGCCTGCGCGGTGGGCGGCCGGGACGTTACGTCCTGCAGGCGGCGATCGCGGCGCTGTACGCGCAGGCACCCACCTACGCACAGACCGACTGGGCACAGATCGTGACCCTTTACGACGAATTGCTGTCGGTATGGCCGTCACCGGTCGTGGCGTTGAACCGGACGGTGGCGATCGCGCGGGTCCACGGACCGGAGCGGGCCCTGGCAGAGGTCGCGGAGTTGGAAAAGGATGGTCGGCTCGCGGGATACCGTTACCTACCGGCGATCAGGGCAGATCTCCTCCAGCGGCTGGGCCGAATCGATGAGGCGTCGATCGCTTACCGGCAAGCGTTGGAGTTGACCAGCAACGAGACCGAGCGAGAGTTTCTGACCCGGCGCCTCACTGAGGCCGATCGGTGGCCTCGATGATGTCGGTCGGTGGTTGTGGTCGTCGGGCATCGATCGCCGAACCCGATCGCGCCAGTTCGGCGACCACGGTCACCCGGCGGACCGTCTCGCGGAGCTCGTCGCGGAAATCCGCACGACGCCGCCGCAGGTCTGGTGCGCTCGGATCGAGCAGATCGCGGTGCCGGGCCAGCTGCAGCGCCGGCTTGAACAGCTCCAGTGATACCGACTCTTCGCTGGCCAGTCGCCCCTGCAACGCCCACTGCTTGCCGACGCGCAGGCACTCGTTGAGGAACCGTGGCTCGTCGACCTCCTCGTCCTCCCAGGCGGCGAGCCGATCGGCCACGAGGTGGTAGGCGTCGAGGAACGGCCGTAGCACCAGCGGGGCGACCAGCGGCCTGCCGTGCTCCAGCCAGCGACGCGCGTTGGCCGGGGTGAACTCGTGCAGCCCGTCGCCGCCCGGCTCGATGATCGCCAACTCCAGCGCCATCTGCTCGGCGAAGTCCCGGCGCCGGGCGAAGAAGAAGTCGAACTTCAGCAGGTCACGCAGCCGCAGCGCCTCCGCGGTCGCCGTGGCCAGGCCGTCCGCACCGCCTTCCGTCGCGGCGACCAGCGCGAGCTCCCCGATCGCGCGGTCGACCAGCAGGTGGATCGCCGTGTTGCGGTAGAACGCGGCGACCAGGTGCTGGCCTGGACCGATCACCCACACCGTGTCGGTGCCGCCGTCGTAGCTTGTCAGCACGCCGGAGGCGACCAGTTCCCGCAACGTGCGGCGGACGGTGGCCCGGTCGGTGAGGTTTGCCGCGCCCGCCACCGGCCAGCGCCGGGACTCGATGTAGCCTGCCATCGGCGCGACGGTGTCCAGCACCCCGTCCAGGGTGAGCGCCCGATCGGCGGCCAGCATCGCGAGGCAGACGACGGCCGTGACGGTGACCGGGGTCGCCTGGTTGATGCGGTGCGACGTGTCCAGGGCGATCCGCTCGACGATGTGCCGCCCCTGCTGGTCCGCACCGCGCAGCTCGGCTATCCGCTCGCGGAGCGGCACGGGCTCGCCGAAGTCCAGGTAGGCCCGGCCGAGCCGGTTGGCCTGCAACCGGGCAAAGTTGATCAGCCAGCGGACGTCTTCGGGCCGCTTCCTGGCCCCGCGCGCCTCGGCGGTCATCGCCCCGACCTCGTGCAGCTGTTCGTACACGATGGACACCGGAACGATCAGGGCTTCGGTGTCCGGGGCGGCTTCGATCGCATCCACGACGTAGCGCACGATGCCGTAGGTCGGTGGCCGCAGCTTGCCCGTGCGGGTCCGTCCGCCCTCGATGGACCAGCTGAGGTTCTTCCGGTTACGAATCAGTTGGCCGATGTAGGCGCGCAACGCGAGCTTGTACACCGGCTGGTCGTGCGTCGACCGGCGAATGTAGACGATGCCGGAGCGGCGGGCCAGGTGGTTGACGGGAAAGAAGTTGAGGTTCGACCCGCCCAGGGTGAACGCCGGGCTGAGCCCATGCCGGTCCAGCGCCACCGGAACCGCCGCGCCGTCCAAATACGACCGATGGGAGAACAGGAACAGCAGCGAGTACTTGCGGTCCAGCCGGTGCAACCGGCGCGCGGCCTCCTCGTCCACCAGCAGCTCGTGCGCACGGAACATCCACGTCGTGAACCTCGACCAGGCGCTCATGGCCCGCGCGCTGTGCATCGCACCCATCTCGCGCAGGTAGCCGGCGGCCTCGGCGGTCACCGCGTCCGGGTCGCGGCCGAGTGAGCGGGCCAGCTCGGCCAGCCGTCCGGCGAACCCGTCGTCGGCCAGCAGCTGGACGACCTCCGGGGTGTCCGGGGAGAGCGCGACGATCGGCTTCATCAACCACCTCGTAGGTGCGCGCGATCACGGTATGCCGTGGTCAGTCTGGAAGCACCGACCCGGCCCCGTCAAACACCACGCAGGATCCCTCCCCATGATCAAGGCGTCCTTCACATCGTTAGGGCTACTTGAGGGACGCCTTGATCATGAGGGGGTGGTGGTGCTCGTAGTCGGTCAGGTCGCGCAGGTGGCGCACCGGTGAGGCCAGCAGGACCAGCGGCATGCACGCGGCCGCGACGACGAAGAGCAGCAGGGTGACCCGGCCGCTGAGCACGCCGGCGACGGCGCCCGCGAGCAGTCCGCCGATCGGGATCGCGCCCCAGGAGACGAAGCGGACCGTCGCCATCACCCGAGGCAGCAGGTCGGGCGGGCTGGCGATCTGCCGGTAGGTGCGGGTCACCACGCTGAGCACCACCACGCCGACGGAGAAGACCACGTTGCCGGCGGCGAAGGCGACGAAGCCCTGCCAGCCGACGCCGAGGGGTACGACGAGCGCCCCGGCGACGGCGACGAACCCGGCGGCGATGAGTGCGCGGGCGGTACCCAGCCAGGCGGTGATCCGGTTGGTGAGCGCGGCGCCGATCAACGTGCCCACGCCGTCCGCCGCGAGCAGCAGGCCGACGAGTCCGGGCTCGGCGCCCAACTCGCGCACGAGGTAGAGGGCGTACAGCGCGTGTTGCGCCCCGCAGACGGCGTTGGCCGCGGTCGCGGCCCACATGCACGGGCCCATGACCGGGTGGCGCACGACGAACCGCCAGCCTTCGCGGATCATCGCGCGCATCGGCGGCCAGCGGTCGGGCGCGTCGGCTCGGCGTTCGGGCAGGGTGCGCAGCAGCAACGCGGAGACGACGTAACTGATCGCGTCGAGCAGCAGGGTGGGTACCGCGCCGAGGACCTGCACGACGAGGCCGCCGACGGACGGTCCGCCCAGCTGGGTGGTGGCATGCGTGCCGGAGGTGAAGCTGTTGCGGGACTGCAGCTGCTCCTTGCTCACGATCGCCGGCAGGAAGGTCGAGTTGGCGACGTCGAAGACGACGTTCGCGAAGCTGATGACGAGGGCCACGACGACCAGCTGCGCGATCGTCAGGCGCCCCGCCCACCAGGCTAGCGGGATCGAGCCGACCGCCGCCGCGCGGGCCAGGTCGGCGCCGATCTGCAGGCGCCGCATGGGTAGCCGCTGCACGATCACACCGGCGGGCAGGCCGATCACGATCCAGGCGACGTAGCTGGCGGCGGCGATCACCCCCATCTCGAACGCGGAGGCGTCGAGCACCGTCAGGGCGGTGAGCGGCAGCGCCACCGCGCCCACCGCCGAACCGACCGCACTGGTGGTGCCCGCCGTCCACCATCGCCAGAAGACGCTCGCCATCCCCGCACCCTCCCCTGGTGAGTTTCAGATTGGAACTCACTATAGTGGGTGTGTGAAGCGCAGCGATCTTCCGGATGCCGACTGCGGCATCGCTCAGGCGCTCGGGGTGCTCGGCGACTGGTGGACGTTCCTGGTGATCCGCGACGTCGCGGGCGGCATCACCCGCTTCGACGGCCTGCAGCGGGAGCTCGGCGTCAGCCGGCGTGCCCTGGCTGAGCGCCTGGCCAACCTCGTCACCCACGGCGTGCTGCGCAAGCGTGCCTACTCCCACCACCCGCCCCGCTACGACTACCTGCTCACCGCGAAGGGCGAGGGTCTGCTGCCGACCCTGATCGCGCTCCAGGACTGGGGCACCAGGCACGTGATGGGCGACGGGACGCTGACCGCCACCGGCGACGACAGCTCCGCCGAGGCCCGCCGGACGCACGAGCTGGTCGGCCGGAAACTGCCGGACGTCGTACTGGAACGGCACGACGGCGAGTGGGTAGCGCCCAACGCCCCGGGTGCCTGGACCGTGCTCTACTTCTTCCCCGGTGCCTTCGCTCCGGGCCCGCAGGCGTACCCGCCCGGCTGGGCGGACATCCCCGGCGCCAAGGGCTGCACCCTGGAGTCCCTGACCTACACGTCACGGCACGGCGACTTCGAGGCGTCCGGAGCCACGATCCGCGGCGTCAGCACCCAACGGCCCGACCAGCTGGCCGCCTTCGTGGCGCACGCGAAGCTGCCCTATCCGCTGCTGTCCGATCAGGACATGAAGCTCGCGGCCGGGTTGCTGCTGCCGACGTTCCGGGCCGGCGGCACCGACCGGCTCAAGCGCCTCACGCTGCTGGCGGATCCCGACGCCGTCATCCGCGCGGTGCAGTATCCGATCAGCGACCCTGCCGGCTCCGTGGCGGAGATGCTCACCCTCGTCCGGCAGAACGCCGCGGCCGCCCCGTCTCGCCGTCCCGGACAACCATGATCAAGGCGTCCCTCAAGTCGCTAGAACTACTACAGGGACGCCCTGATCATGAGCGGTGCTAGACCGGTGGGTTGGCGCACGAGGGTCGCAGCAGGGCCTGGTGCTTCGGCGTCGTCAGGTTCTTGGCGGACAGGTAGGAGACACCGGTGTCCCCAGAGGACACGGTGCCGCCCTCGCGGATCATCTTCACCGCCGCGTTCACGCCGTCGTAGCCCATCCGGAACGGGTTCTGCGCCACGATGCTGGTGATGACGCCCTCCTGGATGAGTGCGACGCTCTGCGGCGCGGCGTCCCATCCGACGAGCGTGATCTTTCCGGCCCTGCCGCTCTTCTGGACCGCCTCGGCCGCGCCCAGCGCGGTCGGCTCGTTGGCGGCGAAGATCCCGTCGAGGTCCGGGGTCGCGGCGAGGATCCGTTCGGTGATGCTGACCGCGGTGGTGAAGTCGGACTGCGTGGACTGCTCCGCCACGATCCTGATCCGCGGATGCCGGGCCAGACCTGCTTTGAAGCCCTGTGTCCGCTGGTCGTTGGTCGCCGAGCCGGGATCGTACGGCAGGAACGCTATCTTTTTGTCGCCCGGCCCGAGCGCCTGTGCCAGCAGGTCAGCGGCCTGAGTGGCGGCGGCGACATTGTCCGTGGCGAACACGGGCACCCCCGGCGGCTGCGGGTACGTGCCCGAGTCGATGTTCACCACCACTTTGCGATTGGCGATCGCCTGTTCGGTGATGGGCGCGAGCGCCGCGGCGTCGGTGGCCGCGTAGACGATGCCGTCGATGTCCTGTCCGATGTAGCGCTGTAGCAGGTTGACCTGCCCGACGACGTCGGTTTCGGCGGTCACACCGTCCCAGCGTACGGTGACGTCTTCGTGTTTGGCGGCGGCGCATTCGGCGCCCAGCCGCACCTGCCGCCAGAAGTCGAAGCCCAGCGCCCTGGGCACCACCGCCAGTGTGATCGGGCCTGCCTTCCGCGTGCGGGTTGTCGGTTCGGCGCTCGGCTCCCCGCCGGCGCCACAGCCCGCCGCGGCCGTCACGCAGGTCGCGAGGAGCGATATCAAGCCGGTACGTAAGCGCATGTCGAAGTCCCCTTATCGCGGGGCGCCGGTGGCGGGCTGGGTGTCGAGACGCGGCACGCCTGGGCGGGGACGGCTGAAGTAGTAACCCTGAGCCCGGTCGCAGCCCAGGTCCACCAGAGCCTGGAGCTGTTCCGCGTTCTCGACTCCTTCGGCGATGGTCGTCAGCCCCAGAGACTTACCCAGACCGATGACGGAGGCGACGATCTCGCGGTCTGAGCTCTGCTCCACCATGTCGGCGATGAAGGACCGGTCTATCTTGATGAAGCTGACCGGCAGCCGCTTGAGATAGGTCAGCGAGGAGTAGCCGGTGCCGAAGTCGTCGATGCCGAGTTGCACACCCAGGTCGCGGATGTGTTCGAGTTGGCGCAACGACGCGACATCCGCCTCGATGAGGATCGTTTCGGTCAACTCCAGCGCGAGGCGCTGCGGGGCGAGCCCCGAGTCCGCCAGCGCCGATTCGACGGTGGCGACCAGATCGGGCGAGGCCACCTGCCGGAATGACAGGTTGACGGAAATCTCCAGCGACGGTGGCACCGCATCGGCTGCCTGCCACTGTGCGAGCTGTGCGCACGCCGACGACAGCACCCAGGCGCCGATCGGCACGATCAGACCGGTCTCCTCCGCCACCTCCATGAACACCGTCGGTGAGAGCACACCGCGATCTGGGTCCTCCAGGCGCAGCAACGCTTCCAGACCGACCATGCATCCGGTGCTCAGCTCGACGATCGGCTGGTAGTCCAGCCGGAATCCCCCTTCGCGTACCGCGCGGCGTATCCCGGTCTCGACGGCGACCCGCTCGAGCGTCCGGGATCGCAGCGTCTCGTCGAAGACCTCGTAGCGGTTCTTCCCCCGGGACTTCGCGTGGTACATGGCGGCGTCCGCGTCGCGGATCAACTCTTCGGGATCGACGGCCGATCCGGCCGCGATCGCGATGCCGACGCTGGCCGTCACGACGGCCTCCGCGCCGGCGACCTCCAGGGGGGTACCCAGGATCGGCAGCAGACGCTCGGCGATGTCGGCGGCACGCTGTGCGGTGGGCAGATTGCGGCAGAGGATGACGAACTCGTCGCCTCCGACGCGGGCGACGGTGTCCTCCGGATGGACGCTGCGCTCCAGCCGGCGGGCGGTGACCCGGAGCACCTGGTCGCCGATATCGTGGCCCAGGCTGTCGTTGATGAGCTTGAAGCCGTCCAGGTCGACGAAGAGCAGGGCACTCATCCCGGCCGTTGACCGGTCGTCGGTCAACGCGTCCCGCAACTGCTGCATCAACAGCGCCCGGTTGGGCAGGCCGGTGAGCGAGTCGTGCAGCGCCTGGTGGAACAGCTTCTCTTCGGCGGCGCGCCGCGCCGTGACGTCCTCGATCTGCGTCACGAAGTACAGCGGCGTGCCGGCTCTGCCACGAACCGCCGAGGACGAGACGACCACTCGTAGCGCCTGGCCGTTCGCGCGCAGGTAGCGCTTCTCGGTGTGGAAGATGGAGGTCTCACCATCCATCATGGACCGAATCGCGTCGAGGGTGGCGGCCCGGTCCTCGGGGTGCGTGACCTCGACCACGCTCTTGCCGAGCAGTTCGGATTCGGTATATCCCAACATCTTGCACAGGGCCGGGTTGACCTGCATGAAGCGTTTGTCCACCCCGGTGAGGCACATGCCGATCGTGGCGTTGTCGAACGCCTGCCGGAAGCGCTCACGCGCCTCGCTGAGCTGGGTCTCGACGAGGCGGCGAGCCGTGATGTCTATCCCCGAGGCGATGACATACGTGACCGCGCCATGCTCGTCGAGCAACGCGCCGCTGGACCAGGCGATGTGCCGCCGGCTTCCGTCCCGGCTGACCCACGTCCGCTCGTTCGAGGTGGGGTAGTCGTTGGCCGCCAGCGTCCGGGCGAAGGCCGCCCGCACGGTGTCGACCTCCTCCGGCGGTAGGAACACATCCCAGTACGCCTTGTTCCGCACCTCGTCGAACCGGAAGCCGGTCGTCGTCTCACAGGCGCGATTGAACCGGACGATGCGTCCCTCGCGGTCGAGGACGAGGACGAGGCTGCCCGCGACGTCGAGCAGGGCGCCGGAGAAGTCCCGCTCGGCGCGCAGGGTCTGCTGCGAGAGCGCCAGCCGTTCGGCCATGTCGTTGAAAGCCTCCGACAACGCGCCGACCTCGTCGCGGCTGCGCACCTGAACGCGGCGGGTCAGCTCGCCGCCGGCGAACTCGATCGCAGCCCGCGCGACGGTGCCGATGTCGGTGGCGATCCGGCGCGACATGCGTCCGACGAGCACCAGCGTCAGCATGATCGCGAGAAGGATGCTGCCCAGGGAGACAGCCACGTGCCGCAGGTACCCGGAACGGCGATCCTGTAGCAGTCGCCGCTCGTGGTCCACCATCGCGTTCCACAGCGCGCCCAGGGCGTGGGCCGTTTCGTCGACGGTGGCGGCGTACGCCGACCGATCCAGTCGTACCGGAGAGGACTGGACGAAGTCCCGGGTGGTGACCTGATTGAGGTTGGCGATGGCGGCGTACACCGATTGCAGCGGCACGGCCAGCGACTCCGCGTGGCCGACGTTGCCCCAGTGCCGGAACGCCGTGTAGAGGTTGTTCTGCAGTTCGTCGATGCGCTGGCCGAGCCCACTGACGATCGAGGCGACCCGGGCGCGGTCGAGGAACACGGGGCCGGCCTGCAGCATCTGGTCGACCGTCGTGCCCAGCCGCATGGTGTTGTCCGTCAGTTCGGGCACCTGGCTGATGAGCGCCGTCGCCAGGCGGTAGGCGTCCGGAGCCGGGTCGATCGTCAGGTTGGACGTGATCCCGATATGGTCGATCAAGGATCGAACCTGGGCGATCATCACGTCGTGGGCCACCGTGCCGCTGACCGCGGTGTGGTTGGTGGCCTTCCACCGCTGCCACGCGCGCAGCTGGCCGCCGACAGTGGCACTCTCGTTCAGGTCGGCGCCCGCGGAGTTCAGCTGGCGGCCGAGCCTTTCGTCGACGGACGCCAGTGCCGCGAAGCCGTCGTCGACGCGCTTGGTGCTCGCCTCCAGTTCGTCGGCGGACCGGTCACCGGCGAACACCTGCCGGCTGATGTCCCGGTGGATCGACAGGTCGTACAGGAGCGTGTACATCGGCCGGACATACTCCAACCCCCACAGCTCCTTGTCGATGAACCTGAGTCGTTTCGCGCTCTCGTTGACCAGCAGTCCCGCCGTGATCGCCAGGGGCAGCAGGGACGCGAGTCCGATGACGGCCAGCTTGTGCCAGATCCGCGCGCCGCGGCGCGCGGGCCGAGATCGACCGTGACGGGACACCCGAGCGCCCGCCGTTGGTGTTGGTGCAGTAAAGGCCCACTGAACCATGTTCATTACATTTAGGCGCATCTCGGCTCTTCTGCGAACTTTCAGGCAAATCTATAAGAATCCTAACATTAGGGCAGTCATGATCAAGGCGTCCCTCGAGTAGCCATAGCGACGTGAGGGACGCCTTGATCATGGGAGGTTCGTTGCCACGTACACCGGGTTCTGGCGGTACCCGTGCTCTTGCCGTTCGCGTGCTGGACGCGTACGGGGCAGCCGGACCAGGACCCGCTTGATCCATCGATCCGTGCCGTCGTACCGCGCGCGGAAGGCCACGCGCCCATGCACCATCGCGTCGTTGTCCACAATGAGCAGGTCGCCTGGCGCGAGAGCCACGGTAAACCCGCACTCCTCGAAGGCGCCGTTCAGCCGCCGGAAAGCCGCAATGAACCGCGGGTCGTCGGTCAACATGCGGGTGTACGAGGGGTCGTAGCGGACGCGCAAACCAGCGGTCGTGTGCCAGATCGTGGCCATACCGATCTGTTCGGCCCCTGCCGACACACCGTCGCCGTAGCTGTCGTCCGGTTCGATGGTGAGGAGCGGGCGGGCGAGCTGTGCCACATCGGCGGCGCGGCCGACATCTGAGGATGCCGGAGGCTTTCATGAAGTACGAGTGGCCGAACGAACTGTCCGCCAACGACATGCGCGAGATGCTCGACCTGATGAACGGAGTGGCCGTACGGGAACGCAACCTCGGCTTCAACGAACCGCTCAGTGACGAGGACGGCCTGGCGTTGATGCGCGCCTTCGACGCCGATCTGCGGCGCGGCACCGTCCGACTGCTGGTTGCCCGCACCGAAGGCGACCACATCGTCGGTATGGTCACGCTCGCCCGGGCACCGCAGCCCGGCCGCCGGCACGTGGTGGACCTGCGGCGGTGCGTCATCCACCCGGATTACCGTGGCCGGTTCCTCACCACCGGCTTCGAGGAGGCCCTCCGGACGGCCGCCGAGATGGGCTGCGACATCCTGACGCTCGAAGTCCGCGACGATGGCCCGATGCGGCTCTGGCGCCGCATGGGCTTCCAGGAGTACGGACGGCTGCACGACTACGCACGCAAGGACGGACGTTCGGTCACGGGCTATTTCATGTACGCCCGACGCGCCGACCTCGAAGACCATTTCCGCCGCACGGGCCGATGGTCACGCGGCATCGACGCTGTCCAGCGACAGGCGTGAGTGGCCGGGGTATCGGCGTTCGCCAGCCAAGGACCGGTCGTGGGCGGTCATCACGAGTACCGCGCCAGGGAGCCGTCGGCGCACCTCGGCGAGCACCTGCGCCGCGGTGTCGGCGTCCAGGCCGGTGCTCGGTTCGTCGATGAGCAGCACGTCCGGCTGGGTGCCGAGGGCGCGGGCGATGTGCAGGCGGCGTTGCTCGCCGCCGGAGAGCGCGCGTCCACCAACGCCGACCCTGGTGTCCGGGCCGAGTCCGGCGCCGTCCAACGCCGTCGTGGTGAGCAGGTCGGCGATGTCGGCGTCGGTCGCGGCGGGCCGGGCCAGGCGGAGGTTGCCGCCGATCGTGCCGGTGAACAGGTGGTCGTCGGCCAGGACGGCGGCGACCACCTGCGGCCCGGGCTGCTGCCGCAGCGTCGTCGCGAGCGCGGTGAGCAGTGTGGTCTTGCCGCTGCCGGACGCGCCGGTGACGACTAGGGTGTGCCCGGCGGCGACCGTGAAGCCGATGGTGCGCGCCTCGCGCGTCGGCGTCTCGGGCAGGCGATATCCGGACACGGTGAGGCCGCCGCCGCGGTCGTACGCCGCGCGGAGGGTCGGCTGCGTCGTTGGCCGGTGCTGCTCCTCGTCGGTGGCGGCGAGGTGTTGTCGAGCGTGCCGGGCCCGCGTCCACGCGATGGCGGCGGCGCCCAGCCGCTCGGCGTTGGCCTGCACGCCCGCGGCGAGCAACGCGATGAGAACGAGCGTCGCCACCGTGGCGCCAGACCGTGCGGTGAGCGCGACGGTGAGGGCGAGCCCGGCCGCGGTGACGGCGCGGGTGCCGGCGAGCATGCGGGCGGTCGTGACGGCCTGGCGGTCGCGGGGGGCCTCGAAGGCGGTGAGGCGCCGCAGGGTCCGGCGCGCGAGCTGGTCGGTGGCGCCGAGTGAGGCCATCTCGGCCCAGGCGTCGATGGCAGTGACCAGTTCGGTGCGTAACAGGTGCCGAGTGCGGCCCGCGTCGTCGGTCCGGCGGGCCGCGGCGACGGCGAAGCCCGCGCAGGCGAGCGCGGCGACGGCGAGCACCACCGCGACGAGCGGGTAGCCGGCGAGCATGATCGCGAGGCAGCCGCCCGCGGTCATCGCGGCGGCGGTGACCGCGGGCGCGGCGGCCTGGATGAGCGCCATACCCGCGGTGTCCGCGTCGGCCATGACCCGGTCCAGGGACTGGCCGGACCAGGTGGCCGTGCTCGATCCCCCGGCCCGGTCGTAGCAGGCGAGTCGGGCGGCGCTGATCCGGCGCAGCGCCGCGGCGTGCAGGACGACGCGACCGGCATGGTTGGTGGCGATCCTGCCCAGCGCGAACGCGCGCACCCCGCCGCTGGGCGCCAGGTAGGAGAAGGCGCTGTAACCACCGGCTCCGGCCACGGCCGCGGCGGCGATGAACCATCCGGAGAGCCCGAGCAGGCCGACCGCGCAGGCTTCGGCGAGGGCGGCGAGCGCCAGCCCGGCGGCGGCGAGGGCATTGGTCTTCATACCGGGGTCGCCTCCCGTGCTCCGCGGACGGTGCCGTCGGCGAGTTGGAGCAGCACGGCCGCAGAGCGGGCGACGGCCGCCGAGTGGGTGGCCACGATGACGGTGCGGCCGTGCGTGGCGCCGCGCAGGGCGGTGACGATCTGTGCCTCGGTGTCCGGGTCGAGGTGTGCGGTGGGCTCGTCGAGCACCCAGAGCGCGGCGTCGCTGAGGAACGCGCGGGCGATGGCGACGCGCCGGGCCTCCCCCGTGGACAGTCCCCCACCATCCTCGCCGAGCGGGGTGTCCAGTCCTCGCGGCAACCGCGCCACCACGGTGGCCAGGCCGGCCGCGGCGACCGCCCGCTCGACGTCGACGAGGCCGGCGTCCGGTCGCGCGACGCGGATGTTGTCGGCGATCGATCCCGGCACGATCACGGTCCGCTGCCCGATCCAGGCGCAGCCGCCCAGCCACGGCGGTGACGAGCCGTCGCGCGTGAGCCATCGGACGGTGCCGCGCGTCGCTGGGCGCGCTCCGGCGATCAGCGACAGCAGCGTGGTCTTGCCGGCGCCCGACGGGCCGGTCACCGCCGTCCATGTTCCGGTGTGGACGGTCAGGGTGACGTCGCGCAGGATCGGGTCGCCGGCACCCTCGCCGGCCCCGGGAGGCCGGAAGGAGACGCCGTCGAGCACGACCGTGACCGGTCCCGCCGGCGCCGGTCGGTGCCGTGCCGGCACCGGCCGCGCCCCAGCGTCGGCGTTGGCGTCGCCGGCGGCGAGTAGGTCGCTGATCGCCGCCGCCGCGGACAGGGCCCGTTCCCGGCTGTGGTACGCGGCGGCCGCGGCGCGCAGTGGCTGGAAGTACATCGGGCACAGCAGCAGCGTGAACAGACCGCGGAACAGGGTCATGCCGGGCGCGGCGCCGAGCTGGACGTAGCCGAGCAGGGACAGCCCGACATACGTCGCGGTGGCCGCGATGGCGAACGTGATGACGACGTCCATCACCGCGCCGGACAGCAGCGCCCGCCGCACCACCGCCATGGTGGTGTCGTTCAGGTCGGCGGCGGCGCGGGCGAGTTCGGCGCGCCGGCGCTGCAGCGCGTTGAGGTTGCGCAGGGTGGGCATGCCGCGGAAGCTGTCGAGAACCATCGCGGCCAGCCGGGTGCTGGCCGCCAGCCGCTCGTCCGCGCCTTCCCTGGCGAACAGGCCCGCCAGCCGCATGTTCAGCGGGATGAGCAGGCTCGCCAGTACCAGGATGACCGCCGCCGGCCACTGCACCACCGCGGTGGCCAACAGGACGAGCGCCATGGAGGCCGGGGCCGACAGCCGCTGCGGAAGGCTCTGGGCGTGGTGGTCGGCGATGTCGCCGGACAGCTCGACGGTCGCCAGCGCGGCCGTCGCGGGGTCTGGTTCGGCGCGCCGCTGTCCGGCGGGGAGGAGGGCTGCCACCAGGCGCCGGCTGAGGGCGTGGGCGATCCGCCGGCGCCCAGCGGCTTGGGATCGGGTCGCGCACCACGCGGCACCGGCGGCGAGCAGCCCGCCGGCCAGCAGGAGGCCCAGCGGGGGCCAGCCCGGTCGGGCCCGGTGGAGCACGTCGCGCGCGGCCCAGGCCAACCCCGCCCACTGGGCGGTCGTGCACGCGGTCTCCAGCACCTGCCAGCCCGCCGCCAGCCACAGGCGCTCGCGCCCCGGCACCGCGGCTTCGGCGAGCCAGCGACGCACCGGAGCGCCGGGCAGTGGCTGGTCGGGCAGTGGCTGGTCGGCCTGGTCAGTCGTCATCGCGGATCCGGCTTTCATCGACCAGCCACGCGACGCCGCCGGTGCCGGCGATGAGGAGCATGCCGACGAGGCTGAGCGTGCCGGTGTGGTAGCGCGGATATCCGGCGAACATGCCCTGGCAGACGAAGTAGCACAGCAGCCCGCCGAGGATCCCGACGACGGTCAGCACCGCACGGATGATCATGGCTGCCTCCCGTGCACGCCGGTGGCCTTGCCCCGGAAGGCGTGGTGGGCGAACCAGTTGTAGTAGAGGATCAGCGGCACATTGAGGCCGACACCGACGGCCAGAAACGCCATCGTGCTGTCTGGAGCGGTCACGTCGGCGAGCGCCAGACCCGGTGGCGCCAGTACCGGGTACCGGGCCACCACCAGGGCGCCGGCCAGCGCCACCACGGTGACGGCCAGACCCGCCATCGGTCCGGCATCGTGCCGCGAGGTCGGCCGCAGGGTCACCAGGGTCAGTGCCAGGGCCGCCGCGCCCAGTACCAGCAGCCCGGCGATGGCGGCGGCGCGCGCGGGTTCCCGCGGGTTCAGCGGCGCGGCCGTGCCGTTGACGGCCACCAGGCACGCCGCCGACAGCGCGGCCGCCAGCACCGCGCTGACCGTGCCACGCCGTCCGGCCCGCGCCCGCAGCCGTCCGGTCGCTTTCCCCTTGGTGTACGCGTATCCGAGGGCCAGGTATCCACAGGCGACGGTCACCGCGGACAGTGCCGAGAACCACCCGACGGCGCCGGCCGGCGAGCCGGCGAACGCCCCGTCCACCAGCGTCAGGTGCGCGGTCAGCGTCGCGGCCGCGACGCCCTGCGCCAACGCGGCGGTCAGCGAGGCGACGCCGAACGCCCGTTCCCATCGGGGCGCGGGACCGGCCTGGGATGCCATCTCGACGCTGACCCCGCGCACGATCAGCGCGAAGAGCAGGACGATCACCGGAAGGTAGGCGTGCGGGAGGATGGTGCCGAACGCGACCGGGAATCCGGCCCACAGGCTCACGCCCAGCAGCACCAGCCAGGTCTCGTTGCCGTCCCATGCCTGGGCGACCTGTTCGAGCATCTCGTGCCGGGCCCGGGAGTCCCGTTCGAGCAGGGTGGCGATCCCGATGCCGAGGTCATAGCCGTCGAGCACGACGTACATCACCAGGCACAGCAGGATGAGCAAGAACCACACCGTGGACATCAGCGCACCACCCCACCGGCCAGACTGGACACCGGCGCCGGCGGAGGGGCCGGGCGGAGCGCCCGCGGGCGGTCCCGTTCCGGGCCGATCCGCATCGTGCGCACGATGTAGCCGATGTACACGGCGAGCATCCCGAGGTAGAGCAGGGCGAAGCCGACCGCGGAGAACACGACCTCGCCGGGCGCCAGGTGCGAGACGGCGTCGGCGGAGCGCAGTTGGCCGAACACCACCCAGGGCTGGCGGCCGGTCTCCGCGGTGGTCCATCCCCCCAGGATGGCGAGGACGCCCACCGGGGTCGTCCACATCAGAAACCGGTGGAACCGTCTGGAGGTCCAGAGCTTGCCGCGCAGGCGCAGGATCGTGGCGTAGAAGACCGTGCCGAACATCAGCAGCGCGGCCAGGAACATCACCCGGAATCCCCAGAAGACCGCGGCCATGTCCGGCTGGTCGGCCTTCGCGGTCAGGTCCAGTCCGGGGATCGCGGTGTGGCAGGTGAGGTCCTTGTTGAGCGCGCTGCCCAGGCAGGGGATGGTCAGTTCGGCGATGTTGCGCTGGGCCTGCTGGTCGGGGATGGCGAACAGGACGAATCCGGTGTTGCCGTTGGCCCAGTTGCCTTCCAGCGCCTCCAGTTTGGACAGTTGGGTGGGCAGCACCGCGCCCGCGGTGTGGTCGCCGACGAAGATCTGCACCGGGAGAAGGATCGCCGCCACGCCCAGCGCGATGGACACGGACCGGCGGGCGAACGGCAGCTCATTGCCCTTGACAAGGTAGTGGGCACCGATGCCGGCGACGAAGAAGCTCGCGGAGATCAGCACGGCCAGGACCATGTGCGGCCACCGCCACAGGAACGACGGGTTGAAGATCGCGTGCACCCAGTTGGTCGGCTCGAACCGCCCGTCGCGCACGACGAACCCGGCTGGCGTCTGCATCCAGGAGTTGGCGGCGATGATCCAGGTGGAGGACAGCAGCGTGCCGATCGACACCATGACGGACGCGGCGAACATCGTGCGGCGACCGACGCGGCCGTCGCCGTAGAGCAGGACGCCGATGAACCCCGCTTCCACGAAGAACGCGGTGACCACCTCCATCCCGATGATCGGACCGATGATCGGGCCGGTCTTCGCGGCGTAGACACCCCAGTTCAGTCCCATCTCGAAGGTGATCACGATGCCCGCCACGACGCCGATCGCGAACCCGACCGCGAACACGCGCCGCCAGAACCGGAACATCTGCAGGTAGACCGGCTTGCGGGTCTTCCAGTACAGGCCGTACAGGACGCTCAGGAAGATCGACAGACCGACGGTGATGGCAGGGAACGTCATGTGGAACAGCACGGTGATGGCGAACTGCCACCGAGACAGGTCGAGCAGGCTCATGCGGACTCCTCAGGTACGGCCGCCGGCTCAGGCCTCGGCCAGCGGCGCGTCGGCGGCGGCCGTGGTGAAGGGCGGCAGCGCGGCGGCGCCGATGGCCAGCAGCGCGACGATGCCCATCTGCACGTACTCCACCGTGGCGAACGCCCGCGCGGTGTCGTGCGCCGCCAGCGCGAGGTAGACGGTGCCGAGAGTGGCCACGCCGAGGGCGAGGCCGCTCTGCTGCAAGGTGATCAGCACGCCGCTGCCGACACCGCCGAGGTGGGTGGGCACGTCGGCGAGCACGCTGCGGAACAGTCCGGCGAACAGCATCGACTGTCCTGCGCCGACCAGGGCGAGCGGCGCGGCCAGGGCCCACAGGCTGACGTGTGGCCAACCCTGGACGAGCACCAGCACGAGGGTGGCGAGGCCGGCGACCTGGACGACCGCGCCGGCCGACAGCGCCGCCCGGCCGAAGCGGCTGATCAGGCGCGGAGCGTACAGGGAGCCGGCGAAGAACAGCAGGGCCATCGGCAGGATCGCCAGGCCGCCGTGCAGGGCGTCGGCGTGCAGGCCGTCCTGCACGGTGAGGGCGAACACGAACATGAACGCCCCGAAGCCGATGCTGAACGCGAACACCATCACCAGGCCGCGCGACATCGACGGCAGGCGCAGCAGGGACGGTGGCAGCAGCGGGACCTCGCCGCGCCGCTCGGCGCGCTTCTCCACCAGGTAGGTGGCGGCGCCGAGGACGGCGGCGAGGGCGAGCGACAGCCACGTCCACCACGGCCAGCCCAGCGCGTGGCCCTCGGTCAGCGGCACCAGCAGGGCGGTGAGGGTGGCGGCGAACAGCACCGTGCCGGGCACGTCGACGCCCAGCGGGTGCGGGGACCGGGTGCGGGGCACGATCCGCGCCGCGACCACCAGGACGACCAGGCCGATCGGCACGTTGACGAGGAAGATCGGCCGCCACGAGGTACCCGCGATGTCGGCGCCGACCAGGAGGCCGCCGACCAGCTGGCCGACGACCGCGGCGATGCCGGAGGTGGCGCCGTACAGGGCCAGGGCGCGGGCCTTGCGCTCGTGTTCCAGCGTGTGCTGGAAGGTGGCCAGGACCTGCGGGATGAGCAGCGCGGCGGTCGCGCCCTGCACGATCCGCGCGGCGATCAGGACCTCGACGGTGGGCGCGAGGCCGCACGCCGCCGAGGCCACGACGAAGCCGACGAGAGCACCCAGGAAGAGGCGGCGCCGGCCGTAGCGGTCCCCCAGGCGCCCGCCGAGGACCAACAGGGCCGCGTACGCGACGCCGTACCCGGCGATGATCAGCTCCAGCGCCGACGCCGACGCGTGCAGCGAGGCGTCGATGCTGGGCAGGGCGACGTTGGTGATGAAGAAGTCCATGATCGGCAGGAACGCGCCGGCGAGCAGGACGAACACGCCCACCGGGTGCAGCCCGCCGGATAGCGCGACGGCGCGCGGTGAGCCCGGCGCGGCCGGCCGCGCGGGAAGGGTGGCGGTCATCGTCTCTCCCGGAGGTAATGGTTATGGAGCCATAATCAGTATGTGGCCATAACTATGCCTCGACAACCGTCTGCGCTGGAGATGTGACGCGAAGAACCAACCGTGGCTTGCCGGCTGAGCTACGCGGTTCCCTGCCGCGGTAAGAGCGCCGGGGCCGAACCGTCCTTCAGGCCGAGCTCGGCCGGGTAGCTGTCGAAGCGCCTCAGGTCGAGGTCGCGTACGGCCGCGGCCCACGGGTTATGCGTGGCCATGTGGACGAGATGCTCGAAGTGGGACAGGTAGGTCTCGCTGCGCCGGGCGCGCTCGGCGAGGATGTAAGGCTCCAGGACGCGCCAGGCCTGCCGGGAGCGGTAGCTCACCGTACCCATCAGGAGCCTCGGATCGACCGCCGCGAACGCGAGCATCTGGCCCAGGCCGTTGTAGTACAGGGCCAGCCGCGTCACCTGGTAGCGCGCCTCGGCCGGCAGGTCGCTGACGGCGACATCGGGCGGCGGGTAGCGGGTGGTCAGCTCGTTGAGCACGAAGTCCTCGGCGCGCAGGAACTCGTCGCTGGACCGGTCCCGGGTCAGCAGCTCGATCGCGACGAGGGTGTGGTTGGCGCTCTGCGCCGAGCGCAGCTGCCGCACCGCGAACACGACCGTCACGACGACCGCGACCGCGGAGCCGCCCGCCGCCACCACGTTTGCCAGCTCCGAGATCACAGCGCCGAGAATAGTGGTCCTCGCCAGGCCCGCGTGAGTCCGGATTCTGATTGATTACGCCCGCCACCGGGTGCATGTTGTACACATGTGTGCCCATGCGAGGGAGTAGGGCCGTGAACGAGGACTTACGGCTTCAATTGTCCGAGGACGACGCGGATGCGGAGCGGCTCGACGCGCTGACCGGCTTCCTTCGTCAGGAACTGCTCCAGCTCGACGTGGTCGACGTACGCCCGGTGCCCGCCGGTGCGGCGCCGCAGGGCGCTCGGGGATTCGATGCCATCGCGGTCGGCGCCCTGCTGGTCACGCTGAGCCGTTCGGCCGAGGGCCTGCGGGAGGTGGTCCTCGCGGTCCGCCGGTGGCTGGCCCGCGGGCAGGGCACCCGCCGGACGGTACGGCTGGAGCTCGGCGGCGACGTGCTGGAGCTCTCCGAGGCGACCGCGGCCGACCAGCAGCGGTTGGTGGAACTGTTCGTCGGCCGGCACGCTGGTCAGGACGGCGTCTAGTGAGCGGCGCACGGAAGGCTCTGATCGTCGCCAATGACACGTACGAGCACGAGGGGCTCAAGCACCTCCTGGCGCCCGCCGCGGACGCCGCGGCCTTGGCCACGGTCCTCGGCGACCCTCAGATCGGCGACTTCGACGTGCGCGTGGTGCGTAACGAGCCCGCGCATGTCATCCAGGCACAGATCGAGGATCTATTCTCCGAGAGCCGCGCCGAGGATCTGCTCCTGCTGCACTTTTCCTGCCACGGATTGAAGAGCGAGTCCGGGGAGTTGTTCTTCGCCGCCCGCAACACCCGCCCGAACCGGCTCGGGTCCTCCGCGACCTCCGCCGCCTTCGTCCAGCGGTGCATGCGGGCGAGCCGGTCGCGCAGCATCGTGCTGTTGCTGGACTGCTGCTACGGCGGTGCGTTCAGCCAGGGCGTGACGGTGCGCGCGGCCGGAGACGTCAACGTGCTGGACAGCTTTCCTGGCAAAGGGCTGGGCGGCGGACGCGGCCGGGCGGTGATCACCGCGTCCAGCGCGATGGAGTACGCCTTCGAAGGAGACCAACTCTCCGATGACCACAGCTCGCGGCCGTCCGTCTTCACCTCCGCTCTGGTCGAGGGCTTGGCCACCGGCGACGCGGACCGCGACCAGGACGGCTGGGTCTCGCTCAACGAGCTCTACGACTACGTGTTCGACCGCGTGCGGGAGCGGAACCCGCACCAGACCCCCAGCCGAGACGTGGAGATGCAGGGCGAGCTGTACCTGGCCCGCCGCGGCCGCTCGGTCGTCGCGCCCGCGCCGTTGCCGCCCGAGTTGCGGGCGGTGATCGATCATCCGCTCGCCCACGTCCGGGCGGGCGCGGTGCGGGAGCTCGCGCGCGTGGCGCGGGGAAGGCACGCCGGGCTGGCGCTGGCCGCGAGGCTGGCCCTCCAAGGCCTCGCCGACGATGACAGCCGCACGGTGGCGGCCGCGGCGGCCGCGGCTCTTGGCGCCGTCGACCAGGAGCAGGCCACGACGGAGGCCGCGGTGCCCGGTACCCCATCGCCGCTCGCCCAGCGGGCGGAGAGCTCGGCACCGGACACCCCGAGCGGCCGTGCTGAAGGTCCACCACAGCGATCTCCGGCCGATCGCTGGCGCATCCGGGCGTTCCCGCGGCGCCGTCGTTCGATCTATGTCGCCGGAGCCGCGGTGGTGCTCGTGGTCGCCGCCGCGGCCGCGGTGCTGCTGATCTGGGATCCCGGTGACGGGCGCACCGAGGATGGCCCGCTGCGGCAGGCGGAGTTCGCGGCGACTTCCCCGTGGCGGCTCGTCGTCCGCGACAACATCTCGGTCGCGGACAACGGTTGCGACGTCACCGTCACGAAGGTCGACAGCGGCGAGGAGATCGCCACAATAACGGACGCGTACGGCACGAGTTCGTACCAGATGCGCGAGACGGGCACCCTGCGGTGGGCGGCGAACGACCCGGGGTGTCTGGTGATTCTGCGGTCCGGCGCGGGAAAGGCCACGCCGCCGTTCGCCCATGAGTCCGGTGGCGACACCGACGCCTTCGACGCCCGCGGCCGGGTCGCCGTCGAGGTCGCGGACTTCATCGGCAACCCTGAGTGCAAATTCGTCCTTCGAGACGCCGCGGACGGACAGCAGTTGGACTTCGGCTCGGCGCGTCCGGGTGGCGGGCCGGTTCTCCTCGACCCTGCCGGACGCTCCTCGGTCTACGTCGCCAATCCCCACTGTGGAATACGCATCTCGTCCGGATGACGTCCGCGCCGCCACTCCAGTCAGGAGGGTCGCGGTCGCAACGACCTGATGGCCGACGGCGGCCGGGCGTCGCGGTATGGGGTCCCGGGCGGAACCCGCCCGGGACCCCTTCCTTCCCCCTACCCCCAAGAAAGCCTCGATACCGGCGCCGGCGAACGGTCACCGGGCTGCCAGCCGCGAAACGATCTGTACGTGACGTTGCGCATCAGGGCCAGACCGCGCTGTCGGCCTCTGGCGCGCCCGTACCGTATATGCGGGTCGGGAAGTCGTGTCGGCTTCCCCCACGTTGACGGGCGTCATTTGGTGAGTCGGCGATGATCGCCGCAACGAGACTGGGGCCTGAACAGCAACCGATCATCGGTCAGCAGAGTCATGGTCCCGGTCATCAAGAACCCTCAGGGCGACGGAACGCGGCATATGCGGGATCCCGCCACCGGGGACCGGGGTGACATCGCCACACTACACCCCGCCACCACCCAGCGCCGCGTTTCAAGCCGCCAACTGTTTCCCGCCCAACGGTGACGCCGCTGGCGGGAGGCTTATATGTTGCCTTGATCTGCTTCCCGCTCAAGGTCACCGAAATCGCTCTCGGCCACCGTCGCTTGCTCGGTGCTGAGAGTCCCGCGCCGGAGGCCCACGATCCATCGCCGTAGCCGTGCCGCTGAGATGCCCTGATTGCGCTGGAGGTTTTCGATGACCCGAACCAGGCGTGTCGACCCGGGACGCCCGCTCGGCTCCGCGACTTCGGTCAGCCGGGTATCCAGTTCGTCGAGTTGGGCGAGTTCATCAGCGGCAAGTCGTTGTCCCTGCCGGTAGCGGATGACCGCGGCCACACCGGCCGCCGCCAGTACCGCGAGGGCAACGCCGGCGAGCGCCCTGGTCGTTGCCTTGGCCATAGCCGCTTCCGTCTGCTTGAACAGCGCGTCGACGGCCTCCCCGGGCCGCCTGCCGCCTGCAACCGGAGCAGGCGCTGTTCGTGAGACTACTCGCTCCGGGGAGAACACCGTCGGGCGGCGGCCCTGGCGCATTTGCCGGCAGGGGTCCATCGTTAGCCTCATGGCGCAGACCTCGCACGGGACGGACCGGGACCTTCACACGGGCATCGCTGACCGGCTAAGGCGCATGGCCGGTGAGACCGCGCATGTCGGCGTCACGATCCGGAGCGGGATGGTGGTGCTCCCTGGCGAGGTCGCCAGCCACGCCGAACGCCTGGAGACCAGGCGGGCCGCGATGGGCGCGCCTGGTGTGCGTGGCGTCGCCGACGAGATGGCGGTGCGCGAGCCGGGCACGCCCGGCACCGCTGACGTCGACCTCGCCAAACTGGCCGACCGGCTGCTGGCCACCGACGCCGCCGTGCCGGCCGGCGCCATCCGGGCCGGCGTGCGCGGCTCAGTGCTCACGCTTTCGGGCACGGTGGACGTGACCGGGCAGCGGGACGCCGCCGCACGCGCGGTCCAGAACATCCGGGGCATCGTCGGGCTCTGCAACGACATCCGCGTCGCCAGGGCGCGCGAGGATAGGTAGATGCGGAGCCGCCAAGTACGGGTGGGATGCCAGTTCGTGTACGTGGCGGACGTGGCGACACCGACAGTGTTCCAAGTGCAGCCACAGCAGGGCGACGGGGTAGTCATCGCCAGCGAGCGCTGGTCGTTCGCGCCCGAAACGCCGGCACGGACCTACACCGACCTGTACGGCAACCCCTGCCTGCGGCTGGTGCTCGCGCCCGGCACGTCGACCCTGCGGTACGAGGCGATCGCGGTGGTGCCGGATACGACCGAGGCGGTCGACCCGCACGCGCCGGAACTGGCACCGCAGGACCTGCCGGACGAGACACTGATCTATACGCTGCCGAGCCGCTACTGCCTGCCCGACATGCTCGGTGACGAGGCGTGGACGCGGTTCGGGTCGCTGCCGCCCGGCTACGGACGAGTTGCGGCGATCTGCGACTACGTCAACGGGCATCTTGAGTTCCGTTACGGCAGCAGCACGGCCCGGTCGAGCTCCGTCGACGTCAACGCCTCAGGCTTCGGGGTGTGCCGCGACTTCACCCACCTGGCGATCTCGTTCTGCCGGGCACTGAACATCCCCGCCCGATACGTGTTCGGGTACCTGCCGGATCTGGACGTCGAGCCGGATACGGCGCCGATGGACTTCGCCGCCTGGATGGAGGTCTGGCTCGGCGACCGCTGGTGGACGTTCGACCCACGCAACAACCGTCCGCGCAAGGGTCGGATCCTCATCGGGCGCGGCCGCGACGCCTCTGACGTGGCGATGGCCACCACCTTCGGCGGTCCGTATCTGGAATCCATGGCCGTGCACGCTGAAGAAACGCCGCGTTGAACCCACCCGCGAGATCGGTCGCACAGGTGTACGGTGGAGCTACTCCGGACTCGACGACATCCCGAAAATCCTGAGGTGCCCGCCACGCCGGCCTAACCCCTCAGGGGATGTCATGTCCAACGACATGCACCGCACCCGCAACGTGTCCGCTGATCGGACAGGCACGGCGCCGCCGCAGGTCCCGGCAAGTCCGCGCGCGATGCCACGAGCTGCTGACCGGTGGCCACCCAGAGGCATGACGGTCGTCTCGCTGACGCCGCCTTCCATCCCGCGGCTGCGAGTGGAACCCACCGGCTCACGCCGCACCCTGCTGGACGGCGGTTGGTGGCCCCGCTCGACCGACCCCGTCGCCGAGTTGCCCGGCCTCGTGCTGGCCATCGACGAACTCCGTGGCCCCGTCACCCGGCTGATCCTCGCCGCCCGGGGCTGGGACACCTATCCACACCGCCTCGGCATCGCGCACCGGATCCTGCTGCTGACCTTCTTCGTCAGCCAGCCGGTCTGCCTGCTCACCGCACTGTGCGCCAACCGTGACCGGGTCGATCTGCTCGTCATCCCGCCCCAGACCGCCGACGGCACCGCCGACGCGGCGATGAGCCTGGCCGCCACCGCCGACAACCGGATCCACGCCGAACACATCCTCCTCACCGTCAGCGCACTCAGCCCTCGCCCCGCCGACAACGCCGCCGAACAGGCGCGGGCGGCCGACGGCGGTCCCCGGCAAGCCATCCCCTCGCTGTCCGAGTAGCGCCCGAGGTGGTATCCCATCCATGATCAAGGCGTGGCGCCCGGCCGTGGAAAGCCGAGAGGGGGGCCGGGGTCGTGGG
>JBBEWH010000074.1:0-75862 GCA_037414955.1 Actinomycetes bacterium KLBMP 9797
TCCCTCAAGTCGTTCTAACGACTTGAGGGACGCCTTGATCATGGATGCGAGGCTGGTCTGACGATCGAGCCGTCGATGAGGCCTACGCTCCCGCGCCCGTTCCCGTACTGTGATGGGCGGCGTTCGACCGTTCTCGCGCGCGCTCGAAATCCGCCGCATGCGGCGTCGCGGGGAGCGATGGCGATGGGGGGATTGGCCGATGCGGTTCCAGATTCTGGGACCGGTGGTGGCGTACGGGACCAGCGGGCCGGTGGCGTTGGGACCGGCCCGGCAGCGTACGGTGCTGGCGGCGCTGTTGGTCGAGTCGGGCGTCCCGGTGTCGCTCGATCAGTTGGTGGAACGGGTGTGGGGGCCGTCGCCGCCGCAGCGGGCCCGGCAGACGCTGCACACGTATCTGTCCCGGCTGCGCGACGTGCTCGGTGGGACGGGCGCGCCGGCGCTGGTCCGGCGGTCCGGCAGCTACGCGCTGGAGATCGATCCCTGTTCGGTGGAT
Source organism: Actinomycetes bacterium KLBMP 9797 (assembly GCA_037414955.1). Taxonomy (GTDB): domain Bacteria; phylum Actinomycetota; class Actinomycetes; order Mycobacteriales; family Micromonosporaceae; genus Phytohabitans. Next base: position 494 of record JBBEWH010000074.1, read on the forward strand.
CTGCACCAGTTTCGGGCACTCGCGGTGCGAGCCAGAACGACTCTTGATGACGATCAGGCGGCAGCGCTGTGGCAGGACGCGATGGCGTTGTGGCAGGGCCGGCCGCTCACGGACCTGGACAGCGACTGGGTGCGGACGGTCGCCGCCGCGCTGGAGGCCGAGCGGCTGGCCGCGGTGCTCGACCAGACGGATGTGTTGCTGCGTCAGGGCGAGCACGCCCGGTTGCTGTCCGATCTGGCCACGGCCACAGTGGAGCATCCGCTGGATGAGCGGCTGGCCGGGCAGTTGATGCTGGCGCTGTATCGCTGTGGTCGGCAGGCCGACGCGCTGGCGCATTACCGGCTGTTGCGTGACCGGTTGGTCGATGAGTTGGGCAGCGATCCGGGGCCCGCGCTGCGGGAGCTGCATCACCGGATCCTGCGGCACGACCCGGAGCTCGCCGCCATCGCCACCGTCAAGACGTCCAGCACGAGCGCGGCACCGGCCGCCGCCGCGACCGTCCCGCACCGGCCGGCCCAGCTGCCCGCCGACGTGGCCGGGTTCACCGGCCGCGCCGCGGACCTGCACCGTCTTGACGAGCTGCTGGGCGAGCACGGCGACGACGCCCCGCAGGCGGTGGTGATCACCGCGATCGGCGGAGCCGCCGGCGTGGGCAAGACCGCGTTGGCGGTGCACTGGGCCCACGGGGTGGCGGATCGGTTCCCGGACGGGCAGTTGTACGTGAACCTGCGGGGTTACGACCCGGAACAACCCATGCCCGCCGCGGAGGCGTTGGCGGGATTTCTCACCGCACTGGGTGTGACCGGCCAGAACATTCCGCTGGATGTGGAGGAGCGAGCCGCCCGCTATCGCAGTGAGCTCGCCGGGCGCCGGACGCTGATCGTGTTGGACAACGCGGCCAGCGTGGCGCAGGTGCGTCCGTTGCTGCCCGGCACCGGTTCGTGTCTCGTGGTGGTGACCAGCCGGGACAGCTTGGCCGGTCTGGTCGCCGTGGATGGTGCCCAGCGGGTGGACCTGGACCTGCTGTCGCCTGGCGAGGCGGTCGACCTGCTGCGCCAGCTGGTCGGCTCGCGGGTCGAGGCGGAGCCGGATGCCGCCGTGGCGCTGGCCGAGCAGTGTGCCCGGCTACCGCTGGCCTTGCGGGTCGCGGCCGAGCTGGTGACGTCCCGGCCGGACAGCGCGTTGGCCGACCTGGTGGCGGAGCTGGCCGACCGCCGGACGCGGCTGGAGTTACTGGATGCGGGCGGCGACCCGTACGCCGCGGTGCGCGAGGTGTTCTCCTGGTCCATCCAGCACCTGCCAGCGGATGCCGTGCGGACCTTCCGGCTGCTCGGACTGCATCCAGGGCCGGAATTGGACCCGTACGCGACCGCGGCGCTGGCCGATACCGGCCTCGACCGGGCCCGCCGGATGCTCGAGCTGCTCACCCGAGCCAACCTGGTGCACCGGGTCGGCGGGAGCCGGTACGGCATGCACGACCTGCTCCGCGCGTACGCCGCCGACCTCGCCGCCACCGAGGAGACCGCGCGACAGCGCCAGGCCGCGCAGCGGCGGCTGTTCGACTACTACGAGACCGGGGCCGTGTCCGCGATGGACACCCTGCATCCCGGCGAGGCGCACTACCGGCCGGAGGGCGCCGCGCCGACCACGCCGATGCCGGACCTGAGCGCTCCGGAGGCAGCCCGCGGCTGGCTGGAGGCCGAACGGTTCTGCCTGGTGGCGGTCGCGGCGCATGCCGCCGCCACCGGCAGGACCGGCTATGTGGTCGGGCTCGCGCGAATTTTGCTCCGCTACCTCAGCGAGGCCCACCTCACCGAACTGGTGACCATCAACGAGCACGCCTACCGGGCAGCGGAGCAGACCGGAGACCGCACGGGAGCGGCACACGCGCTGCGCCATCTGGGCGTCGCCTACACCCGGCTGAGCCAGTACGAGTTGGCTGTCACGCACCTGGGGCGGGCGCTGACCAGGTTCCGGCAGGCCGGCGACCCACTCGGCGAGGCGCTCACCCTCACCAGCCTGGGCACCACCAGCTACCGGCTGGGCGACCACGAGCACGCCATCGACGAACAACGGCACAGCATCGCCCTGGCCCGGCAGGCCGGCGACCGGCTCGCCGAGGCGTTCGCGCTGAACAACCTGGGCGTCGTGGAGGAACGGGTGGGCCGCTACGCCGATGCCGCCGACCACTACCGGCAGGCCCTGGGCATCTTCCAGGACGTCGGCGCCCGGTACTGCGAGGCGACGGCCCTGTGCAACGTCGCCAACGTCGAGCTGCGGCAGGGCGACTACCGGCCAGCCGCCGACCACCTGCGGCAATCCCTGACCGTCCTGCGACCGCTCGGCAGTGCCATCACCGAGGCGCACGCCCTGGACACGCTCGGCCTCCTCCACCTCCGCGTGGGCGAGCCGGCACAGGCCACGACCTATTTCCAGCAAGCACTCACCCGCTTCAGCGACACCGGGGACCGCAACGGCCAGGCCTGGTCCGTCAACGGCCTCGGCGAGGCCGCCCAGCTCGCCGGCCGCCCCGCCGACGCCCTCGCCCTCCACGCCGACGCACTGGCCATCGCCACCGCCATCAGCACCCCACACCAGCAGGCCCGGGCCCACACCGGCCTCGGCCACGCCCATCGCACCCTGGGCGACCCCGATCAGGCCCGGAGCCACTACAAGCTGGCCCACGCGATCTACACCGAACTCGACATGCCCGATGCCGACGACGTCAGCGGCTACCTCGCCGCGCTCACCCGGGCCCGCGGCTGAGCACCGCCGGACGCCGGTAACCCACCGCGAACGGCGGCGTCGTTGGGGTGCTCTAGGCGTCGCGGATGCGTAGCAGTAGGCCGCCGGCCATGAGCGCGGCGGCGGCCCACCCGGCGGTGACGCCGAGACCGGCCCACGGACGCAGCGGCAGGTTGTGGAGATTGGTGGTGGCCTGGATGGCGAGACCGGCGCTCATCGGCCCGATCTGCTCGAGCAGGCGTTGCCCGCGCGCGTTACCGATCACCTGGGAGAGGATGGGGAGGAGGTAGAGCAGGCCGAGGATGACCCCGATGCTGGTCGCGGAGTCCCGCACGATGGCGGCGATGCCCAGGCTGAGCAGGGCGATCAGGATCAGGTAGAGGATCGACCCGACGACGGCGCGCAGGGTTGGCCCGTCGGCCAGGGAGAGGGCCGGGTGGCCGCGGGCAGCGGTGCGGCCATCGCCGGGCAGGACGAGCCGCCCAGCCAGGAGCGACCCCAGAGCCGCGACGGTTCCGGCCGCGGCAACGACACCGGTGAGAGTGATTGCTTTGGCCGCGAAGGCGGTGGCCCGATGCGGCATCGCTGTCAGGGTGGTGCGGATCATGCCTGAGCTGTACTCGCCGCTGATGACCAGCACCGCCAGGATGGCGACCAGCGCCTGGCCAAGCACAACGCCCGCGAGGCTGTGCTTGGTGACGTCGCCGCCGCAGCCGGCGGCCGTGCAGGTCACCACCGAGGTCGCCCCGGCGCTGAGGGCCACGGTCGCCACGATGGTGCCGAGCAGCAGCCACACCGGGCTGGCGACCGTCCGGATCTTCGTCCACTCCGCGTGCAGGGCTGGTCTCATGCGTCCCTCCGATGCAGGAGGACGGCCGCTACGGCGAGGCTTACCGCCGCGTAGCCGGCCAGGACGGCGAGCCCGGCCCACGGCGCCAGCGGGTAGTAGCCGGTGTACGGCGTATAGACGCTGGCGACCTGGGGATATTGCACAAGCGTCTGCTGGACGGCGAATGCCGCGGCTGGCGTGACGCGGGTCAGCCAGTTCGACACGCTCGCGGGCATGAACGGGTTGGCGGTCAGGAGGTAGGGCAGCACGATGGCCACGATGACGGTGGTGACCGCGCTGGCGCTGTGCCGGAAGATGGTGCCGACGGAGAGGGCCAGGATTGCGGCGGTCGCGAGCAGCGCCGCGGTCCCGAGCGCCACCTGTAGTTCGGTTGAGGACGCCACCGGGAAGATGTAGACGCCGTTGGCACGGGCGAGCCGCTCGCCGAGCGGAGCCGCGACGACCGCTCCCACCAGCCCGGTGACGAAGGTGACGACGCCCAGCACGATGGCCTTGGCCACCAGCACCCGGCTCCGGCTCCGGCTGGCGGCCAGGGTGACGTGGATCAGGTTCCTCTGGTATTCGGTAGTGATGTACAGCGCCCCTACGACGATCACCGCGATCAGCGCGGCGAAGGTGCCGGTGAGGATGTCCTTGCGGGTGCCGCCGGTGGCCAGCGTCTCGCGAACGGCGGGTGCTATGTCGCCGGCGCCGGTCACCGTGACGTTGCCGCCAGATCCCGTGAACGAACCCGACGTGTCCTGCGGGTAGCCGGCGAAGCTGGGGGATTCGGGACCCACCTGATCGCCTGTCCAGTTACCGCCGGCCCAGCGTCCCTGGATACGAAGGTCTTCGAAGACGGCCGTGGACACAGTGCCGCGCGTGCCCATGCCATGCACGGAAGGCGGAGAGGCGACGAACAGCCCGCCCTGCGCGGTCGGTCCGAGCCCCTCCACCCGAACGGTGCCCACCTTGGTCCACTGTGTACCGTCGATGGAGGCGTAGCCGGTGACCGCGTCGCCCGAGCGGTCCAGCCGCAGCCAGCGAACCGACGCGGCGGAGACTGGGCCGGGAAGGCCGGCCGTGTCGTTGACGTAGTTGTCCTGCATCCGCACGCCGTGGCTGCCGGTAACCATGATCGCCGCGTAGGGCGATCCCTGGCGGGTGCTCTCCTTGATGATGATCCCGGCCTTCGCCCACGGCACGGTGCCGGGCCGCAGGTCCCCCGGACCCTCAGGGATGCTGCTGCTGAGCGCGGAAACGGAGACGGTGATGCTGCCGTTTCCGGTCAGCGGCTGGTGCACGAAGTAGAAGCTGTCGGTCACCGGCTCGCCGCCCGGCCCGATCGGTACGGGTGGTGCGCCCTTCTGATCGCTGCTGACCCCGGCGAGCAGCGCGACCAGCACCACCATCAGTGCCGCGGCCACCATGCCGGTCACCCAACCCAGAACCGTCCGGAACTTGGTCCACTCCGCGCGCAGCAACGGGAGGAGGCCGTCCCGCCCGACCCGTTGGCCGGATCGGTACGGCGTACCGGTAGAGGTCATCGTGATACCTCCGCGGGCGTCCCGGCGCGGAACTCGACCGCCTCGCGGGTGAGTTCCAGGTAGACGTCCTCAAGGGTGGCGCGGTGCGCTGAAACCTCGGAGAACGGCACGGCGCTCGCGCTGAGCAGCGTCACGATCCGATCCGCGGGCAGGCCGGCGACGGTAATGGTGTCGCGGCCGGTGGCCGCCACGGTCGCGCCGGCGCGTGCGAGCACCCGCATCGCGTGCGTGCCGGCCGTGGTCCGCAGGGCCACCCGGCCCCCGGACGCGGCCGCGACCAGGTCGGCCACGCTGGCGTCGGCGATGGCCTTGCCGCGCCCGACCACGACGAGATGATCGGCGGTGTCCTGCACCTCGCTCATCAGGTGGCTGGACACCAGGACGGCGCGGCCCTGCGCGGCCAACGACCGCAGGAATCCCCGCATCCAGATGATGCCGTCGGGGTCCATGCCGTTGAACGGCTCATCGAGCATGACGATCGGCGGATCGCCCAACAGGGCCGCGGCGATGCCGAGCCGCTGGCGCATGCCGAGCGAGTACCCGCCGGCCTTGCGCCGGGCCGCCGAGGTCAGGCCGACCTGCGCGATCACCTGGTCCACCCGCCGCGCGGCCAGGCCCTGTGAATGGGCCAGCCAGAGCAGATGGTTGCGCGCACTCCGGCTGGGATGCAGCGCCGCCGCGTCCAGCAGTGAACCGACGTGGTGCAGCGGGTGCCGAAGGCTGCGGTACGGCTTGCCCTCGATGAGCGCGGTGCCCTCGTCGACCGCGTCCAGGCCCAGGATCACCCGCATCGTGGTGGACTTCCCGGCCCCGTTCGGCCCCACAAAGCCGGTCACCACACCCGGACGGACGGTAAATGCCATGCCGTCGAGTGCGAGGGTGGCCCCATACCGCTTGCGCAGGCCGGCAACGACGATTCCGGCGGCGCTCATCGCGGCGAGCTCATGGTTCGAAATGGACTCATGCCGACGGTTGTACGCGGCACCCGGTTCCAGCCCGGTCGCAGCGGCTGCGACCCAGCTGGAACCTGGGATCTGGCATCGTCAAGGCATGGCACCTCGACCCGGCGGCCGGTCCAGCCGCCCCGCCCGCGCGACAACCGGCGGTGACGGGCGGTGAGGGTCCTCGTCGTCGAGGACTTCGAAGTCCTCGCCCGCTCCATCGGCACGGGCTGCGCCGCGAGGGCATGGCCGTCGACGTCGTCCTGGATGGCACCGCCGCCCTCGACCGCCTGGCCGTCACCCGCTACGACGTGGTGATCCTCGACCGCGACCTGCCCGGCGTCCACGGTGACGAGATCTGCCGGCAGCTCGCCAACGACCGCTCCGACACCCGCGTGCTGATGCTGACCGCGGCCGACACGGTCGAAGACCGCGTCGACGGACTCAGTCTCGGCGCGGACGACTACCTGCCCAAGCCGTTCGCCTTCGCCGAACTGGTCGCCCGGGTCCGCGCCCTGGCCCGCCGCGCCACCCCGCCGATTCCTCCCACCCTCTGCTACGCGGACATCACCCTCGACCCGGCCCGCCGGGCCGCGTTCCGCGCCGGCCGGCGCCTTGACCTCAGCCCGAAGGAGTTCGCGCTCCTCGAATGCCTGCTCGCCGCACCAGGCCTGGTCCTGCCCGCCGAGGAACTACTCGAACGGGTCTGGGACGAAGCGGCCGACCCCTTCACGTCCGCCGTAAAGCACACCATTCACCGGCTGCGGGCCAAACTCGGCGACCCACCAGTGATCCAGACCATCCGCGAAGGCGGTTACCGGATAGGGCCACCATGACCAACCCCCAGCCGCTCCCCAGACGGTCCTTGCAGGCCCGGCTCGCGATCTTCTACGCCGCGGGCATCTTCGTCGCCGGGATCGTGGTGCTCGCCGTCGTCACCCTTCCCCTCATCGGCATCCAGTCGACCGTTCCCGCCCACAGCTCAGCGCCAGGCGCGATCACCGGCGCCGGGGAGGGAATCGGCCCGCGCCAACTCCTCGTCGGCTCCGCCGTCGCGCTCGCCGTCCTCATCCCCCTCGCACTGGCCGCCGGCTGGTTCGTCGCCGGCCGGTTCCTCAGGCCCTTGCGCGCCATCACCGCCACCGCCAACGCCATCTCCGCCGGAAACCTCCACCAGCGTCTGAACCTCGGCGAGCCCGCCGACGAGCTGACCGAACTGGGCCGCATCCTCGACGACCTGTTCGCCCGTCTCCAAGCCTCCTTCGACGCCCAACGACACTTCGTCGCCAACGCCTCCCACGAGCTGCGCACCCCCCTCGCCGGCCTGCGAACCCTCCTCGAAGTCACCCTCGCCGACCCCGACGCCGACGCCGACACCCTGCGCTCGGCCTGCCAGGAGGCCCTCGCGCTCGGCGCACACCAGGAACGACTCGTCCAAGCACTGCTCGCCCTGGCCACCAGCGAACGCGGCCTCACCCGCAGGGACACCCTCGACCTCGCCCACGCCGCCACCGGCGCGCTCGCTTCGCGCCGAGACCAGGCGACCCGGCGAGGGATCAACCTCACCGAACATCTGGCGCCAGCGGTGACGGTCGGGGACCCGAGACTGATTGAAAGCCTCATCGCCAACCTCATCGACAACGCCATCCGCCACAACCATCCAGACGGGCACATAGAGATCACCACTCAGACCACCGGCGCGCAGCCGAGCCTGACGATCACCAACAGCGGGCCGGTCATCCCCGACGACCAGCTCCAGCGCCTCTTCCAACCCTTCCAGAGACTGGCGACCGACCGTCACAGCCGCCGCGACGGCTACGGTCTCGGCCTCGCGATCGTCAACGCCGTCGCGCAAGCCCACCACGCCACCGTCACCACCGGCGCCCGCCCCGAAGGCGGCCTGGCCATCACCGTACGGTTCGGAAATGGGTAACGTCACCGCATGAGGCGCACTGTCCGATCGACGACTGTCGAGTCGCGGTCGACGTCCGCGAGGTTAGCGTGGTCGCTGACCAAGTGCACGCGACGGGGGCGTTGGCGACCGCTCGGCAGCCGCGATGCGGCATCTTCGGGTGCGCGTATTCCACTATCGACTGTCCGGTGAGCATGCCCGTTGACCCCCGTGGCGCGACAGGGACCGTCTGGGGAGGCCGAAGGTGCGGAAACTACCTGGCAGAGCGGCGCGCTTCGCCGCACTAATCACACTCACGTCCGGTGCGCTCGTCGGGGCCATCGCCGCACCCGCGGCGGCGGCGGACCGGCCCACGCCCGCACCCGCTGCGGCCGGGCGGGCCGCAGGCCGCCGCGGACCGCTACGTCGTGGTGCTCTCCGACGCGGCGTCCGGTGCGAGCCGGGCGGCGCGCGCCGCCCGCACCGCGGCCGCGGTCGCCACCGCCGAGCGGGCCGGCGGCACCGTGTTGGCCCGCTACGAGCGGGTTCTCGATGGGTACGCGGCCCACCTGTCGCCCACGGCGCTCGCCGCGGTACGCGCCGATCCCGCCGTGGCATACGTCGAGCGAGACTCGGTGATTCACGGTGGCCTGGTGGACACGCGGTCGGTGCAGGCCACTCAGCCGAACCCGCCGTCGTGGGGCCTGGACCGCATCGATCAGCGCGCGCTGCCGCTCAACAACAACTACGGATACGTCTCGACCGGCGCCGGTGTCACGGTCTACATCGTCGACTCCGGCATCCGGGCCAGCCACGTCGACTTCGGCACCCGGGCCAGCGGGGTCTACGACGCCGTCGGCGACGGCAACGGCACCAACGACTGCCACGGCCACGGCACCCATGTGGCCGGCACCGCCGGGGGCACCACCTACGGCGTCGCCAAGAGAGTGACCATCAAGGCGGTCCGGGTGCTGCAGTGTGACAACAGCGGCTTCACGTCCGACCTGATCGAGGGGATGGACTGGATCGCCGGCCACCGCGATCCGGTGTCGGTGGCCAACTTCAGCTTGCAGGGCTACGGCACCGCACCCAACCAGGCCGCCGAGAACCTGCTCAATCTCGGCGTGAAGACCGTCTTCATCGCCAACAACTTCAACACCGACGCCTGCACGAACGGGCCACGGTCCGCGCGCGGCGTCACGGTCGCCGCGGTCACCGACACCGACACCCGGGCCTCGTTCTCGAGCTACGGCTCGTGCGTCGACGTGTTCGCGCCCGGCGTCTCCATCACGTCCGCCGGCATCGCCTCGGACACCGCGTCCGCGCCCGGCTGGTCGGGCACCTCCATGGCGGCGCCGCACGTGACCGGGTGGTTGGCCCGATACCTGCAAGGCTCGCCCGGCGCCACCATGGCGCAGGCCAAGACCGCCCTGATCACGGCCAGCACCAAGAACGTCGTGATCAACCCCGGGCCGTCCTCACCGAACCGGCTGCTCTACGCCAACCCGACCTAACCCTCATGATCAAGGCGTCCCTCAAGTCGGCTGTGGCGTAGGGGCGGTGGGCGGGGACTTGAGGGACGCCTTGATCATGGGGTGATTACCCATGCCGGCATCCATACCTTCCCGCCGGAGTCAGAGCCCGGCCGCGGCGGCGTACCGGCGGCGTAGGTCGGCCATTTCCGCGTCGGCCAGCGCCTCCTTCTGGGCCAGGTCCGCGTACTTGGCCGGGAACATCTCCCGCAGCCGGTCGACGAACTTGACGTTGGCGGTCGCCTCGACCACCTGGATGCCCGGAGGTTCGGTGGACATGTCCATGATCACCGGGCCGGCCAGCTTGGTCGCCACGTCCCAGGGGTATCCCGCCTGGGCGACCCCGCAGAGGTGGAAGCCATAGACCGTCCGCACGTCGGCGAGCGCGGTGACCTCGGCCGGCTCGTAGCCGTAGACGCGGACCCCGCAGATCACCGCCGGCTTCGCCTTCCCCTCGGTGGCCACCTGCTGGGCACTGTGACCGGCGTGGTTGTGCTGCCCCGGGTCCACCTGTTCGAGCGTGGTGCGCATCCGGGTCACGATCTGCGCGTGCAGATCCGCCGGCTCCGCCTCCGAGCCGGCCGAGTTGGCCAGCGCGACCGCGCCGGCCGACACCGCCAGCAGGATCACCGCCACCCACACGAAGCGGTTCCGGTACCACCTCGCGAAACGTTCCCGGGAAATCATGATCGCCTCTCACCTCGTCGCCGGTTCTGGTGGGACTCTCCCGGCCCAGGACGTCAGCCAATGTCCTGGGCCGGAGAGGTGCCGCGGTTGCCGGTCGTGCCGATCAGACGAAGGTCACGTCACTGCACCACATGTAGGCCTGGTCGAGGTGCGAGGCCTGCCAGATGACGAAGAGGATGTGCTGTCCGGTGTATCCAGAGGTCGAAACGTTGAAGGAGATGTTCTGTGCCGGCGCGTAGCGGCCGGTCTGGGTGATGAAGTCGAGGTTTCCCCAACCGAGGCGCTGGGTGGTGGGGTTGTACCCGTTCTTGCTGATGTAGACCCGGAAGTAGTCAGCCCCGTGGCTGGCCTGGTCGTAGAGCTGGATCGTGAAGTTGCGGCTGATGTTGGTCGTCTTCCACGCGCCCGGCTGGTTCAGGCTGTCGTTCCTGGACAGGCCGTTGCTGCACAGCTGTCCGTCGGGGGTCCGAGCCTGGAATTGTGCACCGAGGCCGTCCCGCAGCGCGCTCATCCAGTTCCACATGGTGTCGGGGTTGGCCTGGAACGCCTGCCAGCACATGGGGTCTTGTTGCTGCATGGCCGGGTTCATGTGTTGGTTTCCCCAGGTCTTCCAGCACTGGTAAGCCCGAGTCATCGGGCTGACGATGGTGCCGTGGGCCTGGGCTACGCTGGTCCAGGGCAGCGCGCCGACCATCAGGGCGAGCAGCAGGACGAGCGCTCGAACGGGCTGGCGGACGGCTGACCGGGATCGCGCGCCGGATTGTTCGGGCTTGTGTGAACGCACAGTGCATCCTCCGTTCTGCGACGGTGAAAATCGGTCTGGGAGCGCTTCCGACGAGTCTTACATCTATAGACTTAAATATCAAGAAGGTCTATTTACGCAGGATTTCGATGTACCCGTCGGTTCCGTGCACGCGGATCCGTTGCCCATCGGGGATCAGCCGAGTCGCATCCAGCACACCGACGACGGCCGGCAGGGCGTACTCCCGGGCGATCACCGCGCCATGGGTCATCAGGCCGCCCACCTCGGTCACCAGGCCCGCGATCGCCACGAACAGCGGCGTCCAGCTGGGGTCCGTGTAGGCCGTGACCAGGATGTCGCCCGGTTCGAGATCGGCCTGCGCCATATCCAGGATGACCCGGGCCCGCCCTTCGATGACCCCGGCGGAGACCGGTAGGCCGACCAGGGCACCGGCCGGCACGTCGGCGCGCCGGTACGCCCCGCTGAGGGCCTCGCCGTCCGAGGTGAGCACCCGGGGTGGGGTGAGCGCCTGGTACGACCTGAACGCGTCCTTGCGCCGGTCGATGAGCTGGTCATCCACGCGGTTCGTGCGCACGACGTCGTGGAGCTCCTGGAACGTGAGGTAGAAGATGTCCTCCTCGTCACGAAGCACGTGGGCCCGCACGAGGCGCTCGGCCTCTTCCAACAGGGCCTGCTTGTACACGAAGTAGCGGCTGACCATGCCGTACTTCGGGTACTCCCGGTACCCGATGAAGGTACGCACCCGGTCGATCATCCGCTTGGCCTCTTCGGACTTCCGCTCCCCGTCCGGCAGCGCGCGCAAGCGCTCCAGCAGCTCCTGCTCCTTCGCCCACGCCTCCTGCCGCCCTTGCTCGAAGCGCCGTGCGGCGGCGCCCGGCTCGAAGTTCTTGATGTTGCCGAGGATCACGGGCACGAGCGTGGCGGGGCGCTCGCTCCAACGCGGCCGCGTGATGTCGATCTCGCCGACGCACCGCATGCCGTACTTTTCGAGCCACGCCTCGATGGCGTCGCGCGCCTCCCGCCCGCCCGCGAGCGTGGCCAGCTCGTCCAGGAAATCCTCGTCCGCGACGTGCTGCAGAAACGCCACCACGTCCGGATGGGGGCGGATCACGTCAGCGACGTCCAAGAGCGCCAGTCCCATCTCCGACGTGACGTTATGGGGCACGGACTGGGTGAGCGTGTCCGCCGCGTTCTTCTCGCCCAGCCACGCGTGCAGCTGATCGTTGAGCCACCACGCGGCCTCCATCGCCGACATGAACACCTGATGGCTCTGCCGATCGAACAGGATCCGCCGCAGCTCCTGGAGGTCCGCCTGGATGAAGTCGAGCAGCGCCACTCCGGACTTCGTCCGGATGTCGCGTGCCGAGGCGGCGATGGATGCCTGGCTGCGCGCGATCAGCTCGGTGACGATGGCCGGATCGGTCTCGATCGGAGCCGGCGAGCCGCCCGCGAGTGGCCCGGGGGGATCCTCGTCAGGCAGCGTCCGGATGAAGCCGTCGCGCTCCAGGATGGTCCGCAGCGCGTCCCCGGTCAGCGGATCCGATCTCCCCACGAGCTCCAGGAGGCCGTCGCGGCTCGCCGGCGAGGCCAGTCTTTGGGTCACGTCGACGAACAGGCGGCCGCCGGCCTCGGCCATGGGCGCGGGGGTGGTCATCTGCCAGAAGGACAGCCCGAGGGGCTTCATGGCGTCGGTCATCATCTGCTGATGACCGACGGAGAGGTAGACGTGGTTCTTCCGGTCGCCGGACTCGGGGATGGGGAACAGCGTGGTGATCGGCCGGCTCTGGACGATCTGGAAGCCGTCGTCGACCAGGCACCATTCGATGTCCTGGGGGCGGCCGAAGTGCGCTTCGATCCGCCGCCCGAGCCGCACGAGCCGCAGGACCTGCGCATCGGTCAGCGCCGGCTGCTCCTGCCGTTGCGGGTCGATCGGCAGCGTCCGCGTCCCGCCAGCGGGCAGGGCGTGGATGGCGAGTTGCTTGGCGGCGACCGACTTGGCGACGACTTCGCCGTCTCGCACCGTGAAGACGTCCGGGTTCACCAGGCCGGAGACCAAGGCCTCGCCGAGGCCGAAGCTGGCGTCCACGGTGGCGACCTTCCGGTTGCCCGTGACCGGGTCGGCCGTGAACAGGATGCCGGCCGCCTGCGGGAAGACCATCCGCTGCACGACCACGGCCATGTGGACCGTACGGTGGTCGATGCCGTTGCGCTGGCGGTAGGTCACGGCCCGCTCGGTGAACAGCGACGCCCAGCACCGGCTGACGTGCTGGAGGATCGCGGCCGGGCCCACGACGTTCAGGTACGTGTCCTGCTGGCCGGCGAAGGACGCCGTCGGCAGGTCCTCCGCCGTCGCGCTGGATCGGACCGCGTAGGCCGCGTGCTCGCCGAGCCGTGCGAGCGCGCCGGTGACCGCCGCTGTCAGATCGTGGGGGATGGCGATCCCTTCGAGCGCCTGGCGGATCTCCGCGCTGAGCGCGCGGATCGCCTCGCGGTCATCCGGGTTCAGGCGCGACAGCCGATCCAGCTGGCCGTCGATCGACGGCGCTTCCGCCATGATCCGCCGGAAGGCGTCCGTCGTCACGCAAAAGCCAGCCGGCACCCGGATGCCGTCGATCCGCGACAAATCCCCCAGGTGCGCGCCCTTGCCGCCCACGACCGCGACCTGCGTCTCGCCAACCTCTTGAAGATCCAACACGTACTGCTCAATCACTGCGAAACCTCCGAGGCGGCCACCGCGGCCCTCATACATCGACAACAACGCACACCGGCCGCGCCCCCCGTATCCGCAGGTTGTGGCCTCGGCCGACGATTCTGCGGTACGACCCGGGCCTTGCCGCAAGCCCCCGGGTGCGTTATAGGTTTAAGAAGGGTAAGGAGAAGTCTGCCCTTCGCGCCCGCGGGAGCGACGGCTCCGCCGCTCTGCACCACCGCCTGGGCTTCGTCCTCGTGGGCCGGCTCACCGCCCACCGAACCTAGCCGGCTGGCGACGGCGCGGTGCGGGTGTCGACCGGAGTGCCGAGCTCGACCGTCCGCGAAACGGTGCAGAGCCGATCGTGCGACATCCGCACCGCCCGCGGCAGCGCCTCCCGGGCCGCGTCGCCGGCGGCGCCCTCCGGAAACGCGACGCGCAGCTCGATGGCCAGATTGACCAACCGGTTGCCGCCGGTCTCGTCCCGGATCTTGTCGCCGGTGACGTGGACGGCGAAGCTGTCCGGCTCCGCGCGCTTGCTGGTGATGTAGTCCACGTCGGCGCCCGTGCAGCCGCCGAGCGCGGCGAGCAGCAGCTCTACCGGGGTGAATTCGGTGCCGTCCCCGGTGCCGATGCTGATCGTGCCGCCGCGCGCGTTGCGCACCTCGTACTGGCCAAGGCTCGTGCGCCGCAGGGTCACGGAGCGCAGGGTGTCGTCCGCCATACCGGCGAACCTATCCCACCATGATCGGGGCACCCACGGATACCTAAGCTCCCGAGCGTGATCATGTTTTCGAGTGACCAGTCCACCGCTCAGGCCGCGCTGATCGAGGCCGCCCAAAGAGCCAACAGCTCCAGCATCTGCGGTTTCGTGCCACGCACCTGCCCGCCGTCCGCGAGGGGAGCAAGCGGATGACGATACGGTTCAGGGATCCGGTACAGGTCGGACCGGCGCTGCTGATCTTCGACGACGAGGTGTCCATGCCGGGACGCGTCACGTCCACAATGGCCAAGCCGGTCGACGGCATCACCGACGACGAGGCTCGAGAGGACGGCTTCGCCAGCGCCGCCGATGTCCTGCCTGGCTTGCGTGACTACTACCCGCAGCTGCGACCGAGTGACGAGATCGTGATCGTCCGCTTCGAGGTGGACGGCGCCTGAGTCAGGCCGAACTCGCTGAGTTCGGCCCGACTCGCGGTCAGCCGCAGAGCCCCGGTCTAGACGACCGCGGCCTCCTCCTCGTCGTCGGCGTCGTCCTCCTCGAGCTTCCAGCTGAGCTGGAACTCGATCTCCTCCTCGCCATCGCCGCGCTCGTGCTCGATGGAAAACTGGGCACGGGCGGGAACGCGGATCCGTTCACCCGCTATCTGGATCCGGAACGTGGTCTCGGACTCCAGGGCGTCCGCGAGACGTCGCAGCTTCGCGACGACATCCTCAGTGGAGTAGAAACGCTCGACGTCCCGAGTTTCCCCCGCCATCTGCTCTCCCAACATCTATCCACAGTGATACAGCGCGGCGATCTTATCGGGCGGCCGCGGCGTTGCGCGACCCGGCGTGGCGGGCCGGTCATCTCTGAGATGGACCCTAGCCGAGGATGAGGCGCCTTGCCTCCTGCATCAGCTCCTGTTGGACGGGCGGGTTGGTGTTGAAGTCGCCATAGTTGCCGAGGATGACCACGACCCAGCCGGAGTCGAGGTAGATGTCGATCGCGGTCGCCGCGCCCGGTGACCCGCCGCCGTGCCCGATGATCCGCTGTCCACTGTCGATCGACGCGATCGGCCCATACGCCTGGAACGGCGTGCTGGCGCCGGCCGGGGCCGCCGGATTCCGGCGGATCGGATGCGGAAACTTACCGGTCACCGCGAGAGTGGTGTAAGCGGGGTTGAGCAGCCGATTGCCCGCCAACGACCGCGCGAACCGCGCCATGTCGGAGGCGCTCGCGAACGCGTCACCGGCCGGCTCGCCGATGAACGCCGCCCAGAACAGGTCCGGACGTTCGAGGGTGTCGACTCGCTCCCCCGTGGGCATCAGCGCGTAGGGGCGGGCGATGCGGTCGTCGGTGCGCCGCTGCGGGAGCGTGTAGTAGTCGGTGCGCGTCATACCCGCGGCGGCGAAGACGTGCTCGCGCACATAGTCGTAGAAGGACTGGCCGGACACCGCCTGCACGATCGCGCCCAGCGTGACGAACCCCGAGTTGCTGTAATTGAACCGCGTGCCGGGTGTGAACAGCAGGTCCGTCTCGCGGACCACCCCCATGATGCCGTCCAGCATCGCGGCACCGCTGGTCCACGACGCCACGTTCGCCCGGAACTCCTCCGAGTCGTGGAAGTTACCCATG
Organism: Actinomycetes bacterium KLBMP 9797; assembly: GCA_037414955.1. Classification (GTDB taxonomy): domain Bacteria; phylum Actinomycetota; class Actinomycetes; order Mycobacteriales; family Micromonosporaceae; genus Phytohabitans. The sequence goes on from JBBEWH010000074.1 coordinate 16,456, forward strand.
CCCGACGTGTGCGTGAGCAGATGGTGCACCGTGACCGAGTCGGCGATGGCGGAGGGCAGGCCGTCCAGGTAGGCGCCAATCTTCTGTCCGAAGTCGACCTGGCCGCGCTCGGCGAGCTGGACGACCGCGACGGCGGTGAAGAGCTTCGCCACGGACGCGAGCGCGAAAGCGGTGTCGGGCCCGTTGGGCACCGACGTGCGCGCGTTGGCCATGCCGTACGACCGCGCGAGCACCGTCTTCCCCTGGTGCGACAGCAGGGCGGACCCCGACAGCTTGCCCTCGGCGGCGAGCCGCCCCAGCCGCTGGTCGAACGCGCCACCGGGCCGCAGGTCCCGCGGTACGCGATCACGGCTCGCGCCGACCGACTGCGCCCGCGCGGGCGGCGCGCCCGCGAGCGCACCGCTGGCCACCACGGGCGCGACGCCGAGCATACCGAGCGCGGACCGGCGAGAAAGTTGAGATTTCGTCATGACGTGATGCAACACCCTCGCCTGTTTCGCGAGCGTTATCAGTTCGCGAATCTCAACGGAGCGTGCTGGCTCGGTGTTAATCTTCAAGCGTCCCGCAGCCCTGCCCCGTAGGACCGCGCCCCTTCCCGAGCGTCCGCACCGGCGCGTGAAGCAGTCGTGAAACCGAAATGAAGCGTCGGCATTGGACCATCGGTAAATAACAGGGGGTCGCCCCGGTCGACCACGGGGAGGATGCGTTGTCCGGTACCACCTTGCTGATCGCAGTACTAGCGGCGGTACTCGCCACGCCAGCGCCCGCGGCGGCAGCGGCGGCGCCCACGGCGCCATACCAGACCGTCATCACCAACGCCACCAGCGCCGGGAAGCCGGTGATCCGGTTCGACACCGCGGGTAACGCGGTGGACGCCCACGACGGAGACCTCGCGGTCTTCGAGGGGGTCTACTACCTGTACGGCACGAGCTACGACTGCGGATACCACCTGCGGGGCGCCGGCACGCCGTTCTGCGGGTTCAAGGTGTACAGCTCCCCCGACCTCGTGCACTGGACCGATCGGGGCTACCTGTTCGACGCGCGGACGCCACCGTGGCAGGCGCGGTGCGCGCCGCCGCGGTACGGCTGCTACCGGCCGCACGTGGTCTACAACGCCACGACCGAACGCTACGTGCTGTGGATCAACGGGTACGACACCCCGAGCGGCTACCACGTGTTCACCGCCACCACGCCGGTCGGCCCGTTCGTCGAAGGCGAGCCGCCGAAGCTGGCCCGGCAAGGATCGGCCCCCGAGTTCAACAACGGCGACATGGACCTGTTCGTGGGCGACGACGGCACCGCCTACCTCGCCTACAGCGACATCGCCCGGGGGCACGCGCAGGTCGTGGAACAGCTGGACACCACCTACACCACCGGCACCGGCCAGGTGGTCGAGGTGGGCGTGTCCGGTGTGGAGGCACCGGCACTGTTCCGCCGCGGCAGCACGTATTATCACCTGCACGGGTCCACCTGCGCGTACTGTTCCTCGGACACCCGGTACAAGGTGGCCCGTAGCCCGCTCGGCCCCTGGTCGGCCCCGGCCCTCGGCGGGATTCCCAGCGCCTCGTCGTGCGGTGGCCAGCCGGCCTTCGTGGCCACCATCCCCACGACGGCCGGCACCACGTATCTGTACGGCGTCGACCTATGGGACAACGGGGCGCGCAACCAGGCCGTGGCGGATTACTTCTGGACGCCGCTGGCGTTCACGCGTGCGGGGACTATCGAGCCGCTCGCCTGCCCGGCGTCCGTGAACCTGCACCTCCTCGTCGGCGCACCGGGCGCCCAGGATCCGGTGCCCGACCTCGACCAGCACGCCGGTGTCGCCGGCTTCCGCCACTGGTGCGACATCGCGTCCGGCTGGAGCCGGCTGCAGAGCTTCACGCCCTCGCGCAGTGGTGTCCTTAGTGGAGCGTCGATCACCGCGTACCAGCGCGGGGCGACGGCCGATCTCGTCGTCGACCTCGTCGCGGTCGACGCCCAGCTGCGGCCCACGCGCACTCTACACAGGACAGTGGTGCCCCGGGACACGATCGGCTGGTCCGCCCGCCAGATCCAGGTAGGCCCGAACGTCGCCGTCACCGCTGGCGAGCGGTACGCCCTGGTCGCTGGATCCGCCACGACGGCCGGCTGCTACGGCATCGCCTTCAGCGACCAGGCGCCGTACCCGGGCGGTGGCAGCGCCTACCAGGACGGCGCGGCCGGCGCCTGGACCGCGGAGCCCGGCCGCACCCTGAAGTTCCACACGACGGTGACCGCCCCGCCCGCGCCACACTGACGTCACAGACCGTGGCGGCCGCTCACGCCGTTCGCCCCGCCAGGTGGGTCAGGGTGGCGACGATGGACGTATGGCGCGGGTGCCAGCCCAGCCGCGCCTGGGTCTTCGCCGACGAGACGTCCTGGCTCCGCGTGAACAGGTCGGCGAGCGGGCCCAGCTCCTTCGTGGCCTCCTCCAGCGGCCAGGAGGCCGCCGCGCCGCCGCCGATCGTCGCGGCCACCTCGTCGAGGCGGGCGGTCTCACTGATACCGTGCCAAATCGTGCCGGCCGGCGCGCGTTCGGCGACCGCGACGTACAAGGCGGCGAGGTCGTCGCCGTGTACGACCGGCCAGCGGACGCCGCGCGGTCCGATGTAGACACCTCTGCCCCGTTCGGTCGCCTTGGCAGCGAGGAGGGCGGGGATCGGGGCGTCGGGAGTGCCGTACACCATGCCGGGGCGGATCACCCGGCCGCCCGCGGCGAGCACCCGCCGCTCGATCTCCGGGCGGGCCGCGGCGAGCGGATGCGGGTCCGGCGGAGTGTCCTCATCAGACTGTCCACTCCCGAGCACGGCCGCGCCGGTGGTGTAGAGGAGCGGGCTGCCGCTGGCGATCAGCGCGCCGGCGCCGGGCAGGTCCGCGTCGCCCAGCGGGGCAGCGGCGTGCACGACCAGGTCGAAGCCGGACGCGGCCGCGGTCAGCGAGGGCGGGTCGAGTAGGTCGCCCGCCACGGTGCCGTAGCCGGTCGGGATCGGGCGCCCGCCGGGGCGGCGCAGGGCGGCGATGTCGTGGCCGGCCGCAGCGAGGGCCGCGGCCGCGCGGGAGCCGATGTAGCCGGTGGCGCCGATGACGAGGGTCTTCATGCCGGCAGGACCTCCGTGGTGAGCTCCCGGGTGCCGGTGCGGGCGGCCGCCGCGATCGCCTCGAGGGTGCGCTGGTGTTGGGCCGCGGTGTGGAAGGTGGGGTGCTCCGCAGGTGCGCCGTGGATGGCGGCCGCGACCAAGCGGTAGAGACCGGCGACGTTCGCCGCCGGGCCGTCCGCCAGGCCGGCGGGTGCGATCCGGTAGCGCTCCGGGACGGCCAACTCCTCGGGAGCCCCGGCGGCCGGCGCGATGCGGACCCGCCAGGCCGCCCAGTTGCTGTAGTGGCCAGGGTCGGCGGGCGTGACGGTCAGTGTCCCTTCGGTGCCGGCGAGCCGCAGGTGGAAGCCGTCCGGGCCGCGACCGTTGCCGCCCTGGAGCGTCATCGAGGCGACCGCACCGCCGGCCAGGCGCCCGGCGACGGCCACCTGGCCGGCCACCTCGTTCGCCACCGCCTCGCCGGTCTCCACGACCCGTACCCGGTCGTGCCGGTTGGCGGTCACCGCCGATACCTCGACCAGCTCGCCGGCGACCAGTTCGACGGCGGCGAGCGCGTGACCCACCATGATCGTCAGCACGTCGTTGGCCGTGCCGGCCGCCAGACCCCAGCTCAGGTCGCGCAGGATCCGGCTGCCGCCGAGCGGGTCGGCCCCGCCTGCGAACGCGACCGACTCCACCTGCCCGATCCGCCCTTCCCGGACGAGGTCGCGGACGAAGCGAGCGCCCGGCGACGCGTACACCTGCAGGCCCACCGCGTGTACCACGCCGGCCTCGGCCGCCGCCCCGGCCAGCGCCGCCGCCTCGCCGGCGCCGACCGTGAGCGGCCACTCGGAGAGCACGTGCTTGCCCGCGGCGAGGGCGGCCCGCACGGCCGGCGCGTGGTCGGGCGCCTTCACCGACACGACCACCAAATCGACGTCGGGATGGCGGGCGAGCGTGGCGGCGCCGGCGAAGGCGTGCCGCGCCCCGTACGCGCCGGCCGCCGCCCGGGCGCTCTCCTCGTGCGTCGTCGCGACCGCGACGAGGTCGTACTCGTCGAGACTGGCGAGTGCCGGCACGTGGGCCGCGGCGGCCCACCCGCGCGCCGCGCTGGCGCCGACGATCCCGACCCGGATCTTTCCTGTCACAGCTATACCCCCGCTAGTTATGTACCTGACGGTATGAAACTAGCGGGGCGCAATCGCGCCGGTCAAGAGGTAACGTACCGATAGGTAAAAAACTTCGAGGGGGTACTCCATGGCGGGCGGGCGGCCGCGGGCGTTCGACGAGGACGCCGCGCTGGACCGGGCGCTGGAGGTGTTCTGGCGGCAGGGATACGAGGGCACCGCGCTCTCCGACCTCACCGCGGCGATGGGCATCAACCGGCCCAGCCTCTACGGCGCCTTCGGCAACAAGGAGGCGCTCTTCCGCCGGGTGCTCGACCGGTACATCGACGGGCCAGGCGGGTTCGCGGCCGCGGCGCTGGCCGAGCCGCAGGCCCGGGACGTGGTGGAGCGGCTGCTGACCGGGGCGGTGGAACTGACCACCGGACCGGGGCACCCGGGGTGTCTGAGCGTCCGCAACGCACAGGCCTGCGGCCCCGATTCCGACTCGGTGCGCCACGAGGTGGTCGGACGTCGCGAGGCTGGCTTCCGCGCGCTCCGCGAACGGCTGGAGCGGGCCCGGGACGAGGGAGACCTGCCCACCGGAGCCGACCCGGCCGCCCTCGCCCGATACGTCCACACGGTCTCCGACGGTATCGCCGCCCAAGCGGCCAACGGCGCCACGGCCGACGAACTGCGTCGCGTCGTGGCGGTCGCTCTCCAAGTATGGCCGACGGACGCGTAACCCACGAGCGAAGAGCGCTCCCGCTCGCGAGACGCGAGCCTGCGGGCCAGGTACCGCCGCGTACCCTGAGGACTAGCCGTACGCGCAGACGTACTCGCTCGCCTGAAGCAGGGCTCGCTCTGGCGCCCTGAACCCTGATGCACTTCCATAGTGGACGGATGAGCGAAACATGCTGAAGATCGACCGGTCGGCCCGGTGAGGGTGGCCATGCTCGGACCGGTGGCGTGGCGTACCCCGCCTCGCCACTACGGGCCGTGGGAACAGGTGACGAGCCTACTGACCGAGGGGCTGGTCGCCCGGGGTGTGGATGTGACCCTGTTCGCCACCCTGGACTCGGTGACCTCGGCTCGCCTGGACGGGGTGTGCCCGCGGGGATACGCCGACGATCCTGGCGTGGACGGGCGGGTGTGGGAGGCGATGCATGTCGCCCACGCGCTGGCCAGGTCCGCGGAGTTCGACCTGGTGCACAACCACCTGGACTGGCTGACGTTGGCCTTCGCCGACCACTGCCATGCGCCGATGCTCACCACCGTCCACGGGTTCTCCGGTGCGGGGATCCTGCCCGCGTACGCGAAGGCGCGCTCGGCGTACGTCTCGATCTCCGACGCGGACCGCGCGGACGGCTTGGACTACGTCGACACGGTGTACCACGGTATCGATCTTGATGGGTTGCCGTTCGCGCCCGACGGAGGGCCCGGGCTGGTCGTCTTCGGCCGGGTGCACCCGGACAAGGGCACCCACACAGCGATCGAGATCGCACGGGCGGCGGGCCGGCCGCTGACGATATGCGGGATCGTCCAGGACGAGCGGTACTTCACCGAACAGGTGGCCCCACACATCGACGGGGACCGGGTCACGTTCCTCGGTTCGGTTGGACCGCTACGCCGTGCTGAGATCCTCGGTGGCAGCGCGGCCCTGCTGCACCCGATCGCCTTCGACGAGCCGTTCGGCCTGTCTGTGGTGGAGTCCATGGCGTGCGGCACGCCAGTGGTGGCGTACCGGCGTGGGTCGATGCCCGAGGTGGTCGACGAGGGCGTGACCGGTCTGCTGGTGGACACCGTCGAGCAGGCCGTGGCGGCCGTCGCCCGGATCGCCGCGATCGACCGGGCGGGCTGCCGCGCCCGGGCCGAGCAGCGCTTCGGCGCCGATCGGATGGTGGCCGACTACCTGCGCGTCTATCGCGACATCCGTCGCTGATGGCCGCTGCTGATAGGCTCGGTGTACCGAGATCTCCAAGGGTCCGGCACAGGTTCGCGGCAGGCCGGATCCCGCAGAGGCGGCGGTCGGCGCGCGCCCGTTCCGCTCGCCATACACGCTGGCCGGTGGGCGCCTTTCCCGCGTGAGGCTCGCATCCCGCTCCTGTGGCGGCGGCCGCCAACCGGAAGGCACGGTCTATGGCCGGCACATACGGTTTCCTCAGCACGCATCCCCCGACCCGGTGCGGACTGGCAACGTTCAACGCCGCCCTGGCGAGCCATCTCACGGCCGGCGGCACGACCGGGGGCGTGGTACGCGTCACCGCTGGCGGCGACGACGACGGCCGGGCCGCGCACGCCGGGCGGCTTGGCGCGTCCGGACCGGGCGTCGTGCACACCTGGTCGGCGCACAACCGGACCGGCTGGTTGGCCGCGGCGGCGGCCCTCAACCGCTTCGACGTCGCCATCGTCCAACACGAGTACGGCATCTACTCCGGACCCGACGGCGCGGACGTCCTGCCGCTGCTGCGCGAGCTCACGGTGCCCAGCATCGTGGTCCTGCATACCGTGCTGGCCCATCCCACCGCCCGGCAGAAGGCGCTGCTGGAGCAGATCGTGGCCGCGGCGGGCGCGGTCGTCACCATGACCGGGACGGCCCGCGACCGGCTCCTCATCGGCTACGCCGTCGACGCCGCCAAGGTCACCGTGATCCCGCACGGCACCGCCGACCACACCAGCGCACCGACCGAACCGCGCCCGCGTCCGCACCTGCTGACCTGGGGCCTGCTCGGGCCGGGCAAGGGCATCGAATGGGCATTGCGGGCCGTCGCCCGGCTGGGCGATCTCCGCCCGACGCCCAGCTACACCATCGCGGGCCGGACGCATCCGAAGGTGCTCGAACACCATGGGGAGGCCTATCGCGAGGACCTGCAGCGGCTCGGCGCGTTGTTGGGCATTTCCCATGCCGTCGACTACCAGCCGGTCTACTTCGACGACACCGCCCTGGGCCGCCTGATCCGTTCCGCCGACGTCGTCGTGCTGCCGTACGACTCCCACGAGCAGGTAACCTCCGGCGTCCTCATCGAAGCCGTCGCCGCCGGAGTTCCGGTCGTGGCCACTCACTTTCCGCACGCCGCGGAGCTGCTGACCGACGGCCCTGGCCTGCTCGTCCCGCACCGGGATCCGGCAGCACTGGCCGCCGCCATCCGGCGGGTCCTGACCGAGCCCGGCCTGGCCGCCAGCCTCGCCGGCCGCACCCGCTCGCTGACCCCGACGCTGCTATGGCCCGCAGTGGCGGCGCGCTACCGGACGCTCGCCGAGCGGGTCCTCGCCGCCCGACCGCCCGCCGTCGCCGCGGCACCCGCATGACCGCACCCAGTGTCGCCACGCCGGCCACCGGCATCCCCGCGCCCGCTCCCACCTTCGCGCACCTGGCGCGAATGACCGACGACACCGGCCTGTTCGAGCACGCGCGGCACGCCATCGCACGCCGCCAGCACGGCTACTGCACCGACGACATCGCCCGTGGCCTCGTCGTCACCAGCCGCGAACCCGACCCGCCCGCCGAGGTGCTGCGACTCGCGGAGTGCTACCTGACCTTCCTCACCCACGCCCAGGACGGCACCGGCGCGTTCCACAACCGGCTCGCCCACAACCGGCGCTGGACCGACGAGCCCGGCCTCGGCGACTGGTGGGGACGCGCGCTCTGGGGCCTCGGCACCGCCGCTGTCCGCAGCCCCGCCCGCTGGATCCGCGACGAGGCCCTCGTCGCGTTCACCCTCGGCGCCGCTCGACGATCTCTCGCGCCGCGGGCCATGGCCTTCGCCGGCCTCGGCGCTGCCGAGGTACTGCGCGGCGACCCGGACAACACCGCCGCGGCCGCCCTGCTGGCCGATGCCGCCACCGCCATCGGCGCGCTCGGCGACGGCCCGGAGTGGCCGTGGCCGCAACCGCGCCTGGCGTACGCGAACGCCGCCCTCGCCGAGGTCGTCATCGCCGCCGGCCACCTGAGCGCCGACCGGCCGCTGCTCGCCACCGGCCTGCGGATGCTCAGCTGGCTACGCGACATCCAACTTTTCGACGGCCGGCTCTCGGTCATCCCCGCCGACGGGTGGCACCGCCACGCCCCGCGGCCCCGGTACGACCAGCAACCGATCGAGGTCGCCGCCCTCGCCGACGCCTGCGCCACCGCCGCGACCGTCACCGGCGACCCGGCCTGGAGCACCGGCGTCCGGCAGGCCGTCGCCTGGTTCCTCGGCGACAACGACGCCGGCACACCGATGTGGGACCCCGCGACGGGTGGCGGCTATGACGGCCTGACGCCGCACGGACCCAACCTCAACCAGGGCGCCGAGTCGACCCTCGCCCTCATCTCCACCCTGCAACACGCCCGGCGATGGTCATGATCGAGGAACGGCCGGACCTGGCCGTCCGGCTGGACGCCAGCCTGACCCCCGACCCGCGACGGGTCATCGTCAAACTCTTCGTGCCCGGCGAGGACGCCGCCCTGGTGCGCACCCGGGCCTCCGCCCTCATCGAACGCATCGCACAGCTCGGCGAGGACGAGACGAGCCAGCTGCTGAGCCAGACCCTGAAGCGCTTCGGTGACCGGCACCACGACCTCGAATCGACCTTCCGGCACCACTACGACCTCGTCCACCACCGGGTCGCCGCAGCCACCGACCTGTCCCCCACGGCCCGCCTGCTGGTCGGCGCCTACTTCAGCCACGAGTACGCCGTAGAAGCTGCCGCCCTGTGCAACCCGTCGATGGTGCCGCACCCCGACCAGTCCACACTGGACAGCGGCCAACTCCGCGTCGCGGTCAGCCTGCGCCAGATCGGCGAGGGGCACCTGTCCTCCATCGGCTTCGCCGGCGCGGTCATCGGACCCGGCAGCCGCCTCACCGTCGCCGACCGGTCCGGACCGCTGGTCACCGGCGACCGCGTCAGCGCCCGCCACCGGCGCGACCTGCTCGCCGCCGGACTGGCCGAGGACGGGTGGGACAACGAGGTCTCCGCGACCGTGCTCGGATCCCTGCCCGAGCACTTCGACGACGACGACTTCGAGCGGGCGCTGGTGAGGGTACCCACCGACCTGCTCACCCGCACCACTACCCAGGGCACGCTCGAGCAGTTGCGCCGCATCGCCACCGCCAGCTACGCCGTGAGCTTCCCCGCCGACGTCCCCCTCCACCAGCGGGTGCTCTGGCCGGCGACCTCCGCCGAGAGCAACGGGATGGAGGACGCCCGCTTCGTCAGGTTCACCGGCGACGACGGCGAGTCCGGGTACCACGCCACCTACACCGCCTACGACGGCCGGCACATCGCCGCCCGCCGGCTCAGCAGCGACGACCTGGACCATTTCCACGTGACCCCGATGCGTGGGCCGGGCGCGCGTAACAAGGGCGTCGCGCTGTTCCCGCGCACCGTCAATGGCCGCCAGCTCGCGCTGTGCCGCTCCGACGGCGAGACCATCGGCCTGACCACCCTTGACGACGCCAGCAGCTGGCGGCCGCCGGTGCCGCTGCACGCCCCTCGCCGCGGCTGGGAACTGATCCAGGTCGGCAACTGCGGCTCGCCCATCGAGACCGCCGCGGGCTGGCTCGTGCTCACCCACGGCGTCGGCCCGATGCGCCGGTACGCCATCGGCGCCCTCCTGCTTGACCTGCACCAACCCGACCGGGTGCTCGCCGAACTGCCCGGCGCGCTGCTCGCCCCCAGCGACACCGAACGCAACGGCTACGTGCCCAACGTCCTCTACTCCTGCGGCGGCCTGCTGCACGCCGGCACCCTGTGGCTCCCATACGGCGCCAGCGACGCCCGCGTCGAATTCGCCACCCTCCCCCTCGCCACTCTCCTCAACGCCATGGCATAAACCCGCGCACGCAGCACCCCCCACCTTCCGCCGATCAAGGCCCAAGGCACGTGGTTCGATCTCTTTTCCGCGTGCGTTTGCCCTTGATCGACGCGGCTCCCCTTGATCGCCGCCGCTGGGGCGGGCGGCGGAGTTGACTTCGAGCGCACTCGAGGAGAAAGACTTCCGGCATGGATCGCGCGGACGGGTAGAGCGTGAGCGAGGCGGCGCGGGAGACGGATACTCACCCGCATCGCCGCGTCGCAGCACGACCTCGCCGCGATCGACGCCTATCGGCAGAGGGAGCACGCACGTCATGAAGTCACGGCAGCTGGGTAACAACGGGCCTCTGGTCTCCGCCATCGGGCTCGGTTGCATGGGCATGAGCTGGGCGTACGGCGCGGCCGACGACGCCGAGTCGGCTCAGGTGCTGCACCGGGCGCTGGACCTGGGCATCACTCTGCTCGACACCGCCGACGTATATGGGGCGGGTCGCAATGAGGAGCTGATCGGTCGCACACTGGCCGGGCGGCGGGACGAGTTCCTGCTGGCCACCAAGTTCGGGCTGCGCAGCCGGGGCGGCGAGGCCCGGTCGGACCGCCCGGATACCTATGTGGACACCTCGCCGGAGTACGTGCCGCAGGCGGCCGACGCCTCGCTGCGTCGGCTGCGGATCGACACCATCGACCTGTACTACGCGCACCGGCGTAACCCGGACGTGCCGATCGAGGACACCGTCGGGGCGATGGCCGCGTTGGTCGCCGCCGGGAAGGTGCGGCACCTGGGCCTCTCCGAGGTGAGCCCGGAGACCCTGCGGGCGGCGTACGCGGTACACCCGATCGCCGCTGTGCAGGTGGAGTACTCGCTGTTCAGCCGGGAGCCGGAGGCCGGACTGCTGGACACCTGCCGGGAGCTCGGGGTCGCACTGGTGGCGTACTCGCCGGTCGGCCGGGGACTGCTCACCGGAGCGGTGTCCCACGTCGGCGATCTGCCCGAAGATGATTTCCGGCGGACGACGCCCCGGTTCAGCGACGCCAACCTGGACACCAACGTCAAGCTGGTCGACGCGGTGCGGGCGATCGCGAGTGAGATGGGGGCGACGCCCGCCCAGGCGGCGCTCGCCTGGCTGCTCGCACAGGACGAGTCGATCATCCCGATCCCGGGGACGAAGCGGCTCGCGTACCTGATCGAGAACACCGCGGCGGCGGACCTCGTCCTCAGCGCGGACCAGATCGCGGCGCTCAGCGCCGCGGTGCCGCCGGACGCGGTCGCCGGCGACCGCTACGCCGAGCGGGGGATGCGCCTGCTCAACCAATGACCGGGCGCCCGGCGGCGCGGCGGGGCGGCAGCCGTCCCTCACGCGGTAGGACTCGCGTTGATTTCGGACTCCTGGAGCAGCACCCGCCGCACGACCCGCTCAGCGGCGTGCCCGTCATCGCGATGGCAGAACCGCCGCCGGAAGTTCGCTCGCGCCTTCGCCGCCGCGTCGTCGTCGATCGCGCCGGTGCGGAAGGCATGGATGAGGTCCGGAAACGTCCGAGCCACGGCACCGGGCGGGTCCGTGGTCACATCGAAGTAGACGCCGCGGGTCGCGTGGTACGTCGCCCGGTCCGGCGCGTAGATCACGATGGGGCGGTCCAGGATGGCGTAGTCGAACATGGCCGAGGAGTAGTCGGTGATGAGAACGTCGGACGCGAGGTAGAGGTCCTCGATGCTGGCGTACTCGGACACGTCGATCACCCCGCCGCTCGCGACCTTCCTCCCCGCGGCAGGCTTGTCCCGGTCGTAGAAGTAGTGGCTGCGCACCAGAAGTTGGCCGCGGTCCCCCAACAAGGCGGCGAGTTCCTCATAGTCGAACGGTGGCTGGTAGTCGGGTAGGTGCTCGCGGTGGGTTGGCAGGTAGAGGACCACCTGTTTGTCCATCGCGATCCCGAGCCTTGCCCGCGCGGCCGCGACGTCGTCCGAGGTCGCGGTCGCCAGCCGGTCGTTGCGCGGGTATCCGGTCTCGAGCGCCTCGAACGAGCATGGGTAGGCCCGCTCCCACATCTGGGTGGAGAAGCTGTTCGACGTGATGCTGTAGTCCCAGCGATCGGCGCGCCGCAACAGGCGATCGAAGTCCATGCCGACCGCGCCGAGCGGATAGCGCTGTTGGTCCAGGCCCATCACCTTCACCGGCGTGCCGTGGTGGGTTTGCACGTGCACCGAGCCGGGACGTTTGGTGAGCCCGTCAGGGAAGTTCACGTTGTTGATCAGCCACCGGGCGCGCGCCATCGTGCGGTAGTAGCGACGGGTGCCGGCGATGACATATTCGACGCCGGCCGGCATCGTGGCCGCCCGGTCGCGGCGAACCACCCAGACGCCGCGCACGTGGGGCGCGAGCTGGCCGGCCTTGTGATAAATGGCGGCTGGATTGCACGAATATCCGCGGTACCAGTACGCGGCATACACGGCCAAGGATTTGTCCATGGGCAGCCGCAATTGGACCTTGTAGTACGCCAGCATCACCAGGTCACGAGCGAGGCGAAGGGCGCCGCGCCCGGCCCGCCCGGCTATCCGCTTGATCTTCCGGGCCGACCTGCTGACGCTCGAGCGAACGCGGGCCAGCGCGCGCAGGGCGGAGAAGGTGCGCCATTGTCCCTTGCTGACCAAACGGTGTTTGAGCCCGTCGGGACCGCTGGGGATCTCGTAGCCGCCCGGCGGGCACCAGCGCGCGTAGTCGGCGACCATCTGGTCAAAGAACCGCCGCCGCAACCCGGCGGAGATCCGATCACCGTTACCGAGCACGGTCAGGTAGTGCCAGATCATGCGCTCGAATACGAGCGGGCGCAGGTCGCCAACCTCCGCATCCCATTGATCCATCAGGTCGAACACCTGGCGCCAGTGGGGAAACACCTCGAAATGCCGGTCTCCGGGGGTGCGGGTGATCGCACCGATGCGACGCTGCCGATAGTTGACGCAGACCCGGTCCAGGACGGTGATCCGCTTCGCGGTCAACAGGAGCGGGTAGGTGAAGGAGACGTCCTCGTACCAGCCGGGATCGAACCGCAGGCCGACGTCCAGCAGGAACTCCCGGCGAACGATCCGGTTCCACGCGGTGTGCAGCAGCCGCAGGACCTCTGGCCGTTCCCGCACGGTGAAGACCTGGCTCTCGGGCGGAATCGGGAAGACCTGTGCCATGGAGCTACGGGTGGCACGATTGTTCCAGTGCGACCGGACATGGTCGACGATCAACATGTCGGGGTTGGTCTCGTGTATCCGGCTCGCGATCTTGCTCAGGCAGCCTTCGGCGATCCAGTCGTCGCTGTCGACAAACCAGACGTAATCACCGGTCGCCCGGTCCAATCCGATATTGCGGGCCTCGCCAAGTCCTACGTTCTGCTCCAGCGAGACGACCTGTATCCGCGGATCCCGGGCGGAATACTCGGCCAAGATCGCACCACAGCTGTCCGGTGACGCGTCGTCAACCGCGACGATCTCAAGATCTCTGAACGACTGACCGATGATCGAATCCAGGCATTCGCGCAAATATCCCTGCACCCGGTAAGTCGGCACGACGAAGCTGAACAAGGTCATTAAGAAACCTCCGGCAAGGCGAATACTAATTGAACAACAACCTATCCGGTCACCTAATAGCCGGGAGCCCCCACGGCCGGCCCCGACCGGCCAGCCGGACCTTGCCGCGCCGAATGTTCCCGGCCGCGGCAGCAACGCCGGCCGCCCGGGTCGACCGCGCCGCGCGCCGATGTGCTCGCCTCAGCACAACGCCACGATGGGTGGAGCAGCGGCATCCGGTCACTCATTGACCGAACGCTACCGGCTCGTAACCCACAGTTTCTTCCAGACACACGGCCTCACCCGTCAGGGTGACCCCGGCGATCGCCGCGTGACCGGCTAACGCCCGCCACAACCGAGCGGACCGGCGTGGGTCGGGCACGCCCACGCCGCCGGTGTCCACAGCTTCGCCGGGGTGTGGGGCAACCGCCAGCGCACCCCTGAGCACGGGGTGCGCTGCGATTGATCTCAGGGGCAGTTGGTCAGTGGGGCCTCGTAGTTGCACACCAGGTCCATGGCCGGCCCACCGTCGCCGACATCCTGGCCGGGCCCACCGGTCAGGCTGTCGGGGCCGTCACCGCCGTTGATCGTGTCGCGCCCATCGTCGCCGTTGAGGATGTCGGCACCGATCTCGCCGTTGAGAGTGTCCGGACCGGTGCCTCCGTTGAGCGTATCCGGGCCGTTCCCGCCGTTGAGGGTGTCCTGGTTGTCGTCGCCGTTGAGGGTGTCCGTGCCGTCCCCGCCGTTGACGGTGTCATTGCCGGCGTTGCCGCTGACCGTGTCATGCTCGCTGTCACCGTTGACCGTGTCGTTGCCGGTGTCACCGTTGATCGTGTCATCGTCCGATCCGCCGTTGACGACGTCGGCGCAGAGACCGCCGCTCAGCGTGTCGAACCCACTCTGACCGTCGATGACGTCACTGCCGTCGCCACCATTGATGGTGTCGGCTCCGGTACCCCCGATGATTGTGTCGTTTCCGCCGCCACCGTTGATCGTGTCGTTTCCGCCGCCGCCGTCGATGATGTCGTTGCCGGCGCCGCCGTTGAGCACGTCATTGATGGCACCGCCGACGATGACCAAGCCGGCGACGGTGCCGGGGACGCAATCGTCATCGTCGGCGATTGCCGGCGAGCCGGTCGCGAATGTCAACCCGACGAACGTCAGGATCGTCGCCGACAGCAACGCCTTGGATCTACGCATTTTCATGAGGACCCTCCATAGCTGCTCGGGCCCGCCCCGCCGCGGCCACCCGGGCCGCCGACTGGCGACCACCGGGAGGGTCGCAGGCGCGGATCCGGGTGGCGTCACGGTCACGTCACGGTGACCCGCCCAACCGGGGGGAGCATCCGCATCTCGGCATACCATTCCCTGCGCGTCGCTGCGAGAATGGGCCCATGCGACCTGGCCGGGCAAGGCGTGACTCGGAGCATCCGCAGCTGCCCGACACCGTCGAGCGCGCCGAGGCCGGCATCGGCCCGGTCCTGTCCCCGCCGGCCGCGATGCTGTTGCGGATGCAGGAGACCGCCGGCAACGGCCAGGTGGCGCGGATCATGCGGGCGGGCGGCGAGAGCAGCGCCTGGCCCGGCCCGTTGCAAAGCTCCCTCGAGAACGCGTTCCAGCTCCCGCTGGGCGGCGTCCCACTGACCCTCGACGCGAACCTCGCTGGCGGCAACGCCGCGGCCGCCGCCGACGGCGTAGGCGTCCGGATAAGTCCACAGTGGTTCGACCCGAGTACGACGAGCGGCCGGCATCTGCTGGCACACGAGGTGGCCCACCTCGCCCTGCAGACCCGCGGCGCCACGTCCGAGCGGACCGCCGACGACCTTGCCGGCCGTTTCGTGCGTGGCCAGACGCGGCTGGCGGAACCGTCAGCCCGCGCGCTGAGCCCGGCTCCGATGCGGTACAAGACCGCGGTGGAGGCGGCCAAGGATGCGATCCGCCTGGCCTGCCAAGGCCCCGGCACCGACGAGGCGGAAATCTTCGAGGCATTGCGCAAGCTGACCCCCGCGCAGATGGCGGAGCTGGCGACCGACTCCGACCTCCTCAAGCTGCTGGCGAGCGAGCTCAGCGGCAGCGACCTCGGGACGGTCAGCGCCCTGCTCGCCCAGGGCCGCATCGACACGATGACCCGCCCGCAGGTCGCGGAAGTCCTCGCCAACCCGGCCAGCCAGTCCTTCGGCGCGGTCGCGGCCGCGGAAGCCAGGGACACGCTGCTCGAACACCAGGCCGCCGTCGCGGCAACCGGCACCGGCACGATCCAGGGCAACCGCAACGCCAGCCCGTTGCCCGTCGGCGTCACCAGTGCGGACTGCACCACCTACGTGCTCGACGTGCTCCGCAGTGCGTTCGCCGCTAAGGGGCAGGCCGCCGTCTGGACCCGGGTCATGGCCACGGCAAGGGCCGGCGGCGGTCAGCTGAAAGGCACCGACGTGCTGAAGGCGCTCCAGTCGGAGGCATCCTGGGAAGGCGTCTTCTGGGCCGCCGACCCACGCAACCCGGCCGACAACAGCCCCGAGCACCCCGCCGCCGCCAAGAAAGTCCGCGAGGGCGGCACCTATTACGGTGTAAAGGTCGATTCATCTAAGTCCGCGCTCAACTACCGTCGCACCGCCAGCGGTGCAACGCCCGACTTCACCGGCCTCGAGATGCTTCGCCGCCTCCAGTTCGGCGTGCTCGCCGCCCGGGGCGGCTTGCACATGGCGCTCATCGTCAACGGCAGCGTGTACGAGATCCACTGGGACAAGCCGGCCAGCGACCCGAACGCGATCGAGGCCACACCGCTGGAAAGCTTTGACTGGCTGAGCGGCGCCATCGTGGCCCCGAAAGACGACCTCGAGCGGGCCACCCTCACGCCGTGACTGCGCAACACGCCCGCTCAGCAGTCAAACACCGACCAGCAAATGTCGTTCCGCAGCCGCTGGTCGTCCAGCACGAGCTCGCGGATCGCCTCCGGGAGTCGCGCACGCTGCCATCGGCACTCGAGTCGCCCCGCGGCGTCGCTCTCGCCTTCCGGCGCGGCAGCACGCGCGGCCTTGATCGCATAGGCGGCCGCACCGAGTTCGTGGGCGGCGACGTGCGCGACGACACCCGCCTGGCCAGCAGCGTACGCGGCATGCCGTGCCGCCCCACGCAGGTCTCTGGCCGCACCCATCGCGTGGCCGCCCGCCGCGCGAGCCCGCATCATCTTGACCTCACCACGCGCCCAGGCGCGGGCGTGCTCGATCGCTTCACGTGGTCGTGGGTCCGCGGGCCGAACCGACTCGAACAGGTGAAGGACGTGCTCGGCGCACAGGGCCGCCCACAGAGCGAGGAGATGATGATCCGAATCAGTGAGGCTCCCACCGCGACGAATCGTGATGAAGCGAGGGTCCCGCACCTTCGGGAGGATCATCGTTGGGCGCTCCTTCTCACGGGACGGGCCGGATCTTCCACCGTAGCGTCGTTCGAGACGGCCCTAGCCGACCGGCTCCTTGGCGGCGGGCTGCTCGTCGAACTGGGTCCGGTACAGCTCCTCATATCGGCCGCCGACGGCGAGCAGGTCGGCGTGCGTGCCTCGCTCCACCACGCGTCCGTCCTCGATCACGAGGACCAGATCGGCCTCCCGGATGGTGGAGAGCCGATGCGCGATCACTACCGCGGTCCGGCCCGCCAGCGCCTCGCTCAGCGCCGCCTGCACCGCCGCCTCCGACGTGGAGTCGAGGTGCGCGGTCGCCTCGTCCAGAATCACCACGCGAGGTTGCGCCAGCAGCAGGCGGGCGATGGTCAGCCGCTGGCGCTCACCGCCGGAGAGCCGGTACCCGCGTTCGCCGACGACGGTGTCCAGCCCGTCCGGTAGCGACGCGACGAGATCGGCCAACTGGGCACGGCGCAGCACCTCCCACAGGTCGTCCTCCGCCGCCTCCGGCCGAGCCAGCAGCAGGTTCTCCCGAATCGTCTCGTGGAACAGGTGCCCGTCCTGCGTCACCATCCCGAGCGTGGACCGGATGGACTCGGCGGAGAGGTCGCGCACGTCCACACCGGACAGCCGCACGGCACCGCTCTCGACGTCGTACAGGCGCGGCGGGAGCTGCGCGATCGTCGACTTTCCCGCACCGGAGGACCCCACCAGCGCCACCATCTGCCCCGGCTCCACCCGGAACGACACGTCGTGCAGGACCTCGACTCCGCCGCGTGCGTCGAGCTGCGCGACCTCCTCCAGGGACGCGAGCGACACCTTGTCCGCGGACGGATAGCCAAACCGTACGCCGTCGAACTCCACCGACACCGGACCGTCGGGAACCTCCCGGGCGTCCGGCTTCTCGGCGATCAGCGGCTTCAGATCCAGGATCTCGAACACCCGCTCGAAGCTCACCAACGCGCTCATCACCTCCATCCGCGCGCTGGCCAGAGCGGTCAGCGGTGCGTAAAGCCGGGTGAGCAACAGTGCGAGGGCCACCACCGCGCCCGGCTCCAACTGTCCGCGCAGCGCGTAGAAGCCGCCGAGCCCGTACACCACAGTGAGCGCCAGGGCCGACACCAGCGTCAGCGCGGTGATGAACACCCACTGCAGCATCGCCGTGCGGACCCCGATGTCGCGCACCCGCCGGGCCCGCAGGGCGAATTCGGCCGACTCCCGCGCGGGCCGGCCGAAGAGCTTCACCAGCGTCGCGCCGGGCGCGGAGAACCGCTCGGTCATCTGGGTGCTCATCGCCGAGTTATGGTTGGCCGCCTCGCGTTCCAGCCCTGCCAGTCGAGCACCCATCCGCCGGGCGGGCAGCACGA
The DNA here is from genome assembly GCA_037414955.1 of Actinomycetes bacterium KLBMP 9797. Classification (GTDB taxonomy): domain Bacteria; phylum Actinomycetota; class Actinomycetes; order Mycobacteriales; family Micromonosporaceae; genus Phytohabitans. The sequence continues at coordinate 34,758 of JBBEWH010000074.1, forward strand.
ACACCGGCAGCAACAGCAGCGCCAGAAGGGTGATCCGCCAGGAGATGCCGACCATCACCACGAACGTGAGCGAGAGCATCACCAGATTGCTCACCACACCGGAGAGGGTGTCGCTGAACGCCCGCTGCGCGCCGATGACATCGTTGTTCAACCGGCTGACCAACGCGCCCGTGCGGGTGCGGGTGAAGAAGGCGATCGGCATCCGCTGCACATGGTCGAAGACGGCGGTACGAAGATCCAGTATCAGGCCCTCACCAATGCTCGCCGACAGCCACCGGGCAAGCAGCCCCAGGCCGGCCTCCACCACCGCGATGGTGGCGATGAGGCCGACGAGCCCGAGCACCCTGTCCGACGACGCGCGGTTGACGATCGCATCCACGACCCGACCCGCGAGGACCGGTGTGGCAACCGCCAGAACCGCCATCATCACGCTCAGCACGAGGAACAAGGCGAGCTGACGCCGGTGCGGCCGGGCGAACCCGCCGATCCGCCGCAACGTGGCCTTCGAGAACGGCCTCCGATCCTGCTGCGCGGTCATCGCCGTGTGCAGCGACATCCACGCGGTCACTTCCATATCCACCGCAAACCTCCGAGACTCGGCGAGCCACCCGCCCTCCGGGCCAACGGTCGCGGGATGACGGTACGACCTCAAGTCACGTTGAGGTCAAGTCCGTTAGCCACCGCGGCGTGCGAGCGCCCGAGCCGCGCGGTCGAGAACATCGCATATAGCGATCGACATGATCGGAAATCATCGCTTTTGGTGATGACATGTTCGGGTCTAGCGTGGCGTTCATGCCCGATCACCTTTCGCTGAACACTCCAGCACACCGAAGGAGACCAACAATGACCCGGTTGCAATCGGCGCTCTGGCTACCGATCTTCGACGACCTCGCCGAGCCGGCGGTGGTCGCGCGTCTGGCCGCCGAGGCGGAGGAGGCTGGCTGGCACGGCGTGTTCGTATGGGATCACCTGCGCTGGCGGGCGCCGGTCCGGGAAGTGGCCGACCCGTGGATCACGCTGGCCGCGATCGCCACCGCCACCGAACGCCTCCGGTTCGGCCCCATGATCACACCCCTGGCACGCCGCCGGCCGTCCAAGGTCGCCAAGGAAACCGCCACGCTGGACCGCCTCAGCGGCGGCCGCCTCACGCTCGGCGTCGGTCTCGGCAGCGATCGCTTCGCCCACGAGCTGAGCGCGACCGGCGAGGAACTCGACGATCGGCGGCGTGGCGAGATGCTCGATGAGTCGCTGGAGATCCTCACCGCCGCCTGGTCCGGTAGCCCGGTGCACCACCACGGCCGGCATTACACCGTCGACGGCGTCTCCTTCCTCCCCAGGCCGGTTCAGCGGCCCGGGGTGCCGGTGTGGGCCGCGGGGTTTCCCGGTAACGCCAAACCGCTGCGCCGCGCCGCCCGGCACGACGGCTTCTTCCCGGTCAATATCGAACACCCCGACCAGCTCGCCGACGTCGTCACCACCGTCACCGATCTGCGCGAGCGAAAGACGACGACCCCGTACGACATCGCCGTCGCCCTCCCACCCGGCGTCGATCCGGCGCCCTACGCCGAGGCGGGCGCCACGTGGTGGCTGGCGGAGTTCGCGCCGGAATCAGTGTCGCTGGACCACGTGCGAGGCGTACTCCGCGACGGCCCGGTCGAAATCGGTATCGAGAGATCTGGTGCCGGTGATGTCCGACCTGTTTGACTACGACGCTGAATTGCGCCTGCACAACCAACTCTTCCGCGCCGCCGCCCGCGTCGGCTCTCGCGACCATGTGCTCGACATCGGCTGTGGCACAGGCCAATCCACGCGCGAGGCCGCCCGCGCCGCCGTCGCCGGAAGCGCGGTAGGCGTCGATCTCTCCGCCCCAATGCTCGAACGGGCCCGTCAGCTCAGCGACGACCAGGGACTGACCAACATCACCTACCAGCAGGCGGACGCCCAGGTTCACCACTTTCCACCGACGCGTTTCGACCTCTGTATCAGCAGGTTCGGAGCGATGTTCTTCGCCGACCCAGTCGCCGCGTTCACCAATATCGGGCGCGCTTTGCGCCCCGCGGCGCGCCTGGTGCTGCTGGTCTGGCAAGGGCGCGACCGCAATGAGTGGGCCACCGCGATCCGGCAGACGCTCACCGCCGCATCAGTCACACCCCGCGGTCCGGACCTGTTCTCGCTCGCCGACCCGACCGTCACGGAAGGCATCCTGGCGGCCGCCGGCTTCGCGGAAATCAGCTTCACCGATGTGCACGAGCCCGTCTACTACGGCCCGGACAGCGCCACCGCCTTCGATGCCGTGCTCCGCCTATGGGAATTCAACGACCTGCTTGCCCACCTCGACACCGCGGCCGCCGAGCAAGCACGCACGCGGCTACGCACCACCCTCGACGCACACAACACCGAGGGCGGCGTGTACTTCGACTCGCGTGCCTGGATCGTCACAGCTCGCCGCCGTCACTGAACATCCGGCCGCTGTTCGCCGCAGGTCGCAGACCAGGCCGGCGCCACTTCCCGGTGAGTGGCGCCACCGATCAAGGCGCGTAGACGGGTGCGAGATCGACGAAGATGCGGTAGTTCTCGATGAGGCCGTCCGCGCGTGTACGCCAGATCGACACCGCCGGGACCGCGACGCTCTTACCGTCGAGTCGCTGATACGTGACCTCGGTCTCGGCTACCGTGTCGGCGCCGGCGTACCACTGGTTGACGACCCGGTGCCGCAGCCCGTCGATGGTCGAGAAGAACGCTCCGATGCCGGCGACGATCGCCTCCCGGCCGACGAGCGGCTCGGCATTGCCGAACCTCAGGCAGGCGTCCTCGGCGAGGAATTCGCCGAAGGCAGCGGGGTCCTTCGTGTCGACCGCGGCGAACAACCGCCGCGTGGGGTCCTCTGACATTCACGCCTCCTTCGGACATCGCCGCGGCCCGGCGACCGGTGTGTGTCCCGGGTATGCCCGATCGTTGTCGTCTCACCGCCGCGGCGCCAGCGAACGTCGGTATGCCGTCACTGACACGGAAGCGCTTGCCGCGACGTCAAGGCGCGTCGTTACGGAGCTGTCAGGTCAGCCGCTCCAGGACCAGCTCGTGCACCGCGTTGAGCAACTCTTCCTCGCGCTCGGAGTGTGCGGTGACGGTCACGACCGCCCGCAAACCTGGGCTGACAATCGCGTATTGCCCGTAGTGGCCGTCCATCCGGTAAGCGCCGGACCGGTCGATCCACACGCCGAGGCCATATCCATGCGTATACCGCTCGCCGTAGCTGACGGCACCAGTGTCGACAGGCTCGGCCGTCATCCGCCGCACATACGACGCCGGAAGGAGTTGGCGATCGCCCCACCGGCCTTCCTGGTACAGCAATCGCGCGAAGCGGGCGAGTTCATGGGTACGCAGGAAAAGGTCACTCTCGGCGAACGGGTATCCCAGCGGGCAGGCGTGCCACGCCGGGTTGTGCAGGTCCAATGGCATGAACAGGCGAGGCAGCAGGTAGGAACGCAGGTTCGCACCGGTGACCCGCGCGATGACACGACCAATCGCGTACGGGCCGGAGCCGGTGTACGCGAAGCGGGTCCCCGGCGCGGCGTCCAGCGGCGCGGCGACGATCTCGTGGAGCAGGTCGGCGGCGGTGATGCGTTCGTCGGCGAACCAGCGGTGACTGGTGCCGCTCGTCATCGTCACCAGATGGCGCAGCGTGATGTCCTCGACCCCGTCGGCCGCCACCGCCCGTAGCTCGGTGAAGTGGTCGAGGAGCCGATCGTCGAGCGTGAGACGCCCTTCGGCCTCCGCGAACCCGAGCGCGACAGAGGTGAACGTCTTCGCGACGGAGTAGAGATTGACCCGGTCGTCGGATCGGACCCGACGCTCGATCGGCGGTCTGCCCTCGCGGTACAGGTGGATCCCGTACGTGCCGAGGCCGCACTCCCGATCGGTCCGCATGAAGTCGTCAAGGAGATCGTCGTCCACCGACCGATCCTACGTAGACCTGCCACGCCGGACGAACGTTTAGCGCGATGAACCGACGCCGGTGGGTACCGGCCGCACACCATTGAGGTCGGTGCCCGCGGTGCGGCCGCGGGCGAAGACGTACAGGCGTAGCACCAGAAACCGCCCGGTTCCGGCGAGTCCGGAGGCGCCGAGGTAGACGGCCTGCTCCCAGCGCATGCTGGCGGACGGCTGCAGCACGTGCAGGAGGAGAACGGCGGCTGAGGTGACCAGGTAGGCGGCCGTGGCCGAACCGGCGGACTGCAGGTGCTGATGCCATTGCGCGCGCCGACCGGCGCCGAAGGTGAACCGTGCGTGGAGCTCCGTGCCAAGCAGGGTGGACGCGACGGTGATCAACGCGTTCGCGGCCACCCATGGCATGAGCGTGGCCACCAGCGGCACCGCGGCACTGGAGGCGAGCCCGACACCACCGCCGAACAGAACGAATCTGGCAAACCTCTGCATGATGTTCTCCATCGAGCGGCCGTCATCTGGCGCTCGGCGGCTCGCATGTCCGCCGTGCACACCGACCATGGCCGCCGCCGCTGACACCGCCCTAACAGCGCGCTGACACGCACCCTCGGCCCGCATCAACGCGATGGCGGCGGCATGGAGCGAACCCAGGCGACATATAGACCAGCATGGATGGAGTGGGTTATGATCTCCATGCCGTGGGACCGTCCTTTGAGGAGATCCGATGAACCCTGCTCGCCTGAACGACCTCGTCACCACGCTCTTCCGGATCGTACTTGGCCTGCTATTCGCGGTCCACGGCGCCTCGTCGCTGTTCGGCGTCTTCGGCGGCAATCGCGGGTCCGGCGAAGCGATCGCCTTCGGCACATGGCCCGGCTGGTGGGCAGCGCTGATCCAGTTCGTCGGCGGCGCACTGGTCATGGCCGGTCTGGGCACCCGCGTCGCCGCGACCATCTGCTCCGGCTCCATGGCGTACGCGTACTTCGTCGTGCACCAACCGGACGCTCTGCTCCCCCTCAACAACGGCGGCGAGTTGTCCGCGCTGTTCTGCTGGTCGTTCCTGCTGGTCGCGGTGCTCGGCCCAGGCAAGTGGTCGGTGGACTCGATGCTGGCTCAGCGGCGGGCGGCGACGACCGCCTAATCCGGCTTACCGACCCGCGAAGAGGTGGCGGCGCTGGCTCCTGCTGTTGCATGAGCCAGCGCCGTCAGGGCCCGTAGTCCACCTCGATCCCCTTGTCGATGTTGACGTAGCCGCCGCTGGCGCAGACCACCAGGAGGAGGATGATGATCAGGACGAGGACGGTGGCCTTGACCGGGCGCCGCTCCTCGATCGCGGTGACCAGTGACCGCACCGCGAGCGCGACGAGCCCCAGCGTGAAGATAATGCCGACGGCCGCTCCCATGCGCCCTCCCTGCCCTCCATCGTAGAGCCCGCCATCACCGTCCTCTTCAGACTGGCGCGGCCGTCCTATCATCGGGCCATGGAGCCGCCCGAGCAGGTCGAAGAGCCGTCGCCGGAAAGGCCCACACGGCCGCCCGAGCAGGTGGAGAAGCCGGTCCGGGTCGGAGTCTGGCTCGCGGTCGCAGGCGTCGTCGTGGTGTGCGGCGTGTTCTTCGGGCACCGGCTCCTTTCGTCGGTGCTCACCTCCACGAGCGAGCTGAGCCCCGACGAGAACGCGGCCACGGTGGCGACGGTCGCGTACATGGACGCCGTCCTCGCCGACGACCTGCACACCGCATACGGCCTCACCTGCATGAAGATCCACCAAGAGATGACGCTGTCCGAGTTCGAGAAGTATCAGTCGGACCGCTACCAGATCAGCCGCTACGAGCTCGTCGACGTGCACGTCTCGTCGGCCGACGGCGGGCTCAGCGCGGTAGTGGAGACCCAGATGTACATGACCAACGGCGACACCTTCCCACAGAACGTCGCGGTCACCAAAGAGAGCGCTGGGTGGCGGGTCTGCGAGTGAATTGTCAAGACCTGTGGATGGACGGTTCCGTCGGGTCGGTTCGTAGGTGGAATCGGGTGTAGGTTTCGAAGTTGGCGATGGGTTGGAAGCCTAGACGCTGGAGCAGTGCCACGCTGCGGTGGTTGCCGTGGGTTACGCCGGCGACGCATGCACCTTTCGGTTCAGCCACACCTTCCCGCCGCGGAGCTTCGCCCACAGCTCGGGTAGGTCCTTCTTCGCTCCGGCGACGGCGGTGATGCCCAACTTTTCCGGGGCGCGAGATGGTCGCGATCGGACAGTCCCAATAGGAATGCCAAGCGTCTCGGCGGCCTGCGCGTAGTCCATGTCCGCCCACACATATTGGTGGCGACACCCAACAGCCAGGGACGCGGCGAGCTCAACTAGCTACGGTTGCGTAGCTACGGCTAGGTAGCTAGTGTGGGATCATGGTTGCCGACGATGGGCGCGGGCGAAGCCGACGCTCGCTGGACGACGTGCTGAACGCCTGCCGAGCCGCGGTGCTCGCCGAGGTGGCGGAGACCGGCCTTGGCCGGCTCGCCGTCGAGGGAGTAGCCCGGCGCGCCGGGGTCGCGAAGACCTCGGTCTACCGGCATTGGCCCTCGATCGAGGAGCTGCTCCTTGACGCGCTCAGCCACGCCCACCCCGTCGAGGTCGCCACCCCGGGCGGCGGCAACCTGCGCGCGGACCTGATGCGGTCACTGGAGCAGTTGGTCGACTGGCTCGGCGGGCCCACCGCGCCGGCCGTCGCGGCGATCCTCAGCGAGCGGCAACGCCGGCCAGATCTCGTCGAAGCCCTCTACGACCGCGTCTTCGACACACACGGCGGTCGGTTCACCCGCACCGTCATCGACCACTACGCCGAGCGCGGTGAGATCGACGCCCGGCTGGTCACGCCAATCGTCGTCGACATCGGCGAAGCCTTGGTGATCAAACACCAGATCGACACCGGAGCACTTCCCGACACCGAAGTCCGCGCGGCAATCGTCGACCAGGCGATCCTGCCCGCGCTCGGTTTCCCACACAGACTGGATGAAGGGGACGACACATGACCACGATCGAGCCCGCTGTGCCGGCGGCCCCACCCGCTGGGGTGCAGGTGGACTGGACCGCGACGACCGGCACCTCCCGCACGACACTCACCACCCATCTGTGGACCGCACCGCCGCTGCGCCGCGATTCCCCGATCCACGACAAGGCCTTCGACGCCCTGCGCGAGTTGCGCGTCGACCTCGCCCGCTTCCTGCCCTGGTTCTCCCACCCCCGCATCGCGGTCCCCGCGCTGACCCCACCGACCGCCACCGCAACGTCGTGGAACTTCGAGCTGCTCGATCCCTTCGTCGAGGACTTCGTCGACGCCAGCGGCGGTCGACCCATCGTGGCCAACTTCGCGACGATACCGACCTGGATGTTCGTCACGCCCGAACCGGTGGCGGTCCCGGACGACCCGGATGAGATCCAATGGGACTACGAGCAGGGCACCGAGCTGCGCGACCCCACCTGCGCGGAGGTGGCCGACTACTTCTACCGGGTGGCCAGTTGGTACACCGCCGGCGGCTTCACCGACGAGCTGGGCCGGTGGCACGAGTCCGGCCACCGCTACCGCTTCGCGTACTGGGAGGTGCTCTGCGAGCCGGACATCGGTCACCGCCTCTCGCCCGAGACATACACCAGGCTCTACGACGCGGTCGTGGCGCGGCTGGCCCCGCTCGACCCGGACATGAAGTTCATCGGTCTGTCGCTCAGCCACATCCACCACCAGCCCGAATACTTCTGGAGCTTTCTCGACCCGGCCAACCACGCCCCCGGTGTCCCGCTCGACGCGTTCTCGTACCACTTCTACGCCTCACCGGAGATCGCGAACCCGTTCGGTGAGTTCGGCAACGCCCCATACGCGCATTGGCGGGACATCTTCTTCGCCCAGGCCGACGCGTTCGTCGACCAGGTGCGTTTCATCGACTCCATCCGTCGTCGCATCGCGCCCCACACCGCCACGTTCATCAACGAACTGGGCACCTACCCGCCCGACGTGATGAACCCGGCGCCGCGCATCCCCGACGAATACTGGGCGTTGAGCGGCTCGGTCCAGTCATACCTGTGGTCGAAACTCGTCGAGATCGGCATCGACCTGGTCGGCATCGCCGAATTCATGGACTATCCCGGCATGATTCCCGGAACCAGCCTCATCGACTGGGAAACCGGCGCACCCAACGCCCGCTACCACGCGCTGGCCCTGCTGCTGCGACACTTCGGTCCCGGCGACGCCCTGGTGGCCACCACGACGGGGGTGCCCGGCTTTCCCGACCCGCGCATCCACGCGCAGGCGTTCCTGACCACCGACGGCCGGCGCAAGCTGCTACTGGTCAACAAGACGGCCGCACCGGTCGAGGTCAGCCTCCCGCAAGACACCGGACAGCCGACGCTGGAACAGACCGGCGTCTCCGCCGTCGCCGGGCATCCCGCGACCATCGGAAGCCGACCGATCGTCCTCGACGCCCACGCCACCGCCGTGGTCGCCTTCTAAACTCGGCGTCAAGGGAAGCCCTCGCGATCAAGGGCAACCGCACGTTCACCGCCGTCGATACTGGACACGGCTGGACACGCCAGCAGGAGTGGAGGCGGTGACCCCGGCCTGGGTAACGGGTAGGCCGGGGTCACCGCGAGATTGGGTCAGACGTAAGGGCTTTGGGTCAGCAGGTGGGCTTTGAAGCCCTCGCCGACGCCGGGTTCTGGCGTGCCGGCCCAGTCCCTGATGAGCACGGCGCCGCTGGTGCAGCCCCACGGGTTCCAGGTCCAGGCAAGGTATCCCATGTCGTGCGCGTCGGCCCAGGTCACCAGCCGTTGCATGTAGTCGAAGCCGCAGTTGTCCTGGCCGAACTCACCGAGTACGACCGGTACCTGCTGGGCGAGTGGGGCGATCTGGCTGTCCCAGCAGGATTCGCTCGCGCAGGCGTTGAAGCTGTACGCGTGCCAGGAGGCGGCGATGTTGTTCAGCGGGTCGTTCGGCTTGTACGCCAACCATTCGCGCATGTCGTTGGTCCACTCCAGGCCGCTGACCATGAGCATGTTGGTGGCGCCGGTGGCCCGGACCGCGTCGACGAGATCCTGCGTGCCGGCGGCCTCGTAGGGGAGGCCGGTGCAGGTGCCGCCGTCGCGCAGGCACTGCCAGCCCAGGGTCTTGTTCCATTCGGCGGGCATGTCCGGGTAGGGCTCGTTGAACAGGTCGAAGACGACGGCGTCGTTGCCTTTGAAGGTGTTGGCGACGCCGGTCCAGAATTGCGGGGCGTACCGGGCGTCCGGCATCGGCTTCTGGCAGGTGGCGTGCTCGTCCTTGCAGTGCCAGTCCGGGCTGTTGGTGTAGGCGCCCCAGTTCCAGTGCAGGTCGAGGATGACGTTGATGCCGTTGGCGACGAGCAGGTTGACGTAGTCCTTGACGCCCTGCTGGTAGGTGGCGCCGCTGGGTGAGCCGTTGACGCCCAGCCAGCATTCCTCGTTCAGCGGGATCCGGACGGCGTGGATGTTCCAGGTCTTCATCGCGTCGACGGATGCCTGGTCGACCGGTCCGGAGTCCCACATGCCCTTGCCCTGCACGCAGGCGAACTCGCCGCTGGAGCGGCTGACGCCCAGCAGCCGATAGGCCCGGCCGTCCGCGGTGACGATCTTGTTACCGGACACCTTGAGCTTGGGCGCGGGGCCGCTGGGCGGCGGCGTCGTGACCGGCGGGCTGCTGGGCGGGGCGGAGGTGGGGTTCGCCGACGGCGATGTCACCGATCCGGTGCAGGTGGTGCCGTTGAGCGCGAACGACGCCGGCACCGGGTTGGCACCGTCCCATGCGCCGACGAACCCGATCGAGGTGGACGCGCCGGTGCCCAGCGACCCGTTCCAGCCCATGCTGGCCGCGGAGACCCGGGCACCGGACTGCGCCCAGGTCGCACTCCAACCCTGGGTGACCTTCTGGCTGGCGTTCGGGAAGTCGAACGTCAAGGCCCAGCTCGTGATGGCTGAACCGAGGTTGGTGACGGCCACGTTGGCCGTGAACCCGCTCGTCCACTGGCTCTGCACCGTATACGTGACCGAGCAGCCAACAGCGGCGGCTGAGGCGGGCAGGGTGGCCATCGCCACGCCACCCAGCACCAGCGCGCCGGCGGTGCCGGCGGCCAGTAGTGCATGACGTTGCTTCATATGATCTCCTCCTGGTCGTGAGGGGATCGATGGGAGCGCTGCGGACATCCTTTATTAGGCTGGTTACGGAAGTCAATACACTACTTGGACCGGCCCTCGGTTCGGTCGTGGAGCCAGCACCGCCACGCGTGGAGGGGTAAGTAAAGTAGCCTGGCGAAGCGGCCGAATGGAGGAGGCAATCGTGGCGACGAGCCCGATCTGGGCCAGCCGGCCGAAGACGCGTGGCCTGGTCCTGGATCTGATCAGGTCGGCGCGCACGATCACCCGGATCGAGCTCGCCGAGGCGACCGGTCTCACCGGAGCCACGATCTCCGAGGTCGTGCGCGAGCTGATGAGCGACGGCCTGGTCGTCGAGGCTGGCCGGGGTGCGCCGACGGGCGGCAAGCCACGCACGCTGGTCCAGCTCAACCCGGTGGCGCGGTACAGCGTCGGGGTCCAGCTCGAGCGCAACACGTGCGTGATCGTCGTTGTCGACCTGGCGGGCCGGCAGGTGGCTCGGACCTCGTTCCAGGGCGTCGCGACGATGCCGCCGGAGCAGGCGCTGCCGCTGGTGGCGGCGCAGGTGGAGGCGCTGCTGGCCACGGCGGCCGTCGACCGCGACAAGGTGTTGGGGGTGGGGCTGGTCAGCTACGGCCCGCAGGACCGCCGCGCGGGCAGGCTGTTGACGCCACAGCCCACCGACGAGTGGCTCGACTACCCGATCACCCAGGGCCTCGCCGGGAGGCTCGGGCTGCCCGTCCTGCTCGACAACGACGCCGCGGCCGCCGCCATCGGCGAGTACTGGATGGGTGCGGTGGACCCGCGCAGCACCTACGGCTGCATCTACATGGCCACCGGGATCGGCGGCGGTGTCGTGGTCGCCGGTGAGGTGTATCGGGGCAGCTCCTCCAACAGCGTGGAGATCGGCCACATCTCGATCGACGTCAACGGCGACGAATGCCCGTGTGGCAACGTCGGCTGCCTGGAAAACTACGCCGGCCCATCGGCCCTGGTCCGGGAGGCCCTCGCGACACCGGGGCTCGCCCAGCGGCTGGCGCTCGACCCGGCCGGCGCCGACTTCCTCACCGAGTTCGCGCGGATCGCGGCCGCGGCGAACGCCGGCGATCCCGCCGCCCGCGACCTCGTCGAGCGGTCGGCCCGCTATCTCGGTTCCGCGGCGGTCACCATGACCACCCTGTTCGATGTGGACGTGATCGTCCTGGCCGGGCCGAGCTTCGCGGTGGCGGGGTCGATCTACCAGTCGGTGATCCAGCAGGTGGTGGACCGCCGCATGTTCGCCCGGCGGGCGCATCCGGTGCGGATCGTGCCGTCGGTCAACGGGTCGGACGCGGCGGCCATCGGCGGGGCGGTCCTGGTCCTGCAGAGCGAGCTGACCCTCGCCCACTCCCGCCCGGAGGACGGGGCACGGCCGGTTCCCGCCGGCACGAGCAAGGCGCCCTGAGCCCTTCTTACCGGTGCTCGTACGGCGGGGCGCTGCCCGCCTTGACCACCTCGGCGGGGTCGATGTCCAAGGACCTCCCGCGCGCCGCCGGATCGGGCGACGCCGCGGCCAGCAGTTGGGTGTACGGGTGGCGCGGGTTGAGGATGACGTGGTCAGCCGGGCCCCGCTCGACAACCCGCCCCCGGTAGAGGACCAGGATGTCGTCGGCGAAGTGCCGTGCGGTGGCGAGGTCGTGGGTGATGTAGAGGACGGCGAGGTGCTGCTCGCGTTGCAGGCGGGCCAGCAGGTTGAGCACGCCGAGCCGGATCGAGACGTCCAACATGGACACCGGTTCGTCCGCGATAATGACGGTCGCGCCGGGCGCCAGCGCGCGGGCGATGGCGACCCGCTGTCGCTGGCCGCCGGACAGCTCGTGCGGCCGGCGGTGCGCGATGTCCGCGGCCGGCAGGCTGACTCGCTCGAGCAGGTCCACCACGGCCGACCAGGTCTGCGCGCGGGTCCGGGTGCGTCCGTGCAGCCGCAGCGGGCGGGCCAGGTGGTGAGCGATGCTGTGGAACGGGTTGAGTGAGGCGAACGGGTCCTGGAACACCATCTGTACGTGGTGGCGGTAGTCGCGGTTGGGGACGGCCACGCCGCCGGGGCCGCGCAGGATGACCTGGCCGCTGGTGGGTCGCTCCAGGCGGGCGATGATCCGGGCGATCGTGGACTTACCCGATCCTGACTCGCCGACCAGCGCCACCGTGCGGCCCGGGGTGAGGGTGAACGACACCTGGTCGACGGCCCGCAGCCGGGTGCGGCGCAGACCACCGCGGATGCGGAAGTCCTTGACCAGCTCCGCCACCTCCAAGTCGCTCATGGCGCACCCCCGGATCGGACGAACGCGCCGCGTTCGCCGGTGAGGCTGGGGAAGGAGTCGAGCAGCCGCCGGGTGTACGAGTGCCGCGGCCGGTCCCGGACGTCCTCCGCGGGCGCGTGCTCGACGATCTGGCCGTCGAGCATGATGGCGATCCGGTCGGCGACCTCCAGCAGCAGCGGCAGGTCGTGGGTGATGAACAGGACGGCGAAGCCGAGTTCGCCGCGCAGCCGCGTGATCTCGCGGAGAATGCCGCGCTGCACGACCACGTCCAGTGCCGTGGTTGGCTCGTCCAAGACCACGACCTGCGGGTCAAGCAGCAACGCCATGGCGATCATCACCCGTTGCCGCATCCCGCCGGACAGCTCGTGCGGGTAGGAACGCAACCGCCGCGGATCGACACCGACCAGCGTGAGCATCTCGGCGCAGCGGGCCCGCCGCGCCTTGCGAGACATCGCCGGCCGGTGGGTGGCGAGCACGTCCTCCAACTGCGCCCGGATGGTCAGGACCGGGTTGAGCGCGTTCATCGCGCCCTGGAAGACCATGGACAGCCTCGACCAGCGGAACGCGCGCAACTCCTGCGGCGTCAAGGCGAGGACGTCGAGATCGCCGTCCACGCGGTCGTGGAAGGTCACGGACCCGGCGGTGACCTCGGCCGGTGGCCGGTGCAGCCGGTTGACCGCGTACGCGAGGGTGGTCTTGCCGCAGCCCGACTCGCCGGCCAGGCCGAGGATCTCGCCCCGCCGCAGCGTGAGCGAGACGTCCCGCACCGCGTGCACCGGCCGTTCGCCCTGGTACGTCACGGACAGGTCCCGCACGGTGAGCACCGCGTCGTGGCCGGTGCTGCCCGCGGGGTTGGTGGTGTGCCGGGCCACGGCCCCCACCCGCCGCCGCAGGTCCCGCAGCTTCGGGTTGATGATCTCGTCGATGCTGAAGTTCACCAGGGCCAGACCGCAGCCGAACAGGGCGATGATGAGCCCGGGCGGCACGAACCACCACCAGGCGCCGCGCTGGAGGGCGAAGCCGTTCTGCGCGTAGTAGAGCATCGTGCCGAGGGTCGAGGACGATGAGGCGCCCAGCCCGAGGAACGACAGGCCGGCCTCGCTGAGGATCGCGGCGATCACCGCGAACACGAACTGGGAGGCGAGCAGCGGCAACAGGTTCGGCAGGATCTCGACGCCGATGACCCGCCACGGTCTCTCCCCGGCGACCCGGGCGGCCAGCACATAGTCCCGGCCGCGCAGCGACAGGGTCTGGGCGCGCAGCACCCGCGCCGAGGCGGCCCAGCCGGTGATCGCCAGCACCACCGCGATGGTCCACGCACCGCGCCGCTCCGGCGGCACGAACGCGGAGATCACGATCACCAGGGGCAGGCCGGGAATCACCAGCATCACGTTGGAGAACAGCGAGAACGCCTCGTCGACCACGCCACCGACGTAGGCGCCCACGATGCCGAACAGCGCCGACAGGACCGTGGCCAGGACACCGACGAGCAAGCCGATGTAGAGCGAGCCCCGGGTGGCGTAGGCGATCTGGGCGAGCACGTCCTGACCGGTCTGGGTGGTGCCGAGCACATGGTCGCCGCTGGGCGGCGTCAGGCCGATGTTGTCGATCCGGTCGGGGTCGCCGACCAGCAGCGGCCCGACCAGACCGAGAACGGTGATGGCCAGAATGAGCGTCGATCCGACGGCGAGCTTGGGTGACCAGCGCGGCACGAGGTGACGCCAGCCAGCCGCCGGTCGCGGCGCCAGCAGGTCAGGGCTGAGGTTGGTCATCCTCAACCACCCGTCCGGGTACGGGGATCGATGACGCCGTAGAGCAGGTCGACGGCGAGGTTGGCGGCCAGCACGGCGACCGTGATGACCAGGAAGATGGCCTGCATGAGCGCGTAGTCGTTGTTCTGCACCGCCTGTAGCAGCTTCGACCCGATGCCGGGGTAGGCGAAGACCTGCTCGGTGACGATCGAACCGGCGACGACGAAGCCGAGGGAGATCGCGAACCCGGCGACGGAGGGCAGTACGGCGTTACGCGCCGCGTACCAGATCATGATGCGTCGCTCGCGCAGGCCCTTCGCCCGTGCGGTGAGCACGTAGTCCTCGGCCATGGCGGAGACCATCATGTTCCGCGTGCCCAGTAGCCAGCCGCCGACCGAGGAGATCACGATCGTCAGCGCGGGCAGGACGCCGTGGTAGAGCGCGGAGCCGAGGAAGTCGGCGTGCCACCCGGGTGTGAGGACGACGTCGTACCCGCCGAGGAGCGGAAACCAGCCCAGCGCGGACCCGAGCACGGCGACCAGGACGAGCGCCAGCCAGAAGTACGGCACCGCGGAGAGCACCGTGGTAGCGGGCACCAGCGAGTCCAGCCAGGTGCCGCGCCGCCACCCCACCAGCACACCCAGCGTGATCCCGAACAGCACCGCCAGGATCGTCGCGATGCCGACCAGCGCGACGGTCCACGGCAACGAGGTGGCGATGACGGTCGAGACCGGGGTCGGGAAGTCGCTCACCGAGATCCCGAAGTCACCGCGCACCAGGTTGCCCAGGTACGACAAATACTGCCGGATCAGCGGCTCGTCCGAATCGGTGCCGAGCAGCAGCTCATAGGCCCGGCGGGCGGCCGGGTCGACGCCGCCGCCGCGCTGCTGCAGCTTCGCCATCAGGATGTCCACCGGATCGCCGGGCATCATCCGCGGAATGAAGAAGTTCAGCGTCACCGCGGCCCAGAGGGCGACCAGGTAGAAGGCGAACTTGCGCAGGTAGTACCGCATCGGCCGGGCTCACTTGCCGGCCGGCTTGAGCCGCAGGAAGACCTCCGCGTTGTCGGGGTGTGCCCAGACGGCCGGGAACGCGTACAGGTCGCCGTCGGTCGGCCAGCCGGTGAACTTGGCGTCGTGGTACACGTTGATCGTGCCCTGGGTGAGGACCGGAATGTAGGGCATCGCCTGCTCGACGCGGGTCTGGATCGTCTCCAGGTGAGGCTGCCGTGCGGCGGTGTCGGCCGGGTTGATGCGCTTGAGCGCCTCGAGCGCCTGGTCGACCTGCGGGTCGGAGAAGCGACTGACGTTCGGGCCGGGCTTGGCGCCGACCTTGGCGGTCTGTGCGGTGCTGAAGAAGTAGTTGTAGACGTAGAACGGGTCCGGCGCGGGGCCCTGGTAGAGCGAGTCGATGACCAGCTGGTACTGGCCGCGGTCCTTGGCGTCGACGAACTCGTTCCAGGACAGCTGCTGCGGGGTGAGCTTGATGCCGGCCTGCTTGAGCTGCTGGGCGATGGTGTTCACCGCGGTGATGTAGTCGGTCCAACCGGAGACCGTCTTCAACGTCAGCGACAGCGGCTTGCCGTCTTTGGCGTAGAAGCCGTCGGAGCCCTTGGCGTAGCCGGCGCTTTCGAGGATCTGCCGTGCCTTGGCCGGATCCGGCTGCATCGGCGCGGTCCGGTTTTGCAGCGCGCCCGAGATCAGGTCACCGTCCCGGTCCGGCAGCAGGAAGCTGGGTGAGACCTCGCTGCCGGTGCCTTCGAACGCGAGCGCGTTGAGCTGGGTCCGGTCGATGGCGTGGTAGATCGCCTGACGCACGGCCGGGTCGGTCTGCGGACCTTGGCAGCCCAGGGCCGCGCTGCTGCACGTGACCAGCGCGATCTGGTTCACCGGAGTGATGACGGCCTGGTAGCCCGGATAACTCTTCGCCACGTCCTTGACGTCCGGCACCGGCCCGGTCTGCCAGTCGATCTGCCCGGCCTTCAGCGCGGTGGCGCCGGCCTGGTTGCCGGACAGCGCCAGGTAGCGGATCTTCTTCACGGCCGGCTCGCCACCCCAGTAGGTCGGGTTCGCCTTCAACGTGTACGCCTGCGGCTTGAACTCCTCCAGCTGGAACGGACCGGTGCCGACCGGATCCTTCACCACGGAGACCGCGGGATCGGCGATGTCTTTCCACTTGTGCTCGGGCACGATGTATGTCTTGCCGAGCACCGACGGACCATCCACAAAAGACGGTTGGTCGAACGCGATGGACACGTGGGTATCGTCGACCGCCGTGGCCCGGCCGGCGTAGCCGGTGCTGTTCATGCCCTTGTGCTTGCTGATCATGTCGAGGGTGAACACGACGTCGTCGGCGGTGAACTTCTCCCCATCCGACCAGGTCACGCCGTCCCGCAGGGTGATCGACAGCTGCGTCCCGGCCGCGTTCCAGGCGAACTGGGTGCCCAGCCGGGGCGCCGGCTCGTCGTCGCGGACGATGTTGTAGAAGAACAGCGTCTGGAAGATCGTGCCTGTCCCGCCGATGGTCGTGGGCGCGAACGGGTTGAAGTTGATCTGATAATCGGTGGACTGGCCGGTGTATGCGACCAGCGTGGGGTTCTCGCCCCCGGCCGGCTTGCCTGACGATCCGCAGCCCGCGGCGACGACCGCCACCGCGGTCACTATCACGGCGGCGCGCGCACTCGCGCCTCGTTCTATCGACAACATCGCGAAGTCCTCCGGGCATGCTGCTCGTGGGGTGGTACGACGACATGGAGCCCGCGCTCCGGTCATTATCAAGTTGCCTAAGAAAGTCGTCAATAGGCTCCCACGGCACGGGTGCCGCCGGGTAGGGTCCAGGCGCGCGCTCGATGTGTTCGCTGCTTGAGCTGCGGGTTGACTTCCTTAAGATCTCTACGTAAGGATGCGGTCGCCGACCGACGAAGAGAGGGCGGACGATGCACGAGACCTTGCACGACGGCTGGCGGCTGCGTGCTGTGGGAGGGCCGGTGCCGGACGTCCTCGCCGGACGGGAGGTGCCCGCTCAGGTACCCGGGAGTACCCACCTCGACCTGCTGGCCGCGGGTCTCATCCCGGATCCCTACCTGGACCGCAACGAGGCGGCGCTGACCTGGATGCACCGCGTCGACTGGCAGTACACGACGGTGTTCCAGGCGCCGGCGGCTCGACCCGGCGAGCGGGTGGAGTTGGTCTTCGACGGCATCGACACGATCGCCACCGTCGAGCTGAACGGCGTCGTGCTCGGCCACACCGCCAACATGCACCGCGGCTACCGGTTCGACGTCCGGGATTCACTGCGCGACGGCGGCAACGACCTGACCGTGACGCTGCGATCCGCGCTCACCCACGCCGAGCAGGCAGAGACCCGGCTGGGCTGGCGCCAGCGGGCCTATCCCCACCCGTACAACGCGATCCGCAAGATGGCCTGCTCCTTCGGCTGGGACTGGGGACCAGACCTGCAGACCGCCGGCATCTGGAAACCCGTACGGCTCGAACGCTGGGACACCGCCCGCCTGGCCCAGGTGCGCCCGCTCGTCACCGTCGACGCCGCCGGCACCGGCCGCGTCGACGTACACCTGGACCTGGATCGCGCCACGGACCGCGACTACACCGCGGTGGTGACGGCCGGCGACCGCGCGGCACGGATGACCGTCTTCGGCGACACCGCGCACGTCACCGTGCTCGTGCCGGACGCCCGGCTGTGGTGGCCGGTCGGCTACGGCGACCAGCCGCGCTACGAACTGACCATCACGCTCCTGGCCGACGGCGAGCCGGTCGACACCGACCGGCGCCGCATCGGGTTCCGCACCGTCACGGTGGACACCGAGCCGGACGAGACCGGTACGCCGTTCACCTTCGTCGTCAACGGCAAACGCCTCTTCGCCAAAGGCGCCAACTGGATCCCGGACGACCACTTCCTCACCCGGATCACCCCCGATCGGCTCGCCCGCCGGATCGACCAGGCCGTCGAGGCGAACATGAACATGCTGCGCATCTGGGGTGGCGGCATCTACGAGACCGACGACTTCTACGACGCCTGCGACGAGCGCGGCATGCTGGTGTGGCAGGACTTCCCCTTCGCCTGCGCCTTCTACGCCGAAGAGGAGCCCCTGCGCGGCGAGGTCGAGGCCGAAGCTCGGGAGAACATCACCCGGCTCGTCGCCCGCCCGTCGCTCGTGCTGTGGAACGGCAACAACGAGAACCTCCCCGCCTACACCGACTGGGGCTGGCAAGACGGCCTGCGGGGACGCAGCTGGGGGCTCGGCTACTACACCGAACTGCTGCCCAAAATCGTCGCCGAACTCGACCCCACCCGCCCGTACGCACCCGGCAGCCCGTACAGCCCCGGCGACCTGCCACCCAACGACGCACACCACGGCACCCGCCACGAATGGGACGTCTGGAACGCCCTCGACTACACCCACTACCGCGACCACGTCCCGCGGTTCTGCGCCGAATTCGGCTTCCAGGGCCCACCCACGTGGGCCACCCTCACCCGGTGGATCCACGACCAGCCGCTGACGCCCACCTCACCGGCGTTCCTGCTCCACCAAAAAGCCGAAGACGGCAACGGCAAGCTGCACCGCGGCCTCGCACCCCACCTGCCGGTCGCGGTCGACTTCGAACAGTGGCACTGGGCGACCCAGCTCAACCAGGCCCGCGCGGTCGCCTTCGGCATCGAACACTTCCGCTCCTGGTGGCCGCGCACCGCAGGCGCCCTCGTGTGGCAGCTCAACGACTGCTGGCCAGTCACCTCATGGTCCGCTGTGGACAGCGACGAACGACCCAAACCCCTTTACTACGCCATCAAACACGCGTTCGCGCCCCGGCTGCTGACCATGCAGCCCCGCGCGGGCCGGCCCACCCTGATCGCCGTGAACGACCACGACCAGCCCTGGACCGGGGCCGTCGTCGCCACCAGACAGACCTTCGACGGCGACCTGCTCGCCACCGCTGAGCTGCCGCTCAGCGTGCCACCCCGATCCACCACCCTGCTAGACCTCACCGACGATCTACTCAAACCCACCGACCCGAGGACAGAGGTGCTGATCGCGACCGCCGACGGCGCGCGCGTCCACCACCTGTTCGCCGAGGACCGCGACCTCGGCTACGACCCCGCGCCGTGCACCGCCAGCGTCACACCCGTGGCCGGCGGCTACCGGGTCGACGTACGAGCCAACTCGTACGTCCGGGACCTCGCCCTGCTGGCCGACAAGATCGCACCCGACGCGATCGTCGACGACATGCTCGTCTCACTCACGGCCGGAGAGAGCCACAGCTTCTTCGTACGCACGACGGCCAACCTCCACCTACCGTCCACTTTGGCGCGCCCAGACGTGCTGTGCTGCGCCAACACGGCAGCTAGGGCCGTCGAGAGCCGCCGGTAACGGCCGCCCCCACGACATCGTCCTGGGCCACCTGTGCACGAGCCCGTGCGAGTAGACAGGGCGTTGCCCCGGGGCGCCTTCGCCATCTGGCGGGCGGCCCCTACGCTTGCCGCGTGTCCACCATCGAGGGAAAGCGGCGCCGCAGGCCGCCCGCACTACTGATCGTGCCAGGAGTGGCACTCGCCCTGGCGGGCGTGCTGTGGTTCGTGGTCGGCCTCGTGGCCGTGATCACCTCCGATCCGCTGGACCCACCGCACTGGCTGGTTTTCCTGGGCGCGCCGGTCGGCCTGTTCGGCGCGTTCGGCGGCGGCGCCCTGGCCCTCGTCGGCCAGCACATCGCGGTCGAGCGCCGCTGGCAGGACGGCCGGCGCCGCGGCATCGTCACCCTCTCCGACCTGCGTCCCGGCCGCGCCGGCGACTCCCGCCAGGAGCTGACCTGCCGGCTGGACATCCAGATAGCCGGTGAGGACCCGCGGCGCGGTGACCACCGCACGTCGGTCGGTCCGCTGGATGCCGTCCGCATGGTCGACGGAGCCACGTTTCCTTGCCAGGTCAGCCCGACCGTGCCGAACCGGATCCGGGTCTGGCTCTACACCGACCCGGACGCGGCCGAGCTCACCGGCCGCTACCTGGACTTCCGCCCGGCCTGACCGGCAGCATCAGTGCGCGATCACGGATGGGAGGATCGAATGCGAGCCCTGGTGCCGTTACGCGTTCCGGCGGGCTGGTTGGTTGAGTACAACACGTTCGTCGAGTTCCGCCCCGACCGTCCGCCGACGGTCGATGACTACCTCTGGCACCACACCGAGGACCTGTTGCAGATACGCAGCTGCAAGGTGGTTGACGGCGCCTGGCAGGTCGACCCGGACGGCTTTCTCGTAGATCTTGGCTGGTATCCGGATGGCGAGCCGACCGGCGCCTACCGGCTGGTCGTGGTCCGGCCCGACTTCCGCGGCGATACCGTCATCGAGGTCAGCCATCGGAAGCAGAGCGTCATTCGCCAGGCGATCGAAACCTGCATCGCGGGAATCACCAACGGTGCCGCGGTATCCGCGATCGCCGAAGAGGTCCGCGACGTCATTAGCCGGTGAAGGCCGATGTTGAGTGCGGCGCCGGCGGGCGACGCCCGTGTCGGCTGACTCGGGCGCCTCCGATCTAGCGAGACTGCCCGCGCTCAACAATTCGATCTGCCCGTAAGGCTGCCCGAACACCTTTGCGGGCAGGTGGCCGGCCGCGAAAGTCTGTCATGGTGACGGGGCCGGACCGCACGCGAGCCAACGAGCCGGAGGCCGCGCAGCCGACGGCCGCCGAGGTTCGCCCGGCTAGCGGCGTCGCCGCACCGTCCAGCGCGCTCGCGACCGCCGTGACGGATCCTGGCGGGGCCTCAGTTCCGCTGAGCGCGCTGCCTTGGCTGCAGGCCGGCGGCAACGCAGCCGTCTCGATGTACGTCGCACGCGTGGCGGAGGGTGGGACCGCCACCGCAGGTGCCGCTCCCGCGGTGCCGGCCGGGCAGGCGATTGGCAAGTTCGCCCGGGTGGGTGAGGTCGACCCGTTCCTGAGCGTCCGGACCACGATGGATCCCCGGCAGGTCACCACACTTCCCGATCCGCTCGTGGTCGACGCGCTGACCTTCAACGACCGGGTCTTCGTGCTGGAGCGGTACGGGAGCAACTGGGCCAAGGTCCGCACCGACCGCGGGGAGATCGGTTACGCGTACGCCGACAAGCTGTTCATCGGCGCGCCGGACCCGCAGGCCCGAATCCACAAGATTAAGTCCGGTGAGACGGCGCTGCGCATCGCGCAGGACACCTACAACTGCGGGGAATGGGGCCGGGATGGCCGGTTCTTCGTCAACGTGCTCGTTGCCGTCAACCAGTCCGGCGGCGACGACAAGGCGACGCGCCGGGGCATTTTCACCAAGCAGGGCAGCGACCCCGGCGCGATCGGCAGTTGGAAGGACGCTGAACTGCGGGCCGACTACTGGATCTGGCTGCCGAGCGAGGCGTTCGCCCGCAGCCTGGCTGGCACGGTGTCCTCCGGCTCGGTCAGCTACGAGGGCTGGCAGCTGGTCAAGGGTTTGGCGGGGTTCGCCGTCGGGTTGTTCGACGGCATCGGCACCTCGCTGGTAAGTCTCGTCACCGACGTGATCGACCTGGCTGCGATGATCGTTGATTTGGTGCTCGACGTCGCCCGGAAGGGGATCGCGGCCAAGGTCGAGCAACTGCGGGAGTTCTTCGACAAGCTCGACGTCGTGGAGATCGCTTCGGCGATCTGGCAGGACTTCGAGCAGCGGTGGAAGGCCGCCGATTCGTACGACCGGTGGAATTTCCGCGGCTTCGTGTTCGGCATGGCGCTCGCGGAGATCGCCATGGCTGTGCTGTCGGGCGGCGCCACCGCGGTGGTAAAGATCGCCGCCAAGGCTGGCAAGCTGGCGAAGTTCCTCGCGAAGGTGCTCAAGCTCGACGAGGTGTGGGACTTCGTGCGCGGCGTGGACAAGGCCGCCGAGACCACCGAGGGCGGCCGGGAAGCCCGCAAGCTGCTCCGCGCGGGCGAGCCGGACGCCGACGCTCCCGAGGCCAAGGGCACCGCCGACCAGACACCCGACCAGCCGGAAACGGCGCCCGGCCAACCGCGCCCGGTGGCCGACTCCCCGGCGACGGTAGCCGTCGCCAAGCGGCTCGGCATCGACCTGGCTAATCTGGAGCCGGCCCCGAACTCGACCAGCGGACGGGTATTCCGGCCTCAGGGCTCCGGCGGGCACGGGGCGCCGGAGATCCGTATGGCCGACAAGCTGGCCGCCGAGAGCGGATCGGACATCGTGCTACCGAAGCAGAACAATCAGGCCGGCATCGACGGCTTCTACCGCGACACCGGGCAGCCCGTACAGTTGAAGGAGCTGCCCAGCGCTCAGCCGTCGAAGGTCGTCAGGCGTGCGAATGACGCTTTCGAATCCGCCCGCGACCACGGCTGGTCGAACGTCGACCTGCAAATCTCGGCGCCGAACATGACTCAGGCACAGGTTCTGGCGCGCTGGAACGCGGCCAACGCCACCCCCGCAGTGAAGCCGATGCCCGGTGGACACATCCACCGCATCCAGGTGCGATGCTCGGATGGGGTGCTCCACCTTCCGGTACCCGGGTCCGGGGCGCCCCCGCAGATACGCGTTCCGCTCGTTCCCGGCCGGGACGTGGACAACGACCGCGAGGAATCATGAACCGAGCGAACGCCGACAAGTTCCCGCCGTTCCTGGCCGGCACGATGGCGAGCATGCGCCTGCGCCGCCGGGCCGGCGAATGGGATGTCTTGACGTCACCGAGCGGCGTACGCACCGGCGACGCCGCGCTCGCCGCCTTCGCCATGGCGTTCCCGTGGGCCGAGGTGGCCGCCGTGGCGAGGAACGGCGAGGGTGTCGAGGCCGACCTGGACCTCCGCCTGTCCTGGCAGACGTCGGACGGCACCGTGGGGTCGTCCCGCCTCCCCGCGGCGGGCCGATTCGTGTTCGACCCCGAGGCACGGCTGAGCACGTTCACGGTCTGGCCCAACCTCTTCTCCGACGAGGTCTACCTGTACGAGCCGACCGGCCACGGGTTCGACCGCAAGCCGGCGCCGTTCGCCACCGCCGCCGCGCTCAACCGCGAAGCCCTCCACAAGGCGCTCATCGCCTGGGAGTCATTGACCGGCGGCGTCCTGCAGGAGCCTGACTCGGAGTTGGTCGACGGCATCGAGCGTACCGGCTTCTCCCCCGACGCACGCGCCCGGTAGACGCCCGGCCATGCCGTACCGGATCACGCCAGCGCGATCGCGCTGGCGATCAGCGCACCGGCTCGCGGGTCATCGACCGATTGGCGAACGCCGCCGCGAAGAGTGCCTTCGTGGCGACTCCCGATCGTTCGTCCAGGAACTCCGGCAGCAGGACGGCGGCCGGATCGGCGGCGACATGGCCACCGTGGTCGCGGTCGCCGCGAAGGCGTATGTCGACGTCGCCGCGGGTGTCGAGCCAGGCGCGGGTGGTGGTGGAGCCCTGGACGCGGAGCGAGCCGCATTCGTAGAGGTCGGTCACCAGCAGATTGGAGACAGTGAGCGAACCCGCCACGAACAGCCAGCATTCGCTGCTGCAGAAGAGGTTCTCGGCCGTGACCGAACCCGTGACGAGGAGCGCGACATAGTAGCCGTCGTTGTAGAAGTGCAGCGGACCATCGACGGTGAGGTCGCCGTCGATCAGATACACCTGGCCGTCCTCGCCGTAACCCTCGTCGTGGCCGTTCCCGATGGCGATGGTGCCGCTGACGGTGATATCGCCCCGGTGCACGAAGACCCGCTCGGGGTCATCGCCGAACAGTGCGTCGAACTCGAACACATCGGCACCGGCAGCGCCGTCCGCGCGGGAGCCCGGGGGTAGCAGGGCCAACGCCTCGTCGAAGGGCATCGCGTCCCACGTTGTCGTCAATGCGTCCAAGGGTGCGGGCATCGCGGCATTCCTCTCGATGTTCGGGCGGCGCCGGACTCTATCACCGCCGGCCATGCGGACGCTTCCTGCTATTCCGTTCGATTCGGGACCTCCGCGCAAGCGGAGGATCTGGTATCCAGCGCCCGCGCTCTCCTCGGCCCTCTCAGTTCGCTGCGATCCGATCGAAGAGGAACCGGGCCGTGGCGTCGATGACGTCGTCGAAGTGCCCGCTGTGGCCGGGGTAGTGGAACGCGTGCCCGGCATGTTCGTACTCGAGCAATGTGCACTCATTGCCGGCCCGCACCATCGCGTCCCGGAACCGCCGCACGTGGTCGATCGGCTCTACCTCGTCGTCGGTGCCGTGGTGAATCAGCATCGGCGGATTTCCCGGCCGCACGAACTCGATCAGCGAGTACTCGCGCGCCCTTCCCGCGGCGATGCCGGCCCTCTGTTCGATGGAGCGCTGGAGTTCCGGCGAGAACGCGAGCAGATCCAGGCCCGCCGGGTTGAGGGCCACGACGGCAGCGACGCCGGGCTCGGGCGCCGTTACGGGCCCACCAGGAGCGGTCATCGCGGCGACCAGCGCGAGATGCGCACCGGCGGAGCTGCCGCCTGAGGCCAGACCTGACGTCTGGAGCCCGCGTAACGCGGCCAGCCTCCTGAAGTGCGCCACCGCCCGCCGGACGTCGGCGACGCAGTCGTCGATGCGCACAGCACCCTGACCGAGCAGCCGATATCCGGCGGACACAGCGAAGATCCCGCGCGACGCCAATTGACGGCAGTGCGGGGCCAGCCCGTCGGCCGATCCCGTGCGCAGCACGCCACCGTGGAACAAGACGATTCCGGCCGCGAGCCGCGTGCCCTCGGCCGGCTCGAAGACCAGCAGGGGCAGTTCACCGCCGTCCGCGGCTTCGTAGACCATCGAAGACTCGCGACAGGCTGTCACGACCACTCATCCTCTCATGATCCGCGACAAGGTCAGGCCCGGTGGTCTCGTGACCGCGTCCCCATGCGCTTGTATGGACTTCTCATTACGAAATGGAGCTATATCCACACGCCGGACAGCAAGCCCATTGACGGCCATTGATCACATGACAATACTGTGCGGAAAGCGCTTTCCGTGTTGGCTGAGGCATATGGAGCCCGACAGATGAGACGTAGGCTGTTGCTGACTGTCACGGCGGCGCTCGCGGCCGTCGTGGTCGCCCTGACCGGCGGTGCGGGAACGGCACAGGCCAATGCGGATTCACTCCGCGGGCCCATCACGCAAGCCTTCGAGACGTTGGCGGGTGGCGGCCAGCCGGAGCAGGTGGTCCAGCGGGTCGTGGCCATCTTCGAAGGCGTCCGCGGTGACATCCTGTCCGAATTGGACCAGGTGGTGGCCGCCGACGCACGGGTCTGCGCCAGGCGTCATGTGGTCGAGTTCGCGGCTGTCGTAGCGCTCTCGCCGGCCGCGGCGCAGGCCTGGGCGTCGGATGCGACATCGTGTACGGCGCTGATCGAAGGTCTCCTGGCGACCGCCACGGATAAGGCCACTGTGGACAAGCTCGGGCTGGCGGTAAACGTCGTCGGACCGATCGCGATGACGGCTCGCCTGCACGTCGGGTTCGCCAACGACGCCCTGCGGCTGGTGTTGGTCCGGGCCGGCAAGGCGGTCATCAGGAAGATCGAACCGACGTGTTACGAGGGGCCCGTGTACGAGGACGACTCGAACGTGTACGAGTTGTGGTTCGTCTGCTACGCGTACAACTACTCGTCCGGGAGCGGCGGTAGGGCGGAGGCGTACCAGCTCTTCCTCCTGCCGCCCGGGTGCGAACCCTGGCATGGGTGCGAGGCGACGCCCCTCGGCCCGCCCGTGGACAAGGAGCGGATCAGGCTCGAGTCGTCGAGGAACACGAGCTGGGCGGTGGCGGCAACTGTCCTGCCTCTGATCTGACCGGGACGACGGGGAGGGGCAGGGAGATGAGAGCCGGGACCATGCGTCGTATGTGGAGGCTCGGCACGGCCGCCGCCGGCGTGACGGTGGCCGTATCCGTGGCGGTGCCGCCCGCGCTCGCGGCGGAGCCGCCTGGCCAGATCCGCAACGCGGGCGGCGAGACCGCCGTGGCCGGCAGCTACGTCGTGGTGTTCAAGGACTCCGCGGTGCGGCACGCCGACGTCGGCACGACGGCCAAGGATCTCACCGCCCGGTACGGCGGGGCGGTAGCCCGCACGTACCAGGCCGCCCTGCGCGGTTTCGAGGCGACGGCCAGCGCGGCCGAAGCGGCCAGGATCGCCGCCAACCCCGCGGTCGCGTACGTCGAGCAGAACCACACCGTCAGGATCCAGGGCACCCAGACCAACCCGCCGTCGTGGGGCCTGGACCGGATCGACCAGCGGAATCGACCGCTGAACAGCTCGTACACGTACCCGTACACGGCTGGCTCCGTGCACGCATACATCATCGACACCGGTATCAACGTCACCCACCATGACCTCGGCGGCCGTGCGACCAGCGGCTACGACGCGATCGACGGCGGCGCCGCCAACGACTGCAACGGCCACGGCACGCACGTCGCCGGTACCGTCGGCGGCACGTCGTACGGCGTCGCCAAGGGTGTGCGGCTGGTCGGCGTGCGGGTGCTGAACTGCTCCGGCAGCGGCACGTACGCGCAGGTCATGGCCGGCGTCGACTGGGTGACCGCGAACGCGGTCAAACCCGCCGTGGCGACCATGAGCCTCGGCGGCGACGCGTACACCCCACTGGACGACGCCGTGACGAACTCGATCAACGCCGGTGTCACGTACGCCGTCGCGGCCGGCAACGGCGACGACTTCGGCGTGCGGCAGAACGCCTGCGACTACACGCCGGCCCGGGTCGCCGCCGCCATCACGGTCGGCGCGACCGACAACAGCGACGCCGCGGCGGATTACTCCAACTACGGCGCCTGCGTCGACATCCTCGCCCCCGGCGACGGCATCACCTCCGCCTGGCACAGCAGCGACACGGCGACCGCGACGATCAGCGGCACCTCGATGGCCACGCCGCACGTCGCCGGTGCGGCCGCGCTCGTGCTGGCGGCGAACCCGGCGTACACGCCGATCCAGGTGCGGGACCTCCTGGTCAACAGCTCCACGCCGAACGTGATCAGCGACATCGGCGCCAACACATCGAACCGGCTGCTCTACCTCGTGAACCCGAGCCCAGCCAGCGACTTCTCCCTCGCCGTGTCCCCGGCCATCGACTCAGTGACGGCCGGTGGTGCGGTCACCACCACCGTGAACACGGCCACCACGGTTGGGTCCGCGCAGGCCGTCAGCCTCCACGCGAGCGGGCTGCCTTCCGGCGTGACCGCCACGTTCAGCCCGGCGTCGGTCACCTCGGACGGTTCGTCGACGCTCACGCTGAGCGCGTCGATGGCGAGCGTCAACGGCACGTACACGATGACGGTCCACGCCATCGGCACGTCAGCGGTGAAGACCGCGACGTACGCGTTCACGGTTGTCGGCGGGCTGAGCGGTATCTGCCACGGCACCAACGGCACCGACGTGTCCATTCCGGACGGTGGCGCCGCGGTCACCAGCGGCATCGGTGTCCCCGGCTGCGCTCGCGCCCCGTCGACCAGGTCGACGGTCGCGGTCACCATCGTGCACCCGTACCGGGGTGACCTGGTCATCGACCTGGTCGCGCCCGACGGCTCGGCGTACCGGCTCAAGAACAGCAGCGCGACGGACACCGCTGAGAACGTAACTGCCACGTACACAGTGGACCTGTCCGGCGAAGGGTCCATCGGCACCTGGGGGCTGCGGGTGCAGGACACCTTTGCCTTCGACACCGGATACATCGACACCTGGACCCTGACGCTGTAGCCGCGGGCGAGGGGAAGAAACCACGCTGGTGTCGGGTACGTCGCGGTCACACAAGCGTCCGCAGATGCCGGTCGAGGAAGTCCACGATCGTGCGGGCCAGCGCCACCCGGTGGTCGGACAGCGCATGGTCGGTCGGGAAGACGCGGTGTTCCAGCCGGCTCACCGCGGCCGCCTCGTACGCCTCGACCAGCGGCCAGTGGTGCACCTCGGCGGGCGTGACGGGGTCGCGGCCGGTGCCGACCAGCAGCACCGGGCGGTCGGCCAGGCGCGGCGCGAGCCGGGCCAGGCGCCAGCCGTCCCCGGCGGCCTCCATCTCGGCCACGAGCGCCTCGGCGCTGGTGCCCCGCAGCGGGAGCAGTTCGCCCTCCCACGATTCGACGTACGCCGATCGGACCGCCGGGTCGGCGCGGCTCGCCGCGGCGGCGATGCCGAAGTCGAACCCGGCCACCGAGGCGACCGCTCGGACCGCCGGGTTGGCGGCAGCGGTCATCAGCGCCGTGAACCCGCCGAGGCTGTGACCGACCACGGCGACGCGTCGCGGGTCCAACCGGTACGTGGCCGCCAAGGCGTCCTCGCGGACGGCGGCCACCACGCGGGCGGCGTCGTCGAGCACGTTGCGCCACGACCAGGAGCCGCGCACGCCCCACGAACCGCGGAAGTGGAACACCAGAGCCGCGTACCCCGCGCGTCGCAACGCCTGCGCCAGGTCGAAGTTGCGCTCGTTGCCGGGGAATCCGTGCAGGAGCACCACGACCGGATGAGGACCCGCGCCCGCCGGCAGATGCAGCACACCGAGCAACGTCTCGCCGCCACTGGTGAACGTCACCGCGGGTGTGCTGGCCGGCACGGCCGCGTCCACCGGGTCGGTCACGAGAAAGTCGTCCGCCATGAGCGCTCCTCAGATAGAACCGATCGGTTCGATGAGAGGTGAGGCTAGCAGACACTTCGAACCGATCGGTACCATCTCGGTCATGCCCGTTGCCAAAGGCGCGACCCTCGACCCCGCCCAGACCCGCGCCGGCATCCTGCGCGCGGCCACCGCCCTGCTCTACCAACGCGGCCTCGACGGCATCGGAGTGGCCGAGTTGTGCGCGACGATCGGCGTATCCAAAGAGACGCTCTACCGCCACTTCGGCTCCAAGGAAGGGCTGATGCGAGCGGTCCTAGAAGCGCGCAGCGACAGCATCATGCGCTGGGTGCACGACGCCGTCGCGGCAGCCGGCGACGACCCCGTCGACCAGCTCGCCGCCGTCTTCGACGCCCTCACGCGATGGCACGACGAACCCACCTTCCGCGGCTGCGCCATCCTCAACGCGGCCACCCAACAGCACGACGGCCCGGCACGCATCGTGGCCCGACAGCACCTGGACCGTCAGCTCGACGTGCTGACCGGCATCACCCGCCGCGCGGGCGCCGGCAACGCCGTCAACCTCGCCAAACAACTCCTGACCCTCAGGGTGGGCTCCACCGTCCTCGCCGACCACCACGGCGACACAGACGCCGCACGCCTGGCCAAGCAAGCCGCGCTCGCCCTGCTCCGGTCCGCTCTCGCGACCCGAACGCCGTAGCACCCCGGCGCGCCTGTGCGATCGGCATCGGTTGCCGTGGAGGCGGGCTCATCTCAGAGCGACTGGCCCGGCGCCAGATACCGGTAGCCGTTGTCGGTCTCCTCGGCGAGCCAACCGTTGACGCTGCTGAGCCCGCGATCGTTGATCTGGGCGTCGTGTATCGCGAACGCCCGCCGTGGCTTGATCGCCTTGACGAAGTCGATCGCCTCCGCCATCTTCATCCACGATCCTTGCGCCGGCACCAGCAGCGTCTCGATCGGCTGCTCGGGCACGTGCAGCGAGTCCCCGGGGTGGTAGACGGCCTCGTCGATGATGTAGCCGAGGTTCGCGCAGTCCGGTTGGCCCCCGTAGATGACCGCGTGACGGCCGCCGACCGCCCGTACCCGGAAGCCGGCAGCGGTGAACTCCTCCCCGGCGGACACCCGAGTGACGTCCAGCCGCGCAATGTTCGCCTCGGCGGGAGCGTGCACCGGCACGCCGAGCCCGGCCAGGCGAAGGACGTCGACATGGTCGGCGTGTTCGTGAGTCACCAACACCGCGTCCGCGCCGGCCAGAGCGGCCGGCTCGCTCCACGTGCCGGGATCGATGACGAGCACCCGGCCGGCGTGCTCAAGCCGTACACACGCGTGGGTGTATTTCATGATCCGCATGGTGCTCAACGTACGCTGGCCACTCCGTGCCCCCTCGACATGCTGGGACTTCGCGTTCGATGTCGCTGCCCTCGCGGTCGGGTGGCTGGATGGTCGCCAAGCGTCAGCCGCTCTGCAGCGGTTGCATGTGGCCGAGCTGCACCATGATAGTGACGTTGTCGTAGTAGATCTCGCCGGCCACGATGCGCCCGTCTTCGTCGTATCGCATGACCTCGCAGAAGGGCACGTTTATCCGCTTGTTGGTGGGCGGCAACGTTCCCAGCGGACCGTCGTTGGTGCCGGTGCCCTCGAACAGGGCGACGGTGTGGTCGCCGCCGTCGATGTAGCGCGGGTTGCGAAGGTTGGCGTCAGAAAACGTCCGCACCCAACCCTGGGTCCAGTCACTGAACTCGTGCGGCCCCTTCACGCTCATGCCCCGCGGGTGGTCGACGTACGACGCGTCGGCGCGGAACGCGCGCACCATCTCGTCGTAGTCACGCCGGTTGAACGCATCGTGCGCGTCCCGGTGTGTCTGCACGTTGCCCATGGCTGCCCCCGAAATTCGCCGGTACCAGGTTCCCAGCGTAGGCCCGATGCGGGCGGCCGTTCCCCGTTTCGAGCGATGTTCACGCCGCCGCTCTTGAATGCGTCTCCCGTGCTTGCCGTATGGCTTGATCGAGGTCGATGGATACGGTGCTCATGTGACGGTTTGCTTGCTCGGGTGGAGATCTTCGCTGGTCTGGATTCCGCGGTCCGCCGGCGCCTCGGCCTGGCTGCCGTGCCCTACACGTTCCACAAGGGTCAAGCTCTCTCTCACGAGGGCGATCCTGGAGGGTCGCTGATCATGCTAAGCCGCGGCGCGGTCATGGCTTTCGGACCCCGCCAACCAGTGAGCGGGCGGTGTCGCTGTGCTGAGATGGCTGCGGAGCGGGGGGCCTGCGAGCCGTCGACGACGCTCCCGACCGAGTGGCTACGGAGAGACTTCGTCGAAGATTTCGTTGAGCAGGTGGTCGAGGTCGACGGCGGGGATCAGCTTGCCGAGTTCGCGGTGCACGATGTCGTCGAGGCTCTTGTCGTAGTCGGCACCGTAGGTGCGGCGGGCGACGGAGAGGTGGCCGAGCATGGCCTGGCGTGCGCCTTCAGGGTCATGTTCCTTGATGGCGGTGAAGATGTCGTCGTGGAAGGGCACTCCTTCGCGGGCGACGTGGGGGTCGCTGAGGCTGCGGAGCATGAGTTCGAACGCGAGCCCCGATACCGAGGCGAACATCGCTTCGATGACCGGATTGCGTGCCATGCGTGCGATCGCGGCGTGGAAGGCGATATCGGCGCGTGCCCTGTCTACGACGTTGGTGGCTTTGTCGAAGCGTTCGAGCGTGGCCAGCAGGCTCGCGATCTCCTCGTCGGTGGCCAGTCTGGCGGCGGCGGCCGCGGTCACCGACTCCACCATGATGCGCGCGTCGGTCAGTTCTCGCGGGGTGACCTGACGGCGGCGGAAGAAGGCGTCGAGAGATCGTGCGCCGTCGGTCGTCCTGGCCGCCCTGGCGAAGGTGCCCCGGCCCGCGATGACGTCGACGAGGCGACGCTCTTGCAGGCTGCGCAGCACTTCCCGGACGATGGGTCGGCTGACCGCGTAGGTCTCGGCGAGGATCCGTTCGGAGGGTAGCTTTTCCCCGGGTTTGAACCGGCCGGACAGCAGCTCCTGCTCGAGGTGCGCCTCGAGCGAAGCGCGGGGCGGGCGCGTCGTCATCGGCTCGCCGAAGCGGCGTCATCGGCGCTGGTCGGACCGGTCATGCCACAACTGTATCTGTCGTGATTGTGCTGGACAACTTGGTCGGCGAGGCCCCCAGCGGCGCGGAGCCGGGGCGGTTCAGCCGGCATTCGCGGTCGCGGCGCTCGGCCGCGGCGGTACGTCGTCCGTGGCGGAGGATCGACTGACCGCGGTCAGGCACCGTCCTTGCCGCGTGATCCGGGTGGTGGGGGCGGCCAGGACATCCGGGCGCAGGCTGATCCCGTGTCCCGAGCGTGGTGCCGGGGCGACCGTGCCGATGCGCACGGGTGGGATGCCGTCCACGATATCCCGCCACCATCCGTGGTAGTAGGAACGGGTGAACTCCTGGATCGGGTTGTCGGGCAGGTGCATCGCGAGATGCACCGAGGCGGCGAAGACGACCGGGCCGCTGCAGTCGTGCAGGGTGAGCGGGCGTCCGGCGTCCTGCGCCGCGGGTATCAGCTCGAGGGTCTCGCTGATGCCGCCGACCCAGCCAAGGTCGACGATGGACACGTCGATGCCGTCGGCGTCGAGCAGGTTGCGATGAGCGCGGGCACCGCCGAGTGTCTCGCCGCCGGCGAGGGGAATCGGGGATCCGGCGCGCAAGGTGCGCAGGCCCTTGAGGTCGTCGGGCCGTAGCGCGTCCTCCGCCCAGAAGGGCGCGAACTCGGCGATCGCGTCGAGGATCCGGCGCGCCGGATCGAGGCTCCACAGCGCGTGCAACTCGACCGCGATGTCGATGGCGTCACCGACTTCGGCGCGGATCCGCCGGAGGGGTTCGCAGCCGGCGGTGAGTCCGGCCGCGTCGATGGAGCGGCCGGAGGTCTGTTCGGCGAGTTGGTCGAAGGGCCAGACCTTCATCGCGGTGATGCCCTGTGCGAGGAGATCCCGCGCCAGCTGTTCCGGCCGGTGGAGGAACGCGTCGAGGTCCTCGTAGGGCTGGACCGGGGCGTCCGCGGTGGTCAAGCCCCAGTTGGACGACACCTGGCCAGACGTCTGGCGCATGTACAGCGGCCCCGCGCAGGTGTTGTAGACCCGCAGGGAGTCGCGGCGCCGGCCGAGCAGGTCGGCTAGCGGTACGCCCGCGTGTTGGGCGGCGATGTCCCACAGCGCGAGGTCGACGGCGCTGCGGGCGCGGGTTTCCGCGCCGCTGCCCGAGTAGCCGACGTACGCCGCGGGTCCGCCCGCGTGCCGGGCGATGTCCCGTGCGCTGTCACCGAGGTCCAGCCCGAGCAGACGCGGTGCGAGCTCCTCGTGCACGACCGCTTCGGCCGGGCCCGCGCCGTAGTAGGTCTCGCCGAGACCCACCAGGCCGGTGTCGGTCGACACGTGCACAAACAGGAGGTTGGGCAGGTGCGGCAGGCGCACCGTCTCTAGGCCGATGATCTTCACAGTGCTCCATCGCTAGGCATGACCGGTAAGACCATATTGGGTATCGACGCAGCCGGTCAAGCGGCGTGGTCGACGGTCACGACAGCGGAATGCCCTTGCCACCTTGGGTTTCACGCCTTGACGACTCCGGGCTCCTCATGCATTGTGGTCTGACCGGTCTACCCGATGACAACGAGGTTTCCCCGCGATGACAAAAGTGTTGGTGCGACGCGCTGTCGCCCGTACCGCTCGTGCCGCTTTGTGTAGCGCCGCGGTGGCCCTCGTCACCGCCGCCTGCAGCCCGACCCCCGGATCGGACAACTCGACCGCCACGGCAGGTCCGATCTCGACCACGGTGCCCACCGGCGAGAAGATCACGCTGACCCTGACCGACTACGAGGCCGGCGGCACCGGCGACGCGATCGTCACGTTGATCAAGAACTTTCAGGCGCTCCACCCCAACGTCACGATCGAACGGCAGTACACCGCCTTCGCCGACTACGGCAAGAACATCAAGCTGGTGATGTCGTCGGACAAGGCACCCGACATCGCCCAGGTCGGACAGGCGCACGTGATGATGGGCCCGCTGGTCAAAGGCAAGCTGATCCGCCCGCTGGACGACTACGCCGCCGCGTACGGCTGGTCCGACCGGTTCGGCCCTGGGCTGCTCGACCAGCTCCGGTTCGAGGACGACGCCCGCAGCTTCGGCAGCGGCAAGCTCTACGGGGCGAGCGTGGCCGGCAACCTCGTCGGGGTCTACTACAACCGGGCGAAACTCCAAGCGCTCGGCGTGGAGCCCGACGCGATCGCCGATCTGACCGCGTTCACCGACACGCTGGCCAAGGCCAAGGCGGCCGGGGAGCTCCCGATCCAATTGGGCAACCTGGAAGCGTGGCCGGCCAACCACCTGCTGAGCGACCTCATCGCGCAGTACGACGATCTCGAGGCCGTGCGGAACTGGGTCTACGGCAAGCCGGGCGCGTCGCTCGACCGGCCAGGGGTCAAGCAGGCCGCCGCCACGCTGCAGTCGTGGGTGTCCAACGGCTACGTCGCGCCGTCGGCGAACGGCACCGCCTACGACGACGGCGTCTCGAAGTTCATCAAGGGCGAGGGCGTGTTCATGGTGACCGGCAACTGGGTCCAAGCCCGCATCGATCAGGAGATGAAGGGCGCCGCCGGGTTCATGCTGCTGCCCCCCGCCAAGGCCGGCGCACCGGCGCGCGCCACCGGTGCGCTCACCTCGCCATTCGCCGTGTCGAGCAAGTCGAAGCATCCGGACGTGGCCGCGGCGTTCATCAACTACATGATCTCGCAAGAGGCGTCGCCGACCCTGTTCAAAGGCGGCTACCTGCCCGCGCTCAACGGTGAATCGTCCACCGCCGGGCCTGGCACCGCGCAGGAAGGCACCCTCGAGGGTTGGCGGAAGGTGACGCAGGCCGACGGGATGGCCCTTTATATGGACTGGGCTACACCGTCCATGGGGGACACGCTGTTCTCGGAGGTCCAGAAGCTGCTTGGTGGCAAGCAGAGCGCGGACGGGCTGATCACAGCGGTCCAGGGCGACTGGAACACCTTCACCGCGAAATGAGTCCACCCATGCGACGGCGGCAGCGGATCGCCTACCTGTACCTCCTGCCCGGTTTCCTGGTCTATCTGGCGTTCGTGCTGGTGCCCCTGGCGCACACCGTCGAGTTGTCGTTCTTCGAATGGGACGGCATCTCCGTCGGCACGTGGGTGGGTTTGGACAACTACCGTCGGCTGCTCGGCGACGGCACGGTTCTGTCGTCGTTCGCGCACGCCGGTGTCTTTCTCGTCTTCACCTCCGTCGTGCCGGTCATGCTCGGTCTCGTCCTTGCCGCTGCGCTGAGCCGCCACCGGTTGCGCGGGCTGGCGGTGTTCCGCACCGTGCTGTTCCTGCCGCAGGTCATCGCGATGGTGGTGGTCGGTGTCGCGTGGCGGTGGATGTACACCGACGACGGGGTGGTGAATCAGCTGCTGCACGCCATCGGGTTGGGCTCGGTGACCAGGGCCTGGCTCGGCGACTTCACCTGGGCGCTGCCCGCGGTCGGACTGGTGGGCACCTGGGTGATGTACGGCCTGTGCATGGTGCTGTTCCTTGCCGGTGTCCAGAAAATCGACACGAGTCTGTACGAGGTGGCGCGCATCGACGGCGCTGGACCCATTCGGGAGTTCCGCCACGTGACGCTGCCAGGGCTGCGCCAGGAGATCGTGGTGGCGCTGACCATCACCACCATCGCGGCGCTGCGGAACTTCGACCTGGTCTACGTGACGACCAACGGCGGGCCGGGCAACGCCACCAACGTACCGGCCGTGGAGATCTACCGCCTTGGCTTCCGCGAGGGTGACGTCGGCCTGGCGTGCGCCGTCGCGGTCGTGCTCACCGTGCTCATCTTCACCGTGGTGTTCGCCATCACCAGACTGGCTCGGGAGGAACGGTGAGCGTTCGAGCGGAACGGCTCGTCATCTACGCGGTCCTGGTGATGTTCTGCGTGGCTGTCCTGTTGCCGTTCGTCAGCATCCTGACTGTCGCGCTGCAACCGCCCGGCAGCACCGTCACCGGCCTGACATTGCCGGACGAGCTGCATTTCGACAACTTCCGGCGCGCGTGGACCGTCGGCGGCTTCGGTTCGCTGATGGCCTCCAGCGCGATCGTCGCCATCGTGGTGGTACCGACCGCGACCGCGCTGTCGATCCTGGCCGGATACGCCTTCGGCACCATGCGGTTCCGGGGCTCTACCGGATTGTTCTACCTGCTGTTGATCGGCCTCGTCATGCCGTTCGAGGCGACCGTCGTGCCGCTCTACTACGACCTGCGGGCGCTGCACCTCACCGACACCTATTGGGCGCTCATCCTGCCCCAGATTGGTTTGTCGGTCGCGTTCGGCACGTTCTGGATGCGCGCGTTCTTCCTGTCATCACCGAAATCCCTGCTGGAAGCGGCGCAGCTCGATGGCGCGTCGACGTGGACCGCCCTGTGGCGGATCCTGTTGCCCACCGCCCGGCCGGCCGTCACCACCCTCGCGACGCTGTTCTTCCTGTGGAGCTGGAACGAGTTCCTGCTGGCCCTGGTACTGATCCAGGATCCGGATCGCCGGACCGCACCCGCCGGTCTCGGCCTGTTCGTCGGGGAACGGACGGTGGACGTCGCTGGCCTCTCCGCCGGAGCGCTCATCATCACTGTGCCGGTGATTGTGGTCTACCTGTTCCTGCAACGTGGTTTCATTCGCGGCATGCTCGAAGGATCGGTCAAAGGCTGACATGCGACCAACAACCACCAATCCCGCCGCGCCCGGGCGCGTCATCGACTTCCGGTACGCGCCGAAACGCTCGTGGACGCTCATCGGCCGTCCGTTGGACCACCACAAGAGCCTCGTCCGGGAGGACGGCGCGCTGCTCTACGGCTTCCGTCAAGCGCAGTTCGAGGCGTGGACCTTCGACCGGGTCATCGCCCTGCGCGCGCAGACCGACGACGACCCGGTCCACGTCGTGCAACGGGTGGAGAGTCCCCGCCGGGCCATCGTTCGCACCGTCATCGAGTACCCCCGCCAGACGCTGGAGCTCACCGCCTTCGCCGACCTCGACGGCGCGGGTCGTCGCCGGGACATCGTGCTCTGGCGGATCGATGCGCACCCGGCGGCCGGCGACCTGCTCACCGGCCTGCACATCGACATCCACGACCGGGCCGCCGTCGTCGCACCGCCGGGAATCGCGCCGGCACACCGCGTCGTAGCGTTTCCACCCGGTGCCGAGCCGGCCCTGCCGTTCTGGCCGGACGACACCACCGTCGACGACGGCCCGGACCCGCGGCCCACGGTGCTGACCTCCCGCCCACATCCACTGTTGCGCGCCCACACGACCGGATTTGTCCCCGCGTCGGGCCTGGCCACCCAAGCCACCGTCCTGCACGGCGGTGACCGGCTCAGCGGCGTCATCGTCGTGCCGTGCGAGGACGGCGCGGACGGGGATGTCGACGAGGCCACCGCTCGCGCCGCGCTGGACCGCGCCCGGCAGGACTGGGATCACCAGGAGTTGTTCTGGCACCCCGTACATGTGCCGGACCCGGCGGTCATGGACGTCCTCACCGGCTGCGCGCGCAACCTGCTGCAGGCAGCGGAAGAGGTCGACGGACTGCCCGTGCTGCAGGTCGGGCCGGCCGTCTACCGCGGCATGTGGGTCGCCGACGGGCACTTCATCCTCGAGGCGGCGCGGTACCTCGGCTGGGATCACTTCGCCGACGCCGGCATCGACGTACTGCTCAAGCGCGTCAAAGCCGACGGCTCCATCACCGCGCTGCAAGTCGCACCACACGTCAAAGAGACCGCCATCGCGATGATGACCCTCGTGCGCCAGCATGAACTACGCGGCGACGACGACGGGCTGCGCCGGCTCTGGCCGATCGTCCGGCGCGCCTGCCAGCACATCGCCGAGTTGCACCGCACCGCCGAGGACCTGCCGGACGGGCACCCGCTGGCCGGGCTGATGCCGGTCGCCTTCGCCGACGGCGGAGTCGCCGGCCAACGCGCCGAACTCACCACTACTGTGTGGACACTCGCCGGGCTACGCTCGGCAGCCACCGCCGGCGACCGCCTCGCGCTCGACGGCGCCGCCGATATCCGCGCCCTGTACGACCGGATGCACGACCGGTTCGTCCAGCGCGCCCGGCAGCTGCGCACGACCACCGAGGAAGGGACGCCCTACCTGCCGATGTTTCCGCCACCAGCGGGCACCCACCATTTCCTGCCCGACGTCCCCGACGCGGCCGTGACACGAGCGCACCGGATCCAGCCCGAGTCGGCGACCTGGGCGCTGTGCCAGGCGATCTGGCCCGGCGAGATCCTTCCCCCCGACGCACCTGTCGTGCGAGACCTGCTGGGCCTGCTCGACACCCGCGACGACACCGAAGGCATCCCGCTCACCACCGGATGGCTGCCCTTCCGCGCGGTCTGGAGCTACTCCGCCTCCTTCGCCGCCCACGCCTGGTTGTACGCCGGCCGTGGTGACAAGGCTGTCGACTACCTGTACGCGATGGCCAACCACGCCACCGCCGCGTACGTCTGGCGCGAAGAGCACTCCGAGACGGGCACCGGCCATGGGCAGATCTGCGGCGACATGCCGCACAACTGGGCCTCGGCCGAGTTCATCCGCCTGGTCCGGCATCTGCTGCTCATGGAGGTCGGGGAGACCCTCCGCGTGCTGCCCGGGGTGCCCGCCGAGTGGATGCGGCCCGGCGACCGGCTACAGGCATCGCGGACACCGACCAGGTTCGGCCCGGTCGACCTCGACGGCGCCGTCGCCGCCGACGGTTCGCTGCACCTCGACCTCGATATCCCCGCCGCCGGACGAACACCGACCGCGGTCACGCTGCACCTGCCGGCGCCGTTCGCCACCGTGCTCGTGGACGGGTCACCAGCTGTCCACGACGGCACCGGCGGTATCGCGCTGCCGACGTCGGGGCGGATCCGCGTCACCGCGAAGCGGCAGTCATGACCGCGCCGACCGCTGTGGTCACCGGCGGCGCCGGCGACATCGGACGAGCCATCGCGGCGCACCTGCGGGTGGCCGGACACCGCGTCCACGTGCTCGACCTGCCGGACACCGACCACGGTCACGTCGGCTCACCCGACGACGGCCTGGAACCGTGCACGTTCGAAGCCGTCGACGTGACCGACCGCACCGCGGTCGACGACGTCTTCCAACGGCTCCCGGTGCCAGACGTCGTCATCGCGGCGGCCGGGATCGTCCAATCCGCGCCCTTCCTCGACATCACCCCCCAGCAGTGGCAGCGCCACCTCGACGTCAACCTCACCGGAGCGTTCCACGTCGGTCAGGCCGCCGCCCGCCGCATGGTCGACGCCGCCCGGCCCGGCAGCATCACCATGATCACGTCATGGGTCGGTGTCCAACCGTGGCCCGAGATCGCCGCCTACTCGGTCTCCAAAGCCGGCCTGCTCATGCTCACCCGGGCGATGGCCGCCGAACTCGCCCGGCACCGGATCCGCGTCAACGCGCTCTCGCCGGGCATCGTCGCCGCCGGCATGGCCCGGCGCCAGCTCGAAACCGAACCCGGGTACGCCGCCCGCGCCAGCACCGCGGTGCCACTCGGACGGCTCCAGACCGCCGACGAGGTGGCCCGGATCGCCGCCTGGCTCAGCTCCGACGCCGCCGCATACCTCACCGGCTCAGTCATCCTCGCCGACGGCGGCGCGTCCCTCCGCGTCGTCGACGCCTGACGGCACTCCCCTTTATCCACTGTGTCCACTGCGCCACCATGCCGGTGGAACGCCGACATCGGCTTACTCTGCGCGCCCCCTCTCGGAAAGGTGTAACCCCTATGTCGTACCCCTCGCGGATGGTGCCCCGCCGTCACTTCCTCGCCCTGGGCGGGATCGCCGCGGGCTCGGCGGTCCTGGCCGCCGAACCGGCCACAGCCCAGTCGAACGGCCCGCTCCCCCTGCCGGGCTACGCGTTCACACTGGGCGTCGCCTCCGGAGACCCAGCCCCCGACGGCGTCGTACTCTGGACCCGCCTCGCACCCGACCCGCTCGCCCCCGACGGACTCGGCGGCATGCCCGACCGCACCGTGAACGTGC
This sequence comes from Actinomycetes bacterium KLBMP 9797, assembly GCA_037414955.1. Lineage (GTDB taxonomy): Bacteria > Actinomycetota > Actinomycetes > Mycobacteriales > Micromonosporaceae > Phytohabitans. Next base: position 74,532 of record JBBEWH010000074.1, read on the forward strand.
ACTGGGAAATAGCACACGACGAAAACTTCCACCGCATCGTCCGCCGGGGCATGGAGCGCGCCACACCCGCCTGGGGACACTCCGTCCACGCCGAGGTCCGCGGCCTACGCCCGGACCGCGGATACTGGTACCGGTTCCGGACCGGCGACCAGATCAGCCCGACCGGCCGCACCCGCACCGCCCCCCACCACCAGGCCAGGCTCCGCTCGCTGAGCTTCGCGTTCGCCAGCTGCCAAAACTACCCCGAGGGCCACTTCACCGCCTACGAACACCTGGCCCGCGAAGACGTGGACCTGGTCATCCACCTGGGCGACTACATCTACGAAGGCACCGGAACCGGCTCCATCGGCCGCGCGCACCTACCGGCCACCGAAACGTTCTCCCTCACCGACTACCGGATCCGATACGCCCAATACAAACTCGACCCCGCGCTACGGGCCGCGCACGCCGCCGCGCCCTGGGTCGTCGCCCCCGACGACCACGACGTGGAAAACAACTGGGCCGGTGACCACTCCCAGCCAGACACCGAACCGGACCAGGACCCCGCCGTGTTCCGACTCCGACGCGCCGCCGCCTACCAGGCCTACTACGAACACCTACCACTACGCCGCTCCTCGATACCCCAAGGCCCGGAAATGCAGGTGTACCGGCGCCTACGCTTCGGCGACCTGCTGCAACTCGACGTACTCGACACCCGACGCTTCCGGGACCGGCTACTGACCGACCCGTCACAGCGCTGGGACCCCAACCGGCAGATGCTCGGCGCCCAACAGGAAGCCTGGCTGCTGGCCGGCCTCGACGCGTCCACCGCCCGATGGAACGTCCTGGGCAACCAGGTCTTCGCCATGCAAGCCGACCACACCGACGGCCCCGGCGAACGGTTCGGCATGGACCCCTGGGACGGATACGCCGCCGCCCGCCAACGACTCTTCGACGGCGTACGGGCACGCGGAATCGACAACTTCCTCATCGTCACCGGCGACGCCCACCGCAGCGTCGCCGCCGACCTCAAACTCAACTTCGCCGACCCGAACTCCCCCACCATCGGCACCGAATTCCTCGGCACCTCCATCAGCTCCGGCGGCAACGGCACCGACATGGACACCCTCGGCGTCACCTGGCTCACCGAAAACCCCCACATGAAATTCCACAACGCCCAACGCGGATACCAGGTATGCCACCTCGCCCGCGACGAAATGCGCACCGACTACCGCGTAGTGCCATTCGTCAACACCCCCGGCGCCCCCGTCACGACCCGAGCCAGCGTCCACGTCCAGAACGGCCGACCCGGGATCGCACACGTCACCACCCCATGATCAAGGCGTCCCTGA
>JBBEWH010000075.1:0-35231 GCA_037414955.1 Actinomycetes bacterium KLBMP 9797
TACCGCGATCCCGAGGTGCGGTTGCGCGCGTTGTTCGATGCCGGCACGTTGCGGCTGATGATGGCGCGTGATGACTCGGGCCTGTTGTGGGCGCGGGGGGAGATCGACGGCACGCCCGCTGTCGCGTATGCCACGGATGGCACCCGGATGGGTGGCGCGATGGGTATCGAGGGCTGCCGGCACATCGTGGACGCGATCGACACGGCGGTGCGGGAGCGGGTGCCGGTGCTGGGGTTGTGGCACTGCGGCGGGGCCCGGCTGGCCGAGGGTGTGGTCGCCCTGGACGGGGTCGGTCAGGTGTTCGCGGCGATGGTGCGCGCGTCGGGGCGGGTGCCGCAGATCTCGGTGGTGTTGGGGCCGGCGGCCGGTGGTGCGGCGTACGGGCCGGCGTTGACCGACATCGTGGTGATGGGCGGCGCGGGCCGGATCTTCGTGACCGGTCCGGAGGTGGTCCGGTCGGTGACCGGTGAGCAGGTCGACATGGAGCGGCTGGGCGGTCCGGAGCCGCACGGGCGGCGCTCCGGCGTGGTGCACATCACGACCAAGGACGATGAGTCGGCGCTGGAGTCGGCGCGTCAGCTGGCCGCCCTGTTGGGCAGCCAGGGCCGGCTGTCGCCGGCGGACGTGCCGGTGGGCACCGGTGACGGGCATGACCTGGCCGCGACGTTGCCGGCGGAGGCGAACCGGGCCTATGACGTCAAGCCGGTGGTGAAGGCGCTGCTGGACGCCCCCGGGGTGGAGTTGCACGCGAAGTGGGCGCCGAACATCGTCACCGTGTTGGGCAGGTTCGCCGGCCGCACGGTCGGGGTGATCGCGAACAATCCGATGCGGCTCGGTGGCTGTCTGGACGCCTCCAGTGCGGAGAAGGCGGCCCGGTTCGTGCGGATGTGCGATTCGCTGGGGGTGCCGCTGGTGGTGCTGGTGGACGTGCCCGGTTACCTGCCCGGTCTGGGTCAGGAGTGGGACGGTGTGGTGCGGCGCGGTGCGAAGCTGCTGCACGCGTTCGCCGAGGCGGTGGTGCCGCGGGTGACGCTGGTGACGCGTAAGGCGTACGGCGGGGCGTACATCGCGATGAACTCCCGTTCGTTGGGGGCGACCGCGGTGTTCGCGTGGCCGAACGCGGAGGTCGCGGTGATGGGCGCGTCGGCGGCGGTGAACATCCTGCACCGCAAGAAGCTGGCCGCCGTGCCGCCGGATCAGCGGGAGGCGCTGCGCGCGGAGCTGATCGAGGAGCAGACCCAGACCGCGGGTGGCGTCAACCGGGCGTTGGAGATCGGTGTGATCGACGACGTCATCAAGCCGGAGGAGACCCGCCGCCGCATCGCCGAAGCGATCGCGGCCGCCCCGGCCGCCCGCGGCGCGCACGGCAACATCCCGCTGTAACGCGCATTTCCCATGATCAAGGCGTCCTTCACGTAGTTAGAACTACATGAAGGACGCCTTGATCATGGGCTTAGCGGAGTTCGTAGACCGCTACCTTGCCGTTGTCGAAGCGGCGATCGGCGAGCGACGCCAGCGCGGGGCTCTCGGGCTGGACCGTGCGCTCGACGACCAGGTACCGGACCCCGTAGCGCTCCCGCAGGACGCGCAGGTTCTCCGCGTCGGGGTTGGTGAACGCCTCGTCGTTGCGCCGCAACCGCTCGGGGTCCCAGAACGGCCGATCGAGGCCGGGCAGCTGCATCCGGGGCGAGAAGTCCCAGCCCTCGACCAGCACCGAGCGCTCCGCGTACGCGCCGAGCCACATCGAGGCCGGACTGCACCAATCGAGGCCCCACTGTAGACAGTGCATGTTCGTCGCCACGATGTCGTCGGGGCGGCTGTGGTCGCGCACCCAGCGCGCCGCGTCCACCCGGGACTTGGGCAGCACGATGTTGAAGTACGCGCCGCCGTTGGGCGCCTGGACCGACTTGTAGACGTCCATGATGAGGCCGGGCGCGCCGAAGACGAGCACGCCGGTCAGGGCGATGACCCCACCGCGGCCGCGCAGCGCCGGCCACACCCGGGTCGCCAGCGGCCATGCCGCGACCACCAGCAGGCCGAGCAGCGCGGCCCATAGAGACCAGGTGAGCAGCGGCCGCAGCGGTACGTTGGGTTCGGTCCACGGCGGAAGCGCCTGAGCCGTGCGGAGCTGGATCAGGATCAGCACGCCGGCGAACCCGGCCGCCGCGGCACCGAGCGCCAGCTTCAGCCCCGCCGTCGCCCGGGCGCGGTCGAGCACCAGCGCGTAGCCCCACGCCGACAGCAGCACCCCGAACGCGAAGCCGACCCGGACGAAGTACTGCTGGCCGAGCCGCACCTGGTCGAAGACGAAGTAGATCAGCGGACCGCCGAGCGCCCCGCCGAGCAGGAAGATCTGGACCGGATCGAGGCGACCGCGGCGCAGCCAGAGCAGCGCGAGGATGCCGGCGGTCCGCGACTCCATGTTGATGAGGAACGCCACGAACACCAGCACGACGGCCCACACCGACGGCTCCGACCCCCAGTACTTGGAGACGTCGGTCAGAGGCTTGAGGCTCACGCCGTAGGACTGGAAGCGGAACAGTACCGCCGTCGCGAACACCATCGCCGCCACCGCGATGCCGAGCACCGCGACCACCCGCCACGGGATGGCCCGGCGGGCGACGGTGAGGACCGCCACGGTGAAGCCCAGCGCGGCCAGCACGACCGGCAGGGTGCTCGCCTTGGCACCCGACGACGCCACGAGTAACACGGTGGCCAGCGCGAACGCTCCCCGCGTGCCCAGCGGCGGCACCCGGCTGCCCTCCGTGCGACCGGCCAGCTCGGCCAAGACGGCGATGAGCGCGATCGCCAGGGCCCAGCTGTAGATCATCGACATGCCGTGCCAGATGACGAACGTCACCTGGGTGCCGAAGGGCATGCTGACCGGGTGGGTGAAGTTGACCTCGCCGATGACGAAGAACAGCACCGCCGCGCCCGCCCCGACGTACGGCCGGCCGCTGACCCGCCAGCCGACGACCGCGGTCAGCACGATCGCGAGCGCGCACAACGCGGGTACCGCCAGCCGCAACGTGACCACTGGCAGGTCGATGTGGCCGATGAGGCTGGTCGTCGCCATGTGCGCCTGGGCGAACCAGTGGTAGTACAGCGGGTCGCCGGCCACGTGCGGGTAGTCCGGCGGGAAGTTGTGCTTCGCCTCGCCCGCGACGGAGAGCAGGTAGGCCAGGTCGATGTACTGCTGGGTGTCCTCGGACGTGGGCAGGATCGGGTTGCGCTCCAGGAAGACGGCCGACAGGTACCAGGTGAAGAAGACCACCACGCCGGCGACCGCCCACGACCAACCCACCGGCGTCGGCGCGTAGTCACGCACGACCCAGTGCCGCCGCAGGGCGGGGACGGCGGCGAACGGGATGATCACCGCCGCCGGCCACAGCCAGAGCCACGCCTGCAGGCCGGCGGCCGAGAACGCCGCCCAGCCGGCGACTTCCAGGCACAGGCCGACCGCCAGCCCCATGGCCACGTCTTCCACGAGGGTGTGTGGGGTGCGGCGCAGTGCGCGGTAGACGAGCGTGCCCGGCAGCGCCACCGCCAGCGTCGCATACGCCGCGTATCGCGCCAGGTCCAACGGCGAGGTGTCCGCCGCGAGGAGGATGGCGGCCACGGCGGCGAGGGCGGACCCGAAGGGCAGCCACCGCGTCACGGCCGGGGGGCGGGCGGTGTCCGACGGCGTGCCGGGCGGCTCCGTTGTCTGCTCCAGGTCCGCCGTCATCGCGCCTCCCGGGTTGCCTGCTGCGCCGTGCCGGATCCTACGTGACGGGCGGGATCCACCAGGTCGCCGCCATCCTCACCGGGTGTTCCGCTCGTCGAGCGGACGCACCTCGCCCGGCTCGTCGCTGTCCGCCTCCACCAGGCTGTCGGAGCTGATGAAGTAGGCCGGGCGGCCCTGAACGCCCACGTAGATGCGGGCGATGTACTCACCGAGCAGACCGAGACAGAGCAGCTGGACCGCGCCGATGAACAGGATCGCGACGTACAGCGAGGTCCAGCCGGAGACGGTGTCGTTCTTCAGGTATGCCACGAACGCGATGAGGATCAGCAGCGCGCACAGCGCCATCCCGCCGATGCCGAGGTAGGTCGCGATGCGCAGCGGTGCGGCGGAGAAACTGGTGACGCTGTCCGCCGCCAGCCGGACCATCTTGGACAGTGGGTACTTCGTGCGGCCCGCCGCCCGCTCGCCGCGCATGAACTCGACCCGCCCGCTCGGGAAGCCCAGCCACGGCACCACCAGGCGCAGCACCGGGGTCCGCTCCGGCAGTTCCCGCAACGCCTCGACGGCGGCCCGGCTGAGCAACCGGAAGTCACCGGCGTGGGCGGGCACCTGCACGCCCACGAGGCGGCGCATCAACCGGTAGTACAGGTCGGCCGTCCAGCGTTTGAAGGCGGTGTCCGTGGTGCGGTCGGTGCGCACGCCGTACACGATGTCGAGCTTGTCGGCGCGCGCCAGCCGCAGCATCTCGACGATGCTCTCCGGCGGATCCTGCAGGTCGGCGTCGATGCTGACCACATAGGCCCCGCGGGCGCGCATCAGGCCGGCGAGCAGCGCCGCCTGGTGGCCGCTGTTGCGGCGCAGCCGGATGATCCGTACCTGCGGCCAGCTCCGCCGGATGCCGTGCAGCACCACGAGGGTGTGGTCGGTGCTGCCGTCGTCGACGGCGACCACCTCATAGGGCTCGCCGAGCGCGTCGAGCACGCCGCGCAGCCGGGCCACGAGTAGCGGCAGCACCGACTGCTCGTTGAACATCGGCACGACCACGGAGAGTGCCGGTTCAGCAGCGACCACGCGCCGACGGTACCAAACCTCCTCATGATCAAGGTGTCCCTGATCATGAGGAGGTCAGGAGGCGCAGGTGGTGCGCGGGAGGCCGGTGACGGGGATCGGGGAACGGCCGGGGGCCGTCGCCTTGCCGGCGAGCACGCCCGCCAGCGCGCGCATCGAGATCTGGCTCGACGAGTACGTCGCCAGCAGCACCGGCGAATCCGACCGCGCCAGCAGCTGCGGGGAGTCCATCGCCACCGTCACCGCCGCGCCCTTGCTCAGATCGGCCGCCTCATCGCCGTACCCGATCAGATGGACCACGGCCCCGCCCGACGGGGCGACCGGAACCCCGACGGCGGTCAGCGCGTCCGCGAGCGCCCGGCGGGGAGTCTCCCGCTCGCCCGCGGCGGTGACCGTGACCGGCCCGCGCACGAGCGCGCCACCGCACCGGCCGCGCAGCTGCGTGACGGCCGCGGCGGCGAGCCGGCCGGCGGCGTCGGCGTGCGGCGCGCTGCCGACCGTGGCCATGGGCGGGGTGGGGTTGCCGGCGAGCTCGAACTTCAGCCGCAGCACCCGGGTGGCCGCGTCGAGGAGCCGCGCCCGGGGCAGCGAGCCGTCGCGGAGCCCGGCGAGCAACCCGTTGTGGGCCGCCGCCAGATCCGGCGGCATGAGCAGCAGGTCGTTGCCCGCGTTGAGGGCGCGCACGGCGGCCTCGCCCGGCGGCCAGCGCTTGGCGGGCGGCATGTTCAGCGCGTCGCTGACGATGAGACCGGTGTAGCCGAGCTGCCCGCGCAGCAGGTCGGTGAGCACCTTGCGGGAGAACGTCGCCGGCGTGCCCGGGTCGATCGCGCGCACGTCCAGGTGACCGGACATCACCAGCTTGGCGCCCGCGCCGATGCCGGCCGTGAACGGTGGCAGGTCGCCGGCGTCCAGCGCCGCGCGGCTCTGCGCCAGCGCCGGCAGTGCCTCGTGCGAGTCGGTGGTGGTGTGGCCATGGCCGGGAAAGTGTTTCAGGGTCGCGGCGACGCCGCCGGCCTGCAAGCCGCGGACCGCGCCGGCGACCTGCGCGGCCACCTGCGCCGGATCCGCGCCGTACGACCGCGATCCGATGGCCGAGCCGCTGCCCACGACGTCGGCGACCGGCGCGAAGTCCACATTGATCCCCAGCGCGTTGAGCTCGGATCCCGCCGCCCGCCAGGCTTCCTCGGTGAGGCCGGGCTGCGCGGCCGCGCCGGCCGCCATCGCGCTGGGCAGCGAGGTGACGCCCTCCTTGATGCGGGTGACGACGCCGTACTCCTGGTCGGTGCCGATCAGCATCGGCGCGCCCCCGGCGGCCAGCTTCGCGCTCGCCGCCTGGAGGCCGGTCGTCAGCTCGCGCACCTGCGCCGGAGAGTCCACATTGGTCGTCGGCTGGTTCTTCGACGTCGGGTCGTCGGCGGAGAAGCCGACCAGGATCAGACCGCCCAGCCGGTACTTCGCGACCATCTCGGCCGGGGTGTCGACGCCGGCCAGCTTCCGGTTACCGGCCGCCGAGCCCGCTGACACGTCGGCGGCCGCGCTCCCATACGCGTACGGCATCAGCACCTGACCGGCCAAGTCCTCGTCGGACAGCCGGCCCGCGAGTTGGGTCGCGCGATCCACCGGCGTGCCGCTCAGCGAGGGCGCCGGCGTCGCGGCGGGCCGGTCGGGATCCGCTCCACAGCCGGTCAGCAGCAGGAGTGCGAGGACAGCGGCCAGAGGACGTGAACGCATCTCTCACAGGTTAACAAGAGACCCTTTATATCCAAAAAACCCTGATTTTTGCGTTCTTATCCCACCCGAGTGAGCAGCGTCACTGGCGCGCCGTCGCCGGCGTAGCGGTAGGGCTCCAGCTCGGCGTCCCACGACGTGCCGAGCGCCTTCTCCAGCGCGTGCGCGAGCGCCTCCGGCGCGCGGGCCGACTCCATGATGGAGCGCAGCCGGTCCTCGCCCAGCTGGATGTCGCCGGCGCTGCCCATCGTGGCCCGGAACAGGCCACGCCCCGGCACGTACATGAACCGCTCACCGTCGACCCCCGGACTCGGGTCTTCGGTGACCTCGAACCGGATCATCGGCCACTGCCGGAGGGCAGCAGCCAGCTCCGCGCCGGTCCCCGGGCGTCCGGTCCAGCTGCACTCGGCCCGGCGGGCGCCGGCTTCGACCGGTTGGACGGTCCAGTGCAGATTGACCGGCGCGGTGAGGACGCGCGCGATCGCCCACTCGACGTGTGGGCACACGGCGAGCGGGGTGGAGTGGACGTATACGACGCCACGCGTTGGCACGGTGACCTCCCGAAGACCGAGGTGCGTCTTCCCCTACGACCTCGATCAACAAGAAGGTGCTGGACAACATGATGACGCGTGTGACGGATGGTGCGCCAGAGAATCGGCAAACTGGCACAAGGAATGACCCAAACGGCCTCGCGGTGTGACGGAACGCGCTCGCCGAGGTGCCCTCGCGGTCGGGTACAGTTCAGTGGTCTTTCTCTGTCCTGCATCAAGGAGTACCTCCGTGGCGAGCAACACCTCCAAGACCGCGCGCGCATCCGTCCGCGCTGGTCAGGGCGCCCAGGGTGGAGCCCTGAGCGTGCTCGGTGAGTTCAAGTACCTCATCCCGCTCAACAAGGGCAAGCACGTCTACGTGCGCAACCTGACCAACGGCAAGACGGCCCACCTGCGCACCGACTCCGAGGCGTTCATCGAGGAGATCCGGGTGCTGGCCGGTGCCGGCCACACCGCGAAGATCCGCGCCGAGATCAACGCCCTCGCGGCGGAGTTCCCGAGCGACGGCTGGGACGCCACCGAGAAGCGTCTCGTCGACGCGGGCGTCTTCGAGGGCTGACCCTTTTCTTCGTGATCAAGGCGTCCTTCACGTCGTTCCACCTCTGTGAAGGACGCCTTCATCATGGCCTGATGAGGACATACCAGCCGTCGCGCGTCACGCCGATGATCTGGTAACCGTCGCCGAGCGCGCCGGTCATCGCCTCCCGCACGGCGATTCGCCAGCGGGCCGCGAGCCCGGGCTCGACGCGGCGCATCTGCTCCACATCGGCCGGCACCGCGATCAACAGCCGCGGCCCGGATCCCGCTGCCGGCACCGGCACGTCGCCGCCCGCGCGTCCCAGCAGCACCGCGGCGCCGCGGTGGTCGACCTCCGGCGCGCCGACGGGCGCCGCGAGCTCCCACCGCACGTAGAGCCGGTCGCTCGCGTCGCGGGCGTTGACGCCGTCGTCCATCGGGCCATAGAAATCCGGCAGGTACGCCGTGGCGCGCGCGCCCAGTTTGGCCAGGTTGAAGTACGCGTTGCGGCGCACCAGCGGGTCGAACGTCCAGCAGATCGCGTCGATGCCGCGGGCGAGCGCCCAGGCCCGCTGGTGCAGCTTCAGCGCGTACCCGACGCCGGCGCCCTGCCCACCGGACACCACCCCGGTCACGTGCGAGTGCAGGTGGCCGGCGCCCAGGAAGCCGACCCCGACGCCGATCAGTTCGGCGCCGCGATAGGCCCCGGCGACGTAGTTACCGGAGTGCGCGAACGCCCGCATCATGCCGGCGTTCACGATCTGGTCGGCCGAGTCGGCCCGCCAGATCCGGCGCAGCAACTCGGCCGCGGCGGCCAGCTCGTCCAAATCGGACAGCTCCCGGATCTGGATGTCGACCATGCCCCCAGCATCCCACCCCCTGCCCCATGATCAAGGCGTCCTTCATGTCGTTAGAACGACTTGAAGGACGCCTTGATCATGGGGTGGAGAGGGCTGCCCTGTGGAGGACAGCGCGGAGGGCGGACGTCACCTCGTCGGGGCGTTCCAGCATCAGCATGTGGCCGGCGTCCGGGCAGACGGTGAGCTCGGCACCGGGCAGGGCCGCCGCGATCGACTCGGCGCACGCCGGTGGGGTGAGCCGGTCGCGCTCGCCGACCAGCACCGCCGCGGGCACCGGTGGCAGCGCGGCGAGCGTGTCGAGGCGCTGCTGGGCGCCGGCCGAGGTGCGGAACCCGCCGATGGCGACGAGCGGCGCGCGCAGCACCGCCTTCGTGGTCAGCTGGACGTCGGCCGGGTCGCACGGGTGCCCGAACAGCAGCCACCGCAGGCCGGGCCGGAGCACGAGCGGGAGCGCCCGGTGCGGCCGCCAGTCGCCGAGCCGGGCCAGCATGTCGGCGCTGGTCTGCTCGGCGACCCGGACCAGTCGGGCGACGGCGTGCGGCAGGCCGTAGACGGTGTGCGTGTGCCCCTCGGCGGTGGTCGCGACGAGCACCAGGCCGGCGACCCGGGCCGCGAACTGGTCGGGGTGGCGGTGGGCGTACTCCATGATGGTCATGCCGCCGAGCGAGTGGCCGGCGAGCACGACGGGGCCGGTGGGCGCGACCGCGTCCAGCACCTCGGCCAGGTCGTCGCCGAGCCGGTCCAGGGTCGCGGCGTGGCGCGCGATGGTGCCGGAGCGGCCGTGGCCGCGCGCGTCGTACGTCACGACGCGGGCCTCGCCGGACAGCGCGGCCACCTGGTGGTGCCAGATGCGACCGTCGAGCGTCCAGCCGTGCAGCAGCACCACGGTGACCGGCGCGTCCGGCGGGCCGGCGGCGCGCATGTGCAGTCGCGCACCGTCGGCGAGACTGATCTCGTCCTGCTCGGTCAAGGGCACCTCCTACATGTACCCGCAAGTAACAACATCATTCCATGATCAAGGCGTCCTTCACGTCGGCAGAACGACTTGAAGGACGCCTTGATCATGGGGAGGGACGCGCTACGAGCGGGCGGCGCGTACTCTCGTTAGGCCCACGCCGTAACCGTTCCAGGAGCCTCGACCGAGTTGACCGACGCCGCCACCACCCTGCAGCTGGAGATCGCCGCCGAGCAGGCACACGTCGACCGGGTTTATGCCCGGCTGGAGCAGCTCCGGCGAGACGCCGTGCGCGCCGAGCGGGAAGGCTACCGGCTGGCCCGGGTGGGCAACTTCGGCGCGCTGGTGGAGCGCGACGCGATGGTCTTCCACGCGGCCCGGCGCCGGCAGGCCCTCGACGCCGAGCACGAGGGGCTGGTGTTCGGCCGCCTCGACCTGCGCGACGGCAACGTGCTGCACGTCGGCCGCCTCGGGGTGCGGTCGGAGAAGGCCGAGCCGCTCGTCGTCGACTGGCGCGCGCCGGCCGCCGCCGCGTTCTATCAGGCCACCGCCGCCGACCCGCGCGGTGTGATCCGGCGCCGCATGATCCAGTCGTCCGGCGAGAAGGTCACCGGCATCGAGGACGACCTGCTCGACCCGGCCGCCGCGCCGGACAGCATGCGGGTGGTCGGCGACGGCGCGCTGCTCGCCACCCTGGCCCGCACCACCGGCCGGGGCATGCGCGACATCGTCGCGACCATCCAGCGCGAGCAGGACCAGGCGATCCGCTCCCCCGCCGGCAGCGTGACCACGGTCTCCGGCGGCCCGGGCACCGGGAAGACGGCGGTGGCGCTGCACCGCGCGGCCTACCTGCTCTACTCGGACCGCGGCCGGTTCGCCGGCGGCGGCATCCTGGTGGTCGGCCCGTCGACGGTGTTCGTGGAGTACATCGCGTCGGTGCTGCCGTCGCTGGGCGAAGACACCGCGACCCTGCAGTCGCTCGGCTCGGTGCTGCCGGGCGTCGAGGCCACCCGCGCCGACCCGGTGGAGGTGGCGTCGATCAAGGGCTCGCTGCGGATGCGCCGGGTGCTGGAGCGGGCAGCCCGCGACGCGGTGCCGGGCGCGCCGACGGAGCTGCGCCTGCTCTACCGGGGCCAGCTACTGCGGCTGGTCCGGCCGGAGCTGGACGCCATCCGGGCCCGCGCGCTGTCCCGCGGCGCCCGCCGCAACGAGGTGCGCCGGGCCGGCATCGACGGGCTCTTCGACGCGCTGTGGGCACAGGCGCAACGACTGAACATCAGGAGTCTGCCGGAGCAGGTGCAGTTCGAGGACGACCTGTCCGAGCGCGCCGACTTCCGGGACTTCCTGCGCGCCTGGTGGCCCCGGCTGCTGCCCCGGCACGTGCTCGCCTGGCTGGCCGACCCGGAGCGGCTGCGGTCGTACGCGTCGGGGATCCTGACCCCGGCGGAGATCGAGACGCTCGACGGCGCGTTCCGCCCCGGTGACCCCACCATCGCGGACGTCGCGCTGCTCGACGAGCTCGACGAGCTGATCGGCCGGCCGCCCAAGCCGGCGAAGCCCAAGCGCGACCCGTTCCACGTGGCCGACGGGGTGCGCGAGGTCAGCACGTACGCGGACCGCCAGCGCGCCGCCCGCGCCGCGGCCGTGCAGCGCCCGGACGACTACCGGGAGTACGCCCACGTGGTGGTCGATGAGTCGCAGGACGTGTCGCCGATGCAGTGGCGGATGCTCGGGCGCCGCGGGCGGCTGGCCTCCTGGACGATCGTCGGCGACCCGGCGCAGACCGCCTGGACCGGCGATCCGGCGGAGCTGGCCAGGGCGCGCGACTGGGCGCTCGGCTCGCGCCGCCGGCACGACTACACGCTGACCACGAACTACCGGAACCCGGCGGAGATCTTCGCGGTGGCGGCGAAGGTGATCCGCGAGGTGTCGCCGGACATCGAGCTGCCCCGGGCGGTGCGCTCCACCGGCGTACCCCCGAAGGAGCTGGCGGTGCCGGCGGACGCCCTGCCGGACGCGACCCGGGAGGCCGCGGCCGCGGTGCTGGCCGACGTGGCGGGCACGGTCGGCGTGATCGCGCCGGGATCGCGTCGCGACGAGGTCGCGGCGTGGCTCGCGGAGCTGTCCGCGGACCGGCTGCAGGTGGTCACCAGCTTGCAGGCGAAGGGCATGGAGTACGACGGGGTCGTGCTCGTCGCACCGGAGGACATCCGGGCGGAGGATGGCGCGCGGACGCTCTACGTCGCTCTCTCCCGCGCCACCCAGCGCCTCACCGTGATCAAGGCGTCCCCCATCGTCTAGGGGACGCCTTGATCGTGGCTACGTGACGGACAGGTGCACGTGGTCGGTGTGCTCGGCGGACGGGCTGCCGCTGCCGCTGTAGGAGCGCCAGCCGCTGCTCGGCAGCCAGATCCGGCGGAACCAGATCACGTAGAGCACGCCGAGGGCGCTCGCGTTCTTGATGTAGAAGTTCGCGAGCCGGTCGCCGTAGTCCCGGTCGCCGCCGGTGGCCACCTTGCCGAAGCCGCTCGCCGCCGACGACCAGTCGCACGCCCGGCCCTTCGGGTGCTCACCTGAGCCGCCGGAGCGCCAGCAATAGACGTATCGTGTGAAGCCGGCTTCCTTCGTCTCCTTGTAGGCGTGCAGCAGCCGTGGGGTGACGCAGCCGCCGGTGCCGGTCGGGTCCTTGACGCTGCACCCGCCGGAACTGCTCGGCCCCTGGCTGGCCGTCGCGGCACCGCTGCCGCTCGGGCCGTCGGAGCTTTCGCCGGCGCCGGCCTCCTCCAAGGCGTTTTCCGCCTGCTTCTTGCGGGCGGCCATCACCTGGACCTGCTTCTGCTGCTCTTTGATCTGGTTGTCGATCGCGGCCTTGGTGCGGGTCGCGGTCTCGCGCGTATTGAGGAGGTCGCGCAGCTTCTTGTCTTCGGTGGTGGCGACCGTCTCGAGCGCGGTGGCTCGATCGATGAAGCCTTCCGGACTGCGGCTGTTCAGCAGGGCGGCGATCGGACCGAGCCGCCCACGCTGATAAGCCGCGTTGGCCACTTCGCCGATCACCTGAGTCTTCACCGTCAGATCGCGTTCGAGCTGAGCGAGCTGGGTGACGAGCTGTTGCTGGTCCTTTTTGGACTTATTGAGCGCGGCCTGCGCGGCGATGAAGCCTTTGCTCGCCGTATCGAGTTTGTCGCGCAGGGTCGCGGTGCCGCCTTCGTCGTCCGCGGGTGCGGCGGAGGCGGGCTGGGCGTAGACGCCCAGAAGTGCGAATGCGGCGGTGACAAGCACCGCGACGAGCCCAGCTCGGCTGCGGGCGTGAGCCATCAACCATCCTTCCGGTCAGCCGCCGACCGAGTTAGCTGACGGGTTCGGGACGGAAGAATCCCTACCGCTGTCGCGGATTCACCCCGGAGGAACAGTGGTTCCCCGGCACGCCGCGGGGGTTGCGGCGATTAGGCGGCAGTCACCACCGGCGCCGGGGGGCGCCGCCGGGCGGTGACCGGGGCCGAGAGTACCGGGTTTCAGTCGATGTGCCTACTAAAGCACTGACGGTTATCCCGCAATCACCAATCGGTTCTACTACATGACTCTGCGGGCTCAACCTGCAACGTGGCGTGTGCGATCGCGAAGTCATCGTGCAATGCCTCGCGGGCGGCGACCAGCACCGGACCGACCTGGGCGGCAGGTTCGAGGGTCAGATGCGCGGAAGCGACGTCCATTCCGGACGTGAGTGTCCACACGTGCAGGTCGTGTACGTCACAGACGCCGGGCACATTCGCGAGCCGGTGCTCGACAGCGGCGACGTCGACGTGCGCGGGCGCGGCCTGGACCAGAATGCGCACCGCCGCGCGCGCCAGCCGCCACGTGCGGGGCAGGATGAACACGCCGACGGCGACCGCGACGATCGGGTCCGCGTACCACCAGTCGGTGAGCGCGATGACGACGGCCGCGACGATGACGCCGACCGAGCCGAGCAGGTCGCCGAGCACCTCGAGGTAGGCACCACGCACGTTGATGCTCTCCTGGGCGCCGGCCCGCAGCAGCGCGAACGCGATCAGGTTGGCGATCAGGCCGCCCACCGCGACCACCAGCATCGGCCCGGCGGGCACGTCCGGCGGGTCGCCGAACCGGCGGACCGCCTCGATCAGCACGTAGAGCGCGACGCCGAACAGCAGCACCGCGTTCGCGAGGGCGGCGAGCACCTCCAGCCGGTACAGGCCGAACGTGCGCTGCGGGTGGTGGGACGCGCGGCTGGCGGCGGTGATCGCGGCGAGCGCCATGCCGATGCCGAGCACGTCGGTGAACATGTGCCCGGCGTCGGACAGCAACGCCAGCGAGCCGGTGGCGAGCGCGGCCGCGGCCTCGACCAGCATGAACACCGTCAGCAGCGCGAACGCGGCGAGCAGCCGGCCGCGGTGCCGGGCGCCCAGGTTGGCGCCGTGCGCGTGCCCGTGATCGTGTCCCGCACCCATGGCTGCAATATATGCTGACATTGCTATGTGTGCAAACATGGCACTGGGAATCAATGCCGAAACCGGGCATAGTGGTGCTCGTGAATGCCTCAAAGATGACCCGTAGAACGCTGACCACGTCCGCGCTGGCGGCGGCCGTCGCGGCCGCTCTCCCCAAGGACGCCAGCGCGTCGCACGTCGGGGCCTTCCCCGACCTGATCGCGTTGCCCAACGGCTTCCGGCCGGAGGGTGTCGCGATCGGCAGCAAGCCCTACGCGTACTTCGGGTCCCTGGCGGACGGCGACATCTACCGCGTGAACCTCGCCACCGGCCAGGGCTCGATCATCTCCGAGGGGCCCGGCACTCCCTCTGTCGGGCTCAAGATCGACCGGCGCGGCCGGCTCTTCGTCGCTGGCGGCGGCGCCGGCAACGGCCGCGTGGTGGACGCCCGCACCGGCGCGGTGCTGGCGTCGTACTCGTTCGCGACCGCGCCCACGTTCGTCAACGACGTGGTGCTCACCCCGCGCGGCGCCTACTTCACCGACTCGAACAACCCCGCGCTCTACCGGGTGCCGCTCGACCTGGGCGCGTTCGAGCCGCTGCCGCTCACCGGCGCCCTCGTCTACCAGGAGGGCTTCAACGTCAACGGCATCGCCCCGACGCCCGACGGCCGGGGCCTGCTGGTCGTGCAGTCCAACACCGCACTGCTCTTCCGCGTCGACCCGAGGACCGGCGTCACCACGCAGGTCGACCTCGGTGACGAGCTGCTCACCAACGGCGACGGCCTGCTGGTGCTCGGCCGCACCCTCTACGTGGTACAGAACCGGCTGAACACCGTCGCGGCGTTCCGGCTCAACTCCGCCGGCACGCGGGGCACGCTGATCACGCGGGTCACCGACCCGCGCTTCGACGTGCCGACCACGGTCGCCGCGTTCGGCCGCCGGCTGTACCTGCCGAACGCCCGCTTCAACACCACACCGACCCCCGACACCACCTACTCGGTCGTCGCGATCCCGCAGTTCTGACCCCATGATCAATGCGTCCCTCAAGTCCCCGCCCACCACCCCTACCCCACAGCGCGACTTGAGGGACGCCTTGATCATGGGAGTTAGCAGCCGACGCGCGTAGTGCTCATCGCCACGTCGTCGAACCACAGGGTGTCGGCGCCCTCGCCGTAGCTTTCCCAGCCGAGCCGGAGGTCGGTGAGGCTCGGCCGCCAGTTGGCGCGCGCCAGCCACTGGCTGTCGATGTCGTGTGTGGGTGTGCCGTCGGCGACCAGACCCGCCACCTCGTTGCCGTTCAGCCAGGTGCGCAACTGCCCCTGCGCACCGTCCACCATGAACTCCACACAGGACCACTGGTTGACGGGCAGCGGCAGGCTCAACGCCACACCGGCCGGGCTCTGCTCGGGCAGCGTCGCGTCGTCGGAGGCGCGGTTCCACTGTAGAGCGCCGTTCTGCCCGCCCATGCGCAGATCCCGGTTGCCGTCGCTGGCGTCGCGCATGGCCAGGAACGTCACGTGTTGCTGCGGCAGGGCGGTGGTGTGCCGCACCCAGAGGCGGGCGTACCGCACCGCGCCCACGGATCCGAGGTTCTGCGTGGCGCCGACGAAGACGTGGTTGCAGTATCCGGCGGTGCCGTTGACGCGTACCGACTTGGTGCCGCTGTGCGCGACCGCGCTGTCGACGGCGGCGGTGCCGGTGCCCTGACAGTCCGGATAGGACACGGCCCACGCGCCGGACGGCGTCGTGCCGGTCTGACCCTCGAACCCGTCACAGAGCACCGCGCCCGCACACCCTTCACCGGACGGCGGCGGGGTGGTGGGTGGCGGGGAACTCGTCGGTGGCACCGTCGTCGGCGCCGGCCCGGCGCCGTTGCAGGGCTCCCCGTTGAGCGCGAACCCCGTGGGCGCGGCGTTGCTCGCCGCGTACGTGCCCTGGAGGCCGAACTCCGTCGAGCCGCCGGCGGGCAGGGCGCCGTTCCACGCCAGGTTGGTGGCGGTGACCGCCGCGCCGGACTGCGTGACGGTGGCGCTCCAGCCGCTGGTGATCCGCTGGTCGCCGCCGTACGTCCAGGTCACGGTCCAGCCGTTGACCGCAGCGTCGCCCGCGGTCACCCGAACCGTCGCGGTGAAGCCGCCGGACCACTGGTTGGTCTGGTAGTCGACGAGGCAGCCGGCCGCCGCATGGCCGTTCTGGACGAGTGCGACGCTGGCGGCAGCCGCCACCACGACTGCGGCAGCGACGCGCATCAATATCTTCATGCCCGCACACTATATCCATGATCAAGGCGTCCCTGTAGTAGTTAGAGCGACTACAGGGACGCCTTGATCATGGACGGGGGCCTATGGTGGGTCCGTGGTCCTTCCCCGGCGCCTGGCACGGATCAACCGGGTCGTGAGCAACCGCGCCCTCGGCCCGTTCGCGCGGATGCTGCCCGGCTTCGGCATCGTCATCCATCGTGGCCGGCGCAGCGGCGACCGGTATCGCACGCCGGTCAGCGTGGTCCGGGCACCGGATGGATACGTCGTCCCGTTGACCTACGGCGTCGGGGACTGGACGCGAAACGTGCTGGCCGCTGGCGGCTGTGAGCTGGAGACCCGGCGCCGCGTGCTGCGGCTGACCGATCCGCACCTGGTCCAGGACCCGAGCCGGCGCGCCGTGCCGGCCGCGGTCCGCCCGGTGCTCCGGCTCATCGGCGTCACCGAGTTCCTCCACCTCCGCGCTTCCCCATGATCAAGGCGTCCCTGTAGTTGCTCTAACGACGTGAGGGACGCCTTGATCATGGGTAGATAGTGCGTATGAGTGACCAGGTCATGGTCTTCGCGCCGGCTCCGCAGCTCACCGTCACGATCGAGCAGCCCGCCGACGCGGTGGAGATCCACGTGCATCCGGGCGGGCAGGGCGTCTGGCAGGCGCGGATGATCACCTCGCTGGGCGTACCCGTCGTGCTGTGCGCCAGCCTCGGCGGCGAGATCGGCACCGTGCTGCGCCCGCTGATCGAAACGGAAGGCTTCGCGCTGCGGACCATCACCCGGGAGACGGCCAGCGGCGGCTACGTGCACGACCGGCGCGGCGGCCACCGTACCGAGATCGCGGAAGCGCCCGAGGCGCCGCTGACCCGGCACGAGCTGGACGAGCTCTACAACCTCGCACTGGCCGAAGGCCTGCGCGCCGCGGTCGCGGTGCTGAGCCGGCCGACGGACCCGGACATCGTGCCGCCCGACGCCTACCGCCGCCTCGCCACCGACCTCGGCCGCAACGGCGTCAAGGTGGTCGCGGACCTGTCCGGCGCGCACCTGGACGCGGTACTCGACGGGGGTCCCTGCTTCGTCAAGGTCAGCCACGACGAGTTGGGCCTGGACGACGACGAACAGCTGGTGGCGGCGCTGCACCGCATGCACGACGCGGGCGCCCAATCGGTACTGATCAGCCGCGCCGACCGCCCGGCACTGGCGCTGCTGGAGAGTGAGGTGTACGAGGTGGAGATGCCGAAGCTGGAGGTCGCTGACCCGCGCGGGGCCGGCGACTCGATGACTGCCGGTGTCGCGGCCGTGCTGGCGCGCGGTGGCGATCTGCCGACCGCCGTGCGCACCGGCGCGGCCGCCGGCGCGCTCAACGTCACCCGGCACGGGCTCGGCACCGGCCGGGCGGACGCGATCGCGGCGATGGTCGAGCGGGTCCGGCTGAGCGAGGTCGGGCCGGGGCGGGAGCGACGCACCACCGTGGACGAGCTGGCGAGCCGGGTGCGTGAGCCATGAGGGTGCTGGTGACCAACGACGACGGCATCGCCGCGCCGGGCATCCGGTGGCTGGCCCGGGTAGCGGTGGAGAGCGGCCACGACGTGCTCGTCGCCGCGCCCAGCGAGGAGGCCAGCGGCATGAGCGCCGCGCTGCGCGCGGTCGAGAAGGACGGGCGCATCATCGTCACGGACCACCCGCTGGAGGGACTGGACGGCGTGCCCGCGTACGGCGTGGCCGGCTCGCCCGGGTTCATCACGCTGATCGCCACCCGCGGCGCGTTCGGCCCGCCGCCGGATCTGGTGCTGTCCGGCATCAACCGGGGCGCCAACGCGGGGCAGGCGGTGCTGCACTCCGGCACGGTGGGCGCGGCGTTCACCGGCAGCGCCAACGGCTGCCGGGCGCTCGCGGTCTCGCTCGACGTGCTCACCGCCGCGAACGCCACCGCCGCGAGCGGCGGAGCGGCGGGGCTGCTGGGCACCGAGGCCCAGGAAGAGGCCCGCCACTGGGCGACCGCCGCGCAATTCGCCGCCGACCTGCTGAAAACACTGATCGACGCGCCGGAGCGCACGGTGCTGAACCTCAACGTGCCGGACGCGCGACCCGACCAGGTGAAAGGAGTACGTCGGGCGCGGCTGGCCCGATTCGGTCAAGTGCAGACGACCGTAGCCGAGTCAGGACAGGGTTTCGTGCGCACCGCCCTGGAAGAATCCGGTGCCGAGCTGGAGCCCGGCACCGACATCGCGCTGCTGGCAGCGGGGTACGCGACCGTCACCGCCATCCGCGCCGTGTTGGAGACCTCCGACGTGGCGCTCCCCGACTAAACCCCCGGAGCGCGGACCTCTGATGCGCCGTTGGTCTCGGCGTAGTACGGCTCCGGCGCGCCGAACAAACCGAGCAGACCGGTGACCCAAAGCTGGCGGTGCACGAACCGGCTCGGCTCGGTCACGACCAGCTTGACGCCGCTGACCTCGGCGGTCTGGAACCCAGCCACCATCGCGCTGATGCCGACCGAGTCGATGAAACTGACCAGCCTCATGTTGAGCTGGATGCGGGGCGGCCGCTCCTTGGTCAGTACCGCCGCCACCGCTTCGCGCACTTCGTGCGCCGTGTCGACGTCGATCTCGCCACGCGGGGCGATCTCCACCACGCCATCAGGCTGGACCGACGTAACAATCGACAGGCTCACGCGAGCACCTCCACTCGCCCGGGAAGACCAGGCGTCTCGTCAGTACGCGGGCCGCGACCGAGCGTATTCCTCCGCGTCGTCGCCCGCCAGTCCCTGGACGGTGCATTATTCGCAAGCCGCTACCCTCGAACCAGCGCATACCCGGACAATCAACGCAATACTTACCCAGACTTTTACGCAACAAACCCAAGGGTACCCGCCCGGTGTCCACCGATCTTGTGCTGGCCAGCCCCTCAAACCGGTCGCCGCCCACGAGATCCCCCCAGACCCGACAGCGAACCGCGCCCTCTCCCCGCCACCGTCGTGAATCTTGACGCCGCGGCGTCGTGATAGCGACGCTCAAGCGTCAAGATCCCCCGTAACACTCCCGCGAGACACTCCCGCGAGCCCGACCCGCAACGCGAACGCCCGAGGGCAAGTCGCGTTGATCGAGGGCATATCGCGCCGATCGAGGGCATATCGTCGCGGTTTATAGATCAAGTCACCGCGATAAGGCCTCGATCAACGGGGTAGAGGGACGGTGAGGCCTCGATCAACGGGTTGGACGGGCCTGGGCCGGGTTGATTGCTCACTCCAAACTGGACAGCGTCGTCGTCGGCGATGGGACGGGGCGAAAGGCCGTGGTGCTTGCGGCGGCGGCAGCCTGGCGGGGTGGCAGCGCGGGTGGAACGGCAGCCCGTGGACCGGCGGGCCGTGGACCGGCGGGCCGGGCGGGCCGGGCGGACAGGCCGAGCCGGGCGGGCACGCCGAGCCGGGCGGGCACGCCGAGCCGGGCGGACACGCCGAGCCGGGCGGACACGCCGAGCCGGGCGGACACGCCGAGCCGGGCGGACACGCCGAGCCGGGCGGACACGCCGAGCCGGGCGGGCCGGGCGGGCAGGGCGGGCCGGGTGGGTGGGGAAGCGGGGCGAAGGCTGGCGTTTGCCGGACGTTTGTCCGGGGCGTCGGGCGGGCATCTCCTGAAAAGAGGAGGTAGCTATGTTGAGTACACCGTGGACAGATCGACGCGGCCGCGCCGAGCGGATCGCGGCGCAAGCCTGGGACCAACTGGTGTCCGCGGTCGAGTCGGCGGGCGACACCGCTCGCTCGGCGGCCGGTGGGGCCGAAGGCCGCGCCGGCGCTGCCAAGGACGAGGCGTGGCACCGCGCCAGCGCGGCGTTTGACGCGCTCGCCGGACGCCGCCAACGCCCGTCGTGGCTGCTGATCATCGGCGCCGGCCTGGCCGGCGCGGCGATCGGGTGGGCCGTGGGCACGGCCGCCCGCTCGGCGATCAGCCGAAGCACCGACGAGGACCGGATCGAGATCGTGGAGGCAGACGCGGATCGCCGCGCCAGCGCCCCGATCAGCTGACCTCCCGAGGTCCCACGGCCTCGAGAGGGGCACCGCGAGCCCTGCGGACGCCGACCGGCGTCCGCAGGGCTGTCTCTTGCCGTGTATGGGGTTGGTGAACTACCGTGATCGAAGCGCTTCGACTCCCACGTTTATCGATATAGGAGCCTCCGCATGACCGCCATCCGCAGCATCGGCTCATCCTCGAACCCGGGTGGCCTCGAGGTGTATTCGCACCGGCAGGTGCTGCGGATCGAGCCGTGGGGCACCGACAGCGTGCGGGTGCGGGTGGCGCACGGACGCATCCGCGACGACATCCCGGGCGCACTGCTCGACCAGCCCGCCGGCGAGGCGCCCACCGTCACCGTGGAGCGCGACCGCGCCACTCTCGTCAACGGCGACCTGACGGTGGCCGTACACGTGGATCCGGGCGAGGCCGAGTCCGAGGTCGAGGTGACGTTCCTGCGGACCTCGACCGGCGCGGAGCTCCTCGCCGAGGAGCGGGCTCACTTCTGGTGGCCCGGGCCGCGGCTGTTCCAGTCGCACGGCAACGGCTTCTACCGCCTGGAGCAGCGCTTCCGGGCCTATGACGGGGAGCGCGTCTTCGGGTTGGGCCAGCGCACGCACGGGCGCCTCGACCAGAAGGGCCTGGTGCTCGACCTGGTGCAGCGCAACGCGGAGATCAGCATCCCGTTCCTGGTCTCCAACCGCGGTTACGGTCTACTGTGGAATCTCCCGGCCGTCGGCCGGGTCGAGCTCGCCGAGAACGGCACCCGGTGGGTCGCCGACAGCGCCCGCCAGATCGACTACTGGGTCACCACCGGTCCGGACCCCGCCAGCATCCTTTCGCGGTACGCGGAGGCGACCGGCCACCCGACGCTGCTCCCCGAGTGGGCGACCGGGTTCTGGCAGTGCAAGCTGCGCTACCGGACGCAGGACGAGCTGATGTCCGTCGTCCGCGAGCACAAGCGGCGCGGCCTGCCGCTGTCCGTCATTGTCACCGACTTCTTCCACTGGACCCACCTGGGCGACTGGAAGTTCGACCCGGCCGAGTGGCCGGATCCGGCGGGCATGGTGAAAGAGCTGGCCGACCTCGGCGTGAAGCTCATGGTGTCGATCTGGCCGACGGTCAGCCCGCTCAGCGAGAACTACCGGCAGATGGAGGCCGAGGGCCTGCTCGTCGGGTCGGAAAACGGTGTGCCGCAACACGCGCCGTGGAAGGACAAGGGTTTCGACACCGAGATGCCGGTGGCCTTCTACGACGCCACCAATCCGCGGGCGCGCGCGTTCCTGTGGTCGCGCGTCAAGGAGAACTACTACGACCTCGGCGTGCGAGCGTTCTGGCTGGACGCCTGCGAGCCCGAGGTGCGACCGAACCACCCTGGCAACCTCGGCTTCCACGCGGGCCCCGGCAACGAGGTGTTCAACCTGTACGCGCGGGAGAACGCCCGCGCCTTCGCCGAGGGCGCCGCGACCGAGGGCAGCGACGAGCTGGTGCTGTTGTGCCGGTCCGGCTGGGCGGGCGGCCAGCGATACGGCGCGGCCCTGTGGTCGGGCGACATCGGCGCCACGTTCGACTCGTTGCGCCGGCAGGTGCGCGCCGGCCTGAACGTCGCCATGTCCGGCGTACCGTGGTGGACCACCGACATCGGTGGCTTCCACGGCGGCGACCCGGACGACCCTGAGTTCCGCGAGCTGATCGTGCGCTGGTTCCAGTACGGCGTGTTCTGCCCGCTGTTCCGCCTGCACGGGTTCCGGGAGCCGAAGATGTCGCTGGGCGCCGAGATGACCGGCGGGCCCAACGAGGTCTGGTCGTTCGGCGACGAGGCATACTCGCTGATCGCGGGCGTGCTGGAGCTACGCGAACGGCTGCGGCCCTATCTCGGCGAGCAGCTTCACGTGGCGCACGAGACCGGGTTGCCGCCGATGCGCCCGCTGTTCGTCGACTTCCCCGACGACCCGGAGGCATGGCGGGTCGACGACCAGTTCCTGCTGGGGCCGGATGTGCTGGTCGCGCCGGTGACCGAGTACGAGGCCCGGTCCCGGTCGGTGTATCTGCCGGCGGGCACCGAGTGGGTCGACCCGTGGACGGGCGGCACCCACCCGGGCGGCGCGACGCTGACCGTGGACGCGCCACTGACCCGCATCCCGGTCTTCCTCCGCGCCGGCTCGTCCGTGCCCATCGTTTCCTAGCCTGCGGCTTGCCGCACGCACCCCACGCCGCGGCCCCACGCCGCGGCCCGGCACCGCAGCCCGGCACCGCCGCCTCACGCCGGCTACCCCACGCCGCCGCCCCACACCGCCACCTCACGCCGGCTGCCCCAAGAGGGCAGCCCTCTGGGGCGTGAATTCCGAACAGAGCTCCCCTATACCCGCCCAGTCGGGTATAGAGCTCCCCTATGGGGAATTCAACCCCCACAGGGCTGCCCTCTTGGGGACAAAGCAGCGCGCCTCGGCGGGAGGCGGTGCGGGGGCGTCAGCCGCGGCCGGCGGCGTTGCGGGGGGCGGTCATCCGGAACGCCAGGTCGGCGGCCAGCGCCAGCAGATCGGGCGCGAGCTCTGGCCGGCGCCGCAGCGCGTCTTCGAGCCGGACCCGCCATTTGGCCGCCTCGACCAGCGGGGCGTCGTCGCGTTCGAGTGCCAGCACCAGCCGGCGGGAGTCGGCCAGCGCCTCCCCGTACGCCGGGCCGAGCAGCTCAGCCACCCGGCGCCGCAGCCACGGGTACACGCCGTCGCACTCGACGCCCGCGACGAACCCGCGCGCACCGTCGAACGCCAGCCGCGGCTGGTGGATGATCTCGCGTCCCATGGTGGCCTCCCAGCGTGAAGCCTTCTGACCATCATCGATTTGTACGGGTACGATGACAAGTCCGCTAGACGGCCAGTCCGGAACGGGAGTTGCAAGTACACTGACGGCTCGATCGATGAGCGCGGCCAGGAGGAATGAGACAGATCGTGGTCGGTTTGTCGCGCCGTGCGTGGCTGTCCGTCTTGGCCCTCGGCCTGCTGCTGGCCCTCGTCGCATGGCGCTTGCCCACCGACTGGGCCGCGCCG
The DNA here is from genome assembly GCA_037414955.1 of Actinomycetes bacterium KLBMP 9797. Classification (GTDB taxonomy): domain Bacteria; phylum Actinomycetota; class Actinomycetes; order Mycobacteriales; family Micromonosporaceae; genus Phytohabitans. The sequence goes on from JBBEWH010000075.1 coordinate 23,159, forward strand.
ATCTGGACCATCACGCAGATGGTCACGATGGGGGTCGCGACCTATGCGCTCACCCGCCGGGACGCGCTGCACCGCTCCGGTTGGTGGATCGTCCTCGCGAGCTGCGGCCTCGGCGTGGCGAGCGCCGGCCTCTACATCGTGCCCGCCGACGCCCTGTCGGACTGGGCGTGGGCGGTGGCCGTCGGCGTGCGGTACGCGTTGTTCGTCGTCGGGCTGGTCCTGCTGTTCGGGTTCCGCCGGGCGCAGCCCGCTGAGCAGAATTTCCTCGACGCCGGCATCGTCGCCGCCGGCTTGGCGATCGTGGTGTGGGCCTTTCTGGTCGAGCCGACCCTCGGTGACCGCTCCCCCGACTCGGCCACCACCGGTGCGCAGATCTCGTTCGCGGTACTCGACCTGTTGATGTTGAGCTGCGTGGTGCGGATCCTGTCGGCCGCCCGGTCGCGCACGCCGACGATGCTCCTGCTCGCCGCCGCCGGCGGCGCGGTGCTCGCCGCGGACCTGGCGTCGTTCGCCTGGCAGGACGATTACGCCGCCGCGTTCCGCCCGGATGGGCTGGTGCACGCGGCCTGGCAGTTGTGTGGCGTGCTGGTGGCGGCCGCCGCGCTGCACCCGTCCTACGGTGAGGGCTACCGGACGGCGAGCGACGACGATACGCCGAAGGACGGCCTCCCGATCGTCCGGTTCGTCACGTTCGTCCTGCTCGCGTTCCTGGCCCCATGGGTGCCGGTGATCGGCCTCGTCGCGGCCCGACTGGTCACCAGGCAGGCGGTGCCGGCGCTGATCGGCGCGGCCGCGCTCACCTGCCTGCTGCTCGTACTGCTGGTGGTGCGGCTCGGCCTGTTCGCCCAGCTCGCGAGCCGGCGGGCGGACGCACTGAACCTCCAGTCCGCGACGCTGGTCGTGCAGGCCACCGCGCTCCAGCAGTCGCTGGAAGAGCAGGAGGCGCTCCAGCAGGAGCTGGCCCACCGGGCTCACCACGACCCGCTCACCGGGCTCGCCAACCGCGCGCTCTTCGCGGAGCGGCTGGAGGCGGTGCTGCTCGCCCCGGACCGCCCGGCCACCGGGCTGGTGCTGGTCGACCTCGACGGGTTCAAACACATCAACGACACGCTGGGCCACCCGGTCGGCGACGAGCTGCTGGTGCGGGTGGCGCAGCGACTGGTCACGGCGGCCCGCGGCGCGGACACCGTCGCCCGGCTCGGCGGCGACGAGTTCGCGGTGCTGCTGACGGACGCGTCCGCGGACTGCTGTCGCCTCACCGCGACCCAGATCATCGCGGCGATCCGCGAGGCGTACCCGCTGGCCGGCCGCGAGGTTTACCTGGCCGCCAGCGGCGGCCTGCTGATCGTGGGCCCGGATCGGACCGATACGGCGGAGGCGTTGCGCGACGCCGATCTCGCGCTGTACGCGGCGAAGGAGGCCGGGAAGAACCAGGTGGCCGAGTTCCTGCCGCAGATGCGCCAGGCTCGGCTCCGGTACGCGGAGCTGGCCGCCGGGCTGCGCGCGGCGGTGGCCGGCGACGCCTTCACGGTCGCCTACCAGCCGATCGTCGACCTTTCCAGCGGGCGGCCGGTGGCCGTGGAGGCGCTGCTGCGCTGGTGCACCCCGGACGGCCACCACGTGCCGCCGGGCCAGTTCATCTCGGTGGCCGAAGACATCGGGCTGGTGGTCGAGGTCGGCGCGAAGGCGTTGCGCGACGCCTGCGCGCACGCCAACACCTGGTACGGCCGGCATGCCGTCGCCGTGAGCGTCAACGTTTCCGGCCGCCAGCTCGCCGCGCCGGGGTTCGCCACCGGTGTGCTGACCGCGCTGGCCGACTGCGAGGTGCCGCCAGCGGCGCTGATCATCGAAATCACCGAGACGGTGCTGGTCGGCACCGCGACGGCGGCCGGGCAGCTCGCCCAGCAGAACCTGGCCCAGCTCCGCGAGCAGGGCGTGCGCATCGCGGTCGACGACTTCGGCACCGGATACTCGTCGCTGTCGTACCTGCAACGCCTGCCGATCGACATCCTCAAGATCGACCACATGTTCACCGCGGCGCTGGAGTCGCGCGGCGAGCGCGGCGTCATGTTCGTGGGCGCGATCCTCGGCCTGGGCTCCAGCCTGGGCGTCCCCACGGTGGCCGAGGGCGTCGAGACCGCCCGCCAGGCCACCCTGCTACGCGAGCTGGGCTGCTCACTAGGCCAGGGCTACTTCTTCGGCCCACCCTGCCCCCCAGCCAAAGTCCTCGACTACCTCTCCGCGGCCACCCCCGCCCGATTCCCCCGTTGATCGAGGACGTTTCGTGGCTATGAAGTCGCGATAAATCCGGACATGATAGCCATGAAACTTCCTCGATCAACGCGGGTTAGACGGCGGCGATGTCGATGTCGCGGGTTTCGCGTGACATCACGAACGCGACCAGGGAGATTAGGGCGGTTAGCACGATCCAGCTGGCCACCAGCCACGGCGCGCCGCCGGCGGCGCCGAGCAGGGCCGCGGCCAGCAGCGGGGAGAAGCCGGCGACGGCGGCGCCGACCTCGCGCGAGGCGGCGAAGCCGGTGTACCGGACGCCGGCGCCGAACAGTTCGGCGTAGAAGACCGGTTGTACGGCGATCATCGGAGCGAAGCCCAGGGCGGTGGCCACGATGAGGGCCAGCCAGATCACGGCCGGGTGGCCGGTGTCGACGAGCAGGAACAGCGGGAACGCGAAGAGCGCGGTGAACACCACGCTGAAGAGGTTGAGCGGGCGCCGGCCGATGCGGTCCGCGAGCGCGCCACACAGCGGCTGGAGAGTGATCACCACGACGCTGAACAGGATCACGCCGGTGAGCGCGACCGTGCGGCTGACCTTCACCTCGGTGATCAGGTATCGGATCATGAAGGCGCTGTAGATGTACACGATCGCGGTGTCGCAGATGTGCGCGCCCACGCCGATGAGGAAGTTGCGCGGGTAGTGCCGCAGCGTGTCGAGCACCGGCGTCTCGACCACCCGGCGCTGGCGTTCCATGTCCAGGAAGACCGGTGACTCGGCCACCCGCAACCGCACATAGAGCGACACGAAGACCAGCAGGAAGCTGGCCAGGAACGGGATCCGCCACGCCCACGCCAGCAGCGCCGGCTCGCCCAGCAGCCCCACCAGGAGGAACGCCACCGTGCCGGTGAGCAGCCCGACCTGCACGCCGGTCTGCACGAACGACGCGTAGTAGGCCCGCCGGTCGCGCGGCGCGTGCTCGGCCAGCAGCGTCGCCGCGCCGCCGAACTCCGCGCCGGCGCCCAGGCCCTGGCAGATCCGCGCCCCGACCAGGAGCACCGCCGCCCAGATGCCGGCCCGCTCATACGTCGGTAGGAGGCCGATGACACCGGTCGCGAACCCCATCAACAGCGTGGTGAGCACCAATGTGGACCGCCGGCCGACCCGGTCGCCGAGCCGGCCGAAGAAGAACCCGCCGAGCGGGCGGAACAGGAACGCCACCCCGAACGTCGCGAACGACGCCAGCACCCCGACCGACTCGTCGTAGGACGGGAAGAACAGCTCGCCGAAGACGAGCGCGGCCGCCGTGCCATAGATGAAGAAGTCGTACCACTCCAGGGCCGTGCCGACGAGTGACGCCGCGACCACCCGACGCAGCTCGGCGCCGGCCGTGGCAGGAGAGGCGGTCAACATTGGCAATTTGCAACTCCCGGTGCGGGGCCAGTCTGCATAGCGTGCCAGGTTTGCCGCTCTTGTGGTGTCCTTCAGGGTTCGCGTTTCGGGTGCGACCTTGAATATTACTCAAGATGGATGTTAGGAAGGGTTGGGACTTGTCGGTCCCTGTTCGGATCTGTGGAGTTCCTGTTGGGGGAGGCCGTATCGTGTCAGCCCGCCGTGTGCTCGCCTCACTCTGCGCTGCCGTGCTGTTACCGCTCGTCGCGGTAGCCGCGCCGGCGGTCGCCGCGCCATCGTCGGTAGACGATATCTATCGATATCTGGAAGACCCCGGCATGACCGGGGAGGGTCAGCAGCCGCCGCACGCCATGCTCCGGCCGTACCCGGACGCGCGCACCGCCGCGGCTGACGTCACCGCGCACGATGCCCGCTCCCCCTGGGTGTCCTCGTTGAACGGCGACTGGCGCCTCACCATCGCCGACCGGCCGGAAAACGTCCCGGCCGGGTTCTACGCCGACGGGTACGACGTGTCCGGCTGGCCGCGCGCGTCGGTGCCGCACACCTGGCAGTCCGACTTCACCGACCATCCGATGTTCCGCAACATCCCCGAAGAGGTCTGGCCCGACGACCCGCCCCGGGTGCCGCGCGACGTCAACCCGACCGGCGCCTACGTGCGGTCGTTCGAGGTCGCCCGCGGCTGGGCCGACCGCCGTACGTTCCTGCGCTTCGAGGGCGTCACCAGCGGCTACTTCGTCTGGGTCAACGGCGAATACATCGGGTACGACCAGGGCGGTTACACGCCGGCCGAGTTCGACGTGACCGGCGCGCTGCGGCCGGGCACCAACCGGGTGGCCGTGCAGGTGCACCGGTGGGGCGCCGGCTCCTATCTCGAAGACTATGACCAGTGGCGGTACAGCGGAATCTTCCGCGACGTGTGGCTGTACTCGACGCCGCGGACCTACCTGCGGGACGCGTACATCACGACCGACCTCGACGAGTCGTATGTGGACGCGACGTTGACCGCGCGGGTGTCCGTGGCCGGCGCTGCCGATGGTCACACCGTGCGCGGGACGCTGCTGGATGCCGCCGGGCGGCGCGTGCTGGCCATGACGGGCCGCGACACGCTCACCGCCACCGTCCCCAACCCTCGCAAGTGGAGCGCGGACACGCCGTATCTGTACGCGCTGGTGCTCGAGTTGCTCGACGCCGACGGGCGGGTCACGCACACCACCGCGCAGGCGGTCGGTTTCCGCGAGGTCGAGGTGCGCGACAAGCAGATGCTGGTCAACGGCCAGCGGGTGCTCATCAAGGGGACCAACCGCGCCGAGACCGACCCGGACACCGGCCGGCACGTCACCCGCGCCGCGCAGCGCCGCGACGTGCGGCTCATGAAGAGCCTGCACATCAACGCGGTACGCACCTCGCACTACCCCTCGGACCCGTACTTCTACGACCTCGCCAACGAGCACGGGCTGTGGATCGCCGACGAGGTCGACATCGAGACCCACTCGCGGGAGAACTGCCCGAGCAACTGCCTGGCCTCCCGGCCCGAGTGGCAGGCCGCGTTCGCCGACCGGTTCGAGGCCATGGTGCAGCGGGACAAGAACCACCCGAGCGTCATCATCTGGGACACCGGCAACGAGGCCGGCCTGGGCACCGCGCACCACGCGATGGCCGCGTGGGCCGACGCCCACGAGCCGACCCGGCTGCTCTACCACCAGTCGAACAGCCCGAACGGCGACGCGCCGTACGCCGACGTGTGGGGGCCGCGCTACCCCACCCCGGCCTATGTGGACTCCATCGGGCGGAGCACCACCCGCCCGGTCGTGTTCGGCGAGTACGCCCACGCGATGGGCAACAGCGTCGGCAACTTCGACCGGTTCTGGGAGCTGATCCGGCGGTACCCGTCGTTGCAGGGCGGCTTCATCTGGGACTGGGCGGAGGCGAACCTGAACCAGCCGCTGGTCTTCACGCCCGACTCATCCCCGAACCAGATCCAGACGTTCCTGGTCGGCAAGCCGTCCATCGCGTCCGGACACCTGGAACTGTCCAGTCTGGACGACTTCGTCAGCACGTTCCGCGACCCGCGGCTCGACTTCACCGGCGACGCGGTGACGCTGGACGCCCGGGTGCGCCCCGGCGAGTGGGCGGGCAGCTTCCCGATCGTCACCAAGGGTCAGGCGTACGCGCTGCAGATGCGCGACCGGAACACGCTGGAGTTCGGGGTGACCACGGTGGGCGGTGGCTGGGCCGCCGTCGCCGCGCCGGTGCCCGCCGACTGGTACGGGTCCTGGCACCAGGCCACCGGCGTCTACGACGGTGGTGCGCTGCGGCTCCTGATCGACGGCGTCGAGGTCGCCACGGCGGCCCGCACCGGCGCCCTCGACCCCGGCCTCTATGAGGTGAACGTCGGGCGGAACGCGGCCACCCAGCAGGATGACCTGCGTACCCGGCTGGCGCGCGGCTCGATCGACTGGGTGCGGATCTCTGCGGGGGAATCCCTCGCGTTGGCGTTGGATTTCGAGCGCACCTCCCGGCGGGGGGAGTTCGCCAGCCTCGGTATCAGCCTCTCCGGCACCGACGGACTGGTCGGCACCGACCGGTACCTCCAGCCGGAGACCGAGGAGGTGGCCTGGGCGCACGCGCCGGTCCGCTTCGCGCTCGCCTCGCCCGGCACCGTCAGCGTCCACAATGAGCAGCCCTTCGGCGCGCTCGCGGTGACGCTGCGCTGGTCGGTGCTCGAGGTGGACCGTCGCCTGGTCACCGGCAGCCGGCCGGTGCGCCTCGCGCCGGGCCAGACCGTCACGCTGGACGTGGGCGACCTGCCGCCGAACCCGCACGACCGGCAGCGCTGGCTGCGGCTGGAGGCGATCGGCGCGGACGGGCTCCGGTACGGGTGGGACGAGTTCGCGTCCGGTGGCCGGGTAGTGCCCGGCGTGCTGCCCGCGCCCGTCTCCGGTGCGCCGCGCCTGCTCTCCCAGGGCGACGAGATTGTGGTCTCCGGCCGGGGCTGGAACTACCGCTTCGACACCGCCACCGGCACGCTGAGCTCGATGTCGGCGGACGGCAAGCAGTTGCTGCGCACCGGCCCGCAGCTCGACGTGTACCGGCCGCCGACGAGCAACGAGACGTACGGTTGGGGCACGGCCGACCGGGAGGTCTGGCACTCGCTCGGCCTCGACAACCTTGCGACCTCGGTGACTGGCGTCTCGTCGTCGGTTTCCGAGGGTGCGGCGGTAGTGGAGGTACGCAGCGTCGCCCGCGGCTCGGCGACGTTCCAGATCGAGCAGGTGATGCGGTACCGGATCGACGCGGCCGGCACCATCACGCTCGACCACCGGGTCACCCCGCGCGGCTCCGGCGCCAGCCGCCTGCCCTACCTGCCCCGGGTCGGCGTGCAGATCCAGGTGCCCGCCTCGATGCAAGAGTTCGCCTATTACGGCGCCGGTCCACATGAGACGTACAACGACCGGACCAGTGGCGCGTTCACGGGCGTGTGGCGCAGCACAGTGGACGAGGAGTACGTGCGGTACTCCCGGCCGCAGGCGTACGGGAACCACACCGGCGCGCGCTGGGCGTCCCTCAACGACGGCCGCCGTGGCTTGGTGGTCGGCTCCCCGTCCACCCGCGGCCTCGACGTCAGCGTGACGCCGTACGACGAGCTGGCCCGCGCGGAGTACGACTTCCAGCTCCCGCTGGTGCGCAACAAGGGCTGGGTCACGCTGCACGCGGCCGCTGGCGAGACCGGCATGGGCGAGACGCCGAACTCGGTGCTCGACGAGTACCGGGTGTCCCCGACCCGCACCCACGAGTACAGCCTGGTCCTGCGTCCCTTGACCGCGACGGAGCTGCGGGCCGATGGCGTGCTGAACTCGCGGGCGGCGGCGCCGTGCCCGCCGGACGTCGCGCTGACTCCGCCCACGGGCAGCCAGATCCGGCCGGGCGAGCCGTTCGAGGTGGTCGCCACCGTGGCCGCCCGGTGCGCGATCACGGACGCGACCGCGACGCTCGCCGCGCCCGCGGGCTGGACCGTCACGCCGGCGTCGGTCGACCTCGGCGACATCTCCGCCACCGGTCGGGCCGTCTTCACCGTGACCGCTCCCGCGGACACCGACTTCGGTGTCTACGACCTCTCGGCCACGGTCACCGCCCGCTCCGGGCAGTTCCCGGTCACTGTGGACGCCGGCGCGACGGTGCGGGCGCCGCTGCCGGCCGGTGGCGTCTGGGTGAGCGACCTGCCGTTCGTGTCCACACAGAACGGTTGGGGCCCGGTCGAACGCGACATGAGCAACGGGGAGCAGCCGGCCGGCGACGGCCGGACGCTGAGCATCGGCGGCGTGACGTACGAGAAGGGCATCGGCGCGCACGCCGTCTCCCGGGTCGTGGTCGACCTGCCGGACGGGTGCACGTCGTTCCGTGCGGACGTCGGCGTCGACGACGAGATGGGTGCCAGCGGCTCGGTCGGGTTCGAGGTCTGGGTCGACGGCGCGCTGCGGACCAGCAGCGCGGTGCTGACCGGTGCGAACGGCGCCGAGCGCGTCACCGCCGACGTGACCGGCGGCCAGCAGCTGGAGCTGCGCATCACCGACGGTGGCAACGGCGTCGGCGCCGACCACGGTGACTGGGCCGCCGCCCGCCTCCTCTGCTAGTCCCCACCCGTCATGATCAAGGCGTCCTTCAAGTAGTTAGAACTACTTGAAGGACGCCTTGATCATGGGGAGGTTAGCGGAGGCCGTAGGCGCGGGTGATCTCCTGACTGATCCGCCAGCCAGCGTCGGTGGCCGCGGACGCGCGCACCGACAGGAAGCCGCCGGGCCGCTTGGCCAGCTTGACCGAGCCGTCCCACCAGCCGCCGTCGCCCTGGCGAAGCGTCACCTTCTCCCAGGTCGCACCGTCGTCATAGGACACGTCCAGCGTCACCGAGCGGAGTCGGCCGGTGCCGGTGCCGCCGGGCTGCGGGCCGGCCTTCACCCCGATCCGCTGGGTGGTGCCGGCCGGCACATCGCCGCGCAGGTCGGTCGCCAACCGGTAATCGAGTTGCAGCAGCGCGAGCGGCACGAAGTCGTCGGCCGCGTTGGACGCCGAGACGAAATCCCACTCGGTGTGGGTGCGGGTGGACAGCCGCCACGGGTCGGCGGGGCGGGAGGCGTCCAGCACGAGACGGTACGGCAGGGTGCCGGACGGCACCTCCTCCCATTGGAGGTCGGCGCCCATCGGGTTCTCGTGCAGGAGTTTGCCGCCCTGATAGAGCCGCAGGTGCGTCGGCACCTCGCCCCAGTCGATGTAGCCGCCGTGCTCCAGCGTCGCGCCGGAGGGCGTCCAGGTCTGCACGTTTACCGTCAGGAAGTCCCGATAGCGTCCATTCTGGACGCTGTAGGCCCGGCTGAACGCCGGGCGCACGGCGGGAGCGAACCACGCCAGTTCCGTCGTGCGGCCTTTCGGGTACGCGTTGCGATAGGCGGCGTTGTCCCACAGCCCGCCTTGCTCGTGCACCTCGAACCAGACCTGCCCCGGTGTGACCCACTCGGTGCGGGTGCCGGGATACGACTCCCGCTCCCGGTAACCGGCGGCCGGTGTGAAAGTCATGTCGAACCGGAAACCGGTCCCCTCGACGTCCCGCACCGCGTGGTAACGCGCGTCGATCCGAGCCAGATCCCGATGGCTCGGCCGGTACGTGAGGGGCCGGTCCGGCACCGCACCCGTGTAGTTGCGGGTGAGGTCGTAAATTTCCGTCGTCACCGGGCGCGCGTCGACCTGGAGCGTGGCTCGGCCGGTCCGGGCCAGGGCAACGAGCGCCTTGCCGGCGTCCCGGTGCACCGAGGCGACCGCGATCGACGCCTCCCCGACGTATTCGCTGAGCGCGCCGACGCCGTCGTTGACGACGAGGAGCAGTCGCGCCCCGGCCGCGGCGGCCACCGCCGCGCGCTCCTCGGCGGAGATCGCGTCGCTGCGGTTCACCACGACGAGCTTGCCCTTGGCGTCCACCCGGGCGTATTCGGCGGCCGTCCCGGTGCCGGCGTACACGGCGGGCAGCCGGGCCGACCCGGCGACAAGATTGCTGCCCGCCTGTACGAGCACGTCCGCCACCGGCGTGCCGTGCCAGCCGACGGTCAGCAGCGGGTCGCCCTTGCGCCACCGGGTCGCCAGCGTGAACGCCCCGCCCTTCGGCTTCTCGGCGGGCGTGACGTAGATGTCGTCGTAGCGCACCGGCAGCAGGTACCCGTCGCGCAAGGGCTCGCCGTCGGCGTACCCGATGACGAACTCGACGCGGCGCTGGCGGTCCTCGGTGCGCCGCGGCGCGGCGGTGTCCAGCCGGCGGGCCTTCCGCGCGTCCAGCGTGACCACGCGGTCCCGGTCCAGGACGGTCTCCGGATCGATCAGCAGCGCGAGGCCCAGCGCGTCGGGCCGCTCGCCGCGGACGTCCAGATAGGACGCGGTGGAGTAGGTGCCGGGCGGCAGGCGGAGAGTCAGCGCACCGTCCACCTCGTACACCGAGGCCCACGGGTCACCGGCCCGGTTGAGTAGCACCCGGTCCTTGACCGGCTTGCCGTTGCGATCGACCAGCCGGAGCGTGAGGTTGTAGCGCGCGTCCTCCTTGACGAGGCCGAGCGCCGTGCGGGTGACGGCTTTCCCGGTGGCGGCGTCGGTCGCGACCAGGTAGCCGGTGTGCCGGCCCGGCCCAACCAGGACGGGATCGGCGGCCACGGTGACCCCGGCGGTGCCCTGCGCCGGTACCGTCACCGTTGCTGGTGCCGCGAACAGCGCCGGCGCGGACAGCGCCAGCTGGACCGGCGCGGCGCCGTTGTTGGTGAACGTGACCGTCCGGCTCACGGCCGGGTCGGTCGGCGCGTGCGGCCAGTCGAGGAATCCGAAGTAGACGCTGCCGGTGGCGGTCGTCGTGGCCGTGACGGCGGCCGCGACGTCGAGCCGGCCGGTGCCCACCTCGTACGGGGTGTAGCCGAGCCCCGTCGCGCTGCTCATCAGCGCGTCCTTGAGCTGCTGCCGAGACCAGTCCGGGTGTCGCTGGGCGAGAATCGCCGCCGCGCCGGAGACGTGCGGGGTCGCCATCGAGGTCCCGGAGTGCGTGGCGTAACCGCCGCCCGGCGCGGCCGCGGTGATGTCCACGCCCGGCGCGGCGATGTCCGGCTTGAGCGCGCCGCTGCCGGTCAGCGGACCGGTGCTGGAGAAGTCCGCGAGCACGTCCTGCTTGTCGACCGCGCCGACGGTCAGCGCGCTCGCCGCGGCGCCCGGCCCGGCGATGCTCTCCGGCCCGGCGTTGCCGGAGGCGATGACGAAGAGCGTGCCGTACCGCGCGGACAGCGCGTCCACAGCCGCCGACAGCGGGTCGCTGCCGTCGGAGGGCACGTCGCCGCCGAGGCTCATGCTCACCACGTCGGCGCCCGACGCGGCCGCCCACTCCATGCCGGCCAGCACCCACGAGTCGGCACCGAACCCGTTGTCGGCCAGCACCTTGCCGACCATCAGGTCGGCGCCCGGCGCGACCCCCTGATGGGCGCCGGCGCCGGCGATGGTGGACGCCACATGGGTGCCGTGCCCGTTCCCGTCCGCGACAGCCTCCCCCGGCACGAAGCTGGCCGTCGTGCCGATCTGGCCGGCCAGGTCCGGGTGGGCCGCGTCCACGCCGGTGTCCAGCACGGCCACCGTCACGCCCGAACCGTCCAATCCGGACGCCCACGCCTTCGGCGCGCCGACCTGCGGCACGCTCTCGGCCAGTGCGGGCCGCACCCGACCGTCCAGCCACAGCTTCGTGATGGCGCCCGGCGCGGTGGCCGACGTCTTCGCGCCGGGCTCGGTGACCGACGACATCGCGCCGGGCGCCATAGCCGACGACCAGAATGCGCGCGCCTGCTTCTTGTCCGCGGTGAGCGCCGCGCCGCCGATGCTGGCGAGCTGCCGCACCACCCGGCCGCCTGCTGGCGTGGTGGCCCGCCGCCGCGAGTCGTAGGTCGCGATCAGCGGGACCGCCGGGGTGCGCGCGTCGTCGTAGCCCATCGCGATCAGGTCGGTGACGTTGAACAGCCGCCGGTCCACCCGGTCGGCGGCGAGCAGCGGCAGCGCTTCGTCGGGCAGCACATACAGATCGCCGCCGCTCTCCCGGACGTGCACGCCGCCGGTCGCCGCCTCGGGCCGGTCCACCTCGGCGATCTGCTGGCCGTCGGCCAGCGTGCGGAGGGTGACGACGTCACCGGTGACCAGCGTGACGCGGTGCGCCTGCTCCTGCCGCTGCGCGGCGGACGCCGCGGTGGCGGGCGCCTGGAGGACGGCGGACCCGGCCGCGACCAGCGCTAACGCGAGGAGCCGGGAGATGATCTTCATGTCTGGTGTCTACCGCCCCGCGTTTCTTTATGGGAGGCGTCGCGCGTGGCGGGGGTGGGGCCAGGCGCACACCCCCCCCCCCCCCCCCCCAAATCACCGGGGGCCTCA
>JBBEWH010000076.1:0-36028 GCA_037414955.1 Actinomycetes bacterium KLBMP 9797
TGTGTGGAAACCCCCCCGGTTTTTTTTTTGGGGTGGCGGGGGGGGGGGGGGGTGGGCGCCTGGCCCCACCCCCGCCACCCCGTCCCCCATGATCAGGGCGTCCTTCACGTCGTTCTAACGCGCAATGCCATGTCATTGAGCGTCTTCCGCGCCGTTGAGCGTCTTCCGCGCCGTCGATCACGGACTCGCCCCGCCGATCAAGGCCTCGGGCACATGGTTCGATCTCGGATCCATGTGCCCGAGCCCTAGATCGGCGTGGTTCTCCTTGATCGACAGGGTCACGGCGATGGGATACGGACCACGACCCACCGCTTGGGGGGCGCGGCAGACCGACGCGAGACGCGATCCTTAAACGGACTGCATTGCGTCACAGCGACGTGAAGGACGCCTTGCTTATGGGACGGCGCGCAACCCTGCGATCACCTATCATCGCTCGATGACACTATGGCCGCGCACTCTCGCACTGCTCGCCGTCGCGGCCCTGCCGTTGCTCGTCGCGAGCTGTGCCGGCCAGCCGGAGATCGAGGTTGAGCGGGTGAGCAGCCCCATACCGGCTCCGGCCATGACCGTGACAGCCGAGCCTTCCAGGCTGTCTTTGATGCAAAGAGTGGGCCGCTATGGGGAGACCCGCGAACTCGGCGTCGAGCCCGATGGCACGTGGAAATGCGATGATTGTGCGGGCGACGGGAAGAGTAGCACTGGTCAGCTAACGGCGGCGCAGAACCAGGAACTACAGCGACTGTTGGCAGATCCGGCGCTCTATCAAGAGGCCCGGGAAAATCGTAAGAACTACGGGCTCCGGTGCGAAGACGGCCTCATCTCGACGTTGGTCATGTCTCAAGGTGTGGTCGCGTCGACCGACTGTCCCGGCGAAGTGCGCACGCCGATCACCGGCGCGATCCTCGCCCTCCTCGTCGATGCCACCCCGGCTAAAGCCACCCGCTGATGGCTACGGCACCATGGGGACGGAGTTTCACTGTGCTCGTCGGCATGACGCTTGCCGTGCTCTGGGCTGGTTTGCTGCCGTTGCCCTCCGCCCGGGCGGCGGATCCGCCGGCCGTCAACAGTTACCAGTTCTCCACCGGCTTCTCCAGCACGCAGGGCCAGGGTCAGTGGCACTACCTACAGTGGACTGGTTCGGCCTACTCCCCGATGACCTGGGACGCCACCAACAGCCGCTGGAAGGGCTCCTGCACCTACTGCCTGATCGGGCGCGGCTGGGTGCATCCGGAGAGCACCGAGGCGGTCATCGGGTGGCGGGCGCCGCGGGCCGGCACGGTCACCGTTCGCGGCACGATGGACCACCGCCAGTACGGCACGTCGAGCGACGGCGTGCGGACGTTCATCAAGCGGCAGGGCACCCAGGTCTGGCCGTCGGAGGCACACCAGACGATCCAGCCCGGTTTCATGGCCAATCACGTCGTCAGGGTCGACGTGGCCGCGGGTGACTTCCTGTACTTCCACGTCAACAAGATCGGCACCAGCAATCACGACTCGCTGCGCTGGGATCCGCGCGTCGATTACGGCTACGAACCACCGTTCACGCTCGACCGGGCCGAGCTGGTCATGACGCCGGCCGACTACGACCGTGTCGGGATCCCCTACGCGCACGACTCCAGTCTTTCGGTGGTGCCGCGCGGCGCCGGGTTCGACTTCTACCACTCGGGCGACTGGGGCACGCGACTGTCCAAGTTCCACGGCACGCTGGACGAGCCCGCCCAGTCGCTGATCTACGCCGCCGACAAGCTCGGCGTCGGCGATCATCAGGTGAACGAGCGGTGGTGGGTCACCAACCTGTACGAGACGCCGGAGGGCAACCTGCTGGCGTTCTGCCACATCGAAAACGCGGACACCGCCACGACCGGGTGGTGGGCGATCGCGCTCGCCTACTCCACCGACGACGGGCAGACCTTCCAGCGACTGGGCAAGGTCGTCACGCAGACCGCGCTGGGCTCGAGCACGAGCCCCAACATCGACGGCATTCCGTACGTCGTCAAGGACGGGTACTTCTACGTCTACTACACCGAGTCCACCAACCAGGCGGCCGTGGCGCGGGCTCCCGTCGCGTCCGTGCTCGATGCCGCCGGCCGCGGCACGGTCTCTGCCTGGCACAAGTACCACAACGGCGGTTGGACCGAGACGGGGCACCACGGCCAAGCCTCGGAGATCATGCCGGACAGCGTCTGGTACTCCACCCACGGCGACGCCGCCTACAGCACCTATCTCGGCAAGTACCTGATGGCCGGTCCCACCGGGCGCCTGGGCGACGGCGTCTACCTCACCTTCTCCGACGACGCCGTGCACTACGGTGTGCCGTCCTGGGTGCAGAGCAGCCCGGTCGCCACGAAGAACTCTGCCTCGCCGTACGCGACCATTGTGGACCTCGACGGCTCGGACAACGGCGTGGTCGGCCAGTCGTTCTACGTCTACTTCAACCACCGGCCCAAGGAAGAGGCCACCCAGCCGGAGTGGTCGACCGTCTACCGCTGGCTGTACCGGCAGAAGGTGACGCTGCACCGGGCCGGCTTCGACAAGAACAGCCACGACGCGAGCGCGGAGTTCGCGCCGTGGGTCGGCAAGAATCCCGGGCTCGGCGGCAGAGCCTGGAGCTACGCCGCCGGCAGCGGCACCGGCCTCGTGCCGGGCATGGCGTGGGACGGCGCCAAGGTCCGCTACAACGGACCCGCCCCGGACACCTACGTGGACGCCACCACCATGCACCCCGACGGCGGCTACGACGCGGTGCGGGTCTGGACGGCGCCGGCCGCCGGCACGGTCGAGATCACCGCACCGGCCGGCATCGCGGTGGACTCCGGCACCGGCGCCGACGGGGTCGGCGTGCGGATCCGCCGGGACAGCGGGCCGGTCTGGTCCGCCCCTGTCGGTCCCGGCGAGAGCGTGGCCTTCCCGCCGTTACGGGTCACCGTCGCGCGCGGCGACCATCTCTACTTCTCCGCCAACCAGAACGAGAACTCGGCGTACGACGCGGTGCGGTGGGCCCCGGTCGTGTCGTATGTGGACGGCAGTCGCATCACCTACAACGCGTGGCCGGACTTCAGTGGCGTCCAGGGCCACCACCGGTGGCACTACTACGAGTACGACGGCGCCGCCTACACGCCGATGACCTGGGACGCGGCGAACCAGCGGTGGAACGGCTCGGCCACCTACCTCATGCTCCGCCCGCAGAGCTGGCACCCGGACGGCGGCCGCGACGCCGTGCGCGCGTGGGTGGCGCCGAAAGACGGCACCGTGACCATCACCTCAGTCATGGGAGCCATCACCGCCGCCGCGGGCTCCGGCGCGGACGGCGTCCGGGTCAAGGTCCTGCGAAACTCGACCAACGTCTGGCCGGCATCCGGATACGCCGTGGTGCCACCCGGCGGCGGCCGGCCCTTCGACGCTGTGCGGGTGGCCGTGGCCGCTGGCGACACGCTGTACTTCCACGTCAACCAGAACGGCGGCAGTGGCTACGACAGCACCGTCTGGGTACCCGCGATCGCCTACCTCTCTCCATGATCAAGGCGTCCTTCACGTAGTTCTAACTACGTGAAGGACGCCTTGATCATGGCCCCTCGAGGTGGATCTGCACCTTTCATGATGGTATGCGAGGCGACTCCGCCGAGGGCCTACGGGCGCCGCCTGGTTAGGATCCGCAGGGGACAGCGGGAGGGTGAGTACATGCAGCCAGACAGTCCGTATCGGCTGATCGAGGCGTTGGGGTCGTCTCAGGTCGGCAGCGTCTGGTCGGCCGTGGACGCGGACGGCAGGCCGCTCACCGTGGCGGTGCTCGACGCCTCCGTCGCCCTGGACCAGCAGTGGCGGGACGCGTTCGCCGCCGCGGCCAACGGCCTGGCCCAGCCACAAGGTGACGGCCCGCGCGTCGTCTTCGCCGACTACGCCGCTCCCACACCGTGGATCGCCTGCGCGGCCGAGGGCGGACCGGGCGCCGAAGAGGTGTTCATGGCACTGGGCGTGACGTACCAGCCGGTGCCGCGCGACCCCGACAACGGCGGTCCCGCCACGTCCGCGGGCATGCCGCCCGCGCCAGAAGCGGGCAATGAACCGACCGCGCTGGTTTCCACCGCGATGGCGGACGAATCCACTCAGCCAACGCAGAAGGTAGAGATTGGCCCTCTTCCGCCGCTGAACCCTTGGGCGGGGCCTCCGACGCAGCCGCCGATCTCAGCGCCCCCGCATCCGATCTCGGCGCCGCCGCAGCAGCCGATCTCCGGGCCACCGGTCCCGGCGCCGGTGTCGCCACAGCCAGACCCGACCCCGGTGCCGCCATTCGTGGTCGCGGACGCGGCGCAGTCCGCTCCGCCGTACCCGCATTCCGGGCCGCCGTACCCGCACTCCGGCCCCCCGGCTCCGCACTCCGGGCCGCCGTACCCGCACTCCGGGCCGCCGATCTCACCGTCGGCGCCACCGGTAGTGGCGCCGGGGTCGAGCCGCCCCCGGTTCGGCGTGCTCGCCGGCATCGCCGCTCTGCTGGCGCTGGCCGTCGGTGCCGCCGGCGGGACGCTTTTCGGCACCACGCTCGCCGACGACGGCACCACCACGACCACCACCCCGGGCACCGAAAGCCCCGCGCCGGCGCCTTCGCTCCCGACGCCGTCGCAGCCGGGCGTGGAGCCGCCGAGCGGCGCGAGCTGGCCGCGGCAGTGGCCGGTCTTCTCCAGCACGGAGCCCAGCAAAGAGATATCGACGCTGGAGGGCGTCGGCTTCGGGTTCACCGTGCCGCAAAACTGGGAGTGCCAGCCAGTCACGAACGAACCCGGGTTCGCTCACTACCGGTGCGGTACGGGCAGTGGCCAGACCGAAATCGGCGGTGACGTGGAGGTGCGGGACTGTCCGGCGCCCTGCGACGCGCAACGCTGGGACACCATGCGGAAGGCGGTCGACGCGTGGGGGTTGCGCTGGGCCAAGAGCGGCAACTTCCTGTACTGGACAGAGACGACGACCATCAATGGCACGCCGCGCTACGGCCTCGTCTTCGTGCTCTTCTGGCGCAGCTCTCAGGAGAAGGCGATCGACCGCGAGCTCGTATTTCGCATGACCGCGCCGACCGGCCAGGCGAACGACCTGCGCAAGGTCGCCAACAGTATGCGTGAGTCGTTATCACGATGGGAGTTCTAGCGGGGATCACATCTCGTGCGCCGTTCTCGGAGCGACGGATAATCCCTTCTCGTCGTGCGGCGTCGCGGTTCGCGGGCGCGCTGGTGGCAGCCGCGCTCGCGGGCGCGACGGGCGGAGGCGGTTCGGCCTTCGCCGACGACGTACCACGCTATGCGGCCAACGAGCCGGCGATCGCGGTGGTCAAACCATCGACGGTCTATCTCGAACAGGAGTACACCGGCTACCTCCGCACCAAGTCGACCGGCAAGGCCCTACACGGCAAGCCGGTGGTCTTCCAGCGGAGGTGCAGCGGCGTCGTGGTGAATCCGGATGGGTACGCCGTCACCACCTCGTTATGTGTGCAACCCAACCCGGAGATCATCCTGATCAACGCGCTCTACCGGCTGGGCCGGACGCTGGCCGCGGAGCAGGAGCTGAGCGCGGGCGACCTGGACAGCTTCGTCGCCGGCCTGCTGAAAACATCGGTGTTCACCGGAACCAAAGCCGGCAGCAAGCCGAACGTGACGCTGTTCGCCCAGTTCTATGTGGCCACGCCGAACGCCACCACGACTCCCGCCATCCGCGCCACGGTGGCACGGGCGCTGCCGGCCGGGGACGGCAACGTGGCCCTGGTGAAGCTGAGCGCGTCCAACCTGCCCAGCGTCGAGATCGACGCTCGCGGCGCCATCGCGACCGGCTCCGCCGTCGTGGCGATTGGTTACGGTGAGGGCAACAGCGACGATGTCGCCGGGAAGTACACCGTTCGCTCCAAGACCATGACCGTCACGAAGCGCACCGGCACCGGGCGGCCGGGGGTCGACGCCGAGATCGGGCCGTTGTCCCGAGGCGGCCCGGTGGTGGATGCCCAGGGGCGGCTGCTGGCACTCCTGGACGCCGACACCACCGCGCCGAACGAGCCAAACCACGACCTCATCATCGTGCGCCACATCATCCGGCTGCTGGCCCTGGCCGGCGTGAGCAATGACCTGAGCGAGGTCGATCGGGCCTACCGCCAGGCCTTGGCCGCCTACTTGGACGGCAGGTTCGCCGCGGCGGCGACCGGCTTTGACGGCGTGCTACGCCTAGCGCCCACACACGAGTTGGCCCGGGCCTATCGGGATCAGGCGCGGGAACGGCTGGCGCTGGCCGGAGACTCCGTCGAGAACTCCGCGGACTGGACGTTCTATCTGCTGTCCGCGGCCGCCGGGGTACTGATCGTCTGGGGGCTTTCCCTGGTTCACCAGACGTTGCGCGGCACCCCGCAGTCCGCCGAGCCGCCTGGGCGCGCCAACGGCGCACGGCCGTCGCCGGATCTCGACGACACAGTCGTCCTGCCGCCGCTGTCGATCGCCGAAAAGGCCACCCGCCAATCGGCCTCGCGGGACCACGCTCCGGACGCCGACGACACGGTTGGTTTGGGCCCCAACCCGCTCGCGGACACGGTCATCCTTCCGCGTACCCCACCTGTCGATCACTAGCGGACGAGCGGACACCCACGATGGTTGAGATTCTTGCCGGCAAGTCGGTCGCTCTGGTGCACGAGTGGTTCGCGGCGACCGGCGGATCCGAGAACGTATTTCTCTCGATCAACGAATTGGTCCCGCATGCCAAGGGATTCGTCCTGTGGCGGGAGGCGGACGCCCAGCGCGGGACGGCGTTCGTCGAGTCCTGGCTCGCACGCACACCGCTACGCCGCAGGAAGCCGTTGGCGCTGCCCGTGATGCCGTTGACGTGGCGAACCCTGACGCGGGAACGCTTCGACGTGGTCATCTCCTCCAGCCACGCCTTCGCGCACACCGTCAAGATGGGGCCGGCGGACGAGACCAGGTATCTGAGCTACATCCACTCGCCAGCGCGGTACATCTGGAGTCCTGACTTCGACGGACGCGGCTCCGGCGGATTGCTCGCCGCTCCCCGGAAGGCGCTACAGCGCGTAGACGTCCGGCTCAGCCGGCACGTCCACAGCTACGCGGCCAACTCGCGCGAGGTCCAGGCGCGCATCCAGCGGTTCTGGAAGCGGGACGCGCGGGTCATCAACCCGCCGGTGGACGTCGCATACTTCGCGGACGCACCCGCGGCGGCGCGCGCGCAGGACCGTAGGTACCTGCTCGGGGTCGGGCGCTGGATACCGTACAAGAACTTCGACCTCATGATCGAGATCGCCGAGGCGGCCCAGATCCCGCTGGTGATCGCCGGTTCCGGACCGGCGGAGGCGTCGCTACGCCGGGCGGCCGAGCGGGCCCGGGTCGAGGTCACCTTCGAACACCGGCCGTCCCGGGAGCGGTTGCGCGAGCTCTACTGGGGCGCGCGGGCACTGCTCTTCCCGACGCACGAGGACTTCGGCATCATTCCGGTCGAGGCGCAGGCGTGTGGCACTCCTGTGGTGGGGCTGCGCCGTGGCGGCCTGTTGGAGACGGTGGTCGACGGCGAAACGGGATTCCTCCTCGACTCCAGCGACCCGCACCAGTACGCGGCGGCGTTGCGGCGGGTCGATGCCCTGGAGCGCGGCCGGATCGGTAAGCAGGCAACCGCCTTCTCGCCGTCGGTGTTCCAAGAACAGATGGCCGCCTGGATCACCGATGAGACCTGAGCGCCGGATATCCGTGGGCTCCGTCGTCGCGGCGCTGGTCGGCACGGCGGCGATCGCGGCCATCGGCATCACCACCGTCCTGCCACACCCCACCATCGCGGGTGCTCTCGGTCTGGTGGTCATCGCCGTCTGTCTCGTCGCGCTCTATCGAGTCACATTCTCGGACCATTTCACGCCCATCGCGGTCACCTTCTGGGCCTTCGTCGCGGTGTGGGTCGGATTCGCGCCGCTCTTCCAGATCAGAGACGGCCGGCTCCCCTGGCCCGACCTGCCGCTGGCGCAGTTCGCCGTGACCGCACAGGTCATCCTGCTGTGCGCGGTGGCGGCCTACTGGGCCGGATACACCCGTGCGCTCCGGCCCGCACCCGCGCGAACCTCCACCCGCTTCGCGGTCACCGTCGAGAAGGCCATTGTCATCACGGTCATCGCCACGGTGATGGCGATCGTGTGCCTTCCCCAGACCGGCGGTCTGGCGGTGCGGTTCACCACCCGCGACGACCTCCAGGCAGCGATCCGCCAAGCTGGCCTGACCGGAGGGCGGGACCTCGCGCTGCTCGGACTGCTCAGCACGCTCCCCGCCGCGGTGAGCCTGGCGGCGCTGTTGCTCTGCCTGCTGTGCTGGCGAAACCGCAACTACGCCACCCGACGGGCACGGTGGATACTGCTCGGCACCACCGGCGTGGCGGGCGCGCTGAACGTGATCTACAACAATCCGCTCACGGCCAACCGGTTCGCCGCCTTCAGCGTCCTGCTGGCCGCCGGAATGGCGCTGATGAGATTCGACCGGAGGTTCTGGCGGGTCGCGTTCTCCGCCGGCATGCTGCTAGGGCTGGCGGTCCTCTATCCGCTCGCCAACCTGTTCCGCAACGACCGGTCGCGGGGCAGCCTCCGGGTCGGGCTCGACGCGTATTACACCTGGGATTTTGACGGCTTCCAGCAGACCGTCAACGGCGTTTACTATGCCCACGCCTACGGACACACCTGGGGCCACCATCTCCTCTCGGCCCTCCTCTTCTGGGTGCCGAGGTCGATCTGGGAGGGGAAGGCGATCGGAGCCGGCAACGTGGTCGCCGCCAGCCGCGGCTACGAGTTCCAGAACCTCGCGCTGCCGTTCTGGGCGGAGGTCTACATCGAGTTCACCCTCGCCGGCGTGGTGGTGTTGTTCTTCTTCTACGGCCGGCTCGCGCGACACCTCGACCGGGCGGTCAACACCGCTCCGGCCAACCTCGTCAGCGCCTTGGCGGTGCTGTTCGCGGCCTGTCAGATCGGATTGGTACGCGGGCCGCTCGGCGCGCAGATCCCGTTCGCCGGCACCGCCCTGGTCGTCGTGCTCGTTGGCGTGCTGGGCTGGCGCGGCACCGCATGGCGGCTGACCCGCCTGCCCGAAACGCGGGCAGAACCACCACCCCAGCCGGTGCACCGGCACGAACCGCCTGTGGAGTCGCCAGCATGAGCAAGAACAGGGCCAGGATCGCCGTGCTCGCCGACTGGTGGTGGCCGGAAACCATCGGTGGTGCGGAACGCTCCGCCCGGGACGCCGCGCTGGAACTCGCCCGGTCCGCCGAGGTCGCGGTCTTCGTGCCGGCCGCGGTCGAGACGACCTACACCGACGGCCCGCTCACCGTGTACGCCGTGCGCCGCCCCTTCGCCCGGCGCGTGCACGCCGACTCGGCCGCGCGGCGCGGCATCGAGTTCCTGACCGCCTGGCTCCTGCCCCTCGTGGCCCGGCGCCTCACCCGTCGCATCGCCGCGTTCCAGCCCGACGTCGTCGTCGCGGGCAACGTCTCCCGCACCGGGCCCTGGTCGGTCCGCTGGGCACGGTCCCGCGGGCTGCCGTTCGTGCGGATCTACCACGACCTCAGTGACACCTGCTGGCGGCGGTCGCGTCTCAAGGGGACGCGGGTCTGCGCCACGATCTGCGGCTCGTGCCAGACCAAGACATCGCTCATGCGCTGGGCGACGCCTCCCACGGCGACCGCGGTCTGCGTGTCGGATTTCGTGCGGCGGGAGCTGACCGACGCCGGGCTGACGACCATCGACACCAGCGTCGTCGGGTACCCGCTCGTCGGCGCCGATGCGGGCACACCGGTCGCCGTCCGCCCTACCAACCATGACTTCGTCCTCGGGTACATCGGTCGGATCGCGGCGGTCAAGGGCATCGAATCCGCCATCCGGGTAGCCGCCGCCTACCAGCGAAGCACCGGCAAGGCGGTGCTCATGCTGGTCGCCGGCGAAGGATCGGCGGGGTACCGGCAGGAGCTGGCCGCGCTCGCCACCGCGGAGTCCATCGAGGTGGAGTTCGCGGGACACATGGACGTCGACGCGTTCTGCTCCAGGGTGGACGCCGCGCTGATCCCGTCCGCGTGGATGGAGGCGTTCGGCCGGGTGGCGGTCGAGGTCGGGAGCCGGGGACGGCCCATGCTGATCTCGCCGCTCGGCGGCCTGCCGGAGGCCGCGGCGGTGTCCGGTGGACGCTACGCTTTCGCCGACTTCCAGGATCCGGCTGCGGCCGCGCGCGCGCTCGCCGAGCTCCTCGACAGCCAGCCGGCCGCCAGGGTCGAGCCGGTCGCCGCGATGACGCTGAGCGACGGCGTAGCGGTTGCGGTCCGGCGCGCCCTGGTGGGCGGGGCGCACGAGGGGCGTACAGCGTGATGGTCACCACAGTCCGGACCAGGCTGGCCCGGCTTCCCTGGGCCGGCCTGACTCTTACGCTCGGACAGCTCGCCCTCATGGGCACCAGCCTGATCTTCAGCCTGTCCCTGGCGTACGCGGGAGGGCTCGCCGCCGTCGGCGCCACGGCATCCGCCGTACTCGTGTTTCAACTGACCTGCGGCGTCCTGCAGCGCACCCTGGCCGAGGCGACCCTACTCGCGTCGTCGCACGCCGACCGGCGGGCCGACCGGGCGACCTGCCAATCGTCGATCGCCGCGGCCCTGCTCGGCGGAACGGCCGGCACCGCGCTGGCGGCGCTTTCCGCGCTGGCGGTGCCGGATGCGCCCACCGAGTTGGCGTTCGTCTACGCGGCCGGCATTCCCTTCGCGATCGCGCTCGACATCGGCCGGTCCGCGAGCGTGGCGGCGGGCGCGGCCAAACCGGCATTCCTGGAGACCGCTGGCTATCTGGCCGTACAGACGCTGCTGATGCTGCTCTTCGCCGCTGCCCACTCACCCATGGGCGTCTGTCTGGTATGGACACTGACCAACGTCCTGTTCTTCCTGGTGTCGGCCGCGCAGCCGCATCGACGTCCCGCGGTGCGCGGCCTTCTCTCCTGGGTCCGGTCCCGCCGGAGCCTCATGGGCATGGCGTCGTTCGACGCGCTCCTCGCGGGCCTCACGCCCCTGCTCGCCCTCCAGGCCACCGCTTTCGTCACGACCGCGGGCACCCTGGGCGCCGCCCGCATCCTCCAGCAGGTATTCGCGCCATTGGCGTTCGTCTCGATCACACTGCGGCGGGTACTCATCTACCGCCGCCGCGCGGAGACCGTCGCCACCCGGTACCAGGAGGTTCGGGACGGCCTCCTGTCCATGTCGCTGATGGCCGCCGGCGCCGCGCTGCTCGGGGTGGCGGTGCTCCTCGGCCAGAACACCATCGCCGCGCTCTCCTTCATTCCGGTGGGCGCCGCGCTGGTCGCGGCCGGGGTCGAGAAGGCGGCGCTCGGCCTCTCGTTCGGCTGCTCGCTCAGCAAGTTCGTCCGCGGCGAGTTCAACGCCCTGTTGCGGGCCCGTTACGTCATGCTGGCGCTCGCTGTGCTTCTCGGCCCGCTGCTGACCGTCGCGTGGGGCGCGGCCGGCTACCTGCTGGGCTCCGCCATCGCAATGGCGGTCTACGGCGTCATCGTGGTCGCCTTGCCTGGTGACCGAGCACTCGGCTCCGCGACCGGGACGCTCGCACCTACGCTGCGGTAACCTCGTGGTGAGGTCCAGTTTCGCCCCGGTGGGAGATCCCTTATGGTGCCACTATGACCGATGACGTCGCGCTCCTGCTTCGGCGGGCGACGTTCGGTCCCACGGCCGCTGAGCTGGGTCGGGCACGGGCAACGGGATACTCCGCCGCGCTGACCACGCTGCTGGCACCGTCCGGAACGGATCGTGGGGCGGCGCGCGCCCCCATCCCCGATCTCGGCCTGGATCCATACGCTGGCAAGAGCAGCGTGACGCTGGAACAGAGCCGGGTCTTCGACGGCGTCCGTGAGCGACAGACGGCCGTGATCCATCGCTGGATACTCGACCGCATGACCGTCGCCGACCATCAGGCCGCCGAGAAGCTGGTCTTCTTCTGGCACGGGCACTGGGCGACCTCGGTGAAGAAGGTCCGGAGTCCGCAACTCATGCTCGCGCAGCAGCGCACGCTCCGCGGTGCGCGCGACTACGCGGACCTGACGAGAAAGATGGTCGTCGACGCGGCGCTGATCGCCTATCTGGACGGTCATCAGAACACCCGCGCGGCACCCAACGAGAACCTGGCGCGCGAGCTTTTCGAGCTGTTCACGCTCGGTGTCGGGCAGTACAACGAGAAGGATCTGAAGGAAGCCGGGCGGGCGCTGACCGGCTGGCGATTCAGCCTCACCGAGGAACGGGCGGTCTTCGAGCCCGCGAAGCACGACACCGGAGTCAAGACGGTCCTCGGTTCGACCGCGAACCACGATGCCGCCAGCGTGGTCGAGCTCCTGCTGCGGCAACCCGTGTGCGCGGAGCACATCGCGTCTCGCCTCTGGCTCCGCTACGCGTCATCCGGCACACCGATGCCGGCGGCGACGCGCGACGCCATGACCGCGGTGTTCCCCGATACGCGGGCGATGCTGCGGGCGCTCTTCCAGAGCGATGCGTTCCAGGCCACCGCCGGCACCCTCGTCAAACAACCGATGGAATGGCTCGTCGGGGCCATGCGGCAGTTGGGAATCCGGCCGGCGAGCCTGCCCGAGAAGACCTTCAACGACATTCTCGACGACCTGACGAGTCTGGGTCAGCGGCCGTTCACGCCCCCCAACGTCGGCGGCTGGCCGTCGGGCGCGGCCTGGCTCTCGTCGGCAGCGGCACAGGTACGCCTGCGGCTCGCGGGTAGGCTGGCGAAGATGCTCGTAGCGGACCGACTGACCCCGGAAGGAATGGCCTACGTGTTGGGCCTCGACGGGTGGACCAACCGTACGTACGCGGTGCTGCGCGAGTCCGGCGATCCGCATCGGCTGCTGACGCTCGGGTTGGTCAGCCCCGAATACCTGGTGACCTGACGTGAACGCCTATTCCCGCATGGACCCGGTCACCCGGCGCAGGTTCCTCCTCGCCTCCGGAGTGGCGGGCGCCGCGGCCATTGGCACCGGCGCGCTCGGTCTCGGCTTCGCCGACCTGCTCAAGACCGCCCTGGGGGACGGTTCCGGCGACGCGTCCACAGACGTCACCACGCTCGTCGTGGTCACGTTGTATGGCGGCAACGACGGGCTCAACACCGTCATCCCGTACGCCGATCCCGCCTATCATTCGGCACGGTCCGAGCTCGCCTACGCCCCGGAAAAAGTGCTGCACCTGGACGACGCGCTCGGCCTCAGCCCGATGATGCCCGGCATCAAGCGGCTGTGGGACGACAAGAAGCTCGCCATCGTCCTCGGCGTGGGCTATCCGAAGCCCGACCGCAGCCATTTCCGGTCCATGGACATCTGGCAGACCGCCTCGCCGATCCGCCCGGTGCCCAGCGGGTGGGTAGGGCGCTGGCTCGACGGCATCAAGGCCGCGCCGGAGACCGCGGTCAGTTTCGAGCCGGTGCTTCCCCCGCTGCTCGCCGGGGCGACCCGGACCGGCGCCTGTGTCAGCCACAGCGGTCTCAAGCTGCCGGCCGGCATCAACCGCGAGCTGGTGGCCGCGCTGGGCAAGAGCGAGCCGAACGAGTCGGAGATGCAGGCCCGTGCCGCTCACGCCTACGCCGACATGCTGAAGGTGGAGGATCTGGTCCAGGAAGCCGACGACACCCCCGAACTGAGCGATGACCAAGGACTGTTGACGACGGGTCCCGGCACGAGTCCGCTGGCACGGCAGCTCTCGCTGGTGGCCCAGTGCATCGAGGCGGGCGTGCCGACCCGGGTGTACTCGGTGAGCCTGGACGGATTCGACACCCACGCGTCAGAACGGGTCTTCCACGAAAAGCTCATCACCCGGCTGGACCGGGCGCTGGCGGGATTCGTCAACCGGATGTCCCAGACGGAAGCCGGCAAGCGGGTGGCGGTGGTGGTCTACAGCGAGTTTGGCCGTCGGGTCCGGGCCAACGCCTCCGACGGCACCGATCACGGCACCGCCGGCCCGGTCTTCATCACGGGTCCACGCGTGGCGGGTGGCCTGTACGGAGAGCAACCAAGCCTGGTCGACCTGGATGACGGCGACCTGAAGGTGACCGTGGACTTCCGTGACGTCTTCGGCACACTGCTCGGATCCGTGCTCCGCGCCGACCCGGCCCAGTTCCTCGACGACTACCAGCCCCGGCTCCTGCCGCTTTTCGGCACCGGCTGAGCGCGGCGCCAGCCCCTATCGCCCGCCGCCGCGGAAGACCTCGGCGATGGTGCGCAGCAGTACCTTGACGTCGAGCCAGAGCGACCAGTTCTCGATGTAGTAGTTGTCGAACCGGGCCCGGTCGGAGATGGGCGTGTCGCCACGCAGACCGCTCACCTGTGCCAGCCCGGTCAGACCCACCGGCACCCGGTGGCGCATCGCATAGTCCGCGTATTCGGCGGAGAATCTCTCCACGAAGTAGGGGCGTTCCGGCCGGGGCCCCACGACGGTCATGTCACCCCGCAGGATGTTCCACAGCTGCGGCAACTCGTCCAGCGAGGTGCGGCGCAGGAACCGGCCGACCGGACCGACCCGGCGATCGTCCGCGATGGACCAGTTCGTTTGGGACTCCGCGTCGCTCGCCGGGCGCATCGACCGGAACTTGATCACCTCGAAGGGCTGTCCGTGCCGACCGATCCGCTCCTGCCGGAAGAAGATCCCACGACCGCCTTCGAGGAAGGTGGCGATCGCGCACAGCACGAAAACCGGGCTCAGCAGGATGAGCGCGAGTGACGCGAAGACCACGTCGGAGAGGCGCTTGACCGCCGAACGCGGGCCGGACAACGTCGTGTCCCGGATCTGGACAATGGGGACCGCACCGATGTGATCCGGGAGCCGACCCAACGCCCGGGAGCCCCACAGTCGGGGCACCACCCACAGGTCCGCCTTCGCACAGCTCGGCCGGCTCAGGATCTCGTTGAGCATCGGCTCCGGAGCCCGCGTGTCGGCGACGATGATGACCTCGCACTCGACCATCGTGAGGAGGTCTTCCAGGTCGTCCAGCGCGCCCAGCATCGGCGGCGGTGCGACCTCCGCGCCATTCTCCGCGTGCCCTTTCGCGCCTGCTGGCGCGTCGACGCAGCCCGCGAAGCGCAGCCCGTACCGCGGGTAGCGGCGCAACAGCCGCGCCAGTTCGATGGCGATCGGGCCGCTGCCGATGATCACCGCGTTGTGCTCGACCCACCGCCGCTTGCGGGCGACCACCACCATCGTGCGGGTGATCGCCCGCCCGACGATCACCAGGCCGGCGGAGAGCGCGACACCTCGCATGAACCCGGCGCCGTAGCCGACCGAGTCGTGCCGCATGGCGGCGACGATGGACACGATCGCCGCCGACGCGAAGAGCCGCCCGCACAGGCTGGGCAGCTCGTCGAGGATGCTCAGGTGCCGGCGCGCGTTGTACAACCCGCCCACCGCGAAGACGACCACCGTGAGGCCGGCCGCGGTGAGGGTCCCCCGCCAGTACCTGTCGGTCACCAGCAGCGGCGCCAGCAGGGCCGCGACATCAACCGGCGCGGTGATCATCCAGGCCCGCAGACCGCGGGTGCGACCGGAAGTGGACGATCCGGCGTACGGCAGCACGGCCGTGATGCCGGACGTCGGAGCCACGCTCTGCGGGTCGACCACCGCCTCGGCGGTGCGCTGCGCCGGCACGTGAGCGCCGTTGGCGCCGTGAGCGCTCACCGTTGGCTCGCCGTTCGCCGCCGCGGGCTGGTGCCTGCGTCCGACAATCGGCAATTCGGCGGTCGGCTCGTTGCCGACCGACACACTGGCCGAATTCATGATCATCCCCGTGTCTTCCGCCCCTCCCCCGGCGCGGCCTCGGGTGGCAGGTGATCAACCCATGCCAGCCGCAACCCCCGCCAGCAGACTACGGCGCGTGCAGAGCCGCCGGTAGGGCACGAGGTCGACATCTCATCCTACTTCGCGGCGCTTAAGATCTCCGAGACCGCGTCGTTACGGACCGCCGTGTACAGCCTCTTGACACCGGCGTCGTCGCCGAAGACGACGCTCTCCGCGCCCACCCGACCCGTGCCCTTCGTCGGGTTCGTGAGGAATGTGAGGTTGCCGCTTCGCAGGTGTCGCATCTCGGTGGCCGAGTCGAAGATGCTGAACGTCTCGTCGACGGACACCGCGTCAGCGGTGGCCCGCAGGAACGAGTTCAGCTTCGCCGGGTTGGCCAACGTCCCACCCGACACCGCCTTGTCGAGGATCGCCTTGATGACCTGCTGCTGATGCCGGATCCGCGCGAAATCACCATCAGCGAACGCGTAGCGCTCGCGCGCGTAGTCAAGCGCCATGGCGCCGTCCATGGTCTGCTTGCCGGCCTTGAACTCGCGCCGGCCGTCGGGCAAGAGCGAATGGGTGGACGTGAAGGCCTTCTCGACGGTGATCTCGACGCCGCCGAGCGCGTCGACGATCTCCTTGAATCCAGCGAAGTCCACTATCGCCACGTTGTCGATCCGCACGCCGGTGTATTCCTCCACCGTCTGCACCATCAGCGGGATGCCACCCCAGGCGAAAGCCGCATTGATCTTGGCGTCGCGGCCGCCCCGCGCGCCGTCCTTCGATTTGGGCACGTGGACCCAGGTGTCCCGGGGAATCGAGATGAGCTGAGCACTCTCCCGCCCCTTCGGCAGGTGAGCGACGATGATGGTGTCACTCCGGGAGCCACCGGCGTTGTCCGGGTCGCGCGTGTCACTGCCGAGAATCAACAGGTTCTTGGCATCCGCCACCACCTTCTGTGGCCGCGCCTCCTCCGGCACGTCGTTGAAGGCATCGACCCGCTCGATGCTTCCCTCCACCGAGCGGTAATAGAGCCCACCCGCGAGGAGACCGCCGCCCGCCAGCAGGCCCACGACGAGCAGGCAGATAAGGACGATGCGACGTGCGCGCCGGCGCTTGCGCGGGGTCGCGGTCGCGGGCGTGCCGCCGGGCACCGGCTCTAGTATCTGCGTGGAGTCGGAGTCGGAGAGAGGTGGTCGGCGTGACATGCGACCGATCGTACTGATCCGCACAACCCCTGCCAGGGCCGATAGTCACGCCGGAATCGTGATGCTCAACTCACACATATCCTTCAAATAGATCATATCGGACGATCGATGGTCACTTTTGCGACTTGCCAGCGGGCGCGGAATGCGTATGCTTCGCTGGCGCGATCAGTCGCAGGAAGATCGACGGGGTAGGCATGACGACCACAGCTGACGGCTCCGCGCTGGATAGAGCGGAGACCATCGAGTTCACGCCGGTGAGCGTCGCCACCTCAACATCCTCAGCGACTCGCCCCCGGTCGCCGGAAGGGCGCCTTTACGCCCTCGATCTCCTGCGCTTCGGCGCGGCGATGTTCGTGGTCGCATACCACTTCGTCTTCGCGAACTCGACCGAGGTGTGGGGCACCAACACGGCGAGCCTGTTCACCTCGCCGGTACGCACGCTCGCCAGCTACGGCTGGCTAGGTGTCGAGCTCTTCTTCCTGATCAGTGGCTTCGTCATCTGCATGAGCTGCTGGGGTCGCTCACTCCGCGACTTCTTCATCTCTCGCGTGGTCCGCCTGGTCCCCGCATACCTCGTCGCGGTCCTGCTGACCGCGGCGGTGCTGTCCCTGTGGCCACCGCCGAAGGGCTCGCCCAATCTGCCGACGATCATCGGCAACCTCACGATGATGCAGGGCCTCCTCGGCATCCAGAACATCGACGACCCGTACTGGACCTTGCTGGTCGAGCTGAAGTTCTACCTACTCTTCGCGATCGTCGTCGCCTTTGGACTGACGTACCGCCGGGTGGTCCTCTTCTGCATGCTGTGGGCGACCGTGGCCATCTTCGCCTACACCGCGCAGTTCAAGCCGCTGTCGATGGCCGTCGAGCCGAGGTACGCGGCATACTTCGTCGCCGGCGTCGCCTTGTACCTCATCCACCGGTTCGGCCACTCACTTCTCTTGTGGGCGATCGTGGCCCTGACGTTCGCGGTCAACGCCGTCTCGCTCGAGCGGCGCGTGGCGCCGCACCGCGAATCCGGCCTTCCCATCTCGTGGAAGGTGGCCTTGTTGTTTCTGGTCATCTTCTATGTGCTCGTGATCGGCGTCGCGCTGGGCTGGTTCTCCCGGTTGCGGTGGCGGGGCCTGGTCACGATCGGTGCGCTCACCTACCCGCTCTACCTGCTGCACATGTCCAACGGCCGGGCGGTGATCCGGCAGTTCCGCGACGACCTGCCCGCGTGGGTGCTGCTGGCCGGCGTGGTCGCGGCCGCGCTGCTGCTCGCCTACCTCGTCAACCGATTCGTCGAGCGGCCGCTCAGCCCGATCCTCCGGCGCCAGCTGCACGCCAGCTTCGACGCGCTGCGCGAACCTCGCCACCCTTCATGATCAGGGCGTGCCGCCACGCGGTTGGGCGGGATGTTGGTGGGCCAGCGCAGAGAGGGGGCCCGGGGGGGTCCCCGGCCCCCCCCCCTCGAGTCCGCCCCCCCCCCCCCCACGCCCTGATCATGAAGGGTCCGCGTCGGTGAGGAGGGTTTCGAGGGCGGCGACCGCGTGGGCGCGGTGGCCGTCGAGGATCCGCACCGCGCGGTCCGGATCACGCCGCCGCAACGCCTCCAGCATCGCGTTGTGCTCTTCCACGACGAGGGACCGGTGGTGGCCCTCGCCGTAGTACATCGACCGGTACGCGTCGGTCGCGTCCCACAGGCTCTTGATGAGCCGCACCAGGCGCGGCATACCGGCGAGCTCGAACAGTGCCATGTGGAACCGCCGGTTCGCGGCCGCCATCTCCAGCACGTCGCCGGCTTCGGCGGCCCGCTCGACCTCCCGTTGGGCGGCGTCGAGCCGGTCGAGGTCCGCGCCGGTCAGCCGGGCCTCCGCCCGCCGCACCGCTTCCTCTTCGAGGATCTCCCGGATCCGGTACGCCTCGCGCAGGTCGTCGAGCGACAGCGTCTCGACGAAGTAGCCGCGGTGTGCCTGGTAGCTCACCAGGCCCTCGCCTTGCAGCGTCTTCAGCGCCTCGCGCAACGGCACCCGGCTGACGCCGAACTCCTCGGCGAGCGCGTCCTGGCGGATCGCGGTGCCCGGCCGGAGCCGGCCGGCGGTGATGGCCCGCCGCAGCTCGGTCAACACGAACTGCTGCGCGGTGGGAGGACGGACGCTCATCTCGTCAACCTCTCACGGACCCACTCGGCGTCCTCATCCAGGCGGGGCGGCGCCAGCCGGTACGCGGCCGGCGCCGCGCCGAGGTGGATGGGGTTCGCCACCTGGGGTACCGGGTGGTCGCGCCGCGGGTCGTCGACGCGCACCACGGGGTCGAGACCCAGCGACTCGGCGAGCGCGAACGCGCCGGCCACGTCGTTGATCGGTCCACAGGGGACGCCCACCGCGCTCAGCGTGGCGAACCAGTCGTCGGCGGTGCCGGTGCCCAATCGTTCGGTGAGCGCGGCAGCGAGGGACGCCCGGTGCGCGACCCGGTCCGCGTTCGTCCGGAATCGGGGATCGCGCGCCAGGTCGGGCACGTCGAGCGCCGCGCACAGCGCGGCGAACTGCCGGTCGTTGCCGACCGCGATGACGAGCGGCCGATCCGCCGCCGCGAAGACCTCGTACGGCGCGATGCTCGGATGCCGGTTGCCCAGCTTTTCGGGTACCACGCCCGCGGCGACGTAGCCGGACGCCTGGTTGACGAGTGCCGACAGCAACGAGGTCAGCAGCGTCACCGACACCTGTTGGCCGACGCCGGTGCGGTCGCGCTCCCGGAGCGCGGCGAGGATGCCGACGGCGGCGTGCAGCCCGGTGATGACGTCGACGAGCGCGACGCCGGTCTTGACGCCCGGCCCGTCGGGGTCGCCGGTGACGCTCATCAGCCCACCGACGGCTTGCACGAGCAGGTCGTACCCCGGCAGCCCGGCACCGGCACCGCTGCCGAATCCGGTGATCGAGCAGTACACCAGCCGCGGGTTCGCACTCTTCACAGTGGAGTATCCGAGGCCGAGCCGGTCCATCGTGCCGGGCCGGAAGTTCTCGACGAGCACGTCCGCGCGGACCACCAGGTCGCGCGCGAGCGCGAGATCCGATGGCGCCGACAGGTCGAGCGCGATGGACCGCTTGTTCCGGTTGACCCCCACGAAGTACGTGGACTCCTCCGCGACGAACGGCGGTCCCCAGGAACGGGTGTCGTCGCCGCTGCCGGGCCGCTCCACCTTGACCACGTCGGCGCCGAGGTCGGCGAGCAGCATGGTGGCGTACGGCCCGGCCAGCACCCGGCTGAAGTCGGCCACCAGAAGCCCCGACAGGGTGGTCAAGCCGGTGCTCCCAGATAGACGGTCACGGTGTGGGTGAAGAACTCGCGGGCGGCCCGGCCCTGCTCCTTCGGCCCGTATCCGCTCTGTCCCCGGCCACCGAACGGCACCCACGGGAACGTGCCGGCGGACTCGGAGTTGATGTGCAGCACGCCGACCTCCAGGTGCTCGACGGCGTGCAGCGCGACGCCGAGGTCGCGGGTGAAGATGGCGGCGGACAGCCCGTGGTCGCTGGCGTTGGCGAGCTTCAGCGCCTCTACCGCGTTTTCGGCGCGTACGACGCCGACCACCGGCCCGAAGAGCTCGTGCCGCCAGAAGTCCACTGTGGTGTCGGGCAGGCTCAGCAGCGTGGGCGGGGTGAACCAGCCCTCGGCGAGGCCGCCATCGGTATACGCGAACCCGCCCGCGACCGGCTGAGCGCCCTGGTCGAGCGCCCGCCGCACGCCGGCGCTGACCCGCTCCCGCGCGGCGGCGCTGACCAGCGGCCCCATCTGGACCCCGTCCGCGAGCGGATCGCCGACCACGAACGCCGAGGCCCGCTCGGCGACCCGGTGCACCAGTTCGTCGGCGACCTCCGCCTGCACGATGAGGCGCGAGGTGGCGGTGCACTTCTGCCCGGTGGACCGGAACGCGCCCGCCACCACCTGCTCCGCCGCGTGGTCGAGGTCGGCGTCCGCGAGCACGATGGACGCGTTCTTGCCGCCCATCTCGGTTTGCACCGGCTTGCCCAGCTCGCCGCAGCGCGCGATCACGGCCCGGCCCACCGTCGTGGAGCCGGTGAACGACACGACGTCCACATCGGAGTCGTCCACGATGGTCGTACCGGCGTCGCCCTCCCCGTACACGAGATTGAGCACGCCGTCCGGGAGCCCGGCCTCGACGAAGGCTTCCGCGAGCCGCTGCGCGAGCAGCGGCACCAGCGACGACGGCTTCCACACCACGGCGTTGCCGTAGGTCAGCGCGGGCCCGATCTTCCAGGCCGGGATCGCGATCGGGAAGTTGAACGGGGTGATGACGCCCGCGACGCCGACCGGCCGGCGCACGACGAGCAGGTTCTCCCCGGGCCGGGGCGAGGCGTAGATCTCGCCGCTCTCCCGGTCGGCCTCATTGGCGTAGTACCGCAGGATCCGCGCCGCGCCGCGCACCTCGGCGACCGCCTCGGGCAGTGTCTTGCCCTCCTCGCGGGTGAGCTCGCGGCCCCACGCGTCGGCGTTGCGGTCGATGATGTCGGCGGTGGCGAGCAGCACGGCGGCGCGCGCGTGGTGCGGCGTGGCCGCCCAGCCGGGTGCGGCCGCGTCGGCGGCCGCGATGGCCTGGCGCACCTCGGGCAGTGACGCGTAGCGGCCCTGGGCCACGGTTTCGGCCGGCCGGGCGGGGTTGGTGTCGGTGAACGCGTCGCCGGATCCCTCGATCCACCGGCCGCCCACAAGGTTGAGCAGGTCCATGACCACCCGACTGTAGTGACCCAAGATCGGATAATCAATACTGGATCCAAAATCCGATCTGTGGTGGACTACAGCGTCATGAGAGTCCATCCCGCCGCCCTGTTGGGCTTCGATGACCTCCTCACGCCCGAGGAGCACGAGATCAGGCAGGTGGTGCGCCAGCTCTGCGACCGCGAGCTCCGGCCGCACGTCGCCGGCTGGTTCGAGGACGGCCAGATCCCGGCCCGCGACCTCGCGCGCCAGTTCGGCGCGATCGGCGCGCTCGGCATGCACCTGGAGGGATACGGATGCGCGGGGCTGGGCGCGGTGGCGTACGGGCTCGCGTGCCTCGAGTTCGAGGCGGCCGACTCCGGGCTGCGCAGCCTGGTCTCCGTGCAGGGCTCCCTCGCGATGTACGCGATCCACGCGTTCGGCTCGGAGGAGCAGAAGCAGGAGTGGCTGCCGCGGATGGCCGCGGGCGAGCGCATCGGCTGTTTCGGCCTCACCGAGCCCGACTTCGGCTCCGACCCGGCTGGCATGCGCACCAGCGCGACGCGCGACGGCGCTGACTGGGTGCTCAGCGGCACCAAGATGTGGATCACCAACGGCTCGATCGCCGACGTGGCCGTGGTGTGGGCCCGCACCGACGAGGACATCCGCGGCTTCCTGGTGCCGGCCGGCACGCCGGGCTTCACCGCCCACGACATCAAGCGCAAGCTGTCGCTGCGTGCCAGCGTGACGAGCGAGCTCGTCCTCGACGGCGTGCGGCTGCCCGCCGACGCGGTGCTGCCCGGCGCGCGCGGCCTCGCCGGGCCGCTGAGCTGCCTCACCGAGGCGCGCTTCGGCATCATCTTCGGCGCGATGGGCGCCGCGCTCGACTGCCTGGAAACCACCATCGAGTACGCGAGCGAGCGCGCGATCTTCGCCAAACCGCTGACGGCCTACCAATTGACGCAGGAGAAGCTCGCCGACATGGCGCTGGAGTTGGGCAAGGGCCTGCTGCTGGCCGTGCATCTGGGGCGGCGCAAGGAGGCCGGCACGCTGACCGCCGAACAGGTCAGTGCCGGCAAGCTCAACAACGTGCGGGAGGCGCTCGACATCGCCCGCACGTGCCGCACGATCCTCGGCGCGAGCGGCATCACGCTCGAATACCCGGTGATCCGGCACGCCGCCAACCTCGAATCGGTGCTCACGTACGAAGGGACCTCGGAAATCCACACGCTCGTGCTCGGCCGGGCCTTGACCGGAATCGCCGCGTTCCGATGACCCTTCCGCAGGTCCGTCGCCTCCTCACCGACCTACCCGGCCCACGCTCCAAGGAGCTGCTGGCCCGCCGGGAGCAGGCGGTGGCCGCCTCCCTCGGTTACGTCCTACCGGTGTTCGCCGCGGCCGCCGATGGTGGCGTGCTCGTCGACGTCGACGGCAACTCGTTCATCGACCTCGCGTCCGGCATCGCGGTCACGAACGTCGGCGCGGCCGCGCCCGCCGTGGTCACCGGCGTCGCCGCACAGGCCGCCGCGTTCACCCACACCTGTTTCCTCGTCACGCC
Organism: Actinomycetes bacterium KLBMP 9797; assembly: GCA_037414955.1. Lineage (GTDB taxonomy): Bacteria > Actinomycetota > Actinomycetes > Mycobacteriales > Micromonosporaceae > Phytohabitans. The sequence goes on from JBBEWH010000076.1 coordinate 23,266, forward strand.
GTACGAGGGGTATGTCGAGGTGTGCGAGCGGTTGAACGCGCTCACGCCCGGCGACCATTCAAAGCGCTCGATTCTCGTCAATTCCGGTGCCGAGGCGGTCGAGAACGCCGTCAAGGTGGCCCGCGCGTACACGGGACGGAACGCGGTCGTCGTCTTCGATCACGCCTTCCACGGCCGCACCAACCTGGCCATGGCCATGACGGCGAAGAACGTGCCATACAAGGAGGGCTTCGGCCCCTTCGCCGGCGAGGTCTACCGGGTGCCCGCGTCGTACCCGTTTCGCGATGGGGGCCTCGCCGGTGACGAGGCCGCCGCCCGGGCGATCGACCTGATCCAGACCCAGGTCGGCGCGTCCAATGTGGCCTGCGTGGTCCTGGAACCGATCCAGGGCGAGGGCGGCTTCGTGGTGCCGGCGCCGGGCTTCCTGCCCGCCGTCGCGCGATGGTGCCGGGACAACGGCGTGGTGTTCGTCGCCGACGAGATCCAGACCGGCTTCTGCCGCACCGGCGACTGGTTCGCCAGCGCCCACGAGGGCGTCGTGCCCGACCTGGTGACCACCGCCAAGGGCCTGGCCGGCGGCCTCCCGCTCGGTGGCGTCACCGGGCGCGCCGACATCATGGACGCGGCCCGGCCGGGCGGGCTCGGCGGCACGTTCAGCGGCAACCCGGTCGCCTGCGCCGCGGCGCTCGGCGCCATCCAGACGATGTTCGAACTGGACCTTAACGCCGCCGCGCGGCGCATCGGCGACACGATGCTGCCGCGGCTGCGCGCCGTCCAGGAGCGGGTGCCCGCCATCGGCGACGTCCGCGGCCGCGGCGCGATGATCGCGATCGAGCTGGTCCGCCCGGGCACCCTGGAACCGGACGCCGCCCTAGCGGCCAGGGTGTCCAAGGCCTGCCACGCCGAAGGCGTCCTGACCCTCACCGCCGGCACCTACGGCAACGTCCTCCGCTTCCTCCCCCCACTAGTCATCCCCACCCCCTTGCTGGCGGAAGCCCTAGACGTCCTAGAGTCCGCCCTACTCCCATGATCAAGGCGTCCTTCAAGTCGTTCTAGCTGCTTGAAGGACGCCTTGATCATGGGGGTGGCGCCCGGGCGTCATACGACAAGGAGTGAGGTGCGCTGGCCTTCGTAGGCGCCGGGCTTGCGGGTGACGATTATGGCGTTCAGTGCGCTCGCCTCGTGCACCGCGTGCCGGGCAGCCAACTCGCCGGGCAACTGGCCCACCTCGATCGCCGCGTGCTCGGTGAGGGGGAGAGACGTCACTCCAGGAGTGAGCAGAACCGGCTCCCACCCGACGGTGCCGGCGCCCAGCCGATCCTCGGCATCGGCCAGCGCAGCCGTCGGAAGCAAGAGATGCAGCTCACCGTTGAGCGCCTCGGTGAGCATCTTGCCCAGTTCAGTATGGCCGCCGAAGAGGTCGACCATCGCGGATGAATCCAGCACCCGAGGCGGTTTCATGCGGCGTCCCGCCGCTTCTCGTCGAGGATCCGCTGAAGCCTCGCGTCGGCCTCCCGCCGATCCGGGCCATAGATCCGCTCGAGTTCCTCCTCTGCGCGCCTGATCTTCTCGTCGAGGATGGCCTCCTCCTCGTCGGTAAGGGGACGGGGGACTGGGCGGCCGAAGCCGGCGTAGATGCGCTCCAGTGCCTTCTGGGTTTTTGCGTCGCGAGTAGTCATGCGCGGAAAGGTAGGAGGCTGCCTTTGTTGGTACAAGTGTTCAACGGCGTGTCGGGAAAACTAGCAAGATCAAGGCGTCCTTCAAGTCGTTAGAACGACTTGAGGCACGCCTTGATCATGGGAAGGTTTGCCAGGTTGAGTCCGTGACGCGGCAGGGGCCGCCTTCGTGGACGTGGATCTGGGTGGTCGTCACGTCCAAAGCGATCGTCGCCACCGTTTCCCAGCGCTGGTCGAACGGCAGGGTTGGGTCGGCGTGGGCGCAGACCGGGGCGCCGTCGGGGGCGTGGCTCAGCAAAGCGCGCGCTCGTGCCGTCACGTCTCCGGACGCCAGCTCGGCTGAATGGGCGCTCAGGTGGGCCAGTCGGTCGTAGGTGAGGGGGCGTTCCACGCCCAGCCGCTCCCCCACCGCCAGATCGGCGTCGAGGAAGTGGTTGGTGCGCACCAACACACCGTCGGCGGGCACCACGGCCACGCCGGCCGGGCTCAGCTCGATCGTGGCGGCCGCGCCGGCCGTGACCACCGTGAGCGCCGTCGACGCCGACACGCGCGCGGAGCGCGCGACGGCCGCGGCTTCCTCCACTGTGGTCGCTTCGGCCAGCACGCGCCGGGCCACCAGATGCACGGGTACGCCGATGCGGGAGTGGTCCGACACGTGCCGCAGGATGTTGAAGTGCACGCCCAGCCCGGCGCTGTTCACCCCGATCTTCGCCAGCACGCCGAACTCGGTGAACGTGCGCACCCCGACCCCGGTTCCGGAGTCAAACGCCCACAGCACCGGCACGTCGCGCAGGTGGTCGTGCCAGTCCCAGGTCTGCACGGTGCGCGGTCCGGCACCGGTCAGGGCGACCGCGGTGGAGCACTCCCCCTCGCCGCTGTCCCGCAGGGCCGCCAGGATCTCCGTGCGGGCGTTGATCGCGGCCACCTGCCACGGTTCCAGACCCGCCCCCAGCGCGATGCCGGCCATTTCCAGCGCCAGCGCGGGCGCCCACGCGGTCGTCTGGGACAGCGCGGCCAACGACCAGCCGCGGACCCGCGGATCGCCGTGGAACAGGGTCATGTAGCCATCGACGGTCGCGTGGACCGCGGACCGCCAGCGGGCGCCGAACTCGCGTCCCCGCGCCAGCGGGTCGACCACTGTGGACGTGAAGGTGGGTATCACGGGTCCACGCGCTCCATCAACTCGGCGAGTGCGGCGTTCGGGTGCGGGCCGGTGCGGAACTCCTCCCGCACCCGGCGGCGCCGGTCGCCGTCGCCGTCCTGGCTCAGCTTGAACAGGCTGTGCTGCCGGGTGACCCGCACCCGGAACGCGGTGACGCCGGACAGCAGCGACACGAACCGTTCCCGGGACCGCGCGCTGGGCTGCCACGGCTGCGGACGGGTCGACTCCACCGTGGCCACCGTCTGCTCGACGACATCGAGCGTGCCGTCCGGGTCGGTGATCAGCTCGACCGTGCCGGTGACGTGGACCGCCGCGTAGTTCCACGTCGGCACCGCCGGATCGGCCTGGTAGACGGACGCCGACACGTACCCGTGCGGGCCGGAGAAGATCAGCAGGATCTCCGGCGACCCGACGAAGTCCCGCCACTGTGGATTGACCCGGGCCATGTGCCCGAGCAGCGTGCCGCCGACGAGCGTGTCGTCGGCCGCGCTCTCCACCAGCACCGGCGCGTGGGTGGCCACCGGCGGGCCGTGCACCGCGCTCACGACGAGCGCGAACGGGTTCTCCCGCACCAGCGCCACGGCGTGCCGGGGGTCGCCGGTGCCGAAGCGGGGAAATTCGAACACCGGCTCACTCCGCTCCGCTGAGGATCGCGTCCCAGGCCACCTCGGACGCCAGCGCGCCGAGCCCGACCGGCTTCAGCCCGTCCAGCTCGACCTCGTCGGTGGTGAGCGCGAAGAGCACGTCGCCGTCGTTCTCGGTGTGGAACGGCTGGATGCCGCGGTGCATCGAGCTGTGCACCTGCCGCGCGAGCTGGTTCAGCTCGCGGTCGGTCAGCTTGGCGTTCGTCACCAGGACGGTCAACGACGTGTTGCCGTGCACGGTTGCGCCCAAGCCGGCGGTGTAATCCAGATGCGGGTGCCGCCGCGCGCCGGATGAGGAGTCGTAGTTGCCGCGCACGATCGTGCCGTCCCGGTCGACGATGACCCCGATCGCGTTGAGCACTGTGCCGACCAGCACCTTGATGCCCCCGACGGAGCGGAAGGCGGCGCCCTGGCCGCCGTACTCGGCGCGTACGTTGTCCACCTTGCCCACGGTGGCGCTGCGCCCGGCGCCGCACCGCCCGACCGGGAAGCCGCCCGCGACGGCGTTACGCAGCGCGGCCCGGCCCAGCGCGGCGTCCGGGTGGACCGCGGTGTCCCGGGCCGCGAAGTCGTACACCACCGCACCGGAGACGAGCTGGAGCGCGTCCCACTTGACGACGTTCTCCCGGCGGGCGAGCAGTTCGTCGCTCACGCCTGCGGCGGCGCCCAGCCCGTACACCGACCCGCCGGCGAAACAGATCGCGTGGTTGAACTCGTACCCGCCGACGACGCCGACCGCGCCACCCCGCGCGTCGACGGCGGTGCGCGCTCCGGCCGGCACGTAGATCACCGTGCATCCAGTGGGCCCCTCCGGGTACTCGGCCGTGCCGACGAACACGCCCGGCAGGTCGAACGGGACCACCGCGCGGCCCGGGCTGGGCTGCGGCGCGAGCGGCAGATCCACATTCGACGGTACGCCGGTCGCGAACGCGGACACGGTGGCGGGACGGGGTGACGCGGTCATAGCGACTCCAACAGGCGTTTCGAGTACTCGTGGGATGGTGCGGTGTAGAACGTGTGGGTGTCCGCGGTCTCCACGACCTCGCCGGCGCGCATCACGGTGATCCGGTCGGCGATGTAGCGGACCACGCCGAGGTCGTGGGAGATGAACAGCGCACTGAACCGGAACTCCTGCTGGAGATCCTTGATGAGGTTGAGGATCTGCGCCTGCACCGAGACGTCGAGGGCGCTGACCGCTTCGTCGAAGACGATGAACGTGGGCCGGGTGACGAGCGCGCGGGCGATCGAGACGCGCTGCCGCTGCCCGCCGGACAGCTCGTGCGGGTACCGGCCGGCGAGGTCGGCCTCCAGCCCGACCCGCTCCAGCATCGCGGGCACCCGATCCGGCGCGCGCTCGCCCAGCACCGTGAGCGGCTCGGCGACGCTGGCGCCCACCCGCATCCGTGGATTGAGCGACCAGTGTGGATGCTGGAGCACCGCCTGCAGGTGCCCGGCCAACTCGCGACGGCGCTTGGGGAACGGCTTCCCGGCGAAGCGCACCGCGCCGCGGGTGGGGCGTTGCAGGCCCAGCGCGACCCGGCTGGCGGTGGTCTTGCCGGAGCCGGACTCACCCACCAGGCCCAGCGTCTCGCCCTCGGCCACGTGCAGCGACACGCCGCGCAGCGCGTGCAGATGCTCGCGGCGCAGCGGCGGGCCGGCGCTGAAGGTGACGGTGACGTCGTCAAGCTCGAGGATCACAGCGATATCAACTCCGTCGCGCGATGGCACAGCGCTTCGTGGCCGCGCACCACTTGCGGCTCCGGCCGCTCGGTGGTGCACCGCTCCTCGACGTATCCGCAGCGCGGTGCGAACGCGCAGCCGTGCGAGGGTCCGGTGAGGACCGGCGGCCGGCCGGGCACCGGCGTGAGCCGCTCGCCGAGCGTGGCCAGGGCGGGCGCCGACCGGGCCAGCGCGGCCGTGTACGGATGCGCGGGGCGGCTCAGCACCTCGGTGGCCGGCCCGTCCTCGACGACCCGACCGGCATACATCACGGCGACCCGGGAGCAGCGCCGGGCCACGGCGGTGAGGTCGTGGCTGAGCCAGAGGATGGTGGTGCCGGCCTCGGCGGCGAGCGTGAACACCACGTCCAGTACCTCTTCGCGCACCTCGGCGTCGAGCGCGGCGGTGGGCTCGTCGGCGACGAGCACCCGCGGCTGGCCCGCCATCGCGAGGGCCAGCGCCACCCGCTGCGCCATGCCACCGGAGAGCTGGTGCGGATACAGCCGGGCGACGCGTGCGGGGTTGGCCAGCCGCACGCGCTCCAGATGGGACAGTGGGTCCCCGTGCCGGCCCAGCACCAGCCGGAGCTGCGCGCCCACCCGCATCGTCGGGTCGAGCGAGGCGATCGGGTCCTGGAACACGAACCCCAGCCGCTCGCGGCGGAGCCGGCGCAGCTCGGTGGGGCGCAGGTCGAAGACCGGTTCGCCGGCCAGCCGGATCTCGCCGGCGGCGCGCACGGCGGTACCGGGCAGCAGCCGCCCCACGGCCTGGCCCAACGTGGACTTGCCGGACCCGCTCTCCCCGACGATGCCGACCGTTTCCCCCGCGGCGACCGCGAGCGAGGCACCGTCGAGTGCCCGCGCGCCCGTGCCGTACTCCACAACAAGGTCGCTGACCGCGAGGATGAAGTCGCCGATCTTGCGCTTGTCAGGGGCCGAACCGGGCATCTCGGCATGACCATCGCAAGATCGACTGGAAGGGGTGGTCATGTCAATGACCTCGCCTCTCGGGGGTCGAAGCGGTCTCGCAAACCGTCGCCTACCACGTTGATCGCCAGGACCGCCGCCACGAAGACCACGCCGGGACCCGTGACCATCCAGGGGGCGGCGGTCATGTAGGTGCCGCCCTGCTGGATCAGCACGCCTAGGGACGCCTGGGGGGGTTGTACGCCGAAACCGAGGAAACTCAGGCCGCCCTCGACGGCGATGCCGACCGACAGCGCGTACGTGACCTGCACCGCTATCGTGCCGGCCACATTGGGCAAAAGATGCCGCACGAGAATCCGGGGCACCCGCACGCCGCTGATGATGGCGGCGGTGACGTAGTCGCGCTGCGCGATGCCGACCGCCGCGGCCCGCACCAGCCGGGTCATCAACGGGATCGTCACCAGCACGATGCTGGCGAGCGCGGCGAGCTGGCCCGGTCCGACGACCGCCGCGACGAGGATGGCCAGCACGATCGCCGGGAACGAGTACAGCACCTCGACGAGGCGCAGGATCAGCTCGTTGACCGCGCCGCCCCGGTAGCCGGCGATGATGCCGAGCGCGGCGCTGAGCGCGGCGGTGATGAGCACCGCCACCGACGAGAGCAGCAGCGTGGTGGCGACGCCCTCCATGATGCGCGGCAGCATCGAGCGGCCGAGATTGTCGGTACCCAGCCAGTAGCCCGGCCCCGGGGGCGCGAGCCGGGGCCCGACGGTGGCGTCCGGGTCGCCGGCGATGTCCACGATGGAGCCCAGCGCGATCAGCACCAGCAGGCCCAGACACACCAGGCCGGCGCGCGACAGCCAGTCCTTCACGCCCGCCTCCCGCTCGCCGCGGCGCCCAGCCGCGGGTCGATGAAGCCGACCACGAAGTCGACCATCAGATTGATGACGATGAACACGGCCGCCGCGAGCAGCACGCCCGCCTGCACGACCGCGTAATCCCGCCGGGCGACCGCCTGGACCACATAGGACCCGATGCCGGGCAGGTTGAAGACGTACTCGACGATCAGCGCACCGCCCAGCAGGTACGCGGTGATGGTGGCCAGCAGCGTGACCACCGGCACCGCCGCGTTGCGCAGCACGTGGTGCCGCACGATGAACCACGGCGAGGCGCCGCGCGCGACGGCCGCCGTGACGTACGGCTCGACGAGCACGCCGAGCACCGCGTCCCGGGTGGTGCGCGCGGTGATGGAGATGGCGAACAGCGACAGGACGAGCGACGGCAGCACCATCGCGCGCAGGTTGCCGCCGAGGTCTTGTCCAAGAGGGACATATCCGCCGACCGGCAACCCCAGCGCGTACCGGGAGAACACGAACACCACCAGGCTGGCGAGCACGAACTCCGGCACGCTGACGCCCAGCCCGGACAGCAGCCGGCCGACCGCCGCACCGCCGGTCGGCCGGGCCCGCACCGCGGTCAGCACGCCCAGCGGCACGCCGACCAGCGCGGCCAGCGCCACCGAGAAGAGCGTCAGCTCGGCGGTCACGGGCAGCCGCGCCCACAGCTCGGACGCCACCGGCTCCCGGCTGATCATCGAGACACCGAAGTCGCCGGAGAGAGCGGCGGCCAGCCAGTGTCCGTACTGGACGAACACCGACTGGTCCAGCCCGTAACGGGTCGCGAGTTCGGCCTTCTGGTCGGCGGTCGCGAACGGCCCGAGGATAGTGTCCGCGAAGCCGCCCGGCATCGCCCGCACGGCGGCGAAGATGAGGATCGAGACGCCCAGCAGCGTGGCCGCGGCGCTGGCCGCGCGACCGACCCACCAGAATGCCAACCGCATCGGTTACGCCGACCTCTTGCGGAAGTCCGCGATCAGCCGCAACGGGTTGCCGTACCCCTCCGTCGCGTACAGCCCGATGCTGGCCGCGTCGGTGCGGTAGGCGACCGTGACCGGCCGGGTGACGAGCGGGATCATCTGCGCGTCCTCGTCGGCCTTGGTGCAGACGTCGGCCAGGGCGGTGGTGCGCTCGGCGCCGTTCGGCAGCGCGGACGCCTTGTCGATGGCCGCGCTGAGCGCCGGGTCAGCCTTCATGAACCCCGCGTTGAAGCCGGCCACCGTGGGGTTCCACCACTTCGTCACCATGCCGGCGTCCGCGTAGCCGGCGAACCAGGACAGGGCCGCGTCGAACGTGGCGGGCGGCGTGGCGTACACCTTGCCCGCCCAGGTCGCCTCGTCGAGCTGCTCGATCTTCACGGTGATGCCGACCTGCTCCAGGTTCTGCTGGATCACCTGCGCCACGGCGGGCGCCGGCGGGGTGGCGAAGATGCTGAGCGTGAACGACAGGTCGCTGGCGCCCGCCTCGGCGAGCAGCTGCTTCGCCTGGTCCAGGCCGGCCGTCTCGGAGGGCAGCGTCGCCGGGTCGCAGGAGCCGGGCAGGCCGGCCGGGGTCACGCCGGTGGGCTTGCCCTGGCCGCCGAGCGCCACGTCCGCGATCTGCTTGCGGTCCAGCGCGATGTTGATCGCCTTGCGGATGCGAGGGTCGGCGAACTTCGAGTTCGCGGCCTGGGTGTTCAGCATCAGGTAGTAGAAGTCCGTGGTGGCCTGGGTCAGCACCTCGACGCCGTTGGCGCCGGCCAGCATCGTGCGGGAGTCGACGTTGCCGAGCGTCGCCAGGGATGCCTTGCCGCTCTGCACCGAGGCCACCCGGGCCGCCTCGTCACCGGTGATCGTGACGTTGACGCCGTCGAGCGCCGGCTTTCCCGAAGCCCAGTACGACGGGTTCTTCGTGAACACCCAGGACACGTCCTGCCGGTGGCTCTCCACAGTGAACGGGCCGGTGCCGAGCATCGTCTTGGTCACGTCGACCGAGCCGGCCTCGATCTCCTTCATCGGCAGCACCGCGGCGGGCACGTTGGCGAGCGCGGTGAGGAACGGCGTGTACGCCTGGGTCAGCGTGACCTTGACCGTAGCGTCGTCCACCTTGGCGACGTCCTTGACCGGCCCGAGCTGGCCGCGCCACACCGACTGCGAGGCGAGCAGCCGCTTGAGGCTGCCGACCACGTCCTCGGCGGTCACCGCCCGGCCGTTGGCGAACTTCGCCTCCGGGCGCAGCGTGAAGACGTACTCCGTGACCGACGGCTGCTGCCAGCTGGCGGCGAGCCCCGGCTGCACCGACGCGTCCGGCCCGACCGTCACGAGCGTCTCGTAGACCAGCGACAGCAGCGTCCACGACGACGCCACGTCCGCCAGCTGCGGGTCCAGCCCGGTGGCGGCGCCGATGTCGATCGGCAACTCGAGGTCGAGCGTGCCACCGGACGCGAGCGACTCGTCAACGGTGGCGGCGTAGCCGGTGGCGGCGCCGGTACCCGAGGCGGACGGGGTCTCTTGGGCGGAACACGCCGCCGTCACCAGTACGGCCGCGGCGAGGCCGCCGGCCAGCCAGTTATGGCGCACGGAGCATCATCTCCTAGCAATGACAGTGATCATCAGTGGTGCCGGTCGAGGGCGGTACGTCCAATGTGGGGTTGCGGTCGAAGAAGCCGACCGGCCGGAGCGTGAAGCCGCAGGTGTCCACCGGCATCACCGGCCAGTCCTCGGGGCGCGGGAAGTGCGTGAGACCGAACGTGTGCCACAGCACGATGTCCTGACCGTCGATGTCCTGGTCCGCCGACACGTACCAGGGCAGCCCGGCGCCGCCCGGGTGCTGGTTCACCAGGTCGCCGGCCGGGTACCGTTCGGCCGGGTCGTACCGGGTGACCCACAGGTGCCGGGTCGCGAAAGCCGCCCGGCGCCGGATCGACGAGCCCTCCGCCGCCATCAGCGTCGGCTTGCCCTCTGGGAACAGCGCATACCCCACGGGTTGGCCGAACCGGTTCGGCACGGCCGGGTTCACCACGTGCCAGACCCGGCCGACCGCGCCGTCGGCATCCCGCTGCCCCTCGTGCTCGGTGCGCAGCCGGGTCACCGCCGGCCCGAAGGCGCTGCCGTACGGGTTGGCCGGGCCGGCCGGATAGGTCATCGCGTCGACCTCGTCGACCGCGTTGCCCACCCCGTCGACCATCATGTCCAGCCGCGCGCTGAACAGGTGCTGGTGGTACGGCGCGGCCAGGCCCGGCGCGACCTGCGAGCTGTACGGCTCGGCCCGCTCGTCGTAGGCGCCGGTGAATACGATGCCGGTGGCCTTGACCTCCAGCTCGATCGTGCCGTCCAGATACAGGTACCAGTAGAAGCCGTAGTCGTAGTTTCCGACGGTCACGAAGAACGAGATGACGAGGCGGCGCTGGCGGCGGGTCTCGCGCGAGCCGTTGGCCGGATCGGTGTGCTTCCACAGCACGCCGTAGTCCTCTTCGTGCATGCAGATCGCGTTCGGCAGCACGACCGGTTCGCCGTCGTCACCGGCGATGGTGGCGTCGAAGTAGGTGATCTCGCCGACGCAGTCGCAGCCCAGTTCGAGCGCGTTGGCAAGCTTGCCGAGCTGGTACTCCCCGGTGTCGAAGTAGTTCTGCCAGAACCGGATCGGGCTCGGATCCCCGTACGGCACGACCATCTCGGCCACCGACGCCCGGTACACGATCGGCCGGACCCGGCCGCCGTCCTCGAACCCGAGCTGGTGCAGCACCAGGCCTTCGCGCATGTCGTATCCGAGCCGGACGCTCCACTTCTCCCAGGTGACGAGGTTGCCGTCGATCTGGAAGCTGGGCCCCTCCGGCTGGGTGATCTGGATCGGCTTCTGCGTGGTCCGATGTGGACCGGTGAGCTCCGGTAGGTGGTAGTCGCCGGACTCCTCGGGGATCGGCTGCGCTCCGGTGTCCACGATCTCGATCACCGCGCGCTTGGCGACGTCCACATAGGCCACCAGGCCGTCGATCGGGTATGCCCAGGGCAGGCTCTCCGGGGTCGGCTGGCGGTGGGCGAGCACCCGGGCCACCCGCCGGCCCTCCTCGGTGGGCAGCTCGTAGTGTCCGGCGCTCAGCGCGGCGACGTACACCGTCTTGGGGTCCGTGATGCCCCGCCGCCGCAGCGCCGCCAGCCAGCCCTCGTCGGCCTCCAGGACGCGGCGTACCAGCGCGTGCTCCTCGGTGAGGAGCGGCACCTGGCCGTCGGTGACCGGGTCGATCGGACGCCGCGCCTCGACCGTGCGGTCGGTGAGCGAGACGATCACGTCCTCGGCCGCCTCGGTGGCGAGGTCGAGCAGGAAGGCCCGCGCGCGGCGCGCGATCGGGCCGCCGGCCAGCACGGCCTGCTTGGGTGGTTCCTCCAGACCGAGGTACGCCACGCGGGTGGAAGCTGCCAACACGCCCTCGTCAACCATGATCTGCCGAGCGGCACGGATCTCGTCCGCGCTCAGCGGGTCCAGCGGGTGCTTCTGACCAGTTTCCACCATCGTGACCCCGATTGTTCGCATCCGTGTGCCGGAACGTTCCGGCACACGTCAAGCTACTGACCTCCCGGCGCACGAGGCAACCCCTGACACATGGTTTTTACCCAACCATGATCAAGGCGTCCCGCACGTCGTTAGAGCAGCATGAGGACGCCTTGATCATGAGGACGGGGCGCCGGTGGAAGCGCGGGGGATGATCTCGACGGGGTGGATGCGCTCGGTGCCCGGCGGGACGGCCCCGGAGAGCAGGTCGAACAGCAGTTCGGCACAGCGCGCGCCGGCCTCCCGCGGGTGCAGCTCGACGGCGGTGATGGGTGGTTCCGCCGACCGCATGCTCGGGCCGTCGACACAGGACGCGAGCAGGAAATCGTCCCCCACCCGGCGACCGGCGTCCCGCAGCACCGGCAGCACGTCGGCCGCCGCACCCGCCAGCCCACACACCAGGGCATCCACCGCCGGTTCGGCGTCGAGAAGGGCCCGGGCAGCGGCACGCATGGCGTCGCCGCTGGTGTCGAACGGCACGGTGTGCACGACCGGCGCCACGCCGCGCCGGGCACACCAGTCCCGGTACCCCTCCTGCACCTCGGCCGCCCAGTCGCTCTCGCCGCCGGGGACGATCAGCGCGGGCCGGGTGGCGCCCCCGTCCCGCACGTGATCGAGCAGCTCGCGGGTGACCGCGGCGTGTTCGGACCGCACGACCCCGTCGGCCGGCGCACTGCCGGGAAAGCGCTCGCAGGTGACGATCGGCACGCCAGCGGTCATCAGCCGCTCGACGACCGGGTCGCCGCCGAGCGGGTCGCCGAGCACCAGGCCGTCGACCCGTGGCGGCCGGCCGGAGGGAGCACCCGAGGTGATCAGGGTGACGTCGTAGTTGTCGCTGGCCGCGCGATCCACCACGCCGAAGACGAACGACATGTAGTAGTTCGATCGGGTGAGCACGGCCGGCAGGTGCAGGCCGATGGCGCCGGTGCTGGCGCGCCGCAGGTGCTGCGCCGACCCGTTCGGCACGTACCCGAGGGCCTCCGCCACCCGCACCACCTTGGTGCGGGTGCGCTCGGAGACCCGGCCGGAGCCGCGCAGCGCGTCGGACGCGGTCGTCTTGGAGACCCCGGCCCGCTCGGCGACGGTGAGTAACGTGACAGGTTCGGCGGTGCGCACGCGTCGATGGTATCCACGCCCCTCACCCCTCAAGATCAAGGCGTCCCTGTAGTGGGGGTAGCGGGGGGAATTGAGACCAGTTATGGTGTGGGGGTAG
>JBBEWH010000077.1:0-21073 GCA_037414955.1 Actinomycetes bacterium KLBMP 9797
CACCCACCAACACCAGCCCTCCCAACACGACGTTAACGCCACGGCCCCCACGCCTTGATCATGGGTGGGTGACGATGCGGGCGAGCAGGGCCGCCAAGCGTGGCGCGTCGAGCGGATCGTCGGACAGCAGCGCGTAAAGGCCGAACCCGTCCACCGCGGACACGAACGCGTCGACGGCCGCGGGATCGTCCGTGTGCCGCCGAGCCACCTCCCGCAGCCACTGCGACCAGGCCAGCGCGGCGGTGCGCAGCGCGGGATGGCGCGCCGCGTACAGCACCAGCTCGTAGTAGGCCAGCCATTCATGGCGGCGCGCGTCGAAGAACGCGGCCAGGTGGGCGGCCAGCTCATCCAGCGGGCAGTCCGGCGGCAGGTCGGCCGCCACCTGGCGGGCGTACTCCTCGGTGCTCTCCACCAGCGCGGCGACCAGCAGGTCGTCGATGCTCGCGAAGTGGTAGGTGGCCAGCGACTTGGCCAAGCCGGCCTCAGCCGCGACGGCCCGGTGTGTCACCGCACCCGGACCGTCCCGGCCGACGACCCGGATGGCGGCGGCCAGCAGCTTCCGGCGGGTCTGCTGCGCGCGGGCCCGGCGTCCATCGGCCGGCGTGGGCTCAGTGGGCACTGCCCAGCTCCAGCGCCACCACGCCGGCGATGACCAGCGCGAGCCCGCCAACCTGCACCGCGGTGAGCCGCTCGTCCAGGAACAGGGCGCCGACGATCGCGACCAGCGCGATGCCGGCGGCGGCCCAGATCGCGTACGCGATGCCCAGCGACAGCCCTCGCTTGAGCGCGAACGAGAGCGCGGTGAACGCGATCACATACCCGACGACCACCACGACGCTCGGCACCAGCTTCGAGAAGCCCTCCGACAGGCGGAGCGAGATCGTCGCCGTCACCTCCGCGGCGATGGCGACGGCGAGAAGTACCCAGGTCATGACGCACCCTCCAAGATTCCTGGACATCTGTCCAGAAACCACGCTAGCACGCCACTCGCCATGATCGAGGCGTCCCTCATGCTGTTAGAGCGACGTGAGGGACGCCTTGATCATGGGAGGTGGTCACGTAGGCTGCGGGCATGGCCGTGATGGTCCAGAGTTGGCGCCATCTGACGTTCCTGCACTGGCGTTACCCGGCCAGCCAGGTGCAAGCGCTGCTGCCGGCCGGCGTCACGGTCGAAACCCACGACGACACGGCCTGGATCGGCCTGGTGCCGTTCCGCATGGAGGGTGTCCGGGTGCCCGGCCTGCCGGCGCTGCCCTGGCTCTCGCGGTTTCCCGAGACCAACGTGCGCACCTATGTCCGCGGGCCGGACGGGCGCAGCGCCATCTGGTTCTTCTCCCTCGACGCCAGCCGGCTGCCCGCGGTGGTCGCCGGTCGGGTCGGCTACGGCTTGCCGTACTGCTGGTCCGATATGGACGTCGAGGTCGCCGGCCCGCGGGTCGTGTACCGCTGCCGGCGCCGCCGTCCCGGCCCCGTCGGTGCGCGCTGCGACGCCACCGTGCGGTTCGGCGACCGGCTGACCGAGGCCGAACTGAGCCCCCTGGAACACTTCCTCACCGCGCGATTCCGCCTCTACAGCCGGCTGGCGGGGCGGCTGGTCGGCGCCGACGCCGACCATCCACCGTGGCCGCTGCACCGGGCCGATGTGGAGCATCTCGACCAGGATGTCGTCCAGGCCGCCGGGCTGCCCGCGCCCGACCACGACCCGCTGGCCCACGCCTCCCCCGGCGTCACCGTCCGCATCGGCATGTGGCGCCCCGCCTAACCACGCCTCATGATCAAGGCGTCCCTGTAGTCGTTAGAACGACATGAGGGACGCCTTGATCATGAGGAGGGGGCTCTGGGATGTCCGGACATACCGCGGTCTACATCCTGGAACTGGTCGGCATCTACGTCTTCGCGACCTCGGGCGCGTTGAAGGCGATCCAGAAGAACTTCGACGCCGTCGGGATCCTGGTGCTGGCGATGGTGACCGCGCTGGGTGGCGGCATCCTGCGCGACGTCATCATCGGTGACACGCCGCCAGCCGCGTTCAGGAACACGAACTATCTGCTCATCCCGCTAATCGCCGCGGCGGTGACGTTCTTCGCGCACCCGGTGGTGGAGCGACTGACGGTCACCATGCTGGTCTTCGACGCCGCCGGTCTCGGCCTGTTCTGCGTGACCGGCACGCTCAAAGCGCTCGACTACGACCTTGGCGCGCTGCAGGCCGTGCTGCTCGGCGTCACGACCGCCGTCGGCGGCGGGGTGCTGCGCGACATCACCGCCCGGGAGACGCCCGCGCTGGTCAAGGTGGACACCGACCTGTACTCGATCCCGGCTGCCGCGGGCGCCACCGTGGTCGCGATCGCGTACCGGACGGACCTGTCGATGCCGGCGGTCGCGATCGGCGCCGCGGTGCTCGTCTTCGCGTTCCGCGTCGTCGCCATGCTCCGCCACTGGACCGCACCCCGCGCCTGGACCCGCTCCCGCTCATGATCAGGACCCGGCACGCCGCTGTCCGTATAAGCGCGGCCTGCCGCACCGCGCCGCACCGCACCGCGCCGCGCCGCACCGCACCGCACCGCACCGCGCCGCGCCGCGCCGATCAAGCAAAACCACGCCGCCGATCAAGGGGAACCACGCCGATCAAGGGCTCGGGCACCTGGATCCGAGATCAAACCATGTGCCTGCGAACACCGGGATGCCGACCCTCGGAGCCCTTGATCGGCGGGCAGGGCCTTGATCGGCGCGGCGGCGGCCGAGCGGGCGGGCATTGATCGGCGCGGCGCACATGGGGGCGCCTAGATCATGGGGTGGCCTGGAAGATGATTGTGGTGGTGAAGGTCGTGCCGTCTACCTGGTACGCGTAGCAGCCGGGCCCGCTGACGGTGGTGGTCGCCGGCAGGTCGCTGTCCGGCGCCCGCAACTCGGCGTAGTAGCCGCCGTCGCGGCGCTCCCCGGTGTAGGAGAACGTGACGCTCGCGCTGCCCGCGCCGTCGATCCGCGCCGCGCGGACGAGCACCGGCCCGGTGTAGCCCGAGCCGATCCAGCGGACCTTCTTCGTGTAGCCGCCATCGGGCAGCCGATCGTCGTCACGAAGCCGCAGGACGGGGCCGGGCTGGAAGTAGTCGGCCACTGGATACAATGGACCGTCGCCGAGCACCGCGGTCGCGACCCCCGCACCGGACCAGGGCCGCGACGGGGTCACCGGGCACGGCGCGTCAGCATCCACAGTGGGCAGCCGCAGTGGCGGCCCGGTGGTGGCCGGCGGCCTTTCGGGCGGCGACGCGGTGCATGCCGTCGCGAAGATCAGGATTAGCGCGGTAAGCGCCCTCATCCTCCTACGATGCCACGGGCCGGTAGGTGATGTGGGTGACCAGTGAGGCCGATCGCGCCGAGACGACCTCCAGGTCCTGCGCGGGCACGCCGTCGAAGAGCCGCTCGCCGGCGCCGAGTATGACCGGGGCCACGTGGGTGCGCAACTCGTCGATGTGGCCCGCACGCAGGTACTGGTTGATGGTGGCCGCACCCCCGGCGATAGCCACGTCCCGCTCCCCGGCGGCCGCGCGCGCCCGCGCCAGAGCCGACTCGATGCCGTCGGTGACAAAGTGGAACGTCGTGCCGCCCCGCATCGGCAATGGCTCGCGCGGGTGGTGGGTCAGCACGAAGACCGGCGCGTGGTAGGGCGGCTCGTCGCCCCACCAGCCCTGCCATTCCAGGTCCCACTCGCCGCGGATCGGCCCGAACATGTTGCGCCCCATCACGAACGCGCCGGCGTCGACGATCCGGTCGACCTCCGCCTTGTTCTCGTCCGGGGTCTCGAACATCCAGGCGTGGAGGCGCTCGACCGGGCCGTCGCCGAAGGGCTTCTCGCGGGTCTGGTTGGGGCCGGCGGCGAACCCGTCGGCGGAAATCGCGATGTCGCACACGACCTTGCTCATGACGTCCTCCAGATCCTGAACTGATTGCTGTTTGCAACCGGTTACTGGCAACGTAGCGCAGACCGGTTGTAGAGTGCAAGCAGTTGAGTGGAGGAAGGTGCCCGCGATGGAGGAACGCCGCTCCGGCTGCCCGATCAACCTCTCTGTCGAGGTGCTGGGCGACAAGTGGTCCCTGGTCGTGATCCGGGACATGATGTTCGGCAACCGGCGACACTTCCGCGAGCTGCTGCACCAGTCGGAAGAGGGCATCGCATCCAACATCCTCGCCGCCCGGCTCCAGCGACTCACCGCGTTGGGACTCGTGTCCCGCGCCTCCGACCCGAGCCACAAGCAGAAGGTGATCTACAGCCTCACCGAGCCAGCCATCCAACTGGTGCCCATCATGGCCCATCTCGGCGCCTGGGGCCGCCGCCACCTGCCGGTGACCCGTGAACTGTCCGTGCGGGCCGAGCTGCTGGAGCGCGGCGGTCCGCAGCTCTGGGAGGAGTTCATGGACGAGTTGCGCGAGCAGCACCTCGGCGTCCCGCGTCCGGCCGGCACCGAGTCGGTCTTCGCCCGCCTGCAAGCCGCCTACGAAGCCGCACTCACCCCATGATCAAGGCGTCCCTCAAGTCGCTAGAACTACTTGAAGGACGCCCTGATCATGGCGGCGGTGGCGTGGTCGAAGTAGTCACGGGAGCTGACGATCTCGCCATCCCGGACCCGGAGCACGAAGATCGCCGGCAGCGCGAACGGCTCCCCACTGCTGGGCATCGTGCCCTGGTACTCGAACTCCGCCACGATCACCTCAGGATCCGCCGTCTGATGGATCGTGATGTTGGCCGGCCGCCGGCGCAGCGGCGGTCCGGATGGCCGGAAGTGCTCGCGGAGCTCGTCCCGGCTGCGCAGCGCGGGCGACCGGTCCGGGTCGAAGGGATGCACGACGTGCGTCTCCTCCGCGTACAGCTCGGGGAGCTCGTCCCAGCGGCCCTCGGCCACGCCGTGGACCAGCGCGAGGAAGGTCTCTTGAGGGCTGCGGGGTGCGATCACGGGTCCTCCTGTAATATCCGAAGTAGCGACTCCGAATATATGGAGTCTCGACTTCGGAAGTCAATGGAGGGCTCGTGAGTGAGTTGCGGCGCGTCGACGCGCGCGCCAACCGGAGCCGCATCCTGGACGTCGCCGAGGAGGTCTTCGGGCGGGGCGGCGCCGCCGCGTCCACCGAGGAGGTGGCCCGCCTGGCGGGGGTCGGCATCGCCACGGTGTTCCGGCACTACCCCACCAAGGCGGCGCTGCTGGAGGCTGTCCTGGTCCGGCGGTTCGACCGGCTGCGCGAGAAGGCGGAAGCGACGCTGGATGCCGCGGACCCGGGGACGGCCTTCTTCGAGTTCTTCGGTTACCTGGTCGCCGACGCGGCCACCAAGATCGCGATTGGCGAGGCGCTGCTGGACGCGGGCGGTCATGGGGAGGGCGCCGCCGCGCGCGCCTCGACCGGGCTCCGCCGGGCGTTCGGCGCGCTACTGGACCGTGCCCAGCGGTCGGGCGCGGTCCGCGACGACGTCGAGCTGCCGGAGGTCTACGCGCTGCTGGTCGGCGCGTCGCGCGCCGCCGCTCAAGGCCAGCTCGACGAGGAGGTCCGGGTGCGGATGCTCGCGATCCTCTTCGACGGCCTCCGCTCCCCATGATCAAGGCGTCCTTCAAGTAGTTAGAGCTACTTGAAGGACGCCTTGATCATGGGGAGGGGGTTAGGGGAGGTGGAGGGCGGCGCGTTCGGCGGGGGTGAACGGTGGCGTGTCGAGGGGTGGGCGGCGTGGGCCGCGCAGCGTCGCCAGCGCGACCCGCGGCCGCAGCAGCCGGCTCGCCGGCGCCGACAGCGTGAACACCTCGATGACCTCGCGGGCCACGTCCGGCCGGTCGAGCGCCGTCCGCATCAGCCGGCTCTGGTACCGCCAGAGCACCCGCTCGACCCGCGTCGGCGCGCGCCCGATCGCATCGGGGAAGCGGATGTCGGTACCGGTGGCATGTCCCCATGCCTCGGCCGCGCTGCCCGCCACCCGGCGCTGCACGGCGCGGGCGAGGCCCAGGCCGAGCCCACGGCGGGACAGCTCCGCGCCGAGGACGGTCGCACCGAGCGCCGCGACCGACATCCCGTGCCCGTACACCGGGTTGTAGGTCGCGACCGCGTCCCCGAGCACCACGAATCCGTCCGGCCAGTCCGGCGACCGGTCGAAGTGCCGCCGCCGGTTGGCGGTGCCGTTGGTGACCGCAACCGGGGTCAACGGCTCCAGGCCCGCGATGAGTTCGGCGACGATCGGATGCCGCATCCCCGCGGCGAACGGGACGAACTCCTCCGGTGCGCGGGACGGCTGCCCGCCGCGGGTGCCGGAGAGCGTGACCAACCACTGTCCATTCTCGATCGGCATGAGCGCCGCGGTCTGGCCGGGCCGGTCCTGTGCCGGATCCGCTTGCACGTTCACCACAGCGGAGAGCGAGGCCGGCGCGCGGAAGAGGCGGGTGGCGTAGCGCAGCCCCGAGTCCACAATGTCCTCGTCGACCGGCGGGCAACCCAGCGCGGCGAGCCAGTGCGGCGCTCGGGAGCCGCGCCCGGTCGCGTCCACCACGAGCGCGGCGTCGAGCACCCGTTCGACGCCGCTCGCCCGGTCCCGGACGCGGGCCCCGGTGACCGCCCGCGCATCGCCGCACAGCCCGGCGGCCTCGGTCCGCGAGATCAGGCGGATCTCCGGCAGCTCCAGCAGCCGCTGCCGCACGACCCAGTCCAGCAGCCCGCGACTGCAACTGATCACGAACTGCTCCCCGCGCCAGCGCGGCAGCCAGCCCTGCGGCAGGTGCATCACGTACCCGTCGGGCAGGCCGATCCGGTGCGCCCCCGCGGCGAGCCATCGGTCCGTCGTACCGGGCAGCAGGGCCTCGATCGCCCGTACCCCGCTCGACATCAGCACGTGCGCGTGCCTGCCCTGCGGAAGACCCTGCCGAGGTGCCGTCCCGGCACGACGCCGGTCGTCTCCATCGGAAACTGGCCCGGCGTCGAGCCGGTCACGCTCCACGACCGTCACGGCGCCGATCTCCGGGTGGCGCGCGAGCGCCGCCGCCGCGAGCATGCCGGCCAGCCCGGCGCCCAACACCACGGCGTCTGCCGTCATTGCCGCACCTCCTCCGCGGGTAGTTCGTCGCCCAGCTCGCGGGCCAGTCGCAAGAGCCGGTGCAGCGCATGGTCGCTGTACCGGCCCATCCACGGCGCCCGCGCGGTGACGCAGATGACGCCCGCGATCTGCCCGTACCGGCGCAGCGGCGCGGCCAGTGTGGTCCATCCGGCGACCGGCGACGGACCGTAGACATAGGACCTGGCCCGCTCGCTGGACCGTTCCGGAGACAGGTGCGCCTGAATGAGCCGACCGGGCGCGTCCACAGTGAGCGGTGCGCAGAACACCATGTCCGAGACCAGTAGCCGCTCCGCGTCGCTGAGCAGCTCGTCCTGTGCGGGCGCGAAGTACGCCATGCAATACCGCATGGGGGTGTCCAGGATGAGCGGGACGTAGAGGAGCACCGGTTGTTCGGTGGCTTTCTGCAGCGCCGCGAGGCCGAGCCGGATCCGCCGGGAAACCGCGAGGGGCGGGCGCGCCGGGATCGCCGGCTCGGGCGACGGCGAAGGCGGAGCCGACAGGAAGTACCGACCGCGCTGCGGCTTGGACACCATGCCGGCCCGGATCGCGGCCTGGAGGATGCGGTGCGTGGTCGACGCGCCGAGTTGGGCGCGAGCGGCGACGTCCCGGAGGCGGTGTGGCCCGGGGCCGAGCGACGCCAGCGCGTCGAGGAGTTCGAAGACTCGGTCACTGGAGGTACGTGCGACATGCAGGTCGATCGTCACGCTGACGGTCTCCTCACGCTCTGTGCAGGTACTGAACGGTTTAGAACATGCCGTTGGGCACCTTCGAGGGGTCCGGCACCGGCTGTTCCACGTCCCAATGCTCGGCGAGCTTGCCATCTTCGAGCCGCCAGAGATCCACCACGGCCAATCCGGGCCCGTCGTCGTCCCGCAGCGTCATGTGGTGGTGCACCGCGACGTAGTCGCCGTCCGCGAGAATCCTTTTGATGTCGGAGGTGCCGCCGAGGAAGGCCGCCTCCCGCAGGTGCGCCAGGTAGGCGTCCCGGCCCGACGGCGCGTCCGGGCTGTGCTGGACGAACTTCTCGTGGATGAACTCGGCGAGCGCGTCCGGCCGCTGGTGGACGAAGAACTGCTCGTAACAGCTGCGCACGATCTCCTTGTTGCGTTCCGCCTGGGTCATCGAAAACTCCTTTCACCAAGACACGGGCAACTGCCGCAGCCCGTGGAAGTCGGTCGCCTCCGTGAAGTGAAGGTCGTGGCCAGCGGCGAGCCGCAGCCCCGGCAGCCGGGTGAACAACCTGGCCAGGGCGATGTGGATGGTCCGGCGGGCCAGCCAGTGCCCGACGCACTGGTGCGGTCCGAAGCCGAACGCCACATGGTGGCGGGCGTCCGGCCGGGCGAGGTCCAGCCGGTCGGGATCCGGGAAGCGCCGGGCGTCCCGGTTCGCGGTGAGGACGCTGAGCACCACGCCGTCACCGGCCCGCACCACCACGTCCCCGACCGGGATGTCGGCCGTCGCCACCCGGCCGAGGCCGAGCTGCACGATCGTGAGGTACCGCAACAGCTCTTCGACGGCGTTGCCGCGCAGCTCCGGCTCGGCCCGGAAGCGGTCGGCCCACGCCGGCTCCCGGAGCAGGACGGCCACGCTCAGCGCCAGCATGTTGGCCGACGTGTGGTGACCGGCGCCAAGCACCAGTGCCAGGTTGTGCACGGCCGCCGGCTCGGTCAGCTCGCCGGTGGCGACGTGCCGGGTCACGATCCGGCTGGCGAGGTCGTCCCGCGGCTGGCGGCGCCGCTCGCGCACGAGCGCGGCGACCAGTTCGACGATCGCCGCGCCGGCCGCCGCCTTCGCCGCGTCAGTGCTGGCGGCGTCGGTGAGCACGTGCGTCGCGTCCTCGAACCGCTCGTGCTCCGCGTAGCCGAGGCCCAGCACGTCGCAGATCACCCGCGAGGCGACCGGCAGCGCGAACCCGGCGACCAGGTCCACCGGATCACCCGAGATGCCGTCATCACCCGAGATGCCGTCATCACCCGACATGCCGTCGAGACAGGCGTCGACGATGGCGGTCAGGCGCGGCTCGAACCCGGACACCGCCGGCACCGAGAACTCGCCAGCGAACATCTGCCGCAGGCGCCGGTGCGCGGGCCCGTCCAGGCCGATGAACGTGCGGTTGAGCGGGGGTACCTCCACCGCCGCGCCGAACCGCGGATAGCCCGGGTGCGTGGAGTCGGACACCAGCGCCGGGTGCCGCAGCAGCCGGCGCACGTCGTCGTACCGGGTCACCAGCCAGGCGGTAACCCCGCTCGGCAGCACCACCCGAGTGGCGGGCGCCGCGGCCCGCCACCGCCCATAGGCTTCCGGCGCCTCAAACGCCCGAGTACGCGCGACCGGATACCGTTTCACAGCGCACCCTCCAGTTCCCGCGCCACCCGCAACACCCGCACCTCACTCCCGGGCGCCCCCATAACCTGCAACCCGACGGGCAACCCCGCGGTGATCGAGGAAATTTCGTGGGTATCGTGTCCGGATTTATCGGTATCTGATAGCCACGGAAGTTCCTCGATCAACGAGCCTGACCTCGACGAACTCACCGGGATGGTCAGCGCTGGGCAGCCGGCCATCGGCGCTAGCGTCGTCAGGGGCCACACCGCCGCGATTCGCGCCGGGTCCGTCGCGAACCCATCGGGTACCGGCCAGGGGGGCACGCCGAAGGTCGGCGTGACGAGCACGTCGTACTCCGCGAAGAACGTGGCGACGGCGTGCCGGAACCATTCCCGGGTACGCCGGGCGGCGTCCAGCCGGTCCGGTGGTATCCGCCGGCCGGCGTCGACCTCGGCGCGTAACGCCGGGCCGATGGCCTCTCCCCACCGGTCGACCCGGGCGCCGTGCAACGCCTGCGCCCGGTGCCCGAGCAACGTGAGGCATGCCTCGTGCACCCCGTCGAGCGGCGGAGCGGCCTCGTCGGCCTTCAGGTCGGCCACGGCCCGCGCGCAGACCCGCCGGATCTCGTCGTCGACCGGCACCGTCCCGCCAAGGTCGAGGCTGACCGCGACCCGCCGCACCGGCTCCGCGGGTGGCAGCTCGGCGCCGGCCATCGCGGCGAAGAACAGCTCGGTGTCCGCGACGTTCCGGGCCAGCGGCCCGTGCACCTCGAAGTCGAGCGGGTCGCCGCCGCGCCCACCGGGTACCAGGCCCGGCGTGGGCCGCAGGCCCACCGTGCCGCAGAAGGCGGCCGGGATGCGGATCGACCCGGCGGTGTCGGTGCCATGCGCGCACCACACCGCGCCGGCGGCCACCGACGCGGCGGCGCCGCCGCTGGACGCGCCGCAGGAGACCGCCGGGTCGACCGGGTTCGCCGTCCGGCCGCTGACCGGGCTGACCGTGTCGGCGCCGGAGCAGAACTCGGGCAGGTTCGTCTTGCCGACGACGATCGCGCCGCGCCGCTCGATCCGGGCCACCAGCGGGTCGGAGCGGTCGGCGACCCGGTCGCGATATAGCGGCGAGCCGAACGTGGTCGGCAGGCCGGCCACGTCGACGACGTCCTTCACAGTCACCGGCAGGCCCGCCAACCAGGCCGGATGGTCCGCCTCGACGTCGCCGTCGCTCATCAGGCGGCGGGCGTTCGCGCGGGCGCGGTCGAGACAGCGTGCCACCAGAGCGTTGACCACGGGTTCGACCTCGTCGAGGCGGTCCGCCACCGCGTCCACGAGCTCGAGCGGGCTCACCTCACCTCGCTTCAGCGCCCGGACCGCTTCGACGGCGCTCAGCCGCAGCACGCTATCCATGCGTGTGACCCGCTGACGGCCAGTCGGCTCGGGCCGCGAGCTTGTCGAACTGGCGGACGTCGGTCTGGAAGCCGCTATCCGTGCGGCGCACGAGCACCTCG
Source organism: Actinomycetes bacterium KLBMP 9797 (assembly GCA_037414955.1). Classification (GTDB taxonomy): domain Bacteria; phylum Actinomycetota; class Actinomycetes; order Mycobacteriales; family Micromonosporaceae; genus Phytohabitans. The sequence continues at coordinate 10,911 of JBBEWH010000077.1, forward strand.
CCCGGGTGGTCCAGCTCGACGAACCGGTGGAAGCGCGCGGCCATCGCGAGCGGCGCGCACCCCGGATCGCCGGACTCGGCGACGACGGCCTGCCGCATCGCCTCGATGAGCAGCATGCCGGGGGTGTGGTCGGTCGGGTTGTCGAAGAAGTTCGGGTGCCGGGCGTCGACGCGCAGGCGGTACGCGCCGGGGCGGGCGCCGGGTGCGATCACGACGTCCCGGTCGGACGCTTTGCCCACCGCGCGCGCCGGCATGCCCGCGTCCAGGCCGCTGACCGGCAGCACGACGGTCTCCGGGTCGCGGCCGCGCACCTTCAGGTAGCGGTCGTGGGGCGGGATGATGGCCCGGCCGCCGCCGCTGCCGATGAGGCTGCCGTCCCGGTGCAGCTCGCAGCGTAGCGACGTCTGCATGATCGACTGGGCGTCCGGCTCCAGGTGTTCGGCCTCGATGGTCAGCACCACCTCGGTCGGCGCGTCGGTGATCTTGAGGCCGTCCGGCTCCGCGTCGAAGCGCGACGAGCGCAGGATCTGCATGGTGGCCAGCGGCACGTCGTCGATGACGTGCGCGAGCAGCAACGCGCCCTGGCGGATCGTCTCCAGCACGAGCAGCGGGTCGTGCCGCTGCTCGTCCAGCAGCTGGTAGTAGCCGCCGAGCCGCGACCACACCGCCCCGGCGGTGAGTCGGTTGCCGGTCCGTTCCCAGCTGGTGATCAGTACCGTGGTGGCGTCGCCCCGGTCGACGAGCGCGCGCGGCACGGTCTGGTCGAACGTGATCATCTTCTCTCCTCAGTGGGCGGGGCGCAGGTTCAAGGCGGCCACCGGCGCGGGTGGCAGCGGTTCGAGGCCGGCGGTGGTGGCCGCCGGCGCGAACCCACTGCCGGTCCAGGCCAGGCAGGCGGCGCCGCGCGGGGCCAGTTCCACGTGCACTTCGTGGCCGCGCACCCACCGGCGGACCGTCCGGTGCTCGGCGGCCAGGTTGAAGGCGAACACCGTGGCGGGTTCGCCGGTCTGGTCAACGTGGACGAACACCACGGCCGGGTCGGTGGCCGGGTGGGCGTATCGCGGCGGGGGCAGTTCGTCGAGCTTGTCGAGCGGCACCACGGTCCCGCCGGCCCGGCGGTGCTCGGCCACCAGGGCGTGTGACTCGGCGCCGGCCGGGACGATCCAGGGCACCCGCGGGTCGGCGGTACGGGCGGTCGCCTCGGTCAGCACGTCCAGCTGGAACTGCTGCTGCTCCATGAGCGCGATCGCCGTCCGCACGCCATGATCAAGGCGTCCCTCATGCTGTTCTAGCGACGTGGGGGACGCCTTGATCATGGGCGTAGGCCACGCTTCGGCTTCCGCCCGGTCGTGGGGGATGAACAGCGCCGCGTCCGCCCCGAACGACGTGCCGCCCAGCTGGGTGCCCCGTAGCAGGTCGCGCAGGACGTGCAGCGCCGCGAGATTCGGGTTGGCGCCGCCGTCCTCGCGTAGCGGCGCGCCCGGGCAGTAGGGCGGCGCGAAGTCCAGCGGGTCGGCGCCGTCGGCCCGCACCCCGTCCGGGTCGAGGTCGATCAGCGGTCCCCAGTGCTCGGTCGCGCAGGCGACGTACACGCTGCAGCTGCGGGAGCCGAGCGCCAGCGCGAGCAGCGCGTGGAACAGCGCGTTGTCGGGCTGCGCGAACGCCGGTTCGGTCCAGGTGAAACCCCAGTTCTCCTCGACGTTGTCGGAGCGCCGGGCCCGTACCCCGAACCAGTGCGCGCCGAACGCGGTGCGCGACCGGGCCGCGTTGCCCACCCACGCGGTGTAGCCCTCGGCCAGGCCGGTCTCGGCTAGCCGGGCGGTGCGCAGCAACCACGTGGCGGCGGCGCCCGGCGGTCCATCCAGGACCGGCAGCGGCAGGTTCACTGTGGACACCCGCCGTACCTCCGGCGCCAGCCCGGCCGCCAGCGCGCGGTACTGGTCGCGCAGGGCGTCGCCGGTGTGCCGGGCCCAGGCCGCCTTCAGCTCCGCCGGCCAGTGCACCGCCGGTCCAGCTGGCAAGCCCTCCGGGAGGGTCTCCGTGAATGCCGCCAGTGCGGGGGCGGAGAAGTCATGCGCGTCGGCGGGCTTGTTGCCGTCGCTGTAGATGCCCTCGTTGCCGAGCTGGACGGCGACGACCGGACCGTGCGGCGCGAGCGCGCGGCGCAGCACCTGATCCCGCACGGCGGCGAGCCAGTGGCTGACCTCCGCGCGATACCGCGGGTCGAACAGGCTCGGCAACGGCAGCCCCTGCGAGGTGACCGGCGCGCCGGCGGCGTCGAGCACGGCGGCGTACCGGTCGTCGACGCCCGGGCTCACCCGGTCCGGCAGGCCGCCCAGCTGCACCTCGGCGTGGATGAACGGTCCCGGCTTGAGCAGCACCTTCAGCCCCACGGCGGCGGCCAGGTCCAGCAGGCGCGGCAGGTCGCGCTGCTCCTCGCGGACGCCGGTGAAGTCGTACCGGCGCGGGCTCACCTCGTGGAAGCGCCACGGGACATAGCAGGTGACCACGTCGATGCCGGCCGCCGCCAGCGCGGCGAGGTTGGGGCCCCACCGGTCGGGGGCGGCGCGGTAGTACGGGTACTCGCCGTAGACGATCGGCCGGTCGAAGCCGTACAGGAACTCTTTCATCGGGCCGCCTCCCCCGGCTGGAGGACGACCTTCATCCCGGCGTAGCCGTCGGCTTCCGGGCCGAGGCCCAGCGCGGCGAGCGCGCGCGGGAAATCGTCGATCGGCACCCGCTCGGTCACGAGGCCCTCCAGCGGCAGTCGGGCGGCCAGCGCGATGGCGCGCGGGAAGATGAGGCTGTTGTAGTCGCCCGCGCCGACGATCGTCAGCCCGCGCTGGAGCAGGTGCAGCGGGCGCACCTCGGCCCGCGCGGCGCCGTCGAAGCCCATGACGACCACCCGGCCGAGGTCCCGGGCGAGCCCGCACGCCTGTTCCAGCAGGGCGCCGACGGTGTCCACCACGACGTCGGCGAGCGGCCCGGCGATGCCGTCCGGTGTGGACACCCGCACCGCGCAGCCCGGGATGCCGGCGAAGTACGCCGCCGCGGCGGACCGGCGGTACGGGTCGCGCTCCACCACCGTGACCGGGCTCGCGAGGTGGTCGGCGATCAGCGCGGTCAGGACGCCGATCGGGCCACCGCCCAGCACCAGCACCTCGTCCGCCGGCCGCAGCCGCGCCGCCTCCAGGTTGTTCAGCACGCACGCGACCGGCTCGATCAGGACCGCGCGGTCGTCGGTCATGTCCTCCGGCAGGGCGTGCAGGAAGCGCTCCTCGAGCCGCAGGGCCGGCGCGAAGGCGCCGTCCCGGTCGATGCCCAGCTCGTTGCCGGCCTTGTTGCGGCAGAAGTTGAGCGCGCCGCGCCGGCACGGGTCGCAGAGGCCACAGTAGAGGGTGGGGTTGACGACCACCCGGTCGCCGGGCTTCACCGTGGTGACGCCGGTGCCGACCTCGGCGACCTCGCCGACCGCCTCGTGGCCCATCACCACGCCCGGGTGGGCCGGGAACTTACCCAGCAGGACGCCGCGGTCGGTGCCGCAGACGCCGGCCTGGGTGACCCGCACGACGACGTCGTCGGGCGCGGTGCAGCGCGGTCGGGGCCGGTCGACGAGTCGTAGGGATCTGTCCGCTTGCAGTACGAGTGCCTTCACGAGGTTCCTCCACTCGTCGGCTGGGCCGGTGCGTCCCAGCGGATGGTGCGCAGCAGGGCCTGGTGCAGCCGCGGCGTGGCGGCCGCGACGCAGGACCGTTGGCTCATGGGGTCGACGGCGAGCAGCGGCATGGAGTCCAGCGGCTCGCCGTACGCGTCGGTGATGGTGACTCCGGCGCGGCGGGCCAGATACACGCTCGCCGCGATGTCGTATCCGAACAGGTGCAGGATGTTGCCGCGGCCGGCGCGCCGGAACGCCGGCTCCGTCCCGCGGTGGTCGCGCAGCAGCCGGTTTCCGATGTCGACGAACGCGTCGAGCTGGCCGGTCAGGATCCGGGTGATCGAGTACGAGGCGCTGTTGAAGACGAACACCCCACCGGTGTTGGCGGACGCGTCCACGAGGTGCCCGTACGCGTCGCACATCAGCCGCATCGGGTGGCCGTTGAGTTCCAGGGACCAGAACATCCGGCTCAGGTCCGTGTTGTCGCTGAGGCCGGGGACGGCGTGCGGGTACCCGGACGCCTCGACGCCCGGCCGGACGTCGTCGGCGTAGAGCCACGCCCCGGTCTTGAGCTCCAGCACGTGGGCCGCGCAGACGTCGCCGACGGTCGGGCGGCCGTCGCCCATCGGGGCGGCGGCGATCGACACGGTCGCCATCTCCAGCCCGGCCGCGGCCGGCCGGGTGCCGTCGATCGGGTCGATCACGAGGACGTGCTCGGGTTGCGCGCCGGTCGTGCGCAGGCCCTCGTCCTCGGTGTAGACCGCGACCGGCACCGGCGCGTGGCGCCACAGGTGTTCCCACACCGCGCGCTCGGCGACCTTGTCGATGTCGAACTGCGCGTCGCCGCCCGGTGCGTCGCCGCGCGGCAGCCGGCCGGCGGCCAGCGGACCGCGCGCGGACAGGGCCCGGTGTACCGCCCGCGCGGTGCCGAGGAGCAGGTCCCTCATGCGTCCACCTCGCGCAGGAGCGCCGCGAGCCGGTCGCAGATGTCGTCCGCCTGGGCGTGGGTGAGGATGAGCGGCGGCCTGATCTTCAGCACGTTTCCGTGGCCGTACCGGGACGTCCGCAGCACGAGACCGCGGTCCAGCCCGAGCCGGGCGAGCTCATTGGTGAGCGCCACCGCCGGCGCGCCGTCGGGCGTCACCAGCTCGATGCCGATCATGAGGCCGACGCCCCGGACGTCGCCGATGGCGGGATGGCGGCGGCCCAGCTCGCGCAGGCGTGTGAGAACGTGCGCGCCGGTGGCGCGCACGTTCGCGAGGAACGCCGGCTCGGCCACGATGTCGAGCGTCGCGGCCGCCGCCGCGGCGGCGAGGGAGTTCCCGCCGTACGTGAACGAGTGGTGATGCCCGGGCAGGCCGGCGAGGCGTTCGTTGGTGAGGATGCCGGCGATCTGCGCGCCGCTGCCGCCGAGCCCCTTGCCGACCGTGATGGCGTCGGCCTCGACCCCGAAGTGCTGGGCGGCGAACATCTGGCCGGTGCGCCCGATGCCGGTCTGCACCTCGTCCAGGATGAGGACGATGTCGTGGTCGTCGCAGAACTGCCGGAGCCGGGGCAGGTAGCCGTCCGGCGCGACGATGTTGCCGCCGTTGCCGGAGATCGGCTCGACGATCATCGCGGCGACCTGGCCACCGCTGGCGTACTCCAGGAAGTCGTCGATCCGCTCGACGCACATGAGGCCGCAGGTCTCCCGCCGCTGCCCGTAGAAGCAGCGGAAGCAGTACGGGTCCGGCACCTGGAGCGAGCCGGCGGAGAGGATCGGAAACGGAGCCTTGCGAAACGCGTTGCCGGAGTACGACGTCATCATCATGGTCTGGCCGTGGTGGCTGCGGAACAGCGTGATGACCTCGCGCCGGCCGGTGGCGACCTGGGCCATCTTGACGGCGCCCTCGTTGGCTTCCGATCCGCCGCCTACCTTCAGATGCACTTTGACGAGGTTGGCCGGTGACTCCCGAATCAGCCGGTGAACGACCTGATTGACCGGATCAGTCTGAAACGCGGAGGTGGTATGCATAAGCATTTCCGCTTGCTTTTGAATCGCTTTGACGACGGCCGGATGCGAATACCCGAGACTCAGATTAAAGGTCGCCGACGCACAGTCGATGTACTGCCTCCCCTGCTCGTCGTACAGGTATATCCCCTCGCCACGCACCATGCGCACATCGCTGACCGGGTAGTAGATCTGGTCATGTATCGACGACGTCATGACACCGATCTTTGGAAGCGCCAGGCGCAAAGTCCACTTTTTTCGCGAGACCGAAAGCAACGGGACATCGATTTCCGCCACACAGAAATCCCATGATCAAGGCGTCCTTGATCATGGGAGACGCGCGCAGTCGTCCTAATCGTGAATTCTGTTGCTTTGGCGGGATTAGCGCGAATTGATCCGCAGAATAGCTCGCCACCAGGGCCGGCGACAACGGATGTTTAGCTGATTTGCCGGGCTCACCCGCGCGTGTTATCCATAAGATGCGCCCATTCTCTGGCAGCGGAGACTGCCTCGGGCGCGACAAACACGGGGAGATTTAATGTCATCGCACAAACGGGTACGCCGTGCCCTACTCACGGTGGCTCTACTTGGATCGTTACTGACGGGAGTGCCGTTCCCGGGCGGGTCCGCCGCCCTCGCGGCACCGGAACCCGCGAAGAACCCGGAGGACCAGCGCGTCACCCTGATCACCGGTGACCGGGTCATCGTGCCGGACACCGGTGAGATCATCATCGAGCAGGACCCGGCCCGCGAGCATGTCCGGTTCGCCACGTTCGCGAACCGGGGCCAGCACTACGTCATCCCGTCCGACGCCCTGCCCGCCATCACCGCCGGCGAGCTGGACTACCAGCTCTTCAGCGTGACCGAGCTGCTCGACTCGGGCTTCCCCACGGGAAAGCTGCCGCTCGTCTTCCGGTACGCCGCCGGCGGTGAGGCCGCCACCGGCGCCCTGCTGAACGGTGCCGGCGGCGCCGTCACCCGGCGCCTGCCGAGCGTCCACGGCCTGGCCGTGTCGGCGAACGAGGCGTCGCTGGGAGCGATGTGGACCAAGATGACCGACGAGGTGGACGAGGGCCGGCGGCTCAAGCCGAGCATGGACAAGGTGTGGCTGGACCGCGTCGTGCACCCCAGCCTCGACCAGAGCGTGCCGCAGGTCGGCGCGCCCGCCGCGCACGCGGCGGGCTTCGACGGCGCCGGCGTGACCGTCGCGGTCCTGGACACCGGCATCGACGGCAGCCACCCGGACCTCGCGGGCAAGGTGCTCGCGTCGGAGAACTTCACCACCGATCCGGACGCGAACGACGTCTTCGGCCACGGCACGCACGTGGCGTCGACCATCGCGGGCACCGGCTCGGCGTCGCAGGGCCGCAACCGCGGCGTCGCGCCCGGCGCCCAGCTGCTCAACGGCAAGGTCTGCGACAACAACGGGGGCTGCTCCATGTCCGCGATCCTGGCGGGCATGCAGTGGGCCGCCGACCAGGGCGCCGACGTGGTGAACATGAGCCTCGGCGGTGAGGACACGGCCGAGATCGACCCGCTGGAGCAGGCGGTCAACGAACTGACCGCCAGCACCGACACGCTGTTCGTGATCGCGGCGGGCAACAGGTCGCAGACCTCGGCGCTGGCGTCGCCGGGCAGCGCCGACGCGGCGCTGACCGTGGGCGCCGTGGACGGGTCGGACAACCTGGCCGACTTCTCCCACGTCGGCCCGCGCGACAACGACGCGGGGCTGAAGCCGGACCTGACCGCGCCCGGCGTGGACATCAACGCCGCCCGCGCGGGCACCCAGGGCTATGTGGAGGCCAGCGGGACCTCGATGGCCACCCCACATGTGGCCGGCGCCGCCGCGATCCTCCAGCAGCGCCGCCCCACGTGGTCGGCGCCGCAGCTCAAGTCCGCGCTGATCGGCAGCACCGTGCCGAACGCCGCGCTCACCGCCTACCAACAGGGTTCCGGCCGGCTCGACGTGGCCCGCGCCTACCAGCAGGCGGTGCTGGCCGAACCGGCCAGCCTCAGCCTGGGCCGGCAGGCCTTCCCGCACGGTGACGACCCGATCCTGACCCGCACCGTCACCTACCGCAACCACGGCACCGCCGCGGTGCCGCTCAGCCTCGCGCTGGGCACCCGCGGGCCGACCGGCGCCGCGGCGCCGGCGGGCATGTTCGCCCTCAGCGCCACGTCCGTCACCGTACCGGCGGGCGGCACCGCGTCGGTGACGCTCACGACGAACACCCGGGTCACGGCCGCCGACGGGCTCTACACCGGAGCCATCACCGCGACCGGGGCCGGCGTCAGCGTCCGCACGGCGTTCGCCGTGGACCGGGCGATCGAGACGTACGACCTGAAGCTGGACCACATCAGCCGGCAGGGCTTCTCCACCCCGGCGTACTTCAGCCTGGTGCAGAGCGTCGACGGCACCCGGTTCTGGATCGTCGGCGGGCCCGGCCCGGTCACCGTGCCGCGCATGCCGAAGGGCAGCTACCTGGTGACCAGCCAGGTGTTCGACTTTGGGCCGCAGGGCCAGGAGACGTCGGTGCTCACCGTGCCACGGCTGGAGATGACCCAGGACCGCAGCCTGGTCATGGACGCGCAGCTGGCCCAGCCGGTGAAGGTCACCGTCCCGGACCCGCAGGCCGCCACCCGCCTGACCGAGGTCGCCATGCAGATGACCGGGCACGGGGAGAACGCCTGGTTCGTGGGCTTCACGCACGGCGGCACCACGTACACCGCTCAGATCGGCAACCAGTTCGTCTGGGGTTCGGTGTCCCGGATCGGCACCACGATGGCCCATCTCGGGCCGGGCAACACGTTCTACAACTCCAAGAACGTGTACCACCTGGCGTGGCACACGGAGCAACGCCTGCCCACCGGGTGGACCCGCGACGTGGGGGCGGCCGACCTGGCCGTCGTCAAGGCCACGCACGCGGGCCACATTCCCGGCTCGTTCGCCACGAAGGGCGCGTTCGCGCACCCCGGCGGCACGCTGTTCGGCACGTACGTGAGCAGCCCGCTCGGCATGGGCATGGACTTCGACCTGCCGTTCGAGCGCACCGAGTTCTACAACACCGACGGGGATGTGCGCTGGCACGCGGTCATGCTGGAACGGGCGAACGCCAGCGGCATCGCGACCAACCACCTGGTGTCGTCGGTGACCAGGTACACCGGCAACACGACGGTCCAGCAGACCTGGAACCGTCCGGTGTACGGACCGGCGTTCACGTCGTCGATCTTCCGGCAGAACTGGGTGGTGCGCCGGGGCAACACCATCATCGCGGACCCGCCGCTGACCGGTGACGGGGACGGCCACGCCGGCCTGCCCCACCCGAACACGGTCTCCGGCACGCTGGTGCTCAAGCGCAACGGCGTGGTGGTCGGCGAAGCGCCGTTCCCGACGTTCAACGACTCGCCGAGGTTCACGGTGCCGACCGGTAACGCGCAGTACCGCTTGGAGGCGACCCTGAACCGGACCGCGCCGATCACACTGTCCACTCAGGTCAGTGCGGCGTGGACGTTCATCTCCGACACCGTCGACCCGAACGCGAACCTGCGGCTGCCGTTGTGGGCCGTGACGTTCACGCCGGCGACGGACCTCCAGGGCACGGCGTCAGCCGGTCGCAGCTTCCCGATCCCGTTGCGGGCGCACGTCCAGCCCGACGCGGCATCCAGCGCGCTGCGCACGCTGACCGTCGACTACTCGCTCGACGACGGCGGCACCTGGCAGAGCGCCGCCGTGACGACGGCGGCCGACGGCACCGGCACGGCCACGGTGACGCACCCCAGCGGCACCGGGTTCGTGTCCCTGCGGGCCCGGGCCGAGGACTTCGCCGGCAACGTGGTGGAGCAGACGGTGATCCGCGCCTACCGGATCGCTCCCGCCTAACCTCACACCATGATCAAGGCGTCCTTCACGTAGTTCTAGCTACGTGAAGGACGCCTTGATCATGGAAATGACGGCTATACTCACCGTAGTCAATGAATTGACGCACGGGGAGGACATCATGGACCGTCGGATCAGAAGGACGCTCGCCACTGTCTGCGCGACCATCGCCGCGTCCGCGATGTTCGCCGCCACCGCCACTCCCGTCGCCGCCGCGCCCGTCTCGCAACCGGCGACGACCACCACCACCACCACCACCACCGCCGACCCCTACTGCGAGGCCACGCTCACCGTCCTCACCCAGTGGGCCACCGGATACGGGGCAGGCTTCGCCGTCCGTAACATCAGCGCCGTACCGGTGCGCTGGCAGCTCGTGCTGAAGTTCCCGGCTCCGGTCTGGAGCGTCCAGGCGTGGAACGCCACCGTGACGCAGACCGGAACGGTCGCCACCATCGTGCCGTCGCCGACGACCGGCGTGCTCGCGCCCGGCCAGTCCGCGATGGTCGGCATGTTCTACGCCTCCGGCACCACCCCGCTCCCCCAGGCCGAAGTCACCTGCACCCCCGTCTAACCCATGATCAAGGCGTGCCCCAAAACCTTTTTAAGAATTTATGGGCGCGCAGATACTTTGGTTGGGGGGG
>JBBEWH010000078.1:0-544 GCA_037414955.1 Actinomycetes bacterium KLBMP 9797
CACCCCCGACAACCCCTTCCCCCCGGCGCCCCAACTGTCGTTAGACCGACTGGGGGCACGCCTTGATCATGGGGATCGGCGCGGTGCTGTCACAACCGCGCCCCGCCGCGTGTCCCCTCAGCAGGAAGCTCGCGAAGCACGATAAGGAGCACTGCTGATGTCCACCACCTACGTTGTCGTCACCGTCCTCGGCGCCGCCATGGTCGGCTTCTCCGCCGTCTCCGTCTTTCTCCGCGCCACGTGGGTGATGCAGCCGCTGGCTGAGTACGGCGTACCCCGGTCGTGGGTGCCCTGGCTGGGCACGGCGAAGGCCGCCGGCGCGCTCGGCCTGCTGGTCGGCCTGTTCGTGCCGGTCGTCGGTGTCCTGGCCGGGATCGGCCTGGTGCTGTACTTCGCCGGCGCGGTCACCACCGTGCTCCGGGCCCGCTCGTACTCGCACGTCCCGTACCCCCTCCTGTACGCCGCTCCCGTCGTCGCCGCCCTGACCCTCGCATGATCAAGGCGTCCCTCAAGTCGTGAGAACGACTTGAGGGATGAATGGTCC
>JBBEWH010000079.1:0-78739 GCA_037414955.1 Actinomycetes bacterium KLBMP 9797
GCTCTTCTTCCGGGCTTCCCCAAGTTTGGTCTAACGACTTGTGGCACGCCTTGATCATGAGGTTTGGGGGTGTACGGACGCGGGCATCGGGGTCGAAGGCCGATGGGAGGTTGGCCCGTGACCCTACCCCAGGATCTCGGCAGGGAGGACATCGTCTGGCACGCCGTCACCGCGGACGTGCTGGAGCGGATGAAGCTGGCCCTGCCGGACGAGCTCGCGGAATCGGTCAACGACGTGACGCGGCCACTCGGCGTCGACGTCACCCTCTACCTCGTCGACCACGAACAGCGCCAGCTGTGGCCGCTCCCGGAGCGCGGCAAGCCGGCCCCACCGCCGCTGTCGGTCGAGGGGACGGTGGCCGGCCGAGCGTTCACCAGCGTGCGCACGCACGCGGCGGATCAGCCGGACGGCCGGTACCGGCTGTGGGTGCCGCTGGTGGACGGAGCGGAACGGCTGGGCGTAGCCGAGATCGTGGTCGACCAGCCGCCGCTCGAGTCCGCGGCGCTGCAGGCCGGTTGTGAGTTACTGGTGGGGCTTTTGGGACACCTGGTGACGGTGAAGATGCCGTACGGGGACACGCTGCACCGCGTCCGGCGGACCCAGCCGATGTCGCCGGCCAGCGAGTTGCTGATCCACCTGCTGCCACCGCTGACGTTCAGCTGCCCCCGGCTGTCGGTCAGCGCGGTGCTGGAACCGTGCTACGACACCGGCGGTGACGCCTTCGACTACGCCGTCGACGGTTCGCTGGCCCGGATCATGGTGCTCGACGCGATGGGGCGCGGGCTGCGGGCCGGCCTGACCTGCGTGACCGCGTTGGGCGCGCTACGCGCCGCCCGGCGCGACGACCACGGCCTCTACGCGATGGCCCGCGCCGCGGACGCCGCCCTCACCGAACAGTTTCCCGACCTGCGGTTCGTCACGGGCGTACTGGCAGAGCTCCACATGGAGAACGGACTGCTCCGATACATCAACGCCGGCCATCCCCCGCCGCTGGTGCTGCGGGGCGCCAAAGCGGTGCGCGAACTGCCCGGCGGGCGCCGGCTTCCGCTGGGTATCGACCGCAGCGCCGCCATCGAGGTCGGCGAGGAGTACCTCGAACCGGGTGACCGGCTGCTGCTGTACACGGACGGGGTCATCGAGGCGTACGACCATGGTGGCGAGCGTTTCGGCGTCGACCGCCTGGTCGACCTGGCCGAACGCTGTGCGGCCGCGGACCTGCCCGGGCCGGAGACGCTCCGCCGCCTCGCGCTGAGCGTGTTGGAACACCAGGACGGGCCGCCGACCGACGATGCCACCCTGCTGCTCCTGGAATGGTCACCGCACGCCGCCGATCGGACCCAGCTATGACCGACCATCTCGACTGGCTCCGCCGGCATCCGCCCGCCGCCGACTCCCCGGAAGATCCCGGTCTCGCCATGGATCTCGACGAACGGGGTGGCTTCCTGCTCGTCACCGTCCACGGCGTGATCGACTTCTGGAGTGTGGAGCCACTGCGGGAGCAGCTCGACGCCGCCCTCAGGCGCCAGCCGCCCCGGCTGGTCCTCGACCTGAACGAGGTCTCGTTCGTCGACTCGACGGGGTTGGGCCTGCTCCTGTCCCTCCATCGCGGCGCCGCAGCCGGCGGCGGCTGGCTACACCTGGCCCGCCCCCGTCCGCAGCTGCACCGTCTCCTGCGGACCACCGCCTTGGACAGCTACTTCCACCTGTACGCCACGGTGGACGCGGCCGCCCCGCCTCCCTGATCAGTGTTACAGGATCTGGGAGAGGAACTGGCGGAGGCGAGGACTGGACGGGGCGTCGAAGACGGCATCCGGCGACCCCGCCTCGACCACGACGCCGTGGTCCATGAACACCACCTGATCAGCCACCCGGCGCGCGAACCCCATCTCGTGGGTAACCACCACCATCGTCATGCCCTGCGCGGCGAGATCGGCCATCAGCGCGAGCACGCCCTTGACGAGCTCCGGGTCGAGGGCCGAGGTCACCTCGTCGAAAAGCATCGCCCGGGGTGACATCGCCAGCGCCCGCGCGATGGCCACCCGCTGTTGCTGGCCGCCGGAGAGGTTGCTCGGCCGCTGCCCGGCCTTGTCCCGCAGCCCGACGACGTCGAGCTGGCGGAGCGCCACCGCGTCGGCCTCGTCGGTGGACAATCCCTTCAACTTCCGCAGCGCGAGCGTGACGTTCTGCAGCACGGTCTTGTGGGGAAACAGGTTGAAATGCTGGAAGACCATGCCCACCTGGCGCCGCAACCGGTCCGGGCTCCACGGCAGCACGCTCTGTCCATCCAGGAGCACGTCGCCGCGCGCCGGCTCCACCAGCCGGTTGATGACCCGCAGCAAGGTGGACTTGCCAGAACCGGACGGCCCGATCACACACGCGCTCTCGCCGCTCGGCACCTCAAGGTCGACGCCGCGCAGCACCCGCGTCGCGCCGAACGCGACATGCACGTCGCGGACGCCGAGCCGCACCGGTGCGATGGTCGCCTGTTCCGTCCCGGTGCTCATCGCGCTGCCACCTCGCCCACGCCGCCCGCCTCAACCGCGTCATCCTCCGGCTCGGTAGCGGCCGCCCGGTCCGGGCGGCCGCTGCGGAGCCGGTGATCGATGAAGTTCACCAGATGGGTCAGCGGGACGGTCAGCACGAGATAGAACAGGCCGGCCAGCAGCAGCGCCGACTGGTTGCCGGTGTTCGCCGCGTAGTCCTGACCGATCCGGAACAGCTCCCGCTGGCTCGCCAGCAGACCCAGGAAGTACACCAGGCTGGAATCCTTGACCAGCGCGATGAACTGGTTGACCAGCGCCGGCAACACCCGGCGGATCCCTTGCGGGATCACCACCAAGCGCATGGCGGTCGGGTACCCGAAACCCAGCGCCCGCGCCGCCTCCAACTGGCCCCGATCCACGCTCTGGATGCCCGAGCGGAAAATCTCACCGATGTACGCGCCAGCGACCAACCCGAGCGCCAAAATCCCGAGAGGGTACGGGTTGGTGCCCCACAACCGCAACGCCAGCGGCGCCAGCCCGAGCCCGACGAGCAGGATCGTCACCACCACCGGCAGGCCCCGGAAGATGTCCGTGTAGACGCGGGCCGGCCACCGCAGCCATCGAGTACGGGCGATGCCGGCCACCGCGAGCAGCATCCCGATCACGGTGCCCAGCACCGACGAGCACAGCGCCAGGATGATCGTGTTCGGCAGGCCGACGGTGAGCATCTCGGGCAGTGCTTCCCGCATCGACTCCCAGTCGAAGAACGTGTGCCACAACGTCTCGAGTACGTCCACTGAGGGCCTTCCTGGTACGCGCGGTGCCGGCGATCGAGTGTCCGTCAGCTGGACGCGCTCGGGGTGGGGATGGCGACGGTGCCGCTGCCCGGCTTGAAGTCCGCCGGGATCGGCCGGCCGGGGTAGTACTGCGCCTGCAGCGTGGTCCACGTGCCGTCGGCGATCACCTCGTCGAGGCCCTTGTTCAGCGCCTCGCGGAGCGGGTCATTGCCCTTCGCCACCGCGAACGCGGTCGGTGCCGAGCTGAGCTGCTTCGCGGCCACCACGATGGCGCCGCCACTGTCGGCGGCGGTCTTCTCGCCGATCTCGGCCGGTGCGATCCAGGCGTCCGCGGTCTTCGCCTTGAGCTGGTTCGTGGCGCTGTTGTAGTCCGGCACCCGGACCGGGTTCAGGTTGTTCTTCGTGGCGTAGTCGTCCTGGACCGTGCCCTGCACGACCACCACGCGCTTGCCGGCGAGGCCGTCGAAGCTGGTGATGGACGAACCCTTCGGCACGTCGAGGCCGAAGTAGCCGAAGTCGTAGCCGTTGGTGAAATCAACAGTCTTCTGCCGGGCGTCGGTGATGGTGATCGACGAACTGCCTACATCGAACTTGTGGGTGTTCACCTGAGCCAGCAACGCCGAGAAGTCGGTGCCGACGAACTCGACGCGCAGCCCGATCTTCGCGGCCACCGCGGTGAGCAGGTCGTTGTCGAAGCCGGTGAACTTGCCGTCCTTGAGGAACACGTTCGGCGGCGCGTCCGTCAGCGTGCCGGCCCGGAGAACGCCGGGCTCGAGCAGGTCGTAGGGATTGTCCGCCGCGCCGCTGGCACCGCTCGACGAGTCATCGCCGCAGCCGGCCGCGGCGAACGCCAAGCCGGCAACCGCGACGGTCGCGACGACGGCGCGAAGGAACTGGGACCGAGCGCCCACAGGAGTCTCTCCTCGATTAGTCTGTCAAACCTGTAGGACAAGTGTGGCTATGACGATCTAGACACGACCAACCACCCCGCACACTCGTGACCGCGATCACCCACCTCCATGATCAAGGCGTCCCTCATGTAGCTCTAACGACGTGAGGGACGCCTTGATCATGAGGGCTTGGTGTGTGAGGCTGCGAGCCGTGGCCGGGATACTGCGCAGAGCGCTTGCCGTCGCATCGTCCGTCGTCAGCTTCAGCGCCGTCGCGGTCGCCAGCGGCACGGGTACGGGGACCGCCGCGCCCGCCCCGGGCGGAGCCGACGCGGTGCGGGCGGTGCACACCGTCACGCTGGTCACCGGCGACGTCGTGCAACTGTCCACCTTGGCCAGTGGCCGGCAGGTGGCCACTGTCGACGGCGAGCGGGACGTACAGATCTCGCACCGCGACGGAGACGTGCACGTGGTGCCCGAGGAGGCGCTGCCCTACGTGACGTCCGGCCAGGTCGACGACGCCCTGTTCAACGTCACCGAGCTGGTCGCCGACGGTTACCACGACCAGGCGCGCACGACGCTGCCGTTGCTGGTCGCCGGCCCGCGGGCGACCGCACTGGCCGGCGCCGGGCGGGAGCTGTCCAGCATCGGCGCGGTCGCGGTGACCGAGGACAAGGCCCGCGCGCGGGACTTCTGGGAGTCGGTCACGGCCGGCGCCGCGACGCTCACCCCGGGCGTACGGCGGGTGTGGCTGGACCGGCAGGTGCGGGCCACCCTGTCCGAGAGCGTGCCGCGAATCGGCGCGCCGGTCGCTTGGCGGGCCGGATACGACGGCACCGGCGTCACGGTAGCCGTGCTGGACAGCGGCTACGATCCCACCCACCCCGACCTTGCCGGGCGGGTGAGCGCCGCGGCCAACTTCACGGACGAGTCAGGGCCCGAGGACGCCACCGACCGCCACGGGCACGGCACGCACGTGGCCGCCACCGTCGCCGGCCGCGGCGGCAGTTCCGGCGTCGCGCCCGGGGCGGACCTGCTGGTCGGCAAGGTGCTCAACCAGCGCGGCTCCGGCGCGTACTCCTGGTTCATCGCCGGGATGGAGTGGGCGGTGAACCAGGGCGCCCGCGTGGTCAACGTCAGCCTCGGCGGCCGGGCGGTCGAGGGCGGCGACGTGCTCACCCAGGCGGTCGACGCGCTGACCGCCAGCTCAGGGGCGCTGTTCGTGGTGAGCGCCGGCAACAGCGGCCCCGGTCCGGAGACCGTGACCACGCCGGGCACCGCGATGTCGGCGCTCACCGTCGGCGCGGTGTCCGAAGAAGACACGATGGCCGACTTCTCCAGTCGCGGACCGCGGATCGGCGACGGCGCGCCCAAACCGGAGATCGTGGCGCCGGGCGTCGGCATCGTGGCCGCCCGCGCCGCCGGCACCGGCCTGGGCGAGGTGGTCGATGGGGCGTACACGTCGCTGTCCGGCACGTCGATGGCGGCGCCGCACGTGGCCGGCGCCGCGGCGCTGCTCGCCCAGCGGCATCCGAAGTGGACCGCCACCGAGCTGAAGGCGGCGCTGGTCACCAGCGCCGGGCCGGTGCGCGGCGCGGCGATCCCGGAGCAGGGTGCCGGCCGGGTGGACGTGCCGGCGGCCCTGGATCAGCGGGTCCGCGCCGACGCCGCCAGCATCGCACTCGGCACCGGCGCGGACCGCGCCACCGTCGGCCTCAGCAACACCGGGACGCGGCCGGTCACGGTGCGGCTGTCCGCCGGCGCCGCCAGCACCGGCGCGGTCCCGCAACAGGCGGCGCTCACCGTCTCGCCCGAGTGGCTGACGATCCCGCCGGGCGGCACGGCGACCGCCACCGTCCGGCTGGACGCGGCGGCCACCCCGCCGGGCGCGTACGCCGGGCTGCTGACCGCCCGCGGCGCGGGTGTGTCGGTGCGCATCCCGGTGGGCCTGCGCCGCGTCCCGCCGGCGCACCGGCTGACGATCTCGGCGGTGGACCGCAACGGCCACGCACCCGACCGGGTCAGCAGCGTGGCGCAGATCTGGAGCCTGGACACCGGCAAGACCTATTACGGGTACCTGCAACGCGGCGCGCCCGCGGTCGTCGAGGTGCCCGCCGGGCGCTACCTGGTGGTCGTGCCGGTCGGCACGGCCGACGAGGCGGGGCAGCGGCGGGAGGTCACCGTCGCGGCCGAGCCCGACCTGCCCGTCGGCGAGGACGTGTCCCTGCACTTCGACACGCGGACCGCCGTCCCGGTGCGGATCGACACTCCCCTGCCGACGCAGAGCGACCATATTGGAGTGTCCTGGCACCGCGTCGCGGGCGGGCGGTCCGACCTCACCGGCTGGTCCTACAACACCGACCTGGTGCAGCGGGTCTCCGTTCTGCCCACCCGGCCGGTGTCCGTCGGCAGCTTCGCGTTCTACAGCCGCTGGGATCTGACGGCGCCGGTGCTGGCCGCCGAGGTCACCGGAGCGGGCGGCGTCACGCTGGACCGGCCGCGGGTGCTGGACCGGTCGCCGCTGCTCGACGGCTCAGCCACCCTGCCGCTGGTCGACGGCGGCGACGGCACACCCGCCGAGCTGGCCGGGGCACGCGACGCCGCGGTGCTGCTGCGCTTTCACACCCGCGCCGCCGTCGCCGGGCAGGTCCGGGCCGCCGCCGAGGCCGGGGCCCGACTGGCACTGTTCGCCGCGGACCAACCCGGCTACTGGGACGCCGACGCGGGTCGCAGCTCGATACCCGCCTACTACATCGAACACGCGGACGGGCAGCGACTGCGCGAGCGGCTGGCCCTGGGTGCGGTGTCGCTGGCGTTGACCGGGACACCGCTGTCGCCGTACCGGTTCGATCTTTTCCTCCCGGAACCCGGCGGCATCCCCGCGGACCCGCACTACGGCGCGCGCGAGCTGCGCTTGGCCACTGTGGACGCTGACTACCACGCGCACGCGCCCGGCATCCTGGCCCGGGAGAACCGGTCCGGCTTCGCCGCCGGGCTCGACGCGGCGTTCTCGTTCAGCCGCGCGATCCAGCGGGCGCAGCGCCGCACCGACTATGTCAACACCCCGGGGATCACCTGGCTGCACCAGGCGACCGCCGACGCCGAATGGCTGAGCGCGCCGATGGGGATCATGTCGGCGCTGCCCCGCACGTACCGGCCGGGCAAGCGCACCAGCGAGGTGTGGTTCCCGGCGTTGACCCGGCCCGCGCTCCCGGCTACCGATCCCGATCTCACGGCCGGCGCGCCGGTCAACCGCGCCCACGATGCGATCCGGGTGGCTATCCCCCACTACGCCGACGGCGGGGTCGGCGCGTACGGGTGGATCGACAACCGTTCGGACCGCGCGCAGTTGACGCTGCGCCGCGACGACGGCACGGTCGTCGGGCAATCCACCGCCGCCCGCGCGCAGTTCACCGTGGCGCCCGGCGACGAGCGGTACCGGTTGACGCTCGACGTGGCCCGGGACCGGGTCACCGGCCGCCAGTGGTGGACCACCTCGACCGCCACCGCCACGACGTGGACGTTCCACTCCCGGCGCCCGCGGTCATCAGCGCCGGCGGTGCTGCCGCTCCTCCAGGTCGGGCTCGACATCGGCACCGACCTGTCCAATGCGGTCGACGCGACGCGGGCGTACCCCCTGGTGTTGCGCCCCGGCTACCAGCCGGGTGCGCGCGGGCCCGGCGGGTTCACGGTGGCCGTGCGGGTTTCCTACGACGACGGAGCTCAGTGGACGGCGGCGCGGATGCGCGGGCGGACCGCGACCATCCCCGCCGCGCCGCCCGGCGCACAGTTCGCCACCGTCCAGGTCACCGCCGAAGACCGCGCCGGCAACCGGATCGAGCAGACCATCACCCGCGCCTGGCAGGTCCACCCGCCCACGCCCTAGATTGGCTTCGAGCGCGCTCGAAGTCGTAGCGTCGTGATCGTGAGTGCTTCCGCGCTGCCGAAGACCACGATGGGCGAGCTCAGCCGGCGACGCCGATTCCTGGTGCTCGCGATCTGCTGCGCCAGCATCATCGTCGTGGTGATGGACATCTCCATCGTCAACGTCGCGCTGCCGGCGATGCGTAGAGACCTGAACGCGTCGGTGTCCGGCCTACAGTGGACGGTCGACGCGTACACGCTGGTATTGGCCGGCTTCCTCGTGCTGGCCGGGTCTACGGCGGACCGGTTCGGACGCCGGCGGACCTTCCAGGTCGGCCTCGCCGTCTTCGGGCTCGGCTCACTGCTGTGCGGGCTGGCGCCGAGCATCGGTTGGCTGATCGCGGCGCGTGTGCTGCAGGCCGTCGGCGGCACGATGCTCAACCCGGTGGCGATGGCGATCGTCGTCACCACGTTTCCCGAACCGCCCGAGCGGGCCAGGGCCATCGGCGTGTTCGCCTCGATGTCCGGCCTGGCGCTGGCGCTGGGCCCGATCCTCGGCGGCGCCCTGGTCGACGGCTTCGGCTGGCGCTCCGTCTTCTGGGTCAACGTGCCGATCGTGATCGCCGCGATCGTGTGCACCGCGCTGTTCGTCCCCGAGTCCCGCGCCGCCCGGGCGCGCCGGTTCGACCCGGTGGGCCAGGCCCTGGTGATCCTGGTGCTGGGCAGCGTCGTCTACGCGATCATCGAGTCCCACACGTGGGGGTGGACGTCGCCGGTCATCCTCGGCCTGCTCGCCGTCGCCGTGCTCGGCGTGCTGGGCATCCTCCGGTACGAACCGCGGCGCGCCGACCCGCTGCTGGAGCTGCGGCTGTTCCGCAGCGTGCCGTTCAGCGCGGCGATCCTGATGGCGCTGTTCGGCTTTTGCGGGTTCGGCGCGTTCCTGTTCGTGACCACCCAGTACCTGCAGGACGTGCGCGGCCTGTCGGCGCTGGCGGCCGGGTTGTGCCTGCTTCCGGTCGGGGTGCTGATCGTGGTGCTCGCCCAGGTCACCGGCCGGCTGGTCGGCGCGCGCGGACCTCGCCTGCCGCTGATGATCGCCGGGGCCGCGCTGGCGCTGGGCGGCGCCGCGTCGCTCTGGCTCAGCCCGACCACCCCGCTGCCGGCCGTGCTCGCGATCTACCTGCTCTTCGGCATCGTCCTGGGCACCGTCAACCCGCCGATCACCAACACCGCAGTCTCCGGCATGCCCCGATCGATGGCCGGGTTAGCCGCCTCGCTGGCGTCCACCGGACGGCAGACCGGCACCACCCTGGGCGTCGCGATCTCCGGAACGATCGTGGGATCGGCCTTGAGTCGCGGCGGGACCGCGTTCACCGCCGCGGAGCACGGTGTGTGGTGGCTGATGGTCGCGCTCGGCGCCGGCATCGTGGCGCTCGGGCTGCTCAGCACCGGGCGCTGGGCCATGGGCACCGCCGGGCGGGCGGCGGCGCTGTTCGAGGAGGTGGACGGGGCACGGGTCGGGCTCGTCGAAACGGGCTCCCCCGAAGCGCGAGGGGGACAAGCGGGGCGGCCTGGTTAGCGTAGGATTCCGTCCCGAACCACGCTCATGGTAGCTTCTTGATCCACCATCTTCGATGCGCCGCTTCCGGCCTTCCGACTCAGCCGAGAGAGGTTCCCCTGCGTACCGTGATGAACTGGCGATGGTTACGGCACGAGTGGACTCTGGCGATCCTCGGCGGCCTCCTGCTGGCCGTGGTGCTCACCTGGCCGACCATGCGCGACCCCCGGCACACCGTGCCCGGCGACATCGGCGACCCCACGATGTTCGCCTGGCAGGTGGCCTGGGGTGGGCACGCGCTGCTCACCGATCCGCTGCGCATCTGGGAGTCGAACACGTTCTACCCGAGCGAGAACTCCCTCGCCTTCACCGACACCCTGCTCGGCTACGCCCCGTTCGGCATGTTCGGTTCGGGCATGGACGCCGCGGTGGTGCGCTACAACCTCCTGTACGTGCTGCTGCACGCCCTCGCCTTCATCGGGGCGTACGCCCTGACCCGGCAGTTGGGGGCGCACCCGATCGGCGCCGCCGTGGCCGGGGTCGCGTGGGCGTACGCGCCCTGGCGGCTGGCCCACGCCGGGCACATGAACGTCATCTCCACCGGCGGCATCGCGCTGGCCCTGGCGATGATCGCCCGCGGCCACGGCTGGTCGCTGCGGTACGGCCACCGGCCAGTACGGCACCGTCCGGGCTGGGTGCTGGCCGGCTGGCTGGTCGGCGCCTGGCAGATCACCCTCGGGCTGGCCATCGGCCTGGTCTTCGTATACGTCGTGCTGGCCATCGGCGTGGTCACCGCCGCGTGCTACGCGTGGTCCTGGTGGCGGCGCCGCGAGCGGCCCACGTTCGGCGCCCGGCTGCTGATCGCCAACCTGGTCGGCGGCGTGTTCTTCGGGGCCGCCACCCTCTTCATGGGCTTGGCCTACACCCGGGTGGTGGACGTCAATCCGCAGGCCGCGCGGTCGCTGGACTGGACCCGGATGTTCTCGCCGCCGTGGCGGGGTCTGTTCACCGCGCCGACCGAGTCGTGGCTGTGGGGCGACCGGCATGCGGCCGCCCGCGAGCAGCTGACCTGGCCACCGGAGATGGCGCTGTTTCCCGGCTTGGCGCTGCTCGTCCTGGCCGCGACGGGCCTGTTCTTCTCGGTGTTCCGGATCCGGCACCGCGTGCTGCTCGGGCTGGGCGTGGTCGTCACGTCGCTGCTGGCGCTGGGCTCCACCCTCGGTAACGATGGCCAGCCGGGCTACCTGACGCTCTCCCAACTGCTGCCCGGGTGGGACGCGCTGCGCACCCCCGGCCGGTTGATGGTCTGGATCACGCTGTTCCTCGCGATCCTGGCCGCTGGCGCGGTCAGCGCGTTCGTGCCGGCGAGACGCTCGGCGGAGGACCCGGCCACCGACGCGACGGAGGAGTCGGCGGCAGACTCGACGGAGGGCGCGGCGGTGCCGCGGCCCGCACGGAACGTCGCGGGCGTGCCCCAGCTGGCCCTGCGCGCGGCTTTGCTGCTGCCGCTCGCCCTGGTGCTGGTGGAGGGGATCAACCGGACCCCGCACCCGGAGGTCCCGCCATACCCGGCCGCGATGCGCGGCGCCCCCGAGCCGATCTTGGTGCTGCCCAGCGGCGGTGTGCTGGAGATGCCCATCATGCTGTGGTCGACGAACGGGTTCCCGCGGATCCCCAACGGGATCGTCACCTTCGAACCCACCAGCCAGGCACAGATCCGCTCGATCACCACCGCGTTCCCAGATCCGTCGAGCGTGGCGTACCTGCGCCAGTCGGGCTTCCGGGCGGTCCTGGTCGTGCGCGGCTGGGTCGCCGGTACCCCGTGGGAGGCGGTGCCGAACCGGCCCGTCGACGGGCTCGGCATCACCCGCGAGGAGATCGACGGCAACATCCTCTACCGGCTAGAGCCGTCAGGCTCGTAGGAGGGTGACCTCCCTGCCACCAGGAGTCTGGGTGGTCTCCAGATAGGTTCGCTGGTCGATGGGCGTGCCGGCGTCGCGGGTGGGAAGTTGTGCCGGCCCGCTGTCCGATCCGAACGACCGGCTCCGACGTCCCAGACAAATCCGGACTTCGGAAGGGACGCAGACCATGGGCAAGGTAATCGCGAGCGCGACGGTCTCTTTGGACGGCTTCATCGCCGACGAGTCGGACCGGGTAGGTCCGCTGTTCGACTGGTACAGCAACGGGGACGTCCCCTTCAACGGCGGCGACCCGGAGCGGGTCTTCCACGTTTCGGCCGCCAGCGCCGCGTACATGGAGGAAACCTGGTCGCGGATCGGAACGGCGGTGATCGGCCGTCGTCTGTTCGACATCACCAACGGCTGGAACGGCCGCCCCGCAGCCGGCGACGCTATCTTCGTGGTGACCCACGAACCACCGACGAACTGGCCGTTTCCCGACGCGCCGTTCACGTTCGTCACCGACGGTCTGGCAAGCGCGATCGCCCAGGCCAAGGTCTCCGCCGGGGACAAGGACGTGTCGCTGACCGGCGGTGACCTGCTGGGCCAGGCCCTGGCTGCCGGTCTGGTGGACGAACTCCAGGTCGATCTCGTCCCGGTGGTGTTTGGCAAGGGCGTGCGGTTCTTCGGCGCGTACGACGGTCCACCCGCACTTCTGGGCAACCCGAAGATCGTCCAAGGCGACCGGGTCACACACCTGCGATACGACGTCCGTCGATAGCGCGCCCGGAGGAGGCCCCGCCGAGGTCTCGTTCGACGAGCCGGCACACGAACCGGAGGCCCACGTCCACCACCGACTCGAACCAGCAAGATCCACTGAATCCGCAAGTAGGTCGGACCCAAATCCCGACATCTCGGGCCGAGCAGGTTGTCGACGCCCTTGCCGGCCGGGGGTGCGGAACCGCCGCGGCAGGCTGCGTCCTCGACGACGGATCTAAGTGGATCTAGTCGAGTTAGGGTCGCTATTTCGCCCTAACTCGACTAGATCTGTTTCAGCGTGCAGGGCGCCAGGACGGGGGCGGCTTCGGGCCCATCCGGGCGACGGCGCATCTCCGGGAGCACACCGGCGAGATGGACTACCGACTGTGCCGCCTGCCGCGGACCATGCGGATCTCCCGCACCCCGCCCTCAACCTGGGCTGTCCCGTCGGCAACGAAGCCGTGCTTGCGGTAGAACGCCTGCGCGCGAGGGTTCGGGTCGGCCACCCACAGCGCCGCCGACTCCTCCGGATCGACGACCGCTGCCAGCAACGCCGGCCCAACACCAGTGCCGTGATCGGCCGCATACACATAGAGCACATACAGCTGCCTCACCCACGCCGCCGCGGCGTCCAAGGGCGGCCCCGACATGGCGACCCCGACCAGCTCGCCATCCCGCTCGGCGACAGCCACGCGATTCTCGCGATAGCGCTCATCGGTCAACGCGGCAGTCCAAAACCGCTCCCGAACAGCGGGAAAGCCCGGGTCATCGAGCACCGCGTCCGACATGAGTCCCCGATACGTCTCCTGCCAGCACCGCACAATCACACGCGCCATCTGCGCGACATCCTCAACCCGAGCCGGGCGAACAGCCAGCGAGGAACTCACCGCCGAATCGTAGGCCGCCAACCGCCGCCCCCGGTACGGAACCGCCATCCGCCGGTCTCCGACGGGGCGAGCTGTGCGGTCTCCGCTGGGGCTTCGGCAAGCTCGTTGCCCGTCATGGGCTCCCAGATCTCGCTGCACAAGCTGCGTCACCTCGCCGCAAGCCTCCAGATCGCCGCTGGCGTTGACATCGCGATCGTCAGCAAGCGCCTGCGGCATAGTTCGATCAAGATCACAAACGACACCTACGGCCATTTGATCGGTACGGTCGGCCGGGACGCCGCCGAAGCGGCGGCCGCACTGGTCCCGCTCCGCAGCAGGAAGACGGCGTAGATCCCTAGCAAGACCGCTCCGGGAAGATCACTCGGAGCAGCGTGCAGACCATAATTCCGGGTCGAGTGTGTGTGGGGCGGGCGGGACTCGAACCCGCGACCGAGGGATTATGAGTCCCCTGCTCTAACCGGCTGAGCTACCGCCCCGCGTGGACCGCCGGGATCGTATCCCGGCGCGCCGTGGGGCTGGCCACCAGCAAACCGGGCGGACCCAGGACGAGCTCCCCCATTTGGACTCGAACCAAAAACCTATCGGTTAACAGCCGATTGCTCTGCCAATTGAGCTATGGGGGATCGCGCAGCCAGCCTCGGATCGCTCCGACGCCGTGCGACTGCACAAGAGTACAGGACTACCCCGCCTGCGTGGCGACAGGGTTACGGAGGACACGCCGGGCGCCGCCGGGTCTCCGCGATGTCGGGCACATTGCCACCTCCCGCGCTCCAGAGGCCGCGGTGTTTCCGACATCCCGCCATCACACCCGCTCAAAACGGGACATTCCGCCGCGCGCAGCGCGAAGCCGCATGACGAAGAGGCAGGATGGGTAGGTACCCAGCCAGGACGCAACACCGCGTCCATGAGGAAGGAGCCGTGATGCGCGGGAAGCTGTGGTTCATCGGCGGGCTGGCTGCGGGCTTCGTCCTGGGCGCCCGCGCGGGCCGCGAGAAGTACGAAGAGCTGGTGCGCAATGCCCGCAAGGTCATGGACCACCCGACCGTCCAGGAGGCGGCAGGCGTGGCCCAGGCGCAAGCCAACCGCCTCTACGCGGAGGGCAAGGACAAGCTCGCCCACACCAAGGTCGGCGAGAAGCTGACCAGCACCACGAGCACAACTGGCACAACAGGCACCATGGGCACGGCGAGCACGCGCACCGACGAAGAGAAGCTGGCCCGCACGACGACGTCGCCGAGTGGCACGTCGTCCGGACCGAACACCAACGCCACAACCCTCTAGCCGCCGGCCCGGCCACCATGCGGCGGCCGGGCCGCCCGGCGTACCACCGGATCCGGCCACCGCACGGCGGCCGGCCATCCGGCGTACCGTCAGGTCTGGCTGTTGAAGGCGGCGTCGAACGCCGCCGCCGGCGGGTCGAAGGCCAGCCGGCGCACGAACGCCAGCGCCTCCGGCGCGCCCACCAGCCGGTCCATACCGGCGTCCTCCCACTCGACGGAGATCGGGCCGTCGTACCCGATGGCGTTGAGCGCCCGGAAGCAGTCCTCCCACGGCACGTCGCCGTGCCCGGTGGAGACGAAGTCCCAGCCCCGCCGCAGGTCGGCCCAGGGCAGGTGGGACGCCAGGCGGCCGCGCCGGCCGTCGCCGGTGCGCACCTTCGCGTCCTTGCAGTCGACGTGGTAGATCCGGTCGGCGAAGTCGAAGATGAAGTTGACCGGATCGAGCTCCTGCCAGACGAAGTGCGACGGGTCCCAGTTCAGGCCGAACGCGGGCCGGCGCCCCACCGCGTCGAGGGTGCGCACCGTGGTCCAGTAGTCGTAGGCGATCTCGCTCGGGTGCACCTCGTGCGCGAACCGCACGCCGACCTCGTCGAACACGTCGAGGATGGGGTTCCACCGGTCGGCGAGGTCCTGGTATCCACGGTCGATCATCTCCGGCGGCACCGGCGGGAACATGGCCAGCGTGTGCCAGATCGACGAGCCGGTGAAGCCGACGACCGTGCGCACGCCCAGCTTGGCCGCCGCCCGCGCGGTGTCGGCCATCTCGGCGGCGGCCCGCTGGCGTACCCCTTCGGGTGACCCGTCGCCCCAGATGCGCGCCGGCAGGATGCCCTGGTGGCGCTCGTCGATCGGGTGGTCGCAGACCGCCTGCCCGACCAGGTGGTTGGAGATCGCGAAGACCTTCAGGTTGTGCTTGGCGAGGGTGTCGAGCTTGCGGTCGACGTAGCCGTCGTCGGCCAGCGCCTTGTCGACCTCGAAGTGGTCGCCCCAGCAGGCGATCTCCAGTCCGTCATAGCCCCACTCGGAGGCCAGCCGGCACACCTCTTCGAACGGAAGGTCGGCCCACTGGCCGGTGAATAGCGTGATCGGACGCGCCATCTCCCTCTCCTTGCTCCATGACGGGGCTGCGGCGCGAGGGAGACCGCTCCGGTGTGGGCGCACGCGGACGGCGGCGGCGACGGCAGTCGGGCGGGTTGCGCCTCCCGCCCGCGTGCGCCGACCACGCCCGGTCGTGCAGATCCAACTCTAGGCGCCGGGCCGCCTACTCGTAACCCCACTCGCGCAAGGGCTTGTCGAGAGCTCCGGTGACGGCGGCGACCTGCGCGTCGGTCAGCTCCCGCCGGTACGCGTCGCCGCGCTCGGCGTGGAAGCGGTGCCGGTGGAAACCCGCGTCGAACTCCGGCGTCCACTCCAAGCCGAGGAACGCCAGCATCCGCGCGGCCTGCTCGCTGGGCTCGCGCACCAGATCCTCGTACCGGACGTCGAGCCACTGCTCCGCCGGGTGCGCGGCGCGGGCCTGCGCGAACGCCTCCATCAGCATCTTCCACCCCAGCGCGGCCAGCACCGGGAAGGACCGGTTCGCCTCCTCCCACTCCCGCCGCAGCGCGGCGGGTAGCGGGCCGTACAGCCAGTTGTCCGGGCCGCGCCAGCCATCCCACCACCCCATCTGGAGCCACGAGTTGGCCACCGCGCGTCCGTCGCGCACGACGTGGATCACCCGCAGGTCCGGGTACGCGGCGCGCAGGAACCCGGTGCGCGGCCAGCCGGTCAGATGCTGGAGCAGGATGTCGCAGCCCTGCCGGCGGATCCGGTCGTCGAAGAAGTGGCGCAGCCGCCGCTCGACGAATGGGGTGAGGTCATCGGCGGTCAGGTCGCGACAGGGCCGGGAGAAGCCGCCGAACACATGCCGGTCAAGCAGCTGATAGGCCTCGGACGGGGCGACCCGCAGGCGTCCGCGCTCCAGCAGCCGGCGGCTGTGTTTCAGCGACGTCATCCCCGCCGGCCGGGGCGCGAGCCTGCGGTAGAGGCGTCCGTTGTAGCGCCCGCTGAGGTTGAGCCGGGCGAGCTTGTCGTCGACCCCGGAGATGAAACCCACCGCGGGATGGCGGGACAGCACCTCCTGCACGAGCGTCGAGCCACACCGTCCCGTGCCCACCACGACCGACAGCACCTCAAACCTCCCGACGGCGGAACGGGTAACCGAAGCGGCGCAACGCCGGTGCGGTGACGAGTGTGACCACGGCGTACGCGGGACCGGAGAGGGCGCTCATCCACTCGTGGTCGGCCACGACCGGGACGGTCCCGGCGCGATGCCGGGACGGGTTACCCGCCACCGAATGGGTGGGCGCCAGCCGCACCGCGCCGGGCTCGACGAACGAGAAATCACCGTCGACACCGGCGAACGCGGCGATCCGGCGGATCACCCGCCGCGGGTCGGCGACGAGGTCTTCGTACCGGACCCGCAGGTAGCGCCCCGACCGGCGCCAGAGCAGCGCGGCGGCGGTGTTCCACACCAGCCACAACAGCGCCGCCTTGACGACCGGCGGGCGGTGCATCAGGCGCTCGTCGCCCGGACCGTCGAGCCCGCGCCGCCGCCGCCAGGAGAACGCGGCGGCGCGCGGGTCGCGCACCAGGTGCAGCACCCGCACGTCAACCCCGGGCAACCCGTCGACCAGGAGCCCGTACGGCGGCAGCTTGGAGGAGTCGACGACCAGCGCCTCGCCCAAGGTCGCGTACAGATCGGCCAGGGCCGCGTCCTCGGGCCGGCTCGGCACCCGGCGGCGCCACAACAGCGCGGGCAACCGGCGCATGCGGAGCCGCCGACGCAGCCCGGCCGCGACCGTGGCCGGGTCGGCGTCGAGCCGCTTCATCGCGTCTATCCAGACCGGACAGTCAGCGAACAGGGACCCGCAACCGCACGGTCGGTTGTCGAGCGCACCGCGCTGCCACAGGTAACGCAGCTCGCCGGCCGCGTGCACGCCGTCGAGCTGTCCCAACATGTTGGTGACCAGTGTGGAGCCGCTGCGGCCGGTGCCGGCGATATAGAGCACTCGGGTCATCGGGCAGCTCCACTGTAGACTTCTTGGAGGCGTTGGTAGTGCGCTTCGGGCGCGAAGACCCGCTCCACCTTGACCCGGCCGGCCTGGCCCAGCGCGAACGCCCGCGCCGGATCGGCCAGCAGCTCGGTCAACGCTCCGGCCAGCGCCAGCGGCTCGTCCGCCGGCACGATCGCACCGTCGACGCCCGGCTCGACCAGCTCGGGTAGGCCGCCCAGGTCGGTGGTGACCACCGGCAACCCGCAGGCGAACGCTTCCAGAACCGCCATCGGCTGGTTCTCGTGCCAGCGCGACGGCACGGCGGCCACCGCGGCGCCGCGCAGGAGAGCGTGCAGGTCGGCCTTGGCGAGCCGGCCGTGGAAACGTACCCGCTCCGGAGCGCGCGCGGCGGCGAGCGCTTCCAGCGCGGCGCGCTCCGGGCCGTCGCCGGCGATGTCCAGCCGGAACCCGCCGGCCGCGGCCGCTTCGATGAGGGTGTCGACACCCTTCTCGCGAGCGAGCCGGCCAGCGAACACGACGCCGGCGCCCGGCCGCTCCGCCGGTGGCACCGTCGCCACGTCGACGAAGTGGTTGACCACCCGCATCCGGTCGGGAAAGACGCCGGCCCGGCGCATCACGCTGGCGAGGAAGCGGCTGGGGCTGACGAACGCGTCGACGCCGCCGTACGCCCGGGTGACACGATGCAGCCACGACTCCAGGCTCAGCACCGCGCTGGCGCCGAGCGAGCCGTCCTTGCACCGCCGCCGCGCCGCCTGCCACGGACCGCCCGTGACGCAGGCGTCACAGACCGCCTGGCCGGCCAGCAGTTGGTAGCTCGGGCAAGCGAGCTTGTAGTCGTGCAGCGTGAGCACGCAGGGCACCCCGGCCGCCCGGACCGCCCGGATGACCGACGGCGACAGTTGATGGTAGATGTTGTGCATATGCACCACATCGGGCCGGAAGTCCGCTATCACGGCGGCCAGGCCGCGCCGGCTCGCCGGCGAATAGACCATCCGCCCCACCGCAGCAGCACGGCGCACCGGCCCCCGCGGCGCCGGCTCCAACTCGACGTACGGCGGGAAGTACGCGCCGTAGCGTTGGGGGACGTCGTTCTCGGGGTGGTGCATGCCGAAGTAGGCCACCTCGTCGCCGCGCGCACGCTGAAGTGCGGCGAGGTCCAGCAGGTAGCCTTCGGCCCCGCCGCGCCGGTAGAGGAACTTGTTCACGTGCAGCACGCGCATCGACCGAGAGGCTACCGCCATGCGAGGATCCTTCGCGTGCCCCACCTCGACAAACCCGCGGACGCGCCGGTCAGTCCGGCGGACGCGCCCATCTTTCTCGTCGGTTGCGAGCGTTCCGGCACCACGATGCTACGGCTGGTGCTCGACTCGCACTCGCGGGTGAGCTGCGGCCCGGAGACCCGCTTCCTCCCCGACCTGGAGCGCGTCGTCGGGCGAGACTGGGAGCGCCTGGCGCGCTTCGGGTTCGAGCGGGACGACTGGCTGCGGCGCATCGCCGACTTCTTCGGCGGGATCCACGCCGACTACGCGCGCAAGCGCGGCAAGGCCCGGTGGGCGGACAAGACCCCCCGGTACGCGATGGCCTTGCCGTTCATCGCCGAGGTCTTTCCGGACGCGCAGATCGTGCACGTCATCCGGGACGGCCGCGACGTGGTGGTCTCCCACCGCAAGCGGTTCGGGTACTGGTCCGCGGTGAAGTGCGTGGTGAAGTGGCCACGAGTGATCCGCGCGGCACGGGCGGCCGCGCAGAGCCTGCCCGCCGAGCGTTATCACGAGCTCCGGTACGAGGAGGCGGTGCGCGAGCCGGAGAAGACGCTGCGCGCGCTGTTCGAGTTCCTCGGTGAGCCGTGGGAGCCGGGCGTGCTCGAATACACCACGAAACAGCACGATGTCGCGGACAAGTACACCGTCGAAGCCGACCGGCGGCGGGCGGCGGCACGCACCGACGCACCCATCTACGGCTCGCGGGTCGGCACGTACCGGCGCGAGTTGGACCCGCTGCTGCGCCTTCTGATGTGGGCGTTCTCCCGCCGCATGCTTCGGGATCTGGGTTACCGATGAGGCGGCTGGTCGCGCTGGCGCTCGCGGCGGGTCTGCTTCTCGCCGGCTGCACCGACTCGTCGCCCACTCCCCCGCCGCCGTCCGCGTCGGCGTCCGCGCCGCCCGTGGCTGATGGTGGGCCGCCCGTGGCTGAGGGTGGTACGCCGTTCGGCGCGCACTGGGATCCCAGTCGATATCAACAGTTCGAGCCTTATCTGCGCAAGCTGGCCGGCTCCGCCACGTACTACGAGTTGGTCTGGTGCAATGTCGAGCGCCAGCAGGGCCAGCGGAACTGGTCCGGCGTCGACCGGTTCGCACAGCGGGCTCGCGAGCTGGGTATCACCGTGCACATCAAGATCCGCGTGGGCCTCTGTTGGGCGACCGGCGGCACGGCGCAGCACACCCGTGGGCAGGCCAACAAGACCGAGTCCGCGATGCCCCGCGATCTCGCCACGTATAAATCCTTTGTGGACGCCGTGGTGCGCCGGTACGCGCCCT
Source organism: Actinomycetes bacterium KLBMP 9797 (assembly GCA_037414955.1). Classification (GTDB taxonomy): domain Bacteria; phylum Actinomycetota; class Actinomycetes; order Mycobacteriales; family Micromonosporaceae; genus Phytohabitans. The sequence goes on from JBBEWH010000079.1 coordinate 20,010, forward strand.
ACGGTGTGCGGGAGTACGCCGTCGAGAACGAGGTGAACGCGCCCAGCTACTGGGTGGGCAGCGCCGACGACTATCTCCGCCTGGTCGACGCGGCCGCGGCCGCTGTCCGAGCCGCCGACCCGAACGCTGCTGTGGTCGACTCCGGCATCAGCAGCGTCGGATACGGCATGGGCATCGCCGACCGGCTGCTCCGGGCCGGTCAGGAACAGCAGGCGGTGCAGGCGTACCAGCGCTACTTCGAGCGCCGGATCGGCACCCGCGGCCAGCAGATCCCCGCCGTCTCCTCCGCCACCGATCTGCGGGCGGTGCTGGCCCAGCCACGCAACGCGCATCACCTACGGTTCCTCGCCGCCACCGAGGACCTTCTCGACCGCAAGGTGGTCAATGTGCGCCAGGTGCACTTCTACGAACCCTGGGGCAGCGTGCCGGACCTGCTCGCGTACCTGTCCGCCGAGACGCCCGCCGGCATCCCGATCGAGGCGTGGGAGGTCGGGCAGTTCTGGCGGCCGGCCGACGCTGCGGCCGCCGACACCGCCGCGCGCGCGGGTGAGATGGTCAAGACGGTGACCCAGCTCGCCGCAGCAGGGGTACGGCAAATCATGTGGCTTCCGTTGGCCTACAACGCCAATCGCGAAGGTGGCGAAGAGCGGTACGGCCTGTTGGAGCCCGACGGGCGCGAACGCGTGACCGGTCAGATGCTGGCGAACCTGGCCGCGGCGAGCCGGGATGCGACCGCGCAACCGGTGAACGACAAGGGACTTCGGGGAGTGGCCTTCCGGCGCGGCGGCGAGAGCACCCTCGTGGTGTGGAGCGACGGTCCGGTGGTGACCGTGCCGGGCACCTCGGGCTTCAGCGCCGGCCCGGTCGAGTCCGCTCCCGCACCGTCTGACGGTGTACGGGTCGGCACGAATCCCGTGCTGTTGAAAGCGCCTCGGCCTCCCGCCGACATCCTGGGCGCCGATTGATCCGAATAGAAGCATTGGCTACCAACATCGTCCATATTGGCCGCTTCTCGGCTCATGTGCCGGCGTAGCGCGGAAATCCCTTTTACGCGCCACGACGACATTCATGAATGCACTGCGTATGCGCTCTTGACCCTTGAGTCACCACCCCCGTACCGTCCTGCTCACTTGCGGTCGACGGGGAGGCCACTATGCGTGGTTGGTCGGGCTTCATGCTGCCTCTTGGTCAGTGGTCTCGTGGTGGAACTGGGCGGAGTGTCTCGGCCGCGATCGCGGCACTTCTCGTGGCCACCCTGTTGGCGGTCTTGCCGCACGCCAAACCAGTCGAGGCGGAGCCGGCCGACCCGGCCAGTGTCTCAACAGAGGTGGTGGAACGGCCCGACGAGCTGGCCGCGCTGACCACCGCCCGGATGACTGGCAAGAAGGTAAGGATCACCGACAAGACCACCGAATCGGCGGAATTCTGGGCACTGCCCACGGGCGTGGTCCAAGCCGACGTCCACGCCGCGCCAGTGCGGGTCCGGAGTAGCAAAGGCGGCTGGGAGCCGGTCAACCTCAATCTGGTGAGACAGGTTGACGGCTCCGTCGCGGCGCACACACATCCGGCCGGACTTCGCCTCGCCGGCGCCGTGGGTGCGGGAGGGCACGACCTCGTGCGGCTCCGGTACGGCGCCTACGAAGCGGCCATGAGCTGGTCTGGCGCACTGCCCGAGCCGGTTCTCGAAGGAACCAGGGCGACCTACAAGCAGGTGCGTCCCGGGGTGGACCTGGTCGTCGAGTCGACGCGCACCGGCTTCGAGCAGTTCCTGATCGTGCACGACCGCGCCGCCGTGCCACACGTTCGCGACGTCAGGCTTTCGTTGCGCAGCAAGGGCATCCGCTTCGAGCCGGACGGGCGTGGCGGCTTGATGCTCAAAGACCGTCACAGCGGCGCCCGCGTTGGCGCCTCCCCAGCGCCGTTAATGTGGGATGCCCAGCGGCTGCCGGCGTCCGGGGAGCCGGCTCGACAGGCTGCGGTCAGGACAAAATCCACAGCGCGCGCTGGCGACCGAACGGATCTCGTACTGACGCCAGATGCCGGTTGGCTGACCTCTCCCAACACCAGGTATCCCGTCACGATCGACCCGGCGGTCCAGTTGACCGCCGGCTTCGACGCGTTCGTCCAGTCGGACGTGACAATCGACAGGTCCACACAGCCCATTCTGAAGATCGGCACGGACGACGGCGGCACGGTCGTCTCACGATCCTTCGTCGCCTTCCCCGGACTCGATTGGCTGTGGGGAAAGCAGGTGCAGTCGGCGACGCTTCGGCTGTGGAACGAGCTGTCGACATCCTGCACACCGGCGGAGTGGCAGGCGTGGCGGGTCGGCTCCGTCACCAACGCGGTGCGGTGGACCTCGCAACCCACCTGGATCGAGCAGGTCGGCACCTCGACGGAGACCAAGGGGTTCGCGGCGGCTTGCGACGACGGCTGGGTAGGCGTGCCCGTCACCGCGGCACTCCAGCACCTGGCGACCGACGGCACCTACGGCACGGCGACTCTCGGTCTGCGGGCGACCTCGGAGACCGACAGCAACGGCTGGAAGCGGTTCGACTCAACCGAGGCGGTCAACGACCCCCATGTCGTGCTGACGTATCACGCCGGACCCACCGTCACCACGATGACTACCAACCCGTGGGCCCGCTGCGCCACCGGATCGGGCCGGCCATATCTGAGCACTGCCACGCCGCGCCTCCGTGCCCAGGTCAGCGACCCGGAAGCCGCGCCGGTGCAGGCGAAGTTCGAGTGGTGGGCGGTCGGGGGTTCGGCGGCCATCGGTTCGGCTACGTCGTCCGTTGGCGCCTCTGGCTCGTGGCGCGCCGTTGATGTCCCCGCTGGCGCGTTGACCAACGGCACGAGCTACCAGTGGCGCGCGCAAGGCTTCGACGGCTCGGCGTGGAGCGCGTGGTCGGCGTGGTGCGAGTTCACGGTGGACACCACCATCCCCAGCTCGGCGCCCGCTGTCTCCTCCACCGACTACCCGGCATCCTCGCCGACGCCGGTCGGAGCGGCGCACACGGCCGGCACGTTCACCTTCGGAGCGGCGGGCGTGGCGGATGTCGCCACTTACCTGTATGAGTTGGACGTCAATCCGCCAACGCGGAAGATCACCCCGTCCACTCTCGGTGGCGGCGTGAGCCTCAGCATCACCCCGAAATCCGACGGCCCGCACACGTTGTATGTGCGGTCCCGTGACCGCGCCGGCAACCTCTCCTCCGTCCGGCAGTACACGTTCATGGTCGGCCCGGGCGGTGTGGTCTCCCCCAGCGAGGGCGGCATCACGGCGGCCAAGGTGAATCTCGCGGTCCACGGCCATCCAGCCTCCACCGAGGTGCGGTTCCAGTGGCGGCGGGCGGAAACCGACGCCTGGGTCACCATCCCGCTCGCCAACGTGACGTACACCGTCGGCGGCGGCGCAGTGGTGAGCTGGCCCATCGCTACCACCGGGAACGGGAGCTATCCGGCATTGACGTGGGATGTCGAGGCCACTCTCGCCGCGGCGGACGCCCAGTCCATCGCTCGTGACGGCCCGTTGCAGGTGCGCGCTCTGTTCGTGGGGCTCTCCGGCACCAACCCGGTCCGCATCACCTTCGATCGAAACCGAGCAATCGCGGACACTGCGGCCGTCGGCCCCGGGGCAGTCAATCTCGTCACCGGTAACTACGCTATCGGCCAGACCGACGCAAGCGCCCATGGACTAGTCGTCACTCGAACCTTCAACACACGGAACACAGGCAGCATCGATGCCATGTTCGGACCGGGGTGGGCGTCTGCGATCAATGCGTTCGACGGTGCCGTCGAATACACCCAGCTCAACGTCTACGGAAGTCTGGTTCAGGTAGGGCTGCCCGACGACACTACGATCGGCTTTACCCAGAAGGCGGCCACCGCCACCACCACCACGTTCGAGCCGCAAGCGACTCGCTCAAGACTCTCGCTCACCTATTCCGCCAGCGGTGATTCATACGCGCTTACCGATGATGACGACAATGTCGTCACGTTCACCAGGCAACCGACCGACCCTGCCGGACAATACGTGCCGACGTTGGCAGCGCAACCTGGATCGGGAAACACGACGACCTACACCTGGGAGAAGGTCACAGTTGCCGGCCAGGTCGTCGTGCGTCCAACTCGAGTGCTCGCTCCCGTTCCTTCGGGTGTCAACTGCGGGACCACACTGGTGAAGGGGTGCCGCGCACTCGTGCTCACCTACTCCGCGTCGACTACCGCCACGGGGACCGCTGAAGCCACGTGGGGCGACTACACGGGGCGTCTCAAGGAGGTCTCCTTCGTCGGCTGGGATCCGGACTTGTCGACACCCGCGATGCGTACCGTCGTGCTCGCACGGTATGCCTATGACAGCACCGGCCGGCTGCGCGCGGCCTGGGATCCACGACTCGACTGGCTCGATGGAACCGTCACCCGCCACCTGTGGCATCGGTACGCCTACGACGGCGACGGCATACTGACCACGATCACGCCTCCCGGCGAAGAACCGTGGCAACTGATCTACAGCACCTTGCCAACCGACTCCGGCAAGGGCCGCCTCCACAAAGTGAGCCGCTCGGCCCTCACCGCCGGCACCGCCACGGACACCCTCGTGTACAGAGTGCCGACCTCGGGAACTGGGGCGCCTTACGACATGTCCGGCGGTCAAACGGCTCGGTGGGCCCAGACCGCACCACCGGTGGATGCCACCGCTGTATTCCCCGCGACACAGATACCAACCGGCACTCCCGCGACCGGCGTGCTGCCGTCTTCGTACGAACGTGCCACGGTCAGATATCTGGACGCCAACGCGCGCACCGTCAACGTGATCGAGCCGGGCGCATACACCAGCACCACGTGGTATGACGAATATGGCAACGTCACTCGCAAGCTCGCTGCCGCGAACCACAAACGCGCTCTTGAAAATTCAGGATCCGACGGCACTCAAGAAGAGGCAGTCATCGCGGAAACCTTGTCCGAGGTCAGTTACCACTCTGCTGACGGCATCCGTGTGGTGGAGACATACGGGCCGGAGCATGAGATCACCTTGGCTACCGGCGAGATAGTACGCGGGCGAAAGCACGTCCTCCACACATACGATGAGGGGCTACCCGCGGGGCAGGCTCCGCGCCACCTGGTGACTACGCAGGCTACCTCTGTGCGGTACGGCGATGAGATTGAAAGCGACTCGCGCACCACCCGGACTCAGTATGACTGGAACCTCATGCAGCCGACCGCGGAAATAGTGGATCCGGCTGGGCTCAACCTCCGGACGAGGACGGCATACGACACCGCTGGCCGGATCGTGTCGATCACGACGCCCGCAGGTGGCAACGCCGACAATACCCCGTCTACTCGTGTCACTGTTTATTACACGACGGCCGCCAACGCGACATTTCCCGAGTGCGGCGGTCGCGCAGAATGGGCGGGCCTGGTCTGCCGTACCCATTCTGGTGGCCAGTCCGCCAGCGGACCGGAACTGATGGCAACCACAACGACCTACGACATGTACGGTCAACCGCGCGTTCACATTGAGAAGAACGCTGCGGGCACTCAGCGCACCACCACAACCACCTACGATGCCGGTGGCCGTGAATACGAATACGCTATAGCGACGCCGACCGGGCTGGGCGAGCAAGTAGCGAAGCGTAGAAACATCTATGACACCGCTACCGAACAGCTCCTCAGAACTCAAAGCATAGGCAGTAGCAACGCCGTCACGAGCCAGGTCATTCGAGCGTACGACACGCTGGGGCGAATGACGTCGTACACGGACGCCGACAGCAACACGTCCATCACCACATACGACATAGCGTCGAGGTTCGCGACGACCAACGACGGCAAGGCCGTACGGACGTACGCCTATGACGGTGGCTCCGAACGCCGGGGCCTGCTGACGCAGGTCGTCGACAGCCAAGCCGGCACCTTCAACGCGACGTACGATGCGGAGAAGAATCCGAACTCCCAAGTACTGCCTGGAGGAATGTCGATCGCCACCACGGCAGATGAAACAGGAGCACCGTCCACACTGCGGTACGATTACCCGGCATGCGGCGGGGCGGATTGCACGCTGTACTACGAAGCCGTAGTCGCCAGCGTCCACGATCAGTGGATGTCCCGCACATCAACGCTGTCCACCCAGTCCTTGGGCTACGACGCGGCCGGCAGGCTGACCGCGGTCGAGGATGTTGTCGGCGATACCTGCGTGACGCGCGCCTACAGCTACAGCAGCGCGTCGAACCGCACCGGTCTAACGACGTACGGTCCGACCGCGGCCGGTGGATGTCAGAGCTCGGCTGCCACTTCCGGCAGGACGTGGACCTACGACACGGCAGACCGCCTAACCACGGCGGGCACCATTTATGACGCGCTTGGCCGCACGACGACGGTACCGACCGCGGATCTCGCAGGCGGCTCCGCGGCAGTCGCCGTCGGTTACTACGCGGATGACACCGTGCGCAGCATTACGCAGGGCACGGTTTCGGCGATTTACCAAGCGGACGTCTTGAACAAGCGCCTACGCTCTCAGCAGGTCAATCAGGGCACCAGCCAGGTGACCAAGGTGTTCCATTACTCAGACGACCACGACAGTCCGGCATGGACCGATGAGGGCGGCTGGTACACACGGATCGTCGCGGGCACGTCATCCGTCGCGGGTATCTACTCCAGTGGCACCGCGGCGGTCGAATGGAAGATTGTCAGCCTGCACGGAGACTTCGTCGCCAGCGTCGCGTCCCCAGCATCCGGAATCAGTGCTGTCCACGAGGCGGACGAGCACGGGCTGTCCCGCACTGGAGTCGCACTTGACCAGCGCTACGCCTATCTCGGCGACTTCAGGCGGTCCGCCGAAAACCCTGGCCACATCATCACGATGGGAGCTCGCCTCTATAACCCGGCGACGAACCGCTTCCTCTCAGTTGATCCAGTTTATGGCGGAAGCGCAAATGCATACGAGTACTGCTCCGGCGACAGCGTGAACTGCTCGGATTCAACCGGTTACGGCGACAAAGATTGCAAATACAAGCCATGGAAGCCGTGCGGCGTCGTTTACAACAGGAGCGGCAACACGTTGTGGGTCTCGGACATGCCGGGCGGCAAGGGCAGTCAGAAGTCGCTCCGAGATGGCAAAAACTCTAAGTACCTCTTTGTGGATGTCGATTCCTTCTGTAGCTACCGTGAGCGTATTCGTTATCTGGGTAAGTTGTACAAGAAGGGCGAGTGGATCAGGATCTACGGCCCCGTGGTGGTCATCTGACGACACCACTGTCGGTCAGCCAGAGCGCCGAGCCGCTTGAGTTCTATACACTGGTTTCATTTGTCGTCGCCGCTAGGAGCCTACAGAGATGACTGGTCCTTTCGCTGCCGGTGCGAGTTCCGCTCGCGCCCGCGCCGGGGGGCACCAAGCCCGCTTCTGGGGCACTCTCGCGGCTCTAGCGGTTGGCGTAACCCTGGCCTCACTCACCGCCATGCTGGGTGCATGGGTGGGTTGGCGCAGCGCCAGCCCGCTACCCACCCTGGCACAGGCACGCGAGATAACCGAGGTCGTCGTGCCTGATTCCACCATTGCCGAGGTCACACGTCACGATGCTCTCTTTTACTACGAGAACCGCGACGATCACAGCTTCAACAGGGCCCGCGCACTACTGATCGGCGACGACGACTACACAGCTGGCTCGGTCGAAGTTCGCCTCACGGATCACCTAAGGGACGTGCGACCGGTGGCCGATCGACTAGAACGGGACGGCTGGGAAACCAATAACGCAGCCGCGTTCGGCCTCACCGCCCGAAAGGGCAACTGGACGCTCCAGGTGGTACTGGAGACGAGTTCCGACTTCCGCTCAGCAATAAGCTTCGGACGCACCGAACCGGGATCAGTATTCCCGCTTGCCCTCACCGGCTGGGCCGTCGGCCTGGCTTTGGGCTATCTGCTTACGACTCGCGTCTCAGCCTTGATCAGGAAGATGCACATCGCACTGCGGACCGCGGTATACTCGCTGGCCGGCGCTGGACTTCTTCTCCTGCTGCCGAATACCCTCGTCGTGCCATTCATCGGCGCATACTCGATGGTCAGCCTCCCGCCGACCATGACACCCGACGCCGTCTGGAGCTTTTACATGATCTGGGGCATCAAAGGGATAACGAATCTTGGGGCACTCATGTTATCGATGGCCACCGGCACCGCATTAGTGGGTGCGGCACTGAGTCGAGCAAAGTCATGACGCCATCGAGAGCCACCGTAGCCCTCGCGTACCTTCTACTCCTGTCCTGGTTGTTCAATGGAGTCGGAAGTTCGGCGCATGCGTCGGTTCAGCTCAAGGAACCGATGAGCGGGCTGCTCGACCGGCAGAGGCCAGCCACCGGGCAGTACGCGCCGGTGGTGAACCGTTTCGTCGTCAGGGTGAACTGGAGTGCCCTCCAACCGACGAGGGAAGCGGGCACCAACCATGGCGGCGACCTGGTCACGACGGCGATCGACGATGCGCTGGACGCTGCGGCAGCGGCCGGCATGGCGGTGCGCCTGCGCGTTAACGGGGGCATCCACGCTCCCCAGTGGGCCAAGGAGCTCGGCGGCACCACGCCACTGCCCTGGCACGCCGATGGTGTGCAGATCGGCACGGTCGGCCGCTTCTGGACGGACGAGTACGGCGCGGCATACCAGAACCTGCAGGACCGGTTGGCCGAGTTGTACGACGACCACCCTCAACTGCTGGACGTCGTGATCGCCCGCTGCACGACCGAGTTCACCGAGCCGTACATCCGGCAGACCAACCATCTCCTGCTCAATCAGCCCGGCTTGCAGGCCGCCAACTACACGGGCGCGGCGGACGACGAGTGTCACCGCGACGAGATCGACGCCCATCAGGTGTGGCAGCGCACCCGGTCGTATCTCGCCTTCAACCCTTACCAGCGGATTCACGAGGGGACCTGGACGACCTCGGTCGACACCGCCTTCACGAAGCAAATGATCGACTACTGCCGACAGTCGCTCGGGGAGCGATGCGTGCTGGGCAACAACTCGCTCGACCCGGACCGCCCGGCCACTTATTACGACATGTACGCGTACATCGCTGCGAAGGGCGGGCCGATCGGCTATCAGACCGCCACCGCCGAGAAGGTGTGTGCGGCTCAGTCACCTTGTCCCGCCGCGACCTGGAACCAGACCTTGGACATGGCGCTCACGTATGGAGCCGGCTTTGTGGAGCTGCCCGCCGCCGCGACCGGATACACCTCGTGGTCGATCAACGAGGTGCCGCCGGACCACGGTTTGGCCTACTACGACGATGAGCTGGAGCAGGTCGCCGCGGGGTGGTAGCGGAGCGCGCCGCTCTGCGATGATGCGGCGATGCGACTGGCTGGCGTATGGCGCGGGGGCGTCGCTCTCGGGCTTGTATCGGTGATCGCGCTGGCCGCCGCACCTGCGGCGGCACAGTCCGCCAACCCGGCGATGCCGGACCGGATCGGCCGTCCACTGTGGGGCACGGCCTCGGTCGAATGGAGCCCATCGAGCGAGCGTCGGTGATATTCGGTGCCGCCTACTGGTGGTACGACGGCACGCTCGGCCGGCTGGCCGTGGTGGGCGCCGCCTCCGACGACTACCGGTTGATCTCCGACGTGGGCATCGGCGCCGCCGGCGAGCAGACGCTCCTCTCGCCGGACGGCACAAAGGTCGCGCTGCCCGGCCAGCTCGTCACCCTCGACGACGGCCAGCGCGGACAGCTGCCCCAGGGAGCGGACGAGACGGTGACACCCGCGGCCTGGTCACCGCGCGGCGACCAACTCGCCGTCATCGCGTACACCACGCGGAATAGTCAAACCGACGATATCGAGGAGTGGAATACCGTCAGCCGCGCGACGCTTCGGCTAATCAATGTGGACGTGGACCAGCAGGTCACCATCGCGGACTTGGATCCCGGCAACGTGGTCGACGGCTTCACCGTCGCCTTCGCGCCCGACGGGCGCACGCTCGCCTTCCAGTCCGGAAACACTGTCACGGTCGCGGACCTCACCGGCGCCGTGCGCAGCCAGTTCCGGGTACCGGCCGACGCCCGCCTCGCCGGCAAGGGCGCCTGGACGCCGGACGGGCGCCGGATCGCGCTGGTCAGCCGGCGCGCCTGCTGCCCCGGCGAGGCGTACCCGTCGCGCTGGCGGCTACTCCTGGTGGATCCAATCACCGGCGCGGAGACCGGCCCACCGGCGCCGCCGGGAGCAGCCCGGCCTGGTCGCGATGCGGCTGCTCGGCTGGACGCCGTCCGACGAGCCGGTCGTGGCGCGCTACCACCCCAACGACGAAGCGTCCGCAGTGGACTTCGGCACCAACGCCGGCACGATCAGCAGCACCGGCATCACCTCATACGACTGGGTCCGCAAAGTCGACGTCGCCGCCCTCCTTCCGGCGGCGCCACCCCGGGTGCTCATCGCCACGTACGCCGACCAGACCCAGTCGATCGACGTAGCCGACCAAGTGCTGGCGAGCGGCACGACCCGCGCCGGCCACCCGCCCACGGGCCTCGGACCGCATATGAAGGTCGTGGTCGGCGTGCTGTCCACCTGGCTGCTCACCATCGTCGCCGGCCTCGCCTGGCTCCTCTACATGGCCCGCCGCCCACGAACATAGATCCGCCTCCATGATCAGGGCGTCCTTCAAGTAGTCAGAACTCAATGCCGTCCGTTGAAGCGGGGCCTGCCGCGCTGCGTCGATCAAGGAGAACCACGCCGATCAAGGGCTCGGGCACGTGGATCCGAGATCAAACCGTGTGCCGGAGCCCTTGATCGGCGGGCAGGGCCTTGATCGGCGCGGCGCGGCGGGGCGCCCCGAGGACGTGGGGTGCATTGCTCCCGAAGATTTACATATCGAGGTCTGGTGTTACCGCGCGTAGGTGATCTAGTGTCCCGCCGGGGAGGAATCATGGTCGCGCAGGAGCAGAGCACCGCGAAACTTGACGACTTCGGTCGAAAAGCTTCGCTTGTCATCCCGCGACAGCGGTCCGCGACCAGAACCGGTTGGCGGCCGCTGCGGATCGCGATGATCGGGCAGAAAGGCATGCCCGCTACCTATGGCGGGGTGGAGCGGCACGTCGAAGAGGTGGCCAGCCGGCTCGCGGGATACGGCCACCACGTGACTGTCTACTGTCGAGACAGTTACGGTGAGGTATCAGAGCCGATGTATCGGGGCGTGCACCTGCGCCCGATCCGCACGGTCGCCAGCAAGCATCTCGACGCGATCGTGCACAGTGCTGCCTCCACCGTCGCCGCTGTGCGGGCCCGGCACGACGTCGTGCATTACCACGGTCTCGGCCCTGGGCTGGTCGCGCCGCTGCCCCGGTACCTTTCCCGGGCCAAGGTCGTACAGACCGTGCACGGGCTCGACAACCAGCGCGCCAAGTGGAGTCGCGCGGCCAAGGCGGTGCTCGGCACGGCGTACTGGTTGAGTGGCCGCGTGCCGGACGCCCGGGTGGCGGTGTCGCGCGGGCTGGCCGCGCACTACGTCGCCGAGTTCGGCCGGTTGACCCGTTACCAGCCGAACGGCGTGAACCCGCCGCGCGTGCTGCCGCCGGACCAGATCGTCTCGCGCTTCGGGCTCACCCCCGGCCGATACGCGTTGCTCGTCGGCCGACTCGTGCCGGAGAAGGCGGCCGACCTGCTGATCCGCGCGTTCCGCCGGCTGCCGGGTGACCATCGGTTGGCTGTGGTGGGTGGTTCGTCGTACACCGATGATTTTGTCGCGGAGCTGGAGGCGACCGCGGCGGGTGACCCGCGCGTGGTTTTCACCGACTTCGCGTACGGCGACCTGCTCGCGGAGCTGTATTCGCACGCGGCCGTGTTCGTGCAGCCGTCCCGGGTCGAGGGTCTGCCGTTGACGCTGCTGGAGGCCGCGTCGTATGGCCTGCCCGTGGTGGCGAGCGACATCCCGCCGCACGTGGAGGTGTTGACGAGTGACGCGCCGGGCCGGCGGCTGTTCCGGGATGGCGACGAGGATGAGCTGCTGCACGCCCTCGGTCGCGCGCTGGCCGACCCCGCGGCCGAGCGGGCGGGCGCGCAGGCGCTCGCGGAGCGGGTGCGCGACGAGTACAGCTGGGATGTCGCCGCCCGCGAGCTGGAACAGCTGTATCTCGACCTGGCCGGCCAAGGGCGCTAGATTAAGCCGACCTTAAGGCTGGGCTTGAGGCTGCGGCCCGACCGCGTGACGGGCCGAGAATCACACAAAGCTAGGCAGGACGTTGACCGTATTCGCCGAGGGTCGGATCCGACCGGCCGGCACGATGCTGACCGTGGTCGCAGCGCTACTCGCTGCCGCCACCGCGGTCGCTGCGGGCTTGGCGACGGCCGGGGGCGGCCGGCTGGCCGTGGTGCTGCCCCTCGCGGTGGCGGCGGGCGTGCTCGTCGCGGTGCTGGCGATGACCCGGTTCGCCGCCTACGTGCTGCTGATGCTGGCGATCCGGCCGTGCCTCGACCTGTTCAAACTGAGTGGTCCGATCGCCGGCACCGGCGGCGACGGCGGTTCCGCGCGCCTGCTTGACCCATCCACGCTCGTCGGTGTGCTGTTCCTGCTGAGCGCCGGGCTGTGGCTGGCCGCGCAGTATCGCGCCAAGGGCCGCCTGAACACGTCGCCGTTGGGTTTCGGCCTGATCCTGCTCGGCGCGACCGGCGCGGTCGCCGCGCTCGGCTCGGCGCAGCCGAAGGGCAGCGCGCTCGAGGTGCTGCGGGTGCTCACCGTGGTGAGCATGTTCGTGGTGCTGGAGCAGCTTCTTCCGGACACCCACGCGATCCGCCGGGTCCTGCTGGCCGCCTACGTCTCGCTGGCGCTCACGCTCGGATACACCATCCTGGCGTCGCTGGACGGCATGCCGCCGTCCGAGGTCAAGGACGGCTTCGTGCGGATCAGCGGGCCGTTCAGCCAGTCCACCACGTTCGGCCGATACCTGATGTTCCTGGTCATTTTCGGCTTCGGCATCTACCGGTTCCTGGGCCGCCGGGCCCGGCTGGGTCTCGGTGTGCTGCTCGCGCTGTCCCTCGGTTTCCTGGCGCTGGCCAACACCCGCAGCGCCATCATCGGCGCCGCGCTGGGTCTGCTGGTGGTGGGTCTGCTGCACCGCAGCGTCCGCGTGCTCGCCATGCTCTGCGTGGCGGCGGTCGTGGCGCTCGCGCTGGTGCCCGCCGTGGGCGACCGGTTCGCGCAGCTCACGGCCGTGCGCGAGGTCGGTGGCGGTCCCAACGGCAACACGCTCGCCTGGCGGATGGCGTATTGGTCGGAGATCGTCTCGCTGGCTGACGACAACCCGGTCACCGGCATCGGCCCGGACATGACCCGGCGCACGACCGAGCAGGCGAAACGCCCGCACAACGACATCCTGGCCGCGTACGTCGAAACGGGTGTGCTGGGTCTCCTGGCATACCTGACGATGTTGTTTCTGTGCCTGCACACCGCGGTGCGGGCACTGCGCCGCGCGCCGCCCGGCGGCCTCGCCCGCGGGGTGGCGGTCGGGTTCGCGGGCTGCGCGGTGGCGTTCGTGGCCGTGAGCGCGGCCTCCAACGTGATTTCCAATGTGGTCACCCTGTGGTACTTCGTGGCTTTCGCCGCGGCGGCCTCCGCCGTCGCGCGGGGCCTGACCCCGTCGGTCGTCGCAGACGGCCGGCCTCTCGAGGAGCACTGAGCGTGGAGATCGTCGACTACCTTCGGATCCTCCGGCGGCGGCTGTGGGTGTTGCTGGGCATCCCGCTGGTCGCCGCGGTGGCGGTCGGCCTGGTGGTCCTGCTGGCGCCGCAGCGATACGCCGCGACGTCCTATGTGGCCGCGCCAGCGCTGGTCGGCGGCGCGGCCGCGCAGCAATACACCGGCACCCAGGCCGCCGCCCAGTTCGTGGCGGCGTTCAAGGCGGCGGCCACGTCACCGCGCGTGCTGGACGAGGTGTCCGCCGACACCGGCGTCGCCACCGGCACGCTGCGCGACGGGCTCGCCGTCGACCAGGTCGGCGCGAGCAGCCAGCTCACCCTGACCTACACCGCCACGAAACGCGCCACGGTGGAGCCGGTGCTCGCCGCCACGGCCAAGCGGGCGCTCGACTTCCTCTTCTCCTCCCAGGTGAACATCGCCACCGAGCAGGTCGAGGCGGCCAGCGCCGACGTCACCGCGGCCACCAAGGCGATCGCCGACTGGGAGAAGGCCAACAAGGTCTCCCAGCCCGACAAGCTCTACCAGGCCACGCTGACCGAGCTGGCCGACCTGAAGCAGCAACGGCTCAGCATGGAAGCGGTCGGGAACAGCCGCGGCGCGGACGCCGCCGAGTCCGCGATCACGGCCGCGCAGAAGCGCCTCGACGAGCTGGGCCCGAAGCTGCCCGACTACGAGGCGCTGATCGCGCAGCGGGACGCCGCGAGCGGCGCGCTGTCCAAGGCGCGCGAGGGCCTCCAGGGCGCTCGGGCGCAGGCACAGGCCGCCGACCCGGCTCAGGTCACCAGCGTCGGCGAGGTCAACCAGGTGTCCCGGGTACGCGCGCTGGCGACCAGCGCGCTGCCGGCCGCGGGCGCCGGGCTGCTGCTGGCCGTGCTCCTCGCCGTGGTGCTGGAACTGTTGTCCCGGCGGTCCACAGTGGTCCCCGCGCCCGCGTGAGTACGACGCTCGACGCCGGCGACCGGCACATCCGGGGCATGGCCCGGGGTGGCGGGCTAAACCTCGTCGGCGCGATCTGCGGCCAGGCGGCGCTGTTCGCCGTCATGCTGCTTCTCGCCCGGGTGCTGGGCGGCGTCGACGTCGGCCGGTACGCCCAGTGCTACGCGGTGCTGGCGCTGCTCAACCTGCTCTCGCTCTCCGGCTTCCGCGCGGGGCTGACCCGGTTCGTCGCGGTGCATCTCGCCGACGGCGACGCGGCCCGGGTGCGCGGCACGGTGCGCCTCGGCCTCGGGGTCAGCGCCGCGGCGGCCGGGCTGATCGGTGCCGGGCTCTACGCGCTCGCGCCCGTGCTCGCCCGCGCCCTGCACGACCCCGCGCTCACCACCGGCTTCCGGCTGGTGGCCCTCGCGCTGCCCGCCGCGACGGTGTGCGAGGCCGCGCTGGCCGCCACCCGTGGCTGGCGGACCCAGCGGGCGTACACAATGGTCGGTCAGGTCTACGAGCCGGTGGCTCGGCTGGCGCTCAGCGCGCTGGCGCTCGCGGCCGGTCTCGGCCTCACCGGCGTGTTGTGGGCGGTCGTGGTCGCGGCGTGGTCCGCGGCCGCGCTCGCCATGGTGGCACTGCTACGGCTGATGCGCGCGGTCGAGCCGGCCCCGCCCGCCTACCAGCCGGGCGAGCTCTTCCGGTTCTCCACGGTCAGCTGGGCGTCGTCGCTCGCCACCACCGCGCTCATCTGGCTCGACACGCTGCTGCTCGGCGCGTTCGGCAACGACGAGATCGGCGTCTACAACGTGGCCACCCGGCTGGTCACGGTCGCGGTCTTCGTGCTGCCACCCATCAACGCGGCGTTCGCGCCCTACCTCGCGCGCCTGCACCACCAGGGCCGGCTCGACGAGGTACGCCGGATCTACGCCGCCGCCTCGGGATGGGTGGTGCGGCTGTCGGTGCCGGCGTTCGTCGCGCTCCTCGCGTTCCCCGGCGACCTGCTGTCACTCTTCGGCGGTGACTTCGTCGACGGCGCCGCCGTGACCGTCGTGCTCGCCGTCGGGCAGCTCGTGAACGCTGTCACCGGACCGTGCGGGACGCTGCTGAACATGGCCGGCAAGGTGTGGCTGAACATGGCCGACAACGTCGCCACGCTGGTCCTGAACGTCGCGCTCAACCTGTGGCTCATTCCCGCGTACGGCATCGTCGGTGCCGCCGTCGCGTGGAGCGTCTCGCTGATCGCGGTCAACGTCGCCCGCGTCGCGCAGGTGTGGATGCTGGTGCGCGCCCTACCGGTCAGCACCGGGATGCTCAAGGGTCTGCTCGCCGGCGGCGCCGCGCTACTCGCCGCGCTGGCCGTGCGCGGGCTGCTGCCCGACGGCGTGCTCCAGCTCGTCGCGGGGCTGGTCGCGATCGCCAGCGTCTACGCCGGAACGGTGCTGTTCCTCGGATTGTCCAAGGAGGACACCATGGTCGTGCGCACCCTCCTCGAGAGGAAGTCGGTGTGAACCGCCGGGCCGCGGTGGACACCGCGCGTAACGCGGTCCGCAGTACGCAGGCGTGGCTCCGCGCCGTGGCGCCCGGATCGCCGCCCGACTTCCTCATCATCGGCGGCCAGCGCTGCGGCACCACGTCGCTGTTCAACTACCTCGCCGCCCACCCCCAGGCATTCCCGGCCAGCCGCAAAGAGGTCCAGTACTTCAGCATCCACTATGGACGTGGCGAGCGCTGGTACCGCGGGCACTTCCCGGCGCCCATGGCCGGTCGGCAGACCTTCGAAGCCAGCCCGTACTACCTCTTCCACCCGCGGGCGGCCGAACGCGTGGCGGCGACCCTGCCGGACGCCAAGTTCATCGCGCTGCTGCGCGACCCGGTCGAGCGCGCCTACTCGCACTACCTGCACACCCGCTCGTACGGGGTGGAGCCGCTCTCGTTCGGCGACGCGCTGGCCGCCGAGCACGACCGGCTGGCGTGGGCGCTGCGGGCCGGGCCGGACAGCCGGGCCGCGCACACCGTCCTGCGGCGCTACTCGTACGCGGCGCGCGGCCGGTACGCGGAGCAGTTGGAGCGCTGGTTCCGGCACGTGCCCCGGGCTCGCACCATGGTGATCCGCAGCGAGGACTTCTACGCCGACCCGGCCAGCACCTACGCCGACGTGCTGCGCTTCCTCGACCTCGAGCCGTTCCTGCCGCCCCGGTTCGCGCAGCACACCCGCCGGGTCGAGTGGGGCGGGCCGCCGCGGCAGGTCCGTGAGGCGCTGCGCGCCTACTTCGTGCCCTACAACGCCGCCCTCGCCGAACTGCTCGGCTGGCCCGACCCCTGGCCGGTCCGCACTCCATGATCAGGGCGTCCCTCATGCGGTAAGGACAGCATGAGGGACGCCCTGATCATGATGGGATCACTCCTTCGCCAGGGTGGCGCAGTCCGCGGGCTCGTCGGGGAGGATCGGGCGGACGGTGAGGTGCCAGCGCTTGCCGGCCGACGTCCACGGGGTGGCCGCGTTCGCCTTGGCAGCGGCCGCCAGCACGGTCGCGGTCGCGTCACCGGTCACCGTCACGCAGCCCATGTTCAGCGCGGCTCCGCCGACCGTCGTGCCGGGGAGCGCCGGACCGGGCCACGCCACCTCGGGCTGCTTGTCCATGGTCACATCGGACACGGTCCAGGGAGTGGCGTAGACGGCCAGCGCCGCCGGCTCGTACTGCTCGGTGCTGGTCGCCTTCGCGGAGAGGCCGCTCACCTCGGTGACCAGGGCGCTCAGCTTCTGCCGCGCCGCCTTCTGGGCGTCGGTGAGGCCGGCGCCGCCCGCGCCCTCGGAGAGCGCGTAGACGTCGGTGGTCTTCTCGCCGCCATCGCCACGGACGGTGAGGCGGGTGGTGGGCGCGTCGGCGACCCCCGGCTGGCCGAGGTCACCGGCCGACCCCACCCCGGCCGCGATGGCGCGCTGCACGAGCGCGTCGACCTCGGCCGCGGTGATCCGCGCCACCTGCACGTTGGGCAGCGCCGGGCCGGGATACTGCATCGTCTGCGGGCCCTCGGAGATCACCCGGCCGTCGCTGTACACGGTCGCGGTGGGCAGCCGGCCAGCGATCATCGAGGGCGAGACGAACCCGCCGATGTGTTCGATACGCAGCGCCACCTCGTCGGCTTCGGCGCCGGCGCCAGCGGCGGCCTGGTCGCCGGTCACCTGCTCGGGCGCGCCGGTCTCGGAAGTCTGCGCACAGGCCGCGGCCAGGGCGAGTAGCGACGCGGCGGTGGCCGCGCGCAGGGTGCGAGCGATGGTCATGGCGATGAGACGTCCACCACCCTCCCCCGGTTCCCCCTCCTTCCTCATGATCAAGGCGTCCTTCACGTCGTTGCAGGTGGCACTGGGGAGGCGGGCGGGACGTGAAGGACGCCTTGATCATGGCGGGCGTCGAATCGACGCGCGTCGGTGCGGCGGGTCGCGCCGTGCGAAATCCGGCAGGCGCGATAACGTAGGTGGATGTTCGCCGCCGCACCCGACCCGCGAGGCCCACGAGGGCTCCGCATGTGGTTGCGGCTGGTGAGGGGCATCGCCGTCCTGGCGATCGTCGTGGGCGCCTGGTCCTGGCAGCCCATCACCGAGGGTGCGACCCCCGCCCGCGAGGCCACGGCGGTCACGACCGTCAGTGCCGCCCCGGCCGCGGAGATCAGTGCCGAGGTCGTCGCGGCGCCGCCGGTCGAGCCGGCCGCCGCCGACACCGCCGCGTCGACACCGGCGACGGAGGCCGCCGTCCCGCCGCGCGGCGCGGACCGGTCCACCGCCGGCGTCCGCGCGCCGCCGCACGCCGCCTGACGCGCGCCACCTCCCTCCCCGAACGACCCCTCGAACGACCCCTCGACGCTGGGTGAGGTACATCCATGGACCCCCTCAACACCGCCATACACATCTTCCTGTCCGACATCCGCGGCGCCCTCGCGCTGTGGCTCCTCCTGATGGCCGCCGCGGCCGTGCCGTTCCTGGTCATCTCCGTGCCGGCGGCCCGGCAGCGCCGGGCGGAGGCGAAGCGGCGCACGGCGGCGGAACGCGCCGTCCGGCCGGCGCGCCGCCGGACTTCGCCACGCGACGACCTGCGCCGGTACGCCGAGGAGGTCGCCATCGCCGCCGAGCGTGCCGCCGCGATGGCGGAGCGCCGGCGCGCCGCCTGGGCCGGCGTGCTGCGCACCCAGGAGGCGGCGTGGCGCGCCTACGACGAGGCGACGGAAGCCGCGCGCCGGGCCAAGCGGGCCGCGGCGTTCCGGATACCGAATACACCCTCCACATCGGACGAGCTGGCCGACCGCCGGCGACACCTGGAGCGGCGGGCGACGGAGGCACTGCGCCGGGGCGAGCTGACCGCGACGGAGTACGGCGACATCCTGGCCCACCGCAACGGTTGGGACCCGCACGCGCACCCGCTGGTACAGGACACCAGGTTCGCCCTGATCCGCCGGGACCGGCTGAGCCGCGCCTGCGCCATCGTGTCCGAAGTGGAGCGCGCGGCGTGGCACGCCGCCGAGACCGCGATGGCGGCCCGGCGCAGCCTCAACGAGGAGGCGGTGGAGGCCGCGCTGCGGGTGCGTGCGGCGGAGATCCGGGAAGCGGCCCGCAACCGCCGATCGGTGCGGCTGCCGGTGCGCGCGCCGCGGCCGGCGCCGGCGTGGAGCGCGGACACCATCATCATCCCGACGGCCACTGTGGACACTGTGCCGATCCGCCGGCCGGCTCTCACCTAGCGCCCACCCAGGCGCCGGTGAGGCGGGCCAGCTTGAGCGCGAGGTGCAGGCAGAGCCGCTCGTTGCCGTCTTTGAGGTCGGTGCCGGCGAGTTGCTCGACGCGCTGGAGTCGATAGTAGAGCGTGGTGCGGTGCAGCCGTAGCCGCTCGGCGGTGGCGTGCGCGTTGCCCGCCAGGTCGAGGTAGGCCTCGAGGGTCTCCAGTAGCACCTGGTTGGCTTCGTCGCGCAGCAAAACTTCCAGACCGGAGTGGACGCTCGTCTCACTATCCACGTTGGACAGCACGCGATAGACGCCCAGGCGCGACCAGTCCAGCACCCGGCCGAGCGCCGGCAGGCGGAACGCCACCCGGCTGGCGTGGAGGGCCTCGGCGTACGAACGGGCGCCCTCGACGAGCGACGGGTATTGCTGGCCGATGCCCACGGCGGTGCCGGCGACGGCGGTCAGTCCCCGGGTGGCGGCGCGCAGCGCGTCGTCGAGATGGCCGGCGACGGTCTCGGCGGACGGCCGGCCGGCACCGCGCGCACCGCACAGCAGCAACACACCATGGTCATGGCGTGGCAGGTGCAGCGCCGCCTTGGGGCCGAGCCAGCGGCGGGTGAGCACCAGCGCCTGCTCCACCGCCATCCGGGTGATCTCGTCGGGCGCTTCGCCGGCCGCCATCGCGAGGTGCCCGACCAGCGCCGTGGTGGGCCCGTCGGCCCAGATCAGCCC
This sequence comes from Actinomycetes bacterium KLBMP 9797, assembly GCA_037414955.1. GTDB lineage: Bacteria > Actinomycetota > Actinomycetes > Mycobacteriales > Micromonosporaceae > Phytohabitans. The sequence continues at coordinate 40,040 of JBBEWH010000079.1, forward strand.
CTCTTCGAGGAGGGCGCGCACGGCGTACGCCCGGGAGGCCGGCGCCTCGGACAGCAGCGCGCGGGCGGCCTCCGTCTCCCGCTGGGAGATCAGCTCGCCGAGCAGGTTCTCCCGGTAGAGGGCGAGTGAGAGGTCGGACATCGTGTCCCGGGCGGCGCGGATGTCGTCGTCCGACATCGTGCCGTCCGCGTCGATGAACCACACGAAGCCGAGCAGCAGGTCGTCGTGGCGCACCGGCAGGCACACCCGGGGCAGCAGGCCGAGCTCCGGGCACGCCGGAGTGCGCACCGGATCGCGGGCCTCCAGGATGCCGGCGCCGCGAAACCACGCGATCACCTCCGGCGTGGTGTGCCGCCGGAGGATGGACGCGCGCCGCACCGCGTCCATGGGCTCGGTGTGCTCGCTGTAGACCACCACGCGTTGCCGGCGGTCCTCGATGAGGGCCGGCCGGCCGACCCGCGCGGCGACCGCGTCGACGGTGCGCTGGAGCTCCCCATCCACACTCCTACCATTGTCGGATCAAGTCCGGAGCGCAAGTGGTCATCTGTCGGAAGACCGCCGGCCGGACCAGCCCTTAGCGTGCGAGCATGCGGGCTGACGTGGCGGTGGTCGGCGCCGGGATCGTCGGCGCCGCCTGCGCGCTCGCCTGCGCCCGGCGCGGGTTGTCGGTGGTCGTGCTGGACCGCGGCGGCCTGGTCGCCGGGACGACGGGCTCGGGCGAGGGCAACCTCCTCGTTTCCGACAAGATTCCCGGCCCCGAGTTGGACCTCGCGCTGCTCAGCCTGCGGCTCTGGCAGCGCCTCGGCCCGGAGCTGTCCGCCCGGTACGGCGACATCGAGCTGGAGGCCAAGGGCGGCGTCATCGTCACCCGCAGCGCGTCCGGACTCGCGGCGCTGCGCGGCACCGCCCGGACGCAGGTCGACGCCGGGGTGACCGCCGAGGAGCTGGACGCCGCCGGGGTACGCGCGCGCGAGCCCGCCATCACCCCGGACGTCGCCGGCGGCGTCTACTACCCGCAGGACATGCAGGTGCAACCGGCACGGGCCGCCGCGGCCATGCTGGCCGCCGCCCGGGACCTGGGAGCGCGGGTACGCCTTCGCGTGCCCGTCACGGCGATCCAGCGCGACGCGCACGGACGCGTGTCCGGTGTGGACACTCCAGGCGGGACGATCGCCGCCAGCTGGGTGGTGAACGCGGCCGGCGCCTGGGCCGGCGAGGTCACCGGGTCGGCCGGCGCACCGGTGCCGGTCGCCCCGCGCCGCGGGTTCGTGCTGGTGACCGAGCCGGTCGGCGCCCTGATCCGGCACAAGGTGTACTCCGCCGACTACCTCGACAACGTGGCCTCCGGCGCGGCCGACCTCCAGACGTCCACCGTGGTCGAGGGCACGCCCGCCGGTACCGTGCTGATCGGTGCCACCCGCGAGCTGGTCGGCTTCGACCGCGGCCTGAACCACGCCGCGGTCCGCGCGCTGGCCCGCGGCGCGGTGGAGTTGTTCCCGGCGCTCGCCGCCGTGCGGGCCATGCGCGTCTACCGGGGGTTCCGGCCGTTCGCGCCGGATCACGCGCCGCTCATCGGCCCCGACCCGCGGGTGCCCGGGCTGGTGCAGGCGAACGGGCACGAGGGTGCCGGCATCGGGCTCGCCCCGGCCACCGGACACCTGGTGGCGCAGGTGATCGCCGGCGAGCCGGCCGACCTTGACCTCAAACCCTTTGACCCGGCGCGATTCGAGGCCCACTCATGAACTGGTTCTGCGGCATCGGGGTGTGCTTCAACTGCGTCGGGCCGGACGGCGCGCGTACCTGCCTGGCTGGCGCTCCCACACCGTCCCGTGTGGAGGATGCGGACGTGGCCGTGGTGGGCGCCGGCCCGGCCGGACTCGCCGCCGCGCTCAGCGCGGCCGACGCCGGCGCCGCGGTGACCGTCGTGGACCTGGCGGCCCGCCCCGGTGGCCAGTACCTCCGCCAACCCGACTCCCCCACCCCCGCGCCCCCCTCCTCCATGATCAAGGCGTCCTTCAAGTCGTTAGGACTACGTGAGGGACGCCTTGATCATGGGAAGGCGCTGCTGCGGCGGGCCACCGATCACCCGCGGATCGCGTTCTGGCAGGGCCAGGAGGTGTGGCACGCCGGGCCGGGTCCCGAGCTGCGGGCCGGTGACCGGACGCTGCGGCCGCGCGCCGTCGTGCTGGCGCCCGGCGCGTACGACCGGGTGGCGCCCTTTCCCGGCTGGGACCTGCCCGGTGTGATCACGGCGGGCGGGGCCCAGGCCATGGCGAAGGGGCGCGGCGTGCCGGTCGGGCGGCGGGTGCTGGTCGCCGGCACCGGGCCGTTCCTGCTCGCCGTCGCCGACAGTCTCGCCCGGGTGGGCGCCGAGGTGGTCGCCGTCGTGGAGGCGTCCCGCATGTCGCGCTGGCTGCGCCACCCCGGCGCGATCGCGGCGTCGCCGGGCCGGCTGCTGGAGGCGGCGCGCTACCTGAGCCGCCGCGTTCCGCTGTGGCAGGGCCAGCGCGTCGTCGCCGCCGCTCCCGCCGACGGCGGCGGACTCCGCGTCACTCTCGCTCCCATGATCAAGGCGTCCTTCAAGTCGTCAGAACTACATGAAGGACGCCCTGATCATGGCAGGGACGTCGTGGTGGACGCGCTCTGCGTGGGGCACGGGTTCACGCCGTCGGTGGAGCTGGCCGTCGCGCTCGGGTGCGCCACGCACACCGACCCCCGCGACGGCAACCTCGTGGTCACTGTGGACGGCCGGCAGCGGTCCACTGTGCCTGGAGTGCTGGTGGCCGGCGAGGCGACCGGCGTGGGCGGCGCGGCGCTCGCCATGGCGGAAGGCACGATCGCCGGGCTCGCCGCCGCCCACCACATCGGACTGGTCGACGACCAGGCGCTGGCTGCCGGGAGCGCGTCGCCCGCCCGCGCTCGCGCCCGCCGGCGCCGGTTCGCCGACGCGCTGCACGCCGTCTACCCGGCACCGCCGCCCGTGCTGACCGACGACACGGTGCTGTGCCGCTGCGAGCGGGTGACGGCCGGCCAGGCTCGCGCCGAGATCCAACGGTTCGGCATCGACGACGTCCGGGCGCTGAAGCTGGTGACCCGGGTCGGCATGGGCCGGTGCCAGGGCCGGATGTGCGGCCGCACGGCGTCTGATCTGCTCGCCGCGGAGACCGGGCGCGCGCCGGACCCGGCGACGTTCGCGCACCGCCCGATCGCGTTTCCGGTGCCGCTGGCCACGCTGGCCGAACGTGAGGGAGAGAATCATGCGTAGTCGCCTGGTGCTGCATGCCGTGGATTCGCACACCGAGGGGATGCCGACCCGGGTGGTCACCGGCGGCGTGGGCACGTTGCCCGGCGCCACCATGTTCGAGCGCAAGCGGCTCTTCGAGCGCGACCGCGACGGGCTGCGCCAGCTGCTCATGCAGGAGCCGCGCGGACACTCCGCGATGTCCGGCGCGATCCTCCAGCCGCCCACCCGTCCCGACGCGGACTTCGGCGTGCTGTTCGTGGAGGTGTCCGGCTGCCTGCCGATGTGCGGGCACGGCACGATCGGCGTCGCCACCGTGCTCGTCGAGACCGGCATGGTGCCGGTCGTCGAGCCGGTCACCACGATCCGGCTGGACACGCCCGCCGGGCTGGTCACCGCCGCGGTGGCGGTGACGGACGGCCGGGCGACCTCGGTGACCATCCGCAATGTCGACTCGTTCCTGCTCGCCGCCGACCAGAGCGTGTCGGTGGGCGACCTCGGCACGGTCTCCTTCGACATGGCGTTCGGCGGTAACTTCTACGCCATCGTGGACGCCAAGGAGTTGGGACTGACGGTCGAGCCGGCGGCCGTCCCGGAGCTGATCCGGCGCGGCCTGCGGGTGATGGACGCCATCAACGAGCAGGCCCGGCCGGTGCACCCGACGAACCCCGGCATCGACGACTGCCGCCACGTGCAGGTCGTGGAGGCCGGCCGGGACGGCGCCGACGCCCGCAACGCCGTGGTCATCCACCCCGGCTGGGTGGACCGGTCGCCGTGCGGCACCGGCACCTCGGCGCGCATGGCGCAGCTGCACGCGCGTGGCCTGCTGTCGCTGGACGTGCCGTTCGTGAACGAGTCGGTGCTCGGCACCCGCTTCACCGGCCGGCTGATCGGCACGACTACTGTGGACCGACTCCCGGCGGTCGTGCCCACGGTCACCGGTCGGGCCTGGATCACCGGCACCGCGCAGTATCTGCTCGACCCCGACGACCCCTTCCCCCAGGGGTTCATTCTCTAATCCCCCATAGAGAGGTGGCTGCGATGCGGCTACGAAAATCCATGCTCGTGACGACGATGGCGGTGGGCCTTATCGGGCCCGCCGCCATCGCGGTAACACCGGCGGAGGCGGACAGCTACGCGGGCGCGTTCCAGCCGGTCGACCCGCAGAACTGGGAAAACCCCGACGACATGACCTGGGACGACTACCGGGCGGTGCCGAACCGCACCTGGAACAACCCCGCCCAGGCGGGGTCGGTGCGCAACTTCAAGATCGCCCTGGTGCTCGTCGACTATCCCGACCAGCCGTTCGTGGTGACGCAGCCGGCGGGATCCACCATCTTCGGCAACCCCCAGCCGATCGCCGCGAACCTTCCGCGCGACCAGGTCGCCCAGTTCTACACCGACTTCCTCAACACCCCGGGTGAGCTCAACCACGGGCGCACGATCCACGAGTACTGGATGGAGGATTCCGGCGGCCGGTATGGCGTCGAGCTGACCGGCTTCGGGCCGTACACCCTGCCGAACAAGTCCTACCACTATGGAATCACCAACGACATGAACCCGGGCATGTGCCCGACCGGCGAGACCTGCAACAAGAATATCCGCACCGACGCGCTCGCCGCCTGGCGGGCCGCCGAGGGGCAGGCGGTGATCGACCAGTACGAGCAGATCTTCTACCTCGGCGCCGGCCAGGACGAGTCGTCGACCTGGCAGGAGTTCGGCATGATGAAGTTCAACGCCAAGGAGGACGTCCCGGACGCCTGGGGCCCGCCCGACCCGGCGATGAACAACTGGTCCCGCACCCGATACGTGGAGTGGACGTCGTGGCAGGCGGCGGCGAGCATCTGGCCCAACGCGAGCGGCAACTCGTCCACGCAGGCGGAGAGTTCCGGCATGGCCACCTACGCCCACGAGCTGAGTCACCTGCTCGGCATCGCCGACAACTACAACAACCCCTACGCCATACCGGTGCGCCGCGCCTATTCGGGAATCTGGGGGATGCTCTCCCGCGGCACGTTCAACGGACCCGGCGGCCCGCACACCCGCTGGCAGATCCCGGCCACCCAGGGCGGGTCGCTCGGCGCGCAGCACATGCTGCGCGACAAGCTGAAGATCGGCCTGGTCGCTTCGGACGACGTGTTGCGGGTATCCCGGGAGGCGCTGGCCACTTCCGGCATGGTGGTCGCCACCGTGACCGCGCGGTCCGCGTTCGCCGGTGAGGGTCTCGCCGGCGTCAACGTCACCATGGACGGCGACCGCTCTCCCGGGTGCAGCACCGCCACCGACCCGTTGTGCGACGGCGGTAACTACAACAACTACACGGTCGAGGTGGTCGACCGGATGGGCGCGGACTCGTTCACCCCGGACCGTGGCGTCCTGCTGAGCAAGACGAAGAACGCCGACGCGCCGCCGTTCGTGTGGGTCGTCGACGCGCATCCGGAGGACATCGACATGGTCGACTACGCGCGGCCGGACGGCACGCCGGTGAAAATCACCATGGGCGACTACCGCCAGCTCTCCGACGCGCTGTTCCACTCCGGCACCGACTCGGGCAGCGACTACGAGTACGTCGACGAGGCGAACGGTCTGCACTTCTACGTGCTGAACGCGACCCGCGGCGGCGACGGCATCCTGCGGTACACGGTGGCGATCCGGCCGCTGGACCGGAGCACGGACCCGCAGACCCGCGGCCTCCAGCTCGGTGCGGGTGAGGTGACCGCCGGCAAGCCGACCCGCAAGGGCGCGACGTGCACGTTCGACCTGACCAACACCGGCCAGTTCGGGGGCATGGGCAACGTGCCGCACCCCACCGACGTCAGCCGCTACGTCAAGGCGGACGTCTACCGGCTGTCCGCGACGGTGGCCGGCAAGGGGTACCGGACCTGGCTGCCGCACGAGATCACCACTGCGCGCTTCGGCCAGACGACGAAGGTGCACGTCTCGGTCGGCGCGACCGCCGACGCGGCCGGCGCCGGATTCGTCAAGCTGACCGCGACCTCCGAGAGCGACCCCACCAAGACCATGACGCGGCAATGCCGCGTCGACAAGGCCTGACCTGACAATGAGGGCGGCCCGCACCTCGTGCGGGCCGCCCTCATCGCTCTGTCGCTATCGGACGGTGACGCGTACCGAGTCGAACGCGGGGATCTGGTTCGCCCGCTGCATCATCGGCGCCCGGTGCGAGGCATCGCCAGCCCACGAGGCACATTGGAACGTGCCCCGCTGTGGCAGGCCCGGCACCCGGATCTCGATCACGTCCGGCTGCGCGCTACCGCCGCCGTCCTCGGTCGCCACGAAGAACGCCGGCGCCGGCGCCGGGTCCGGAGCCACCTGCGTGCTGTTCAGGATCCGGCACCCGGTGTGGAAGTGCCCACGGGTCAGGCCCTGCGCGTTCAGGATCGACATGTCCACGTAGTACCCACCCTGGCCGGCCGGCAGGAACCGGTCGCGGATCAGGTTCCGGGTGCTGACCCGGATCGTGAACGGCTGGTTCACCCGCACGCTGTTGGGGGCGCTGGTGATCAGCAGGGTCGGGTTGTTGCCCTCGCTGGCCACCTCACCCATCTGGGTGTCGACGCAACGGTTGCCGTTCTGGAAGCCGTCGTGGATCTGCAGGCCGTTGCCCTCGTCGCACTCGTCCGGACCGAAGTCCAGGCCCGGGGCCTGGCCGCCGCCGTTGTTCCCGCCGTTGTTGCCACCGTTGTTACCGCCGTTGTTGTTGCCACCACCGTTGTTGCCGCCGGCGTTGGTTTCCGAGACGGTGCAGGTGGCGAGCCCCTGCAGGTTCTGCGGACGGGGCGCGACCCGGCCGATCGCGATCGCGATCCGGTCGATCGCGGCGCCGCGCTTGCTCGCCAGCGGGCCCAGGATCGCGTTCTGCACGAAGTTCGCCCCGCCCTCGCCCTGGCTCGTCGCGAGCCGCTGATTCGCCTCGGCGATCTGCGTCTCCAGCAACGCCAGGTTGCGGTCGACCTCGGCCTTCGCCACGGCCGGCACCTCGCCCAGCTTGTCCGCCACGCTCGGGCAGACGATGGTCTGCGTCGCGAGGGTCTGCGCGGTCGCGGTGGTGCCCTGGCAGTACTGGCCATCACCCCAGTAGTTGCGGACGGTGCGGCCGTTCTGCTGGGTAGTGGTGACGCTCTGACCCTTCGGAGCCGCACCCCCAGGGGGCACCACGCAGCCAGCCGCCGCACGCTTGCTTTCGGCGGACGACACCTGGGTGACGGCGACAATGCCGCCGAACAGCACCAAGGTCGCGACCACGCCGACGATCCGCTTCTGTCTTCCGGTCATGCGTTCCCTTTTTCTGTGCTCTGCGCTGAGATTCGAATGTCCCTACCTAAAAGGAAGCTCGAAGCGACTGTCAAGCAGCAAATAAGGATTTAAGCTTTCCCGGATTTCTTTAAAGGAAATTTATGTCGCCGTATTCAACGGAATAGGATCCGCCGTTCGGACGATCTCCAGGGTTCAACGGCAGCGCCGTGATCTTCGCCACCCGCGCCCGCACCGCAGGTGGGGCACTGTTGCCCTGCTGGAACCCCGTGCCGACCGGAGCCACCCTACGGCATGATGCCGCGATGCCATCTTCTGTCCGGTGGTTCCCTATGATTGCGTGGACCGGCACCGGTTGTCCAGGTAGCAGCGGCGGGAAATAATCGTTTGATCGGCATGCGAGATTGGTTTTATGACAGCGAGAGTGCGCTGGATCGACTTTGACTGTGCCGATCCCTACCTGGTGGCGAGCTTCTGGTCGGAAGCGACGGGGCTACCCCACCATCCCGACAACAAGTCCGGAGACGACGAGTGTGCGTTGCTCTCGGGCGCCGACATCATCGAGGGCGGCATGCTCTTCCAGCGGGTGCCGGAGGGCAAGGTGGCGAAGAACAGGGTGCACCTGGATCTGCAGCCCACCGACCGGACCCGCGATGAGGAGATCGAGCGGCTGCTCGGTCTCGGCGCCTCGCTGGTGGCCGACCATCGCCACCCGGACGGCACGGGGTGGGCGGTGCTGGCCGACCCGGAGGGCAACGAATTCTGCGTCGAGCGCAGCGCGGCGGAACGCGCGGCCGCCGGCTGACCACCCCATGATCAAGGCGTCCCTCACGTCGCTCTAACGACTACAGGGACGCCTTGATCATGGGGAACGGGGTGCTACAGGTTGCCGGTACCCGCGCCGGCCTTGACCAGCGCGGTGACCGCCGCGGTGGCGTTGAGGGCGACCGGGTACGGAGCCGTGGTGAATGTGCCGGTCTGGGTGATGACCGGTTTCTGGCCGCCGAAGTCGTTGCCGGTGGCGACCGCGAACCCGTCCCGGTCGGAGTCCTGAGTGGTCCACACCGGCAATTTGACGTTGACGAAGACGTTGTTCTGCACCAAGCATCGGGCGTCCATCAGGCAGTGGATGCCGCTGGTCGTCGCGTCGGTGAAGAGGTTGTTGTAGAGGTGCACGGTGCCGAACCGGACCCGTGGCAGCCGGGCCGCGACGTTGTCGAACCAGTTGTGGCTGTAGGTGATCCGCAGGTGGCCGGTGTCCTCGGCCGCGTTGTCGTCGCTGTGGCCGATCAGCGAGCCCTTGAAGTGGTCGTGCAGGTGGTTCCAGGACACTGTGACGAGGTCCGCGGCATGGGTCAGGTCGAGCATGCCGTCGTAGAAGTCCTTGCCGTGGCTGGTGTCGTTGAACAGCTCGTTGTGGTCGATCCAGACGTGATCCGAGTACTGCACGGAGATCAGGTCGACCGGGGCGAGCGCGAACGAGATCTTCAGGTTGCGGATGATGACGTTGCTGGCCCTCTTGACGACGATGCCCGCGCCGGTGAGACCGGCGTTCGCGGTGACGCCGACGATGGTCTTGTCCGAGGAGACCACCACCTGGTCGGTGCCGGATCCCTTGAGCACGGTGGCGAGCTGGAGGATCTTCGGGCCGTCCGACTTCGCTTCGGTGATCAGCTGGCTCAACGAGGTGATCGCGATGGTCTTGCCACCGGCGCCGCCGGTGGTGCCCGCGCCGAAGCCGACCGGCTTGGTCTCGAAGCCGGTATGACCCGTACCGCCGGCCGGGCTGGGCGACGCCGTCGCGCTCCGGCTCACCGAGGCGCCGGGGCTCGGGCTCGGGCGCACCGAGGCGGTGGGGCTCGCGCTCACCGGCACGGTGGGGCTGGTGGTGGCTGGCGGGGTACCGGGCGCGCCCACGACCACAGCCACGTTGTCGAACGCAGCGGTGGCGTCGTAGGTCTGCACGCCGACGCGGCCGCGGGCGAACGTGCTCGCCGTGGCGGACAGGACCGTCGCACCGTTGACGGAGGCCGACAGCCGGTTCCCGGCGACGGTCAGGCCAAGGGTGTACGCGGTGCCGGCGCTGACGGTCAGTGCGGCCTCGCACAGAACGGTGGCGGTGCCGGACTTGACCGACTCCAGCCGCATCGTGTTCGCGCCGGTGACGGCGAGGCGGTAGAAGCTGGTGGCGCTCGTCGACCGGGCCACGAGCGCGGCGTAGCCACCGGCGGCCACGGACTGCGGCTTCACCTCGGCCCGCACGGTGTAGTCGGTCCATTCGGTCCGGCCGGCGAACTGCCGGGCGAGGCTCGCGCCGGTCTTCGCCTGCTTGAGCACCTTCGAGCCGTCGCTCACCACCGACCAGGACCCGCCGGACTTGCTCCAGCCGGCCGTGTCACCGTCCTCGAAGTCGTCGGTGAACCCGGTGGACGATGCCGGGTTCGCGTCCGCGAAGGACACCGCCGCCAGGCTGCCGAATCCGGCCACCAGCACGGCCACACCCGCCGCGACGACGACCTTCCGCCTCCGGCTGGTGCGCTTCTTCGGGTACTCGTGGACGCCTTTCATGGTTTCCTCTCGCAGGCCGTGAGCTGACGCTTGTAGTGGCCGCGGCGGGGCGAGAGGTTGCCACGCTCGGGTGTGACGCGCGGCACACTACCGCGTCGTGGCGTGGAAGTTGCCGTAGATGTGCGGCCGCTTGCGGTCCGCGTCGTCGGCGTACGCCTCGTACGTGTCGTCGCCGGCGTCGCGGCGCTGGCCCTCGTACCCGTAGCGGGCGGTGAACTGATACGTCCCCGCCGGCAACCTGACGCCCTCACGCAGCACGAAGCGGTAGAGCAGCGCGTCGGACCGGCGTTCCACGGTGACGATGATGTCCCTGCTGGTGAGGGCATGGGTGGTTCCCTGGTCGGCGAGTCCGGGGGTCAGCGCCACCCGGATCGTCAGGTCGAGCGCGGTGAGGTCCACCTGAGCCTTGAGGGTCACCGTGCTCTCCGAAACGCCGGTGCCGGCCGGGACGATCGAGCCGTCCGACCAGAGGTTGCCCTTCTCCACCTGGGTGTCGCCGGGATGACCGCGCACCCTCGACGCCGACGGTTGGGGCGACGGTGACGAAGACGACGAGGACGGCTCCGGATTGGGCGGCCGGCCGGCCGGCGGCCGGCTGGTGGCCGATTCCGACGGGCTGGAGTCGGCCGCACCGCTGGTGACCGGCGCGGTCGCCGGCGCCGAGGCGGCCGGGTCGGCATCCGGAGCGTGGTGGGCGACCAGGGCGCTCGCGATCCCGCCGACGCCCAGCACCGCGGCCACCGCAACCGCCGCCGCGGCCAGGGACACCGTCTGCCTCCGGCCGGTACGGCGCGACCCGCGGTTGGCCGCGATGCGGTTGAGCATCGCCGTCCGGTCCGGCTCATGCGCTGCCGCCGCCCGGCGCAGCTCGGCGCGCAGGACCTCCAGCGGCTGCTCGTGATCGGTCACCGCGCCACCTCCCAACCGTCGAAATGGTCCGGCAACCGCACGTCGTGGAGCATGTCGGCCAGTTGGCGGGCGCCTCGCGAGGTCTGGCTCTTCACCGCACCGACCGAGATGCCGAGAATCTCCGCGACATCCCGCTCGGACAGATCGAACGCGTACCGCAGTACCACGCACGCCCGGCGCCGATGCGGCAGCCGGCGTAGCGCGCTGCGCACGTCCAGCACGGCGGGCACGTCCGGCTGAGGGCGGCCCCCGTCGCCACCGGACGGGCCGAGCAACCGCAGGCCACGCCGCGCGCGGCCTTGCCGGCGGAGCCAGCCACGGGTCAGGTTCGCCACGATCCCCCGGGCGTACGCGGCGGGGTCCCCGGCCGCGGTCACCCGGTCCCAGTGCTGCCAGACCTCGGTGAGCGCGTCGGCGGCCAGATCGTCGGCGACGGCCGTCTCGCCGGTCATCAGGTAGGCGAGCCGGGAAAGCCCGGCGTAGTGCTGTTCGAAGAACGCGTGGAAGGCGGCGTCACGCAAGGGCATGGCCTCCCACTCGACAACTCACAAGATCACTATGATGACGCACGATCCTGAACCGACGCACCTAGGTGGTCGGGCGCCCGGAAAAGGTTGCTCACGGGCGGAAGGTTTCGCCGCACATCATCGACCGGCCCAGCGGGTGAAACGGCGATACGAGTGGACTGCGCGCCGGTGGAACGATCTGGCGCGCCTGGCCGCGGAGCGGGGGCTGCCCAAGCGCGTGGGTCTCCGCGCTCTACGCCGCCGCGGTCGGCGAAGTCCGGCGCGCGGACCGGGGCGCGACCCCTACGCGCGCGCCCAGCGAATCCGGCACGTGTCTTAGACCGTCTCGTCGTGGAGAACGCTGCTGACGCCGCGCAGCTGCGCGAGGTAGGCGCTGCCGATCAGGCCCGGCGGGATCATCCCGACCAGACCGCGTACCCAGGTGGGAAAGGGCTTGTTGGTCCGTTCGCTCGCGGCTCGCCGCGAGACCTTGCGGACGCGGCGGGCGCGCAGCGCCTCGTACCGCCGCAGGGCCGCCGGCGCGTCAGCGGGGTGGGCGCGCAGCGCGCGGCTGAGCAGCCATGCGTCCTCAAGCGCCTGGTTGGCGCCCTGCGCCTGGGTGGGCGGGAAGGCGTGCGCGGCGTCGCCGAGCAGCGTCGCTCCACCACGGCCCCACTGGTTCGGGACGCGATGTGTCACATGCCGGAACGGTTCCAGGTCGTCGTCCCGGATCTTCTCCAGTAGTCGGTCGACGAGCGGGCCATATCCCGCGAACCGCGTGGCGAGGGCGGCGGCGGGCGAGCCTTCCAGCGGCTGGTGGACGTCGAACCACCACATGAGAAGCCCGTCGCCCGAGGGCAGCAGACCGACCAGACCGGCATGGCCTACGACGCAGACGCCCGTGGTGTCGTTGGCGAGTTCGGGTAACACCGGCGACAGGCCCTGCCAGGTGGTCCACTCGTTCTCGGTGGCGGGTGCCGGGTCGAGGATCGCGCGGCGTACGGCGGAGCGGTGCCCGTCCGCGCCCACCACGACATCGGCCCGATGGCGGTCGCCGGTGGCGTCGATCGCGGTCACGCCGTCGGGGCGGACCTCGACGTCCACGATCGCGCGCGCGAACTCCACCGGCACGCCTTGCGCGAGGTGCTCGATCAGCGCGTACCGGGGCACCGACGTCACCGGGAAGCCGGCGCGCCGGGCGAGGACGGTGAGGTCGGCGGTGACCATCGTGCGGCCGCCGGCCGTGTCGAACCGCAGGGCGTCGAGCCGGCCACCGAAGCCGCCGAGGGGCGCGCCAAGCCCGGCCAGCGCGGCCGCTCCGTTGCTGAAGATCGTGAAAGCCGCGCAACCGGTCCGCAGCTCAGTGGCCTGTTCGAAAACGCGGACGCGGTGCCCGGAGCCGGCGAGTCCACGGGCCAGGGCGAGCCCGCCGACACCGCCCCCGGCGATCAAGATGTCCACTGGCCACTCCGTTCACTACGATCGTTGTACTACGAATGGTGCCATATGCTGACCGGGTGCCGCCACCGAACGAACAGCGCCGGGCGCAGCTCGCGGACGCCGCCATCGCCCTCCTCGTGGAGTCGGGGGTGCACGGCGTCACCCATCGGGCCGTCGACCGGCGGGCCGGGCTGCCGGCCGGGACCGCGTCGAACTACTTCCGCAGCCGAGAAGCTCTGCTGGTGGCGACCGCCCGCCGGGTCGTCGAGCAGCACCAGGCCGACATGGCTGCGGCCGCGCTCGGCGAGGATGCGCCTGGGCGGGACGGCGTCGAGCGCGCGATCGAGCTCATCGCGGCCTCACTCATGCTGGCCGCGGGCCCGCACCGCGCGCGGTACCTGGCGATTTTCGAGCTACGCCTGGAGAGCCTGCGGCGACCGGCGCTCGGTGCGGCGCTCGACGAGCTGATGGCGGCGATGGCCGCGTTCACCGGCGGACACCACACCGAGCTGGGGATACGGATTCCGCCGGCCGCGATCCCGCCGATGCTCGTGATGTACGGAGGGGCGCTCTTCGCGCTGGTCACCGGGCCCCCGGCGGCGGTGACGCCAGCGGCCGTGCGGCCGCTCGCGCTCGCGATCGTGCACGGCGGCCTCGCGGCAGCGCGGGACACCCCCGTCTCATGATCAAGGCGTCCTTCACGTCGTGAGAACGACATGAGGGACGCCTTGATCATGGGCTAGAGGCCGGCGGCGTGGGCGGCGGCCGTGCCGCCGACGATGGGCAGCACGATGCGGCTGCTCTTCAACGCCACCTCGATGGTCGCGCGGGTCTGGTCCACCTGGCTGGAGTACTGCGGATAGCTGCCCACGATGATGACGCCGATACGGTGCCCGGGCTGGAAGACATAGTCCTCCGGCAGCAGTGGGAAGTCGAAGTTCACCCGCTCACCCGGCACCAGCGGCGTGGGTGTGCGCAGCGACAGGCGGTTCTGCGCGTCCATGATGCCCTTCGTCACCAGCTCCAGGTCGGCGGTGTGCACCCGCTTCTGGGTCTGCCTGTAACAGGCATTGTCGGTGGCGCTGTCCGCACCCCAACAGTCTTCTGTCGACAGCGTGATGATGCCTTCGCCGCTGGCGCGATGGTGCACCCGCTCGGCGGTGCCGTAGTCGACCAGGATCGCACCGAGGTTGGTATCGGTCTGGTCGGCCGCCGCGCGCAACTTCACCACCGGGGTGCCGGAGACGTGGACCGGCGCGGTCAGCGGCGCGGAGAGATACGCGAGACGGTTCGGCTGCGCCGCCTCCGGGTTCAGGATCATCGTGTTCTGGGACTGCGTCGGGCTGTCCTGGAACGTCTGCGTCACCGGATCGACCGCCGGCACGAGACCGAGCCGGTCCGGCCGCAACCACACCTCGGTCTCCGTGCTGCCCGGCACCGGCCAGTCGGCGTACGCCGCCCACACGTCGGCCGCACGCTCCACATCGACGCGCGGCTCGTCCATGATTCCATTGGGTACGCCGTGCAACCAGTAATCCATCCAGCGATGCAATGTGGACACCCACGCGGTGCGCCGGAAGTCGAACGGGTCGACGTGGCCGGTCTGCGTCAACCAGAGCTTGCGCGGCACGTCATGGGTCGCCAGCTCATACCAGAACTTGCTGAAGTGGTCGGGCCGCACATTGTCGTCGTTGAGGCCGTGCACCAGGAAGACGCTCGCAGTGATCTTGCCGGCCTTCTTCACGTAGCTGCGCTCGTTCCAGAAGGCCGTATAGTCGCCGTGTTCGTCGCCGTCGTTCGCGGCGAGGGTGTCGCGCACCGGCTTGCAGTAGTCGCGCCGGTTGGGGTTCGTCACCACGTTCGCCAGGAGCGACGGATAGTCGTTTCCTCGGGTCACCACGCCGTTGCTGCGGGTGTAGTCGTAATACTCCGACGGACCACCGATCGGCACGATCGTGGTCAGGCCGCGCACGCCGGTCACCGCCGTCGCCATCGCCAGCGAGCCGTCGTACGACTTGCCGATCATGCCGCTCTTACCGTTGTGCCAGTCCGCCACCACGATCTGCCCCGCCGCGTCGCGCGCGGTGGCCCGGCCGTTCAACCAGTTGACCGCCTGCTTCGCGCTGAGGTTGTCCTGGTTGGCGTTGGTGGTGGGACACCCGGTGGAGTTGTTGGTGCCCACCATGTCCAGCAGGATGACGGCGTAGCCGCGCGGCACGAAGTAGTTGTCGTAGAACAGCGGCCACTTCTCCAGCAGGCCGTCGCCGTCCGCGTCCACCTTGCACTCGCCGTCGTTGCCCCGGCAGAGCGTGGAATAGTAAGGGCTGGCGTCCATGATGACCGGCACCTTGAGCCCCGACTCGGTGGCGCGCGGCCGGATCACGTCGAACGCGATGATGTCCCGCAGCCCGTCGAGGTCACTGTCGAACGTGGAGTCGACGAAGAGGCGCTCGCGGATCGCGTCGGCGTACCCGAACACCGGCTGCGTCACGCCGTTCTCGATCACGATGGCCGGCGCCGCCGCGGCCGCCGCCGGCGCTGCCGCACCGAACACGGCCGCGGCCGCCACCACGACCGGCAGCACGGCGACCGCCACCCGCCGGTTCCTCCCCAGAGCACCCATGCGGGCACCCTACGGACACCCCCATGAGCCGGCAACGGTCAACTGTCGAAACATCCCCACCCATCACTTCGACACTCCCCATGATCAGGGCGTCCCTCAAGTCGTTATAGCTACTTGAAGGACGCCTTGATCATGGAGCCAGATAACTTGCGAAATGCCAAATGAATTGGGGAAAATCAAGCGGTTGGGTTCGTTTCACCAACCATCATTGCCTCCTAACGTAGAACGCGACTTGTTCACCACACTTGGGAGGAAAGATGATTGTCGAGGAAATCGACGGCATCCGTGTCGAGTACTACACCGACGAGGAGTACGAGGCAGCGAAGGAGCGAGCCCTCGCCAAGCTTGGCCTGACCTATGAGGAACTGGCCGACCAGGCTCGACGCCGGGACTTCTGCTCCGACAGCGCACAGTTGACGTGGGTGGCGTTCGGTGCCAAAGAATAAGGATTTGGGCGGGGAGGCGCGCCGGTTCGCCGCCACGCTTCAGGAACTGCTCAACCAGACGGTCTGCGATCATGCGAAGGTCACGACGAAGGTCAGCGGCGACACGGCGATCGTAGGGACTCGACTCGATAGCGAGTGGGAGTCGCAACCGGTGCGCATGCGCTCAGGTGCGGCCGCCCGTGTCTCACTCAAAGTGAGCTGTCATCTGATGCTCGATAAGGACGAAGGATTGTTCCTCACCGTCGATAGATCGTTTTTCGGCGTTTACTTCGGTGCCGAGGCGGATGACATCCTGCTGCACTACGACTTTGAGCGTGGCAAGGATCGGTACGCCGAGGCGCACATTCAGGTGTGCGCCCGACACGAAGGGCTGGAACAGTTCCGGCGGGGGCAGGGGCGCAAGGACGGGCTCGCCAAGATGCACCTGCCGGTGGGCGGGCGGCGGCTCCGGCCGGCGATCGAGGACCTGGTCGAGTGCCTCATCGTCGAAGGGCTGGTCACGCCGAAGCCCGACTGGAAAGCGGTGCTCGACCGCTCGCGGAACCGGTACCGGCGCACGCAGCTCTCCGCCGCCGTCCGCCGCAGCCCGGACACCGCCGCCCGGGAACTGCAACGCCTCGGCTACGCCGCCGTCCCGCCCCACGACGAATCGGTGCGCGCCCGCCTTCTCCGCCTCACCGCGTCATGAAACCGCTCAAGATCAAGGCATCCCTCAAGTAGCTATAACGACTTGAGGGACGCCTTGATCATGGGAGGAGGAGGCTGAGGAGGAGGGGTTTGACGTCGGTGGCGGCGAAACTCGCGCGGGCGGCCGACGGGTTGGAGCAGAGGAGGACCGGGGCGTCCTCCGCCGACGCGGGGAGGCGGCCGTGTGAGCCGCGCACCGCCCGAGCGCCGGCGTCCAGCCCGACCACGTTCATCAGATACCGCATGCCGAGCTTCTTGCGGGCCAGCGCGACCGCCGCCCGGCGCTTGGCCGCACCGGGCGCCGCCGGGTCGAAGAACAGCTCCGCCGGGTCGTACCCGGGCTTGCGGTGAATCTCCACCAGCCGGGCGAAGTCCGGCGCGGCCGCGTCGTCGAGCCAGTAGTAGTAGGTGAACCAGGCGTCTGGCTCGGCCACCAGTACCAGCTCACCAGAGCGCGGATGGTCCAGGCCGTGTGCCGCCTTGCCGTCCGCGTCGAGGACCTCGGCGACTCCCGGCAGCGCGGCGCACAGCTTGGCCACCGCGGGCACGTCGGCCGCGTCCCGGACGTAGACATGGGCGATCTGGTGATCCGCGACCGCGAACGCCCGGGAGGTCCACGGATCCAGGTACTCCATGCCGTCCTGTGTGTACACCTGGAGGAGGCCCTCGGCGCGCAGCGCCCGGTTGATGTCGACGGGCCGGCTGGCCGGCGTGATGCCGTACTCGGACAGCACGACCACCGTCGCGTCCCGCGCGAACGCGGCGTCCAGCAGCGGTGCGAGCACACCGTCCAGCTTGGACGCCGCAGCGACGGCCTCGCGCGACGCCGGCCCGTAGCGCTGGAGGTCGTAGTCCAGGTGCGGCACGTACACCAGGGTCAGGTCGGGGTTGTGTGTCGCCATCACCCGGGTGGCCGCCTGGCAGATCCACCGCGACGACGGCAGGCCGGCGCCCGGCCCCCAGTACGTGAACAGCGGGAACGGCCCCAGCGCCGCGGTCAGCTCGTCGTGCAGCTCCGGCGGGTATGTGTAGCAGTCCGGTTCCTTGCGACCGTCCGCATAGTAGATAGGGCGCGGCGTGACCGTCCAGTCGACGTCCGCGCCCATGGCGTACCACCAGCAGATGTTCGCCACCGTGAGGCCGGGCCGCTGCTTGCGAGCCGCGTGCCACAGCTTCTCACCGCCGACGAGCGCGTTGTGCTGGCGCCAGAGCAGCACCTCGCCGAGCTCCCGGAAGTACCACCCGTTGCCGACGATGCCGTGCTCGGCCGGTAGGACGCCAGTGAGGAATGTGGACTGCACCGTGCAGGTGACCGCGGGCAGGACGGTGCCGAGCTCGGCCTGGAAGCCCGCGTCCGCCACCGCCCGCAGGCGCGGCATGTGCGCCAGCAGCCGGGGCGTGAGGCCGACGACATCGATGACCACCACAGGACTCATGTGTGCACTCCCGTCGAGAGCTCCTTTTCGGCGAACGCCAGTTCGGCCGCGATACCCGCGGCGACGTCGGCCGCGGTGCGCGGCCGGCTCTCCGCCGGCAACACCCCCCACGTGTACGTCTCCACGTCGAAGTGGTCGCACGCGTCCCGCGCCACCAGTTCGCGCAGGGCGGCCCGCAGCACCGGCACGGTCGACGTGAGCGGCGCGGCCGGCGCGGCGTGCAGCGGCACGTGGTAGTGCACCCGCCACGGGCCGGGTAGGCGGTGCGCCAGCGCCTCGTCCAGATCGTCGGCCGACGGTCCGGCCGCCGAGCGGGTCTGGTGCAGGAAGCGCGGTTCGACGTACTCGCGTACCGCGGGAACGGTCGGGTCGAGAACCTCCAGCGCGGCGGACACCTGCACCTTGACCACCGGGAGGTTCGCGGCGCGCAGCCGGTCGAGCGCGGCGACCGGCTCCTCCCACGCGCAGGCCAGGTGCGCCAAGTCGAGGCAGATGCCCAGCCACTCGGTGTCCACTCCGGACAGCAAGGTCGCCGCCTGCGTGGTGGTCTCCACGACGCAACCCGGCTCCGGCTCGAAGCCGACCCGGATGGGCCGCCCCGACGACCGCGCCAGGTCGGCCAGTCCGGCGGCCAGCTCGTCGACGTGCCGCGCGGCGGCGGCGAAGCGAGCAGCGGACCACGGCGCACGCCAGGCGAGCGGCAGCGTGGAGATCGAGCCGCGCGCCGCGCGGTCGGGCAGCAGATCGACGAGTACCCGGGCCAGGTCGAGCGTGTAGTCCAAGCGCTCCCGGGTGGTCCAGTCCGGATGGTAGACCGCGTGTTTGACAACCGGAGCCTGGAAGGCCTCATAGGGAAAGCCGTTGAGCGTGACCACTTCCAGCCCACGGCTGTCGAGCTCCCGTCGAAGCCGCTGCCGCGCGGCGGGATCAGCGGCCAGCTCCCGGGCGACCGGCGCGGCGAGCCACAGGCCCAGCCCGAGCACGTCGGCGTCGAGATGCCGGCGGATCGCCACCGCGTACTCGTCGAACTGCGCGACGATGCCGTCGAGGTCTTCGGCCGGATGCACGTTGGTGCAGTAGCTCAGGTGCATCACGAACCTCCGCGCAGGATCGAGTTCCCCTCGAACGTCGCTCCGGAGTCCTCCACATCAGACAGGTCCAGCCGCTTCGACTGTCCGTAGAACTCGACGGGGTTGCGCCACAACACCCGGTCGACGTCGTCGTCGCTGAAGCCCGCGGCCAGCATCGCCTCGCCGGTGGCGCGGGTCAGCAGCGGGTCGGAGCGGCCCCAGTCGGCGGCCGAGTTCACCAGCATCCGGTCCAGACCGTGCTGGCGCAGGATCTCGACCATGCGCGGCGGCGACATCTTGGTGTCCGGGTAGATGGAGAAGCCGAGCCAACAGTCGGTGTCCCGGACCAGTGTGACGGTGACCTCGTTCAGGTGGTCGATCAGGACGTGGCCGGGGTCGATGCCGGACTCCGCCACGACGGCGAGGCTGCGCTCGGTGCCGCGCGCCTTGTCACGGTGCGGCGTGTGCACCAGCGCGGGCAGCTCGTGCTCGACGGCCAGGGCCAGTTGGGCGGCGAACGCCTCGTCCTCCTCGGGCGTCATCGAGTCGTACCCGATCTCGCCGACCGCGACCACGCCGTCCTTGGCGAGGTAGCGCGGCATGAGGTCGAGCACCCCCCGGCAGCGCGGGTCGTTGGCCTCCTTCGGGTTGAGCGCGATCGTCGCGTGGTGGCGGATGCCGAACTGGCTCGCCCGGAACGGCTCCCAGCCGACCAGCGAGTCGAAGTAGTCGGCGAACGAGCCGGGGTTGGTGCGCGGCTGGCCCAGCCAGAACGCTGGCTCCACGAGTGCCCGCACCCCGGCGGCGGCCATCCGCTCGTAGTCGTCGGTGGTGCGCGAGGTCATGTGGATGTGCGGGTCGAAAATGCGCATCAAGCCTCCTTCAGACTCTGTAAGAGGGCCAGCGCGTCGGCCGGCACCAGGCGGCCGGCGGCCTGCCGCTCGTCCGCGTACCCGGCGAGCATGGTGGCCAGCTCGGCGTCCGCCCGCTCCGCCAGACCGTCCACGACGGACAGCGGGACGCCGGTGAACACGCACTTGAGCACTGCCTGCCGCCAGGCCGGGGCGTCGAGGTGCGCGGCGTACGGACCGAGGGCCGCCGCCAGCAACCGGGTGTCGTTGGTGCGGATCGCGTCGCGCAGCAGGGGAACGCCAGCGTCGCCGATCGGCAGCAAGGGCAACGCCTTGAGGATCGCGCGCTTCTCGGCGGCGTCGCCGTACCGGTACAGGTCCTGGATCTCGGTGGCGAGCCGCTCCGCAGGGAGCGCGGCGAGCAGCACGATGCGCGCCGCCTCGTCGACCGTCCAACCGGGCGCGCCGGACAGCGGCCCGCGCCCACACTCCCGCCCCGCGGCCGGAAACAGCCGCCCGATCGCCGCCGGCTCCGCCGACACCCGGGCCACCGACTCCCGCAGCCATGCGCTCTCCGGAAGCGCGGCGCGCAGTCTCTCCAGCATGCTCCCCTCCATGATCAAGGCGTCCTTCATGTAGCTCTAACAACGTCAGGGACGCCTTGATCATGGGGAGCGGCGGCGCGGAGGAAGGCTAGGGACTCCGCGGCGACGGTGGGGGCGGCGTGCGAGTGACGGGGGAGCTCGACCGCGACCAGGCCTCGGTAGCCGGCCTCGTCCAAAGCCCGCAACACCGGCGGGAAGTCGATCTCTCCATGACCGAACTCCAGGTGCTCGTGCACCCCCCGCCGCCCGTCGTCGATCTGCACGTTGACCAGGTGCTCGGCCACGACGGTCACACAATCGGGCACCGGCAACGGCTCCAGGCACCGGCAGTGTCCGATGTCGAGCGTGATGCCGAAGCCGGGCGGTGCGCCGAGGTCGGCGCGCAATCGGCGCCAGTCGGCGATGTCGGCCACCAGCATCCCGGGCTCCGGCTCGAAGCCGAGCGGCATCCCCGCCGAAGCCGCCACGTCCACGATGGACGCACAACCACGCACCAGCCGATCCCAGGACGACGGCGGTCCGATGCCCGACCAGAAGGACACCGCGTCGGCGCCCAGGTCGGAGCCGATCCGCACGGCCCGGCGCAGGAACTCCAGGCGCAGCGCGGGATCGTCGTCGAGCAGCGTGGGCTCGTGCTTGCGCCACGGGTCGAGCAGGTACCGCGCGCCGGTCTCGATGATGACCGTCAGGCCGAGGCGGTCGAGGAGCGCGGCCACGTCAGCGGTGCGGCGGGCCAGGTCGTCCGCGAACGGGTCCAGGTGGGCGTGGTCGAGGGTCAGCGCCACGCCGTCATACCCGAGGTCGGCGATCACACGCAGCGCGTCCGGCAGCCGGTGGTTGGCGAACCCGTTCGTCCCGTACCCAAACCGTAGCGTCATACGCGAACCCTCCCAACACGAAGATCAAGGCGTCCTTCAAGTAGCTCTAACGACTTCAGGGACGCCTTGATCATGGGGAACGGACTCATGTGGGTGACACCTTTCGGGCGAGGTGGCGGGCGAGCGGCGCGGCCGCCGCGACCGCGATCCCGGCGACCGGCGCCCCGGAGCGGGCCGCGAGCGCACCCTGTAGCGGCGGCAGCCCGGTGATACCGGCGCCGACCGCGGCGCGCACCAGCTCGGCGGTCGGCGACACGGTCGCCTGAGCCTGCGCGGCGCCGTACCGAGCGGCATACCAGGCGGCCAGCGCGGCCGGCACCACGCCCCGGTAGCCAGTGAGGGACGCCTTCCGGCGTCCAGCGGCCACGGCGACCGCCAGCGTGCCGGCGAGCGTCGCGGCGGGCACTGCACGGTCCACACCGGATACCTCGCCGCGGGACAGCGCGGTCACCGTGTAGGTGTGCGCGGCGACGGTAAGCGCGGCCGGCACCGCGCGGACCACCTGGCCGGGCGTCGCGCCCAGCAACACGTCCAGCCCGCGGCAGGCGGCCATCGCGGCCGGGCCGGCCGGGGTCGGCTTGGCCACCACGTCGTACGCCCACACCGCGCCCGCCAGTGGCAGCGCGACCGCCAGCGCGCGCCGCCCGCCGGCCAGCGCCGCGAGCCCCACACCAGCGGCGGTCAGCCCTGCCGCCACACTCAGCGCCGCCGCCGGCGACACCCGTCCGGAGGGGATCGGCCGCTCCGGCCGCTCCACCGCGTCCAGCTGGCGGTCGGCCCAGTCGTTCGCCGCCATGCCGGCCCAATAGAGACAGACGGAAGCCGCGGCCAGGCCGGGGGTCCGGCGCCCGAGCACGCCCGCGGCCGCCGCGCCCGCCACCACATCCCCGGGTACCGACAGCGCGGCGGGCGCCCGCACGAGGTCAATCAGGGCTCGCCAGTCAGGCATTGCCGAGTCCTCGGACGAATGACGCCAACAGGGCCCACTGGTCCGCGAGTCCATGGGGGACTGTGCCCAGTGGATCCTTGAAGAAGAACGCCAGCTCCGGCAGCGGCCCGACCCGACCCGCGCGGTGCGCGCCCGCCGTCAACCGCGCCAGGTCGAGCACGAGGGGCGCGGCGAGCGCCGAGTCGCAGCCGTGCCAGGTGAACTCCATCCGCATCGCGGTGCCCAGGAAGCCGGAGAACGTGACCAGATCCCAGGCGGTCTTGAAGTCACCGATGTCGTCCACGTACTCGATCCGGGTGTTGCCCTGTGGCTCGTACCCGAGGGTTTCGGAGAGGACGCGTTGCTTGCTGCTGGCCTTCGCGGCGTTGGCCGCGGGGTCGGCGAGGTTGGCGCCGTCGCCGCCGCCCAGCAGGTTGGTGCCGGACCACGTGCGGACCCGCAGGTGCCGCATCGCGAACATGGGCGCGAGCACCGACTTGACGAGCGTCTCGCCGGTCTTGCCGTCGTGACCCGCGTACGGCACCCGCTCGCGCTGCGCCAGCGCGGCCAGTGCGGGCAGCCGCGCGCCGGTCGATGGGGTGAAGTCGACGTAGGGGCAGCCGGCGGTGAACGCCGCGTACGCGTAGCTGGAGCTGGGCGGCAGCACCGGCTGGCCGGCGGCCAGGGCCCGGGTCAGCGCGTCGAGGTCGGCGTGCGCTGGGTGGGGGGCCGCCGCCGGCTCGGTCGACGCCACGTTGACCACGACGACCCGATCCAGGCCGTGCCGGTCGCGGAAGGCGGCGATGTCGGTGGCGATCTCCTGGGGGGTGGCGGGCGCGGGGCGCACCTCGGCCTCGACGGCTGCCAGGTCGCGGACGACCGCCCCGACCAGCGGGGCCGGCAGCACCCCGGCGGCCGCGAGCGCCTCGGCCTTCTTGGCGAGCGGCAGGTCGGCGACGTCGTGCCCACCGAACACCAGCTCGCCCAGCGCCGGCACGGCCGCACCGCGCAGCTGCGGCAGCTCGGTCACGCAGCCGATCGGCTCGGCCAGGCCAGCACGGATCGCCGCCGCACCCACCACGCTCGTCACGGCGACCGAACCCCGCGCGCCGATTAGCCAAACACCTGTGCCCATAACGCCTCCCCTGACCTCCCTTGATTGATATCAGTCTTGCGTCCCGTTCCGTATGCCAACTTCGGATCTCGGTACGTGTGCACCGTTCACCGGCATTAAGGCCCCGCCCGCCCGCTGGCGCGGGATGGCACCTCCGCGGCGGCACCGGAGTCGGCGGCACCAGTGTCGTCGCGGACCCGGCCGGCGGGCGGGCGGGGCGACGGGAGGCGCGGGCCCTCGCCTCCCGTGCCTGGTTACGGAGCGGCTGCTCCGAATTCGACCCAGTTGAGGTTGATCAGGTTGGTCGTCGTCCCGCCCGGCGCCCCGGCGAAGACCAGGTAGAGCCGCTGTGTGCCGGC
Organism: Actinomycetes bacterium KLBMP 9797; assembly: GCA_037414955.1. Classification (GTDB taxonomy): domain Bacteria; phylum Actinomycetota; class Actinomycetes; order Mycobacteriales; family Micromonosporaceae; genus Phytohabitans. The sequence continues at coordinate 63,973 of JBBEWH010000079.1, forward strand.
CGCCGCGCTGACCGGTACCGGATGGCTCGTCCAGGAGTTCGTCCCGCTGGTGGCCGGCAGGGTCGCGGTCGTCACGACCGGGCCGGTCGGCGAGCCGGACCGCAGCTCGACCACCGCGCGCGGCGTGCCCGCCGTCGCGGTCCCGCCGCTCGCGTACCGGAGCGTGACGGCGCCGATCCCGCCGAGGTTGATCGGGTCGAAGGCGATGTGGTCGCCGGCGTCGACGCTGCTCAGGTGCGAGCCGCCGCCGACGTCGCCGGTGCCGTCCGCCGAAACGCCCTGCCGCACCTGGGCGAACTCGGCCTGTTGCCGCGGCGTCTGGAGGACCGCCTGGCCGACCGTGGTCAGCGCGGGCTGTCCGTTGGCACCCAGGTCGGTGTACGAGGCGCTGATGCCGCCGTACAGGTAACCACCGGCGTGGTCGCCGCCGTCCGCCGGAGAGGTCAGCGTACCCGAGCAGCCGGTGGTGGAGGTCATCTCGTGACCGTGCGTGTCGTGCCCGAGCACGAACGACACCTTCACCCGCGTGCAGTCGATCTCGCCGTCTTCGGGGTCGCTGACCGCGATGGTGAACGGGATCGTGTCGCCCCAGTTGAAGAACGTGCCACTCAGTGGCGCGGACACCGTCACGCTGGGCGCGGTGTTGCCCACGACGATCTCCCGGGTCAGCACCGCCGTCTTGCCGCTGGAGTCGGTCACCGTCAGCTTCGCGGTGTAGACGCCATTGGCGGTGTAGGTGAACGTCGGGTGGGGATCGGCCGAGTCCACGGTGCCGTCGCTGGTGAAGTCCCAGGCGAACGAGATGGACTCACCCGGGTCCGGGTCGTGCGTGCCCTCGCTGGAGAACCGCACGGTCAGCGGAGCCTGGCCGCTGGTGGGCGTGGCGGTCAGCTTCGCCACCGGCGACCGGGTGCCCTTCACGTACCGGATCATGGCGAGCTGGGCGTCCGGGTTGGCGCGGAAGAAGCCGTCGCCGTACTCCAGGAAGTAGAGGTTGCCGTCCGGACCGAACTCCATCTCCATCACGTTGTCGAAGACGAAGCCGGGCAGGAACTGCTCCACCCCGACCAGCTTGCCGCTGCCGTTGGTGTGCATCACGAACATCTTGTCCCGGGTGAACTCGCCGAAGAACACCGCGTTCTGGTAGTACTCCGGGAATTTCGTCTCCGACTGCGAGGCCGGGTCGTAGGTGTAGAGCGGGCCGCCGTGCGGGCCGACGCCCCCGGTGCCCATGACCGGCCACTTGTTGTCGCAGGCGGTCGGTGGGTTCGCCAGATAGGTACCGGGACACGGCGTGACCGCGTTGTAGGTGTACCAGAACTGGGGCTGCTGCACCGCCGGCAGCACGGTCCGCCCGGTGTTGCGCGGCGAGTTGTTGACCGGTGCGCCGCAGTTGAACGGTTCCCCCGACGTCCGGGTGACGAAGTCGAAGTCGATGTACGGCAGGGCCGGCGAGTAGCAGTACGGCCAGCCGTAGTTGCCGGCCTTGTTGGTGGCGAACCACCGGCCGGTGCCTTCCGGGCCGCGGGTCGCGTTGGGCACCCGCGAGTCGGGTGAGTAGTCGGCGAGGTACACCCAGCCCCGGCTGTCCACATCGAACCGGAACGGGTTGCGCAGGCCCATCAGGAAGATCTCCGGACGGGTCTTGCCGTCATGGTCCTCGGTCTCCGGGAAGAGGTTTCCGGCCGGGGTGCTGTACGTGCCGTTCTCCTTCACCTTGATGCGCAGCACCTTGCCGCGCAGGTCGTTGGTGTTGGCGGAAGAGCGCTGCGCGTCGTAACCGGGCCCCTGGGTCGGCGACTCGTTGATCGGCGTGAACCCGTCCGAGCCGCCGGCGTTGGTGTCGTCGCCGGTCACCAGGTAGAGCAGGCCCTTGCCGTCGAACTTCACCTTGCCGGCCACGTGGCAGCAGATCCCCCGGTCCGCCGCGACCTGCATGATCTGCTGCTCGCTGGCCAGGTCGAGGTGCGGCGTGGGCTCCTCCACGAGCGTGAAGCGGGAGAGCTGGTTGTGTCCCTTGAACTTGTCCCACACGGTCGGGTCGGTGCTGGTGGCCGGCGCGTCGCCCTCGTTGCCGGGCGTCGCGGGGTTGTCGACCGGCGTGTTCAGTTTCGGCGCGTAATAGACGTACACCCATTTGTTGGTGGCGAAGTCCGGGTCGATCGCGATGCTCTGCAGGCCGTCCTCGTCGTGCGAGTACACCGGGATCGTGGTGATGACCGGGCTGGCGCCGGTGTCCGGGTCGTACAGCCGGATCTCGCCGTTGCGGGTGTTGTGCAGCACCCGGCCGTCCGGCAGCACCGCGAGCGACATCGGCTCGCCCGGCTCGTCGTTGAGGGTCACCTTCTCGTAGTTGCCGAGCACGGTGGCGCCGCAGTCGCCCTCGACCACGCCGGCCGCCCACTGGATGCCGCCGAGCAGGTGCTCCTTGAAGTTCGCGTTCCGGTAGGACTCGATGGAGTGCCCGAGCCCGGTGTACCACGACCGGCCGCCCTGGTAGTCCTTGCACCAGGCCACCGGGTGGTCGAATCCCATGGTGCCGCCCGCGTAGCCCTTCTCGTCCACCGTGGCCAGCACGTGCGAGGCGCCCCGCACGTTGGCGGTGTAGTTGTACCACTCCTCGGTCAGCGGCAGCTCGCGCGGCAGCGTCTCGGTGGACGGGTGCGCCCGGTCGGCCACCTTCACCGTCGCCTGGTCCACACCGGACGCCCCGGCGACACCGGCACCGACCACGTTGCGATAGAACGTCCAGTCCTGCTCGGTCTCGGCCGCCGCGTGAACGCCGACCCAGCCGCCACCGGACCGGAAGTACTCCTCGAAGATGGCCTCCTGGGCCGGGTTGAACACGTTGCCGGTGGTGTTGAGGAACACGACGGCCCGGTACTGCGCCAGGTTCGTGGCGGTGAACGCGCCGGCGTCCTGCGTCACGGTGACCGTGAAACCGTGGGCCCGGCCGAGGGCGCGGATCGTGCTGACACCGTCTGGAATGGACTGGCGGCGGAGGCCGGCGGTCTTGGTGAACACCAGCACCTGGTAGGTCTCGGGCGCCCGGGCGGTCGAGCGCAGCGCCGCGGGGCCATTCTCCTGGACGGCCGGCGCCTCGTCCGGCGCCGGCACCGCGGGCGCCGCGGTCGCGGGCACCGCCGCGAGCGGTAGGGACAGGACGGCGGCCGCGACCGCGGCGAGCCATCTTCTTGAAGCCATCTAACCCTCCAGGGGTCTGGAACGTGGGGGGTCCGAACCCGTGGCGCAGTGCCATACCGCCAAGGACTGTCTGCGCCAGGCGCGCCCGGCGCGCCCGGTGTTCCGGGCGCGCCGGACCGCCGCCTCGGGGCCACCCTCCCGGCCGCGGGGCGCAACCGCGGCCGGTCCCTCGCGAGCGGCCCGAGGAACTCGTGGTTCAGGCGGTGGCGTCAGCGAGCGCGGAAGCCACCTCGGTCCACGCCGAACCCCGTTCCGCCGAACGGGCCACAGCGTCGAGCACCAGCTGCACCTGCAAGGCGTCGGCGAAGGACGGCGTCGGGTCGACGCCCTCGCCCACCGCGGCCAGGAAGTCGCGCAGCTCGTGCGTGAACGTGTGCTCGTACCCGATGGGGTGGCCGGGTGGCCACCAGGCCGACAGGTACGGGTGGTCCGGCTCGGTGACCATGATGCGGGTGAAGCCCTGCTCGGACCCCGGCGCGGTGGCGTCGTAGAACTCCAGCTCGTTCATCCGCTCGAAGTCGAACGCGACCGAGCCGAGCGAGCCGTTCACCTCGACGCGGAGCGCGTTCTTGCGGCCGGTCGCGAACCGGGTCGCCTCGTACGAGGCCACCGCACCGCCCTCCAGCCGCGCGAGGAAGAGCGCCGCGTCGTCCACAGTGACCGGTCCGGTGCCGCCGCCGTCGGCTTTGGCCGCCAACCCGGCCGCCACCGCCGGCAACGGGCGCTCCTTGACGAACGTCTCGGTCAGCGCGGTCACGCCGGCGATGCGCTGGCCGGTCACGTACTGGGTCAGGTCGATGATGTGCGCACCGATGTCACCGAGCGCGCCCGAGCCGGCCTTGTCCCGCTGCAACCGCCAGACCAGCGGGAACTGCGGGTCGACGATCCAGTCCTGCAGGTAAACGGCGCGGACGTGGCGGATCGTGCCCAGCCGGCCGGCCTCGACGAGCTGGCGCATCACCGCGACCGCGGGCACCCGGCGGTAGTTGAACCCGCACATCGAGCGCACGCCGGCCGCCTGCGCCTTGACCGCCGCGGCGACCATCTCGCGCGCTTCCGCCACCGTGTTGGCGAGCGGCTTCTCGCACAGCACGTGCTTACCGGCCGCCAGCGCCGCCATCGCGATCTCGGCGTGGCTGTCGCCCGGCGTGCACACATCGACGACGTCGATGTCGTCCCGGGCGATCAGCTCCCGCCAATCCGTGGTGTACCCGTCCCAGCCGAGCCGCGCCGCGGCCGCCGCCACTTTGGACTCGTCGCGACCGCACACCGCCACCATGCGGGCGCGCACGGGCAAGTCGTACACCCGGTTCACGGTGCGCCACGCCTGCGAATGCGCGGCGCCCATGAACGCGTACCCGACCATGCCGACCCGAAGTTCCCCAGCCATATCAGAATCCAAGCTTCACGTAGGTGCTCGCGTTGTCCTTGGTAATGGTCTCGGATGCGAGCACGATCTCCTTCGGCACCTGCAGCTCCACCAGATCGGACATGCCCCGGCCCTGGCCGATCAGCCGAGCCAGCGCCACCGCCGACGACGCCATCGACGGGCTGTAGGTGACGGTCGCCTTCAGCACGCTGTCGTCCTTCTGGATCGCCTCGATGGCCGCCTTGGAACCGGCGCCGCCGACCATGAAGAACTCGGACCGGTTCGCCTGCGTGATGGCCGCCAGGACGCCGATGCCCTGGTCGTCGTCGTGGTTCCAGAGCGCGTCCATCTTGGGCAGCGCCTGCAGCAGCTGCGTCGCCTCGCGCTGGCCGGTGTCCGCGGTGAACTCCGCGGCCCGCCGGTTCGCCACCCGGAACCCGTGCTGGGCGAGCGTGTCCGCGAAGCCCTTCGACCGTTCCTGGGTCAGCTCCAGCGCGTCGATGCCGGCGATCTCCCCGATGATCGGGGCGCTGACGCCCTTCGTCTTGAGCTGCTGGGCGATGTAGTTCGCCGCCGACACGCCCATGCCGTAGTTGTCGCCCTTGATCTGCAGCCGGTACGCCTTCGGGTCCGGGAACGCGCGGTCCAGGTTGACCACCGGGATGCCGGCCTGCATGGCCTCCAACCCGAACGCGTTCAGCTCCTTGCCGTCGTGCGGCAGCAGCACGATCACGTTCGGCTTCTCGGCGATCAGCGTCCGCAGCGCCGCCAGCTGCGCGGCCGCGTCCGCCCCGGCCGCCACGGTCTTGAACTCCACATCGGAGTACGTGCCGGCCTGCGCCTTGGCGTTGTTGGTGATCGCGGCGATCCAGCCGTGGTCGGCGGCCGGCGCCGAGAACCCGATGGTGACCCGCTGGCCCGGGCTGGCGTTCGCACCGGCGTTGCCGGTGTTCACCTGTGCGTTGTCGCCGTCGTCGCTTTCGTTGCTGGTGCACGCGGTGAGCACGGTGACGGCGCCGAGCGCGGCCCCGCCGAGCAGCAGCCGGCGCCGGGACGGATCGGGCGCATGCTTGTTCATGACGACCTCCGGAATGAGGATGCGAGGGACCATGCGGCCGTCTGATATGGACGGTCGCCGTTCTTTCTATGCGCGCTAGGTTCTTCGGAAGAACTGGGACAGTGACTTGTACTGGACCTGCTGGACCAGCACGGCGGCGACGATGATGCCGCCCTTGACCATGTTCTGGGCCTCGGTGGACAGGTTGTTGATGGCGAACAGGTTGGTGATGGTGGCGAACACCAGCACGCCCAGCAGCGAGCCGACGATCGTGCCGCGGCCACCGCTGAGCAGTGTGCCCCCGATGATCGCCGCGGCGATCGCGTCCAGCTCGTACAGGTTGGCCATGGCCGCCTGGGCCGAGTTCGCCTGCGAGGTGAGCATGATGGCCGCGATGCCGCAGCACAGCCCGGACAGCGCGTAGAGCATGAGCGTGTGCCGCCGGACGTTGATGCCCGCGAGGCGGGCCGCCTCCACGTTGCCGCCGATCGCGACCGTGCGCCGGCCGAACGTGGTGCGATTGAGCAGCACCCAACCACCGGCGACCACCGCGGCCAGGATGTAGACCAGCAGCGGGATGCCGAGCAGGTCGGTGGCCGCGATGTCGTTGATGAACCGGCTGGTGGACACCTGGGTCTGCTTGTCGGAGATCTGGGCCGCGAGGCCGCGCGCGGCCACCATCATCGCGAGCGTCGCGATGAAGGCCACCAGGCGCCCGTACGCGATGAGGATGCCGTTGACCACCCCGACGCCGACGCCCACCGCCACCGCGCAGAAGATCATGCCGCCGGCACCGTAGCTCTGGGTGGCCACCGTGGTGCACCAGACCCCGGCCAGCGCGACGATCGCGCCCACCGACAGGTCGATGCCGCCGCCGATGATGACGAACGTCATCCCGACGGTCACCACGCCGACCACCGACGCCAGCTCCAGGATGGTGAAGACGTTGTTGCGCACCCAGGTGGAGTCGCCGTAGAGATCCGGCCGGGTGATGATGCCGATGACGACGAGCGCGACCAGCACCCCGACCAGGGCCAGGTTGCGCCGCACCGACTCGCTGGCGTCGTCCCGCCACCAGCTCCGCTTCTCCGCCGGGGCCTCCTGGGCCGGTGGAGCGGCCGTCTGAGTCATAGCGTGACCTCCTCCGCCTGCAAGGACCCCGACATCACGAGGTCGAGCACGGTGTCTTCGTCGAGTTCTCCGGCCGGCGCCTCGCGGACCACCCGGCCCTCCCGCATGACCAGCACCCGGTCCGCCAGCCCCAGCACCTCGGGCACCTCGCTGGAGACCAGCAGCACGCCCACGCCGCGGGCGGCCAAGTCGCGGATCACCTGGTACAGCTCGGCCCGCGCGCCGACGTCGACGCCGCGGGTCGGCTCGTCCAGCAGCAACAGCCGGGTCCCCCCGAGCAGCCACCGTCCGACCACGACCTTCTGCTGGTTGCCGCCCGAGAGCGTGCGCACCGGCCGCCGCACGTCACGCGGCCGCAGGTCCAGCGTCTCCGCGATCCGCTCCGCCTCCGCCACCTCCCGCCCCGCGTCGGTGAAGCCGCCCCGGGCGTATCCGCTGAAGGTGGCCAGCGTGACGTTGCGGTAGATCGGCTCGCCGAGCAGCAGCGCCTGGCTCTTGCGCTCCTCCGGCGCCATGCCGAGCCCGGCGCGCACCGCGGCCCGTACGCTGCCCGGCCGCAACGTGCGGCCGGCCATCGTGACCGCGCCGCCGTCCGCCCGGCGGGCGCCGAAGATGGTCTCCAGCAGCTCCGACCGTCCGGACCCGACCAGGCCCGCGATCCCCACGATCTCACCACTGTGTACGGTCAGCGACACGTCGGCGAACTCGCCGGCCCGGCTCAGCCCGTCAACCCGGAGCAGTTCCTCGCCACGCTCCGCTGTGGACGGATCGGGGAAGACGTACTCGATGGTCCGCCCGGTCATCCGGCTCACCAGCTCGCGGGTCGGCGTGGTGCGCGCCGGCAGGTTGGCCGCCGTGGTGCGACCGTCCTTGAGCACGGTGACCCGGTCGCCGATCTCGCGGATCTCTTCGAGCCGGTGCGAGATGTAGATGACCGCGATGCCGTGCGAGGTCAGCTCCCGGATGATCCGGAAGAGGTTGGCCACCTCGTCGTGGGCCAGCACCGCGCTCGGCTCGTCCATGATGATCAGGCGCGCGTCGTGGGACAGCGCCCGAGCCATGCTGACCACCTGCTTGCCGGCCGCCGGCAGCGAGCGCACCAGCCGGCGCGGTGGGATCTCGCCGTGCCCGAGGCGGCCGAGGATCTCCCGGGTCTGCCGCACGATCTGCCCCCGCCGGACGAAGCCGAACCGGCGCGGCTCGTGCCCGAGAAACGCGTTCTCCGCGACCGAAAGCTCGTCGACGAGGTCAAGCTCCTGGTAGATGGTGGCGATCCCGGCCCGCATCGCGGCCTGCGGGTTGGCCGGCGCAAAGTCCTCACCCAGCCACTCGACCCGCCCACCATCCGCCCGATGCACTCCCGCCAACACCTTGATGAGGGTGGACTTCCCAGCCCCGTTCTGCCCCAGCAGGCAATGCACCTCCCCCGCGCGCACCTCCAGCGAAACCCCGTCGAGCGCCCGCACCCCCGGAAACGTCTTGACGACATCCGTGAGCCGCAACACCACCTCCCCCTCCCCCGCCGATCTTGCACTTGTCATGCCAGAATGCCCGGTTTGGGACCTGGCAACTGCAAGATCGGCGCGGTGGTCGGCGCCGCTCATGACGCCTGCTCGAATGCGACGTCGCTGGCCAGGACCGCGGCGCCGGTGACGCCGGCCCTCGGGCCCAGCTCGGATAGGACCACGGGCAGGTTTCCCGTCGCCAGGGGCAGCGAACGGCGGTACACCACACTGCGGATCTCGGCGAGCAGGATGTGCCCGAGATGCGCGAGCCCTCCCCCGATCACGATCATCGACGGATTGGCGAAGCTGACCAGGCCGGCCAGTACTCCGCCCAGCCGCCGACCCCCGTCGCGGATGAGCTGTATGCAGGTGACGTCGCCCTCGGCGGCCGCCTCGGCGACGTCGCGGGCGGTGAGCGTGCCGTTCGCCGCCAGCCGCTCGGCGAGAGCCGGCGACGTGCCGGCCCGCGCCACGCTCAGCGCGTCCTTGGCGAGGGCCGCGCCGCTGAACACCGCTTCCAGGCAGCCGACGTTGCCGCAGGAACACATGGGACCGTGCGCGTCGACCTGGATGTGGCCGATGTCGCCGGCGCACCCGTCGGTGCCCCGGTAGACGCCGCCGGACAGGTAGATGCCGCACCCGATGCCGGTGCCGACCTTGACGAAGAGGAAGTCGTCGACCGAGTGCGCCACGCCGCCGTGCCGCTCACCGATCGCCATGATGTTCACGTCGTTGTCGACGACCGCGGGGCAGCCGTGCTCCCGGGTCAGCAACTCGCGGACCGGGAAGCGGTCCCACCCCGGCATGATGGGCGGCGACACGGGGACGCCGTCGCGGAAGCTGACCGGGCCCGGCACGCCGATCCCGACCGCGTCCAGCCGCTCGTAGACACCGTCCACTTTCGCCTTGACGAGCAGCTCGTTGACCCGGTGCAGGATCGCTTTCGGCCCGCTGCGGATGTCGGCCGCCTCGGTGTACGCGGCGATCGGCTCCAGCCGGCCGTTGCTCACCTCCACGTCGACCGAGCTGGCGCCCAGGTCGACGGCGGCGAACCGCAGGTGCGCGCTGAGTTCGACAAGTGTGGAGCGACGGCCACCCCGCGAGGCGGCCATGCCGGCCTCCGCGACATAGCCCAGCCCCACGAGGCGCTCGAGCTCGGCGAGCAGTCGCGGGCGCGGGATCTCCAGCCGGTCGGCGAGCTCGGCCCGGGAGGCCGTGCCCTGGTCCCGGAGGATGCGCAGGAGCCGCAGGTGCAACGGTTCGGCGGTACGCACGGAAAGCCTGCCTATCTGCGATAGATCGTGAGATCTGACATGTTCTGGTAGCTGAGCGCGGCGAAGCTCATCGACTGGCCCGGGTTGGCCGTGCCGCCGGGAGCGGTGTCCTGCTCCCAGTTGGCGTGGTGGAACTCGGACTCGCCGATCACCTCGAAGAACTGCTGGAAGTTGATGTCACCCTCGCCGAGCGGCGTCATCACGTACCCGTTGGCCTGCTCCGGCGCCTTGTCGCCGTCCTTCGCGTGGAAGAGCGGGAACCGCTTGGTGCGGTTGGCGACGGTGAGGATCGGGTCGAAGAGGTCGGTCTTCAGCTGGCCGCGCGAGTTGGTGTAGACCCGGTGCTTGAACCGCGCCACGTACGCCCAGTAGATATCCATCTCGAAGAACACGTACTTCGGGTCGGTCTTGGTGAAGAAGTACTCCAGCCGGCGCACGCCCGACGACGTGGTGGGCCGGCCGCTCGCGTCCAGCGGCCCGGAGTCGAGCAGGAAGCTGTAGGCGGCGTCGTGGTTGTGGGTGTAGAGCTTGATCCCCCGCGCCTTGGCCTGCTGGCCCAGCTCGTTCCACAGGTCGGCGGCGGCGTCCCAGTCGGACTGGTAGGCGCTGTTGGTCGGGTCGGCGCCGGTGCCGATGTGCTTCATGCCCAGCTCTTCCGCGATGTCGAGCTGCTGCTGGAACGTCGCGGCGTTGATCGACGTGTGCGTGCCGTTGGCGACCAGCCCGTTGTCGTCGAGGATCTTCCGGATCTCCGCGGGCGTGATCTGCCGGCCGAGGATCGAGGTGTGCTGGTTGTACCCGGCGAACTCGATCTCCTTGTAGCCGATCTCGGCCAGCCGGGCGAGCACCCGCTCGAACCCGTACGGCACGCCGCTGTCGTCCGGCGCCGCCGCGATCCGGTCCCGCACGGCGTAGAGGATGATGCCCCGGTTCCGCTCGGGGATGAGCGGCTCGACGGTGAGCTTCTTGTCGCCGAGGGCCGGGCCTGCGGTCTGCAGGACCGGCAGGCCGGCGGCGCCGACCGCGGCCGCCGCACCGGCGGAAAGGGCGAGAACGCGGCGACGGTTGAGTTTTCGTCCCTGCGAAGAGGGTGAAACGGACATGGCACTCCACCTTTCTCCGGCGGTGGTGGGACCGCCGTCGTCGACGAGCAGAGGATGCGTTCGTATCGGCCGGCGCCGCCGATGCGCGAGCCTGAGAAAGAGTTGACTCTGAGAAGAAAGTTAAGGGATCGGTAACGAGGTCCGGGGGTGCCACCCGGTCGGTATTCTCAGCCATGTATCTGACGGGCTGTGTCAGCCGTGTTACGTCAGTGCAGACGCTAGCGGCCACACTCGGCGAAAGATAGACCCTGAGACTCAAAACTTTCGTCAGAACCAACGAAAGATCTGTTCAGGGCGTCAGGACCTTGCCGACCCGGCGGGCGGCGACCATCAGCCCGAGCACGGCGACCGCGATCAGGTAGGCCAGATCGAGCCACGGATGGCCGCCCGCGCCGGCGGTGATGCCGCGGATCAGGTCGACCGCCCGATAGAGCGGGGTGACCTCCACCAGCCAGCGCAGCACCACCGGGTATCTCTCCGCCGGCACGAACGTGCCGGAGAACAGGAAGAGCGCGAACTGGGCCGAGCCCATCAGGTCGAAGTCCTGCCAGCTGCGCATGAACGACGACAGCGCCATGCCGAGCCCGCCGAACGCGAAGCCCACGAGGATGGCGGCTGGCAGGGCGGCCAGCGCCCGGAGCGGCGTGGTCAGGTCCATGGTGACCATGACGACGAGGAACGCCGCGGAATACAGCGAGCCGCGCACCATCGCCCAGCACAGCTCGCCCAGTGCGAGCTCGAACGGCCGTACCGGGGTGGCGAGCACCCCGTCGTACAGCTTCATGTGCTTCATCTTGCCGAAGAAGTTGAAGGTCGTTTCGGACAGCGCGCCGGACATCGCGGCCGAGGCCAGCATCGCCGGGGCGACGAACACCGCGTACTCCACCACCCGGCCGTCGGCCAGGGTGAGGTCACCGACCAGGCCACCCACGCCCACGCCGATCGACAGCAGGTAGAACACCGGCTCGACGAAGCCGGACAGCAGCACGATCCAGTACGCCGAGCGGAGCGCGGCGACGTTGCGCTCCAGCACCGACATCGACCGCCGGCCGGCGGCGAGCGTCAGACTGACCACCTCAGATCACCAGCCGCTTCCGGAACCGCGCCCGGGCCAGCAGGTAGCCGCCCACCGCCCAGACGCCCAGGTAGAGCACGTGGCCAGCGGGCGACCAGTCGGGTGCGACGCCGAGCGTGGCCGCGCGGGTGACCTCGACGGCGTGCCACAGCGGCGACACGTACGCCAGCCAGCGCAGCAACTCGGGCATCTGGTCGACCGGGAAGAACACGCCGGAGAAGAGCGACAGCGGGATCACGGCGAACCGGTGCAGGATCGCCAGGAAGCTGTCGCTGTCGACGGAGGCGCTGTAGGCGAACGTGGGCGCCGCCACCGCGAACGCGAGCAGCGCGGCGATCACCGGCGTGACCAGCGCCCACGGCGAATGCAGCACCCCGAACGCGGCCGCCACCACGAGAAACGCGAACACGCCGGTAAGCGCGCGGAACACCACGTAGAGCAGGTTGCCGCCGAGGATGTCGTCGAGCCGGGCCGGCGTGGCGGCCTGCCCCTCGTAGGTGCGCACCCAGTTGAAGCTGGCCAGCACCGGCCAGGTCGACTCGAACATCGCGACCTGCAGCGCCGTCGAGGCGATCAGGCCCGGGACCAGCCAGTCGAGGTAGGGCACGCCCTCCACGCCGCCCTCCACGTAGGCCCCGACGCCCACGCCGAAACCCAGCACCGAGAGCAGCGGCAGCACGAACGAGGAGATCGCGCTGCCCCGCCAGGTGCGGCGGTAGAGCACCAGGTAGAACTCGAAGACCGCGACCATCGTCAGTCCACCAGCGTGCGGCCGGTGAGGTGCAGGAACACGTCCTCGAGCGAGCTGCGCCGCACCAGCACGCTGGCCGGCGTGAGACCCCGCTCGTGCACGACCGCGACCGCCGCGTCGCCGTCGTCGACGTAGACCAGGATGCGGTCGGGCAGCACCTCGACCCGCTCTCCCACGCCGGTCAGCTTGCCGGCGAAGTCGTCCTGCGAGTCGGCCAGGAACCGCAACTCGACCACCTCGCGGGTGGAATATCGCCCGATGAGCTCGCGCGGCGACCCCTCGGCCGCGATCCGGCCGCCGTCCATCACCACGAGCCGGTCGCAGAGCTGCTCCGCCTCGTCCATGTAGTGGGTGGTGAGCACGAGCGTGACGCCCTGCTGCTTGAGCCGGAACATCCGCTCCCACACCAGGTGGCGCGCCTGCGGGTCGAGGCCGGTGGTGGGCTCGTCGAGCAGGACGATCTCGGGCTCGTTGACCAGGGCCCGGGCGATGGTCAACCGGCGCTTCATGCCGCCGGACAGCGGCTCGACCTTGCTGCCGGCCCGCTCCGTGAGCTGCACGAAGTCGAGCAGCTCGGCGGCGCGCTGCCGGGCCACCCGGCGCGGGATGCCGAAGTAGCGCGCGTAGGTGGTCAGGTTTTCCCGCACGGTCAGCTCGGGATCAAGGTTGTCGAGCTGCGGGCAGACCCCGAGCCGCGCCCGGATCGCGGAGCCGTCGCGGCGCGGATCCATGCCGAGGATGCGCAGCGTGCCATCGGTGGGCGGGGAGACGCAACCGACCATGCGCATGGTGGAACTCTTGCCGGCACCGTTGGGACCGAGGAACCCGAACGCCTCGCCCCGTTGGACGTCGACGTCGATGCCGTCGACCGCGGTGAACGTGCCGAACCGTTTTACCAGCCCGCGCGCATGGATGAGTGGTTCGTCGCTAGCCACCAGAGCAACGTAGCCATGAGGTATGACAACTACGACCGAGTTTCGAGCTTTTGCAGATACAAAACAAAGTTTGTGCCAGACTTGAAGAACTTTAGGCTATCTTGGCCAAATGGTTGGCGTGTGGCCGGACAACCCGCACCAGGCGGCGGTGCTCCGCCTCCTCCGCGACGGCGGGCCGTCCTCCCGCGCCGAGTTGGTCGACACGGTCGGACTCTCCCGGTCCAAGCTCGCGATCGAGATCGACCGGCTCATCGCGCGCGGGTTCGTCGACACCGTGGGCCCAGCCGCCTCCCGCGGCGGCCGCCGCTCGTCCGTCGTCCAGATCGCCGCCACCACCCGCTTCCTCGGCCTCGACATCGGCGCCAGCACGCTCGACCTGGCCGTGCTGGACGGCGAGATGCGGCTCCTCGCCCGGGTCACCGAACACACCGACCTGCGGCGCGGGCCGACCATCGTGCTCGCCCAGGCCCTCGAACTGGTCAACAAGCTGCGCGCCGAGACCGGCGGCACCCGGTTCACCGGCGCCGGCGTCGGGATACCCGGCCCGGTCAGCTTCCGCGACGGGGTACCGGTGTCGCCGCCGTTCATGCCCGGCTGGCACCGCTTCCCGGTGCGCGAGACGCTGGCCACCGAGCTGGGCTGCCCGGTCCTCGTCGACAACGACGTCAACCTCATGGCGCTGGGCGAGTTGCACGCCGGCATCGCACGCTCGTTCGACGACTTCCTGTTCGTCAAGATCGGTGCCGGCATCGGCTGCGGCATCGTGGTCGGCGGCGCCGTCTACCGGGGCGCCTCCGGCAGCGCCGGCGACATCGGCCACACCTCCGTCGATCCGCACGGCCCGGTCTGCGTGTGCGGCAACACCGGCTGCCTGGAAGCCTTCTTCGGCGGGGCGGCGCTCACCCGGGACGCGCGCGCCGCCGCCCAGTCCGGCCGCTCCCCCCACCTCGCCGATCGGCTCGCCGAGGCCGGCACGGTCACCTCGGTCGACGTGGCGCGGGCGGCCGCGGACGGTGACCCGTACTCGATCGGCATGGTCCGCGACGGCGCGCGCCGCGTCGGTCAGGTGCTCGCGGCCCTCGTCAGCTTCTTCAACCCTGGCCTGGTCGTGGTCGGCGGCGGCGTGGCCGGCATCGGCCACGCGCTGCTCGCGGAGATCCGCGGCATCGTCTACCGGTCGTCGCCGCCGCTGGCGACCGGCGACATGCCGATCGCCCTGTCCGAAATGGGCGATCAGGCCGGCCTCGTCGGCGCCGCCCGTTTGATCAGCGACCACATCTTCACCGCCTAACCCATGATCAAGGCGTGCCGCAAGGCGCGATATCGCCGTGTGGGGCGCCGGGCGCATGGGGCCTGTCGCCGA
>JBBEWH010000080.1:0-4523 GCA_037414955.1 Actinomycetes bacterium KLBMP 9797
GGCCCACCCCCATCCCGCTCTGCCATGGGGGGCCACGCCTTGATCATGGGCCTAGTCGACGATCCGGGTGCCGCGGGTGGCGCCGGGCAGCCCACCCGACTCCTTCTCGAACGGGGGCACCGGCGTGGTCGCGATCGCCGTACCGTCGGCGGCCACCGCCGTCACCGTCGCGGGCTGGTTCGCCGGCACGGTGGCGGTGCCGAGCCCGGAGGCGTCGATCGACACCGGCACCGGCGCGTTCGCCCCGATCGTGATCGTGACCCGCGCTGCGCCGCGCGGGGCGACGACGTGGACCTGGTCCGTCGGATTGTCGCGGCCTTCCGCGCGCATCCGCCAGGCCAGCGGCCGGCGGTCCGCGCCGTCCGCCGGCAGGAGCAACCGCAGGTCGGTACGCCAAGCGGTCGGCTCGCCATGCATGGCGTACGCGATGACGCCGCCGCCCTTGGGCTGGAGCGTGAACAGGGCGGCAGCCTGACCGTTGACGCGCCCGGACCACCAGACCCGCAGCGTCACCTCACGGGCGGACAGCTGGCTGTCGTCCAGCCCGCTCCGCACGAAGGTCTCGAGCGTCGCGGCGTCGATAGGCTCGCCTTGAGCACCCTTCTGAGCCTCCGCCAGGACGGCCGCCGTCGGGACATCGTCGGCAGTGGTGTCGCGGGTCGTCGACCATCCGGTGGACATGCTGCCCTCGAAGATCACCTTGCCGCGCTCCGTCACCACCGCGTACGGATCGGGATCGCGTGGGGTCGGTGGCAGGACCGCCGTCGCCACACCATCCTGTCCCGAGCTCAGCACGCGACGCTTGATCGTCCCCGCCGGCGTGTAGTCGTAGCCGGCGCTGATCGAGACCGTCGCCCCGGGAGGCCCGATGGCGATCGCGGCACCGCCGTCGACGTCGTCCCCGGTCGACCAGGTGAGGACCGGGACATCTACATCCTCGTATCCTGCCTCCACCATCTGCTCTGGAGCGGCGCCGACCGGGCCGTCGAAGTACATCTGGCTCCAGCTGGTGACGATGCCCAGCCGGAACTTGACAAGCGCGACGGCCAGCCGCCGGCCGGGGATGTCCCCGGCGTAGATGATGTGCATGTCCTCCCGATCGGTCACCTTCCACAGCCCCTCGCGCTCGGCGAGGTCCGGTGCCTGCTGCCGCAGCCCCGCCTGCCAGGCCAGGTCGCCCGCCAGGCTGCCGCGGGTCGGCACGTCGAGAAACTGCGGGGACCGCCCGGCGACCGCGATGCCGGGCGCCCAACCCGGTAGCGGCACCAGGTTCGACTGGACGCCGACGACGGCGCCGAGCACGCCGGCGACCACGACGGCGCGGACCCGCCGGTTGCGGCGGTGCCTGGCCTCGCGGCCGCTGAAGGACGACCACGGATCGGCGGGACCGGTCACGCTGTCCGCGTCGCTGGCGAACGACTCCCGCAACGCCAGTTCGAGATCGTGAGTCATGCCAGGCCTCCCAGCAGGGTCGTGCGGGCGCTATCGGTGGTTTCTTCCCGTTGCAGGTACTCCCGGAGGCGAGCCAGGCCGCGGGAAGCCTGGCTCTTGACCGAACCCGGCGAGCAGCCGAGCACCCGGGCGATGTCCGCCTCGCTGAGGTCCTCGAAGTAGCGCAGGACCAGGATGGCCTGCGTACGCGGTGGCAGCCGGCGCATCGCCAGCAGCAGCAGATGCCGGTTCTCCGCTTGCCCGTACGGGTCGGCCTGGCCGCCCGTATCGCTCGGCAGCAGCGGCACCTCCGCCCACTTCCGGCGCCGGCGCCACGAGATCGCGGTATTGATCATGATGCGCCGCGTGTACACCTCGGGCGAGTCGGTGCGCTCGATGCGCCGCCAGTGCCGGTGCGTCTTCTCCAGCGCCGACTGCACCAGATCCTCGGCGAGCGCCCGATCACGGGTGAGCAGATACGCGGTGCGGCTCAGCGGTTCCCACTGCCGCGTCACGAACTGCCGGAACGAATCGTCGTCAGATGTCATCCGCGCTCCATCGGACGACCTCGACCAGGGCTAATCATGGACGGTAAGACGCCAGCCGGCCGGGAAAGGTTGAGCGGTTATGGGGCGGAAACCTCCGCGGCGGCGCGCGCCGCCGCGACCAGGTCGGCCACCGCGGCATCGTCCGGCGACGAGCCGGCGTCGTAGCGCGCCGTCCAGGTCAGGCCGTCGACCCCGCTCACCCGCCGCGCCACGATCCGCACTCCCCCGCCGCCGGGCAACAGGTGATGTTCCGTGTACGCCACCGAGCGGGTCACCCGCGCGCGCACCTGATGCGGCAGGTCGCCGGGCGCCAGCAGCAGGTAGGACAACAGTGGCTGGTCGGCCACCACCGCGTAGCCGCCGTGCTCCTCGACCACGGCCGCCGGCGTGACGGTGAGCTCCCGCCCCGACCAGACCGCCTTGTGGATCTCGTGCCAGCCGAGCCGCTTCAGCCCCGGCAGCCAGAGCCCGCGGTTCGTCGCGACGAGCACCCCGTCGCCGGTCTCCGCCCACGCGAGAATCCGCTCGTCGCGGTCCAGCGCCGGCCGCCGGTCCACCGACAGCTTCGGCTTCCGTCTAAAGATCACAGCGCTCCGACCGCCTGCTCCTTCAACGCCCGCGCGTGCTGCTCCAGCGAGAAGAGTTCCCCGGCGAGCGCCAGATACTCGTCCTTGTTGGACACCGGGTTGACCCGCTGCACCCGGGACTTCAGGTCGCGGACCCGCACGTCGACCGCGATCAACTGGAGCCGGGCCAGGGTCACCGACACGTAGCGCGGGTCGGGCTCGCCGTCGATCCGCAACGGCTCCACCGCCAACTCGCCGACCAGCGCCTTCGCGGCCAGGTCGGCGCACGCGTCGCGGACCCGCTCGATCCACACCACACCGCCCACCGCGGACGCCGCGCCCCCCGCCTCCTCGATCGCCTGCCGGATCGCGGCGTGCACCGGATGCCGGTACACGTCGGCTGCCAGCGCGTCGAACATCGGCCCGGCCAGGACCGGCGTCTGGAGCGCCAGCTTCAGCGCCTCCCGCTCCACGTGCGCCTGTGGGCTGTCGGCCGCCGGCTGCCGCGACGCCGGACGGCCCGACGGCGGCTCGGCGCGTCCGAACGCGGCCGCGACCGCGCGCTGCACCGGCTCGATCTCCATGCCCAGGTCGCCGGCGAGCTTGCGGACGTACTCGGGGCGCTTCTCCCGGTCCTTGAGCTTCGCGACCAGCGGCGCGGCGCGCCGCATCGCGTCGACCCGGCCCTCGACCGTGTCCAGGTCGTGCCGGGACAGCACCTGGCGCAGCGCGAAGTCGACCAGCGGCTCGCGCCGCGCAACCAGGTCGCGCACCGCGAGGTCGCCCTTGGCGAGCCGCAGCTCGCACGGGTCCATGTTGTCGGGCGAGACCGCGATGAAGGTACGCCCGACGAACTTCTGGTCGTCTTCGAACGCCCGCAGCGCGGCCTTCTGCCCCGCCGCGTCGCCGTCGAACGTGAAGATGATCTCCCCCGCGAAGCCGTCGGCGTCCATCAGCAACCGGCGCAGCACGCCGATGTGGTCACCGCCGAACGACGTGCCGCAGGTCGCCACCGCCGTCGGCACGTCGGCCAGGTGGCAGGCCATCACGTCGGTGTACCCCTCCACGATGACCACCCGACCCTGCTTGGCGATCTCGCGCTTGGCCAGGTCGATGCCGTAGAGCACGTGCGACTTCTTGTAGAGGGGCGTTTCGGGGGTGTTCAGGTATTTCGGGCCGTCGTCGGAATCGAACAGCTTGCGCGCACCGAACCCGATGACGTCGCTGGTCAGGTCCTTGATCGGCCAGAGCAGCCGGCCACGGAACCGGTCGATCAACGAGCCTGACCGGGCCTCGCGCGCGAGGCCGGCCGTGATCAGTTCCTGCGGCGTGAAATTCTTCTGACGCAGGTGCTTGACGAGGTTGTCCCACCCTTCCGGGGCGAACCCGCAGCCGTAGCGCTCGGCGGCCGCTTTGTCGAAACCGCGCTGCGCGAGGAACTCGCGGGCCGGGCGGGCGCCGACGGTGCCGAGCTGGTCGGCATAGAACTCCAGCGCCGCGGCGTGCGCCGCGATCAGGCGCTGCTTCTGCCCTTGCTGCTGCCGGACGGGCGCGGGACCGGCCTCCATGTAGCGGAGCTGGATGCCGGCCCGCGCGGCCAGCCGCTCGACCGCCTCCGTGAACCGCAGATGTTCGATGTCGCAGAGGAATTTGATGGCGTCGCCACCAACCCCGCAGCCGTGGCAGTAGAACACGTTTCGTGCCGGTGAGACGGTAAATGAGGGGGTTCGCTCGTCGTGGAATGGACAGAGGCCCTTGAGGTTGCCCCCACCGGCTGGTTTGAGCGTGACGTGGTCCGAGATCACGTCGGCGATCACCGTGCGCTCGCGGACCAGCACGATGTCCTCGTCTCGGATGCGGCCAGCCATGCCGTACATCTTCTCACTCGGACCACCCCCACCTCCTCCCTCACCCACTCCATGATCAAGGCGTCCCGCCAGTAGTTAGAACTACTTGGGGGGGGGCGTGGTGAGTGGGG
>JBBEWH010000081.1:0-10235 GCA_037414955.1 Actinomycetes bacterium KLBMP 9797
CCCTCAAGTCGCTCTAACGACTTGAGGGACGCCTTGATCATGGGGTAATGGGTTGGCTGCGGTCAGTGACGCCAGTAGATTGCTGGAAGAGCCGCGCGAACGGCTCGGGTGAGGCAGCGACAGAGGCGCGGCGAGAGGGGCCGACCGTGCCGGGCGAGATGCTGGGGCTGGGGGTCACGTTCGCGTTAGCGTGCGCGTCGGCGACCCTCTTCCTCTTCCTGCGTTGTGAGGGCAAGGGCCGCCCGTTCGGCCCGGGCAGCCGGTGGTGGGCGCTGTCCGTCATCGGCATCACCAGCGCGCTCTCCACCGCGGTCGCGTTCGTCGGCGTCATCGTGCTGAGTCGCCTGCCACACGTGTTCTTCGGGGTAGGCGTGGCCGTCCCGAGCTGGCTGTGGCTGGGGCAGATCCGCAACGGCGGCGGCAACGACGGTGGACGCACGGTGGCGCGCGACGCGTCGACACTGTGGCTCGCCCGGCTGCTGGCCCGGATGCACGAGGGCATGGCCGACGACCGGGATAGATGGTGCGACGAGCGCGTCGATCCCGAGTGGAGTGTCGACGACCTGCACATGGCGGCTCGCGCCTATCACGAGTACCTGTTGCAGCGGCTCTCCGCGGAGGAACGGCGGCGGGTCCGCATCCACGCGCAGCTCAGCGGGATCGAGACCCGGTTGGGCATCGTGCAGATCATTGAGAACGGCGTGGCGCAACCGAAGGTGGCGGCGGCGTTGGAGGAGGCGCGGGCCACGCGGGACGCGCGTTATGCGCGCTATCTGGATGACTTGGGCCGCCTGTCGAACATCCTGCGGCACGACGCGGAGCGCGATCTCAAGCGGCTGATCAGCGCCGGCTACACGGCCGGTTACCGGAACCTGCCGGTCTATCGGCCGGCGGTCGTGTTCAGCCGGCGAGCCTCGGCTCCCGTGGACGCAGCGTGACCTCAATGTCGGCACCCAACGCGTCGATCACCGACCCGAGCGTGCGCAACGTCAGGTTTTCGTCTCCGGAGAGGATCTGGCTCACGCGGCCTGGCGAGACGCCCATCGACTGGGCCAGCTCGGAGCGGGTCACCTTGTGCTCCCGCATATACCAGGTCACCTCGTCGACCATGACCCTCAGTAGATCGAGCTTCTCCATGTAGTCATGTTAGTCCTGCCTAAACGTTTAGGCAAGGCTAAAGCTCGACACCTCATGATCAAGGCGTCCTTCACGTCGTTAGGACGACATGAAGGACGCCTTGATCATGGGCAGCACAGCTAGCCGCGTTTCATCAGGCGGCCGACGGCGGCCATCATTTCGGTGGCCATGTCGTCGGCGCGGCCGTCGGCGGCACCCTCGTGCATGCAGTGCCGGGCGTGGCCGTCGAGAAGGCCGAGGGCGACCTTGTCGAGCGCGGCCTGGATCGCGGAGATCTGGGTCAGCACGTCGATGCAGTACCGGTCATCCTCGACCATCCGCTCGATCCCCCGGACCTGCCCCTCCACCCGACGCAGCCGGGTCAGCAGCTGCTCCTTGCTGGCGGTGTAGCCGCGGACGGGCGGCGTTGCGGGTGTCGTCATGCCCTCCAGGATAGCCACACCCCCCGGGGGTATGCTACTGTCCTGATACCCCGGTGGGGTACCTGTCGTCGTACGGAAAGGGAGCAACCGGACATGATCACCCAGACGTACCTCGTGAAGGGCATGACCTGCGGACACTGCGTCAGCTCGGTCAGCGCGGAGGTGAGCGCCCTCCCCGGCGTCTCCGACGTGCAGGTCGACCTCGGGTCCGGCCAGGTCACGGTGACCAGCGCCGAGGCGCTCGACGAGGCATCCGTGCGGGCCGCGGTGGACGAGGCCGGCTACGAACTGGTGGGTGGCTGAAGACCATGAACGCCGTCACCAAGCTGGGCGCGTTCGCGCTGGCGCTGGGCGTGGTGTTCGGCGCGACGTACGGGGCCGGCCGGCTGGCCGGCCCCGGCGTCCCGCCCACACCCGCCGCCGGGGAACACGCCACCGAGGAGCACGGCACGACAGCCACCGAGCCGCCCACAGCGCCGGGCGGGCTCCAGGTCTCGGAGCGGGGTTACACCATGGAGACCGTGGCGGCGCCGGCCGGGCAGTTCGGATTCCGGATCACCGGACCGAACGGGAAACCGGTGACCGCTTTCGACGTGGCGCACGACAAGCGGATGCACCTCATCGTCGCCCGCCGCGACCTGTCCGGCTTCCGGCACGTGCATCCGGAGATGGCCGCCGACGGCACCTGGCGGGTCGCGTCGCCGCTCGGCGAGCCCGGCAGCTGGCGGGCGTTCGCGGACTTCACGCCGACGGGCGGGGCGGGGATCACGTTGGGGACCGACGTCCATGTGCCCGGCGCCTTCGCGCCGCGCCCGCTGCCGGCACCGGCCACCACGACCACCATCGACGGGTACGCGGTGGGCCTCGCCGGCACGCTCGAGCCCGGCCGGACCAGCAAGCTCACCCTGTCCGTCAGCCGCGCCGGACAGCCGGTCACCGACCTGCAGCCCTACCTCGGGGCGTACGGGCACCTGGTGGCGCTGCGCGCGGGTGACCTGGCCTACCTGCACGTGCATCCCGACGAGACGAACGCGAAGCCCGGCCCGGAGATCACCTTCTACGCGGAGGTGCCGTCCGCCGGGGCGTACCGGCTCTACCTCGACTTCCAGCACGGCGGCACGGTCCGCACGGCGGAGTTCACCGTGGTCGCGGGCGGCGCGGTCATTCCACCGGCGGCGCCGGACGATCACGGCACACCAGGACATACTCATGATTGACGGGAGGAGCGCGGTGAACCGGATCGAGCTAGCCATCGGCGGGATGACGTGCGCCTCCTGCGCGGCCCGCATCGAGAAGAAGCTCAACCGCCTCGACGGTGTGACCGCCACGGTCAACTACGCCACCGAGAAGGCCACCGTCACGTACGCGGGCGCGGTCACGCCGGATGACCTGGTCGCCACCGTGGAGAAGACCGGCTACACGGCGTCCCTCCCCACGCCGGAGGCGCTAGCACCCGCCGCCAAGGACGAGCTCCACGACGCCCGCACCCGGCTGCTGGTCGCGCTGGCGCTCGGCGTACCGGTGATCGTGCTGGCCATGGTGTCGGCGTGGCAGTTCACGCACTGGCAGTGGCTGTCGCTGACGCTCGCCGCCCCCGTGGTGGCGTACGGTGGCTGGCCGTTCCACCGCGCCGCCTGGACCAACCTGCGGCACGGCGCCGCCACCATGGACACCCTGATCTCGATGGGCACGCTCGCGGCGTTCGGCTGGTCGGTGTGGGCGCTGTTCCTCGGCGACGCCGGCGCGCCGGGCATGCGGCACCCGTTCTCGCTGGACATCGTGCGCGGCGACGGCGCCGACAGCATCTACCTCGAGGTGGCCGCCGGCGTCACGCTGTTCATCCTCGCCGGCCGGTACTTCGAGGCCCGGTCCAAGCGGCGGGCCGGCGCGGCCCTGCGGGCTCTGCTGGAGCTGGGCGCCAAGGACGTGGCGGTGCTGCGCGACGGCGTGGAGCACCGGGTGCCGGTCGAGCAACTGGCGGTCGGCGACCTCTTCGTCGTCCGGCCGGGCGAGAAGGTCGCCACCGACGGGGTCGTCCACGACGGATCGTCCGCTGTGGACGCCAGCATGCTGACCGGCGAGTCGGTGCCGGTGGAGGTCGGCCCCGGCGACGCGGTGGTCGGCGCGACAGTCAACGCGGGCGGCCGGCTGGTCGTGCGGGCGACCCGGGTCGGTGCGGACACCCAGCTCGCGCAGATGGCCCGCCTCGTCGAGGAGGCCCAGTCCGGCAAGGCCGCCGTGCAGCGCCTGGCCGACCGCATCTCCGGCGTGTTCGTGCCGATCGTCATCGCGCTTGCCGTCGGCACCCTCGGGTACTGGCTGGGCACCGGCGGCGGCGCGACCGCCGCGTTCACGGCGGCTGTGGCGGTCCTCATCATCGCCTGCCCGTGCGCCCTCGGCCTGGCGACGCCGACGGCGCTGCTGGTGGGGTCCGGTCGGGGCGCGCAGCTCGGCATCCTCATCAAGGGGCCCGAGGTGCTGGAGTCGACCCGGCGGGTCGACACGATCGTGCTGGACAAGACCGGCACCGTCACCACCGGGCGGATGTCGCTTGTGGACGTCATCGGCTCAGACGAGGCGCTGCGACTCGCCGGAGCGGTGGAAGCCGCCTCCGAGCACCCGATCGCGCGCGCCATCGCGGCCGGCGCGGCGGAGCGGGTCGGTCCACTGCCGGCGGTGACCGGCTTCGCGAACGTCGAAGGGCTCGGCGTCACCGGCCAGGTCGACGGCCGCACCGTGACCGTGGGTCGGGCGGCGCTGCTGTCGGACCACACGCTGCCTTCGGAGTACGCCGAAGCTCAGGCGGCCGCGGAGGCCGAGGGTCGCACCGCCGTCCTGGTCGCGTGGGACGGCGCGGTGCACGGCGTGCTCGTGGTGTCCGATGTGGTCAAGCCGACCAGCCGCGACGCGGTCGCGGCGCTGCGCCGGCTCGGCCTCCGGCCGGTGCTACTGACCGGAGACAACGCCACCGTGGCGCGGTCGGTCGCCGCTGACGTGGGCATCGACGCCGCGGACGTGATCGCCGAGGTACTGCCCGCCGACAAGGTCGACGTGGTCAAGCGGCTCCAGGCCGAGGGCAAAGTGGTCGCGATGGTGGGCGACGGCGTCAACGACGCGGCGGCGCTCGCGCAGGCCGATCTGGGCCTGGCGATGGGCACCGGCACCGACGTGGCCATCGAGGCCGCCGACCTGACGCTGGTCCGCGGCGACCTCATGGCGGCGGCCGACGCGATCCGGCTGTCCCGGCGGACGCTGCGCACCATCAAGGGCAACCTGTTCTGGGCGTTCGCCTACAACGTGGCCGGCCTGCCGCTGGCCGCCGCCGGCCTGCTCAACCCGATGCTGGCAGGCGCCGCGATGGCGTTCTCCTCGGTCTTCGTAGTGACCAACAGCCTGCGCCTCCGCCGCTTCTCCTAGCCCCGGCGCGTTGATCGAGGAAGTTTCGTGGCTATCATGTCGACATTTTTCGTGACTTCATAGCCACGACTCTTCCTCGATCAACGGCTAGTGGGGCGGTGGCGCGGTTAGCGGAGTTGGTAGCGGGCTAGTTTGCCGGTTGATGTTACTGGGAGGCTTTCGACTAGCTGGATCTCGGCGGGGCGTTTGAGGGCGGGGAGGCGGGTGCGGAAGGCGCGGCGGGCGGCGCCGCACACCACGTCGGGCTCCGCGCCCGGGGCGGGCACCAGGTAGGCGACCGCCTGCTCCAGGCCGCGGTCGTCGCGCGACCCCACCACCGCGCACTGGGCCACGCCGGCCACGTCGCGGACCGCCGCCTCGATCTCCAATGGGGACACCTTGAAACCGCCCACATTGATCAGATCATCGCGCCGGCAGACGTAGTCGATGACGCCGCCGGGCCCGCGCCGCACGATATCGCCGGTGTACGCGCCACCGTCCGCGAACGTGCGCGCGGTGGCCTCCGGACGGTCGAGGTAGCCGGCGCCCACCGACGGTCCGGCGACGTGCAGCCGTCCGTCGGCGCCGTCGGGCAGGACGTCGCCGTCGTCGTCCCGCACGGTGATCCGCACCCCGGGTACCGCCGAGCCGGTCGAACCGGGCTGGGTGCCCCGGGTCGCCACCACGATGTGCAGCACCTCGGTAGCGCCGAGGCCGTTGACGAGCGGCACCCGGAAGCGGCGGGCGAACTCCGCGCAGATCGGCGCGGGCAGGTGCTCGCCGGCCGACACCGCCAGGCGCAGCGAGCCGCCGAGCGCGGCCGGGTCGCGGTCGAGCAGGGCCGCGTACATGCGGGGCACCGAGAAGAGCACCGTCGGGCGGTGGGCCGCGATGGCGGCGGAGAGGGAGTACGGATCGGGTGCGCCGCCCGCCAGGATCGCGCGCGCCCCGGCGGCCAGCGGGAAGAGCACCGAGTTGCCGAAGCCGTACCCGAACGACAGCTTGGCCGTGGAGAGCACGGTGTCGCCGGGGTGCAGGTGCAGCAGCCGGCCGAACCCGGCGAGCACCGCGTCGACGCCGGCGCGGGTGTGCAGCACGCCTTTCGGCTTCCCGGTGCTGCCCGACGTGTACTGCACCAGCACGACGTCTCCATCGTCCTGGTTGGACACCGCCGGCACCCCGCCGAACGGCTCGAGCCAGGTCTCGTCCCCGCGCGGCAGGTCGAACGCGCCGGTGCGCGGCAGACGGGCGGCGGCCGGCCGGTCGGTGTGCAGGAACGCGGCGTAACAGTCCCGGGCGACGAACTCGATCTCCGGCACGGTCAGCATCGGACTGACCGGCACCGGGATGCCGCCCGTCCACCACACCGCCAGGATCGCGACGACGGTGGGCACCGCGTCATCCGCCACGATCAGCGCGCGGGACCCGGGCCGGAACCCGATGTCGGACAGCCGGGCGGCGTACGCCCGCACCCGCGCGGTCAGCTCCGCGTAGCTCACCGCGCCTTCGGCATCCACATAGGCCGGTGCGTCTCCTGGGCGCGCCAGCAGGCGGTGGACGATATTGGTGTTCACGACGATGAGACCTCCACGACAGCGGTGTTTCCGTCGGGCTCGACGGCGGCGGCCAGCACCGTCGACCGCCGATTTCCACACAGGACGACGGCGCAGGCGGCGGCCAGCAGGCCGCTGGCGGCACCGAAGTCACCGAGCGCCGGCTCGACCCGCCACACCGGGCAGGGCGGGTGCGCGGGCAGGGCGCCGGCGGCGACCAGCCCGTCGGCCGCGGACAGCACGGCCGGGTCGAAGGCGCCGCGGTGGCGCACCCGGATCCGGCGGGCGCCGCTGCCCGCCGGCGCGAGGGCCAGGCACGCGGCGCCCTCGACCTCCCCCGTGACCGCCGAGGCGCCGGCGAGCGCGACCGCGGCGTCGCCGTCGGCCACGAGCCGGGCCGCCTCGACGACCGCGGACAGGCCGGCGACCGGGCCGCCGGTGAGGGTCAGGTTCGGCCCGGCCAGGCCGAGGCGGATGGACACCACGGCCGCCGGGATGTTGTACGCCGACAGCGGGCCGAGCGACGGGCTGACCAGTCCCGGCTCCAGCGTGGACACCTGATGGCAAACCCGCGCGTACTCCGGCTGTCCCGCGGTAGAACTAGCCCACACCACCGCGGTGGTCTCCGATGTTTGGAAGGGGCCCTTGTTATGCAGAAAGCGATAATAAGGGTCCCTTCCTTGCAGGAGGGCGGCGCGGATTGTCGGGAGGGCGGCGGCCGCCAGCGCCAGGCGGACCTCGTGTGGGAGGTTGGCCAGGCCACGGCCGGCCACCTGATGCGGCACTCTCGGCTCCACCCGGCCGCTGTGCGGGTGCCGGCTCTCCAGTCGCCGCGCGAGGCCGGCCGGGCCGTCGACGCCGGCGAGCCGCAGGCCCAGCCCGGTCACGGTCGCGCTAACCATGGATGCCGCCGAGGAGAATCGTGCACACCGCACCGCCGAACCCGTACGCCTGGCTGAGCACCAGGTCCACTGTGGTGCGCCGGCCGCCGGGCGGCACCAGGTCCACGCCGCCGCACTCCGGGTCCGGCTCGATCAGCGTGGCGTTGCCGGGTACCAGGTTCTCGGTCAGGGCGCGCACCGCGATCACCGCTTCCAGCGCTGCCGCGCCGCCCTCGGCGTGCCCGAGCTGGCCCTTCACCGACGAGAGCACCGGGCGACGCCGGCCGGCGAGCGCCTTGGCGACCGCGCGCGCCTCCACCCCGTCGTTGGCCCGCGTGCCGGTGCCGTGCGCGCACACCCAGTCGACCTCGTCGGCGGCCCGTCCGGCGCGGGCCAGGCAGGCGTGGATGGTGGCGGCGAGGCCGGCGCCGTCCGGATGCGGCTGGGTGACGCTGAACGCGTCGGCGGCGCTGGCGCAGGCGAGGACCCGGGCCAGCGGGCGGGCACCCCGTCGGGCGGCACGGGTGGCGCTTTCGAGGACCAGGACGCCGGCGCCCTCGCCGGGCATCGTGCCGCGGCGGTGGGCGTCGAACGGTCGGATCGTGTCCGGCGCCAGCGCCCGCATGGCGGTGAAGAACGCGAACACCTCCAGTGACAGCTCGTCGGTGCCGCCGCAGATCGCCACGTCCACTTCCCCGGCCGCCACCGCCGTCCGGCCGGCCGCGACCGCGGCGTTGCCCGCCGCGCAGCCGGGGGCCAGCAAGACCCGCGGACCGTCCACGGTCACCACGTCTCGCAGGGGGGCCAGCAGCTCCGCCGGCCGGGCCCAGGCCGGTGCGTCCGGGTCGCGGTCGTGTACCGGCCGGGTGCCCATCACGGTGCCGGCGAAGACGCCCACCCGTTCCCGCCGGGTGCGGGGCGGGATGCCCGCCTGGGCCAGGGCTTCCAGGCTCGCCGCGGCGAGGTACCCGCCGGCGAGCGAGTCGTGGGCCGGCACCACGTCGTCCAGGGTGGACAGGGCGGCGGGTGGGACCTCCGCGGCCCGCTGGGTCGGATACCCGCTCAGGTCGTAGCGGGTTATCGGGCCGGTCAGGACCCGCCCGCCCGCGACGGCGTCCCACAGCGCGCCGGCGCCGAGGCCCGCGGCGGAGACCGCCCCGACGCCCGTGATCACCACGCTATCCAATGTGGACGCCTTTGGCCTTGAGCGCGACGTAGACGTCGCCCAGGGTGCGCATGCCCGCCGCCTCCTCATCGGTGAGCCTCACACCGCACAGCCGCTCCATCCGCACCACCAGCTCGACCTTCTGGAGCGAGTCGACGCCCAGGTCCTCGTAGAACGACGCGCCTTCGGTGACCTCCTCCGGCCGGAGATCGAACACCTCTGCCGCCAGGTCACGCAGCCGAGCGGCTGACACATCGGGCACCGCCCTCTCCTCCCTGCTCGATCAACGCGCGATCAACGGGATGGATCAGACACCGGGGCGGTCCGGCGGTGTCGCACACCGGGTCCGTCGTTTGGGCGGGCACCCCCATGATCAGGGCGTCCTTCAAGTAGTTCTAACGACTTGAGGGACGCCCTGATCATGGAAAGGGTCAGACGTTGGAGGCGAAGGTGGTGAGGAACTGGTCGTTGACCGGGGTGCCGGCGTTGGTGAAGCAGATGACGTAGACCTGGGCGTCCATCGGCGCGATGGTCACCCACGGCGCGGCGAGGTGGCAATAGTTGGAGGTCATCCCGTACCCGGTCACCTGGGCGTGGGTGCGCCCGACGGCGAGCAGCGGGTACCGCACGGTGGAGACCACGCCCGGCGTGATCACGTTGGCCCCGAAGGCGGGGATGGCGTTGTTGTAATTCGTCTGCCCGCCGCCGGCGTGCCAGACGTAACCGAAGTTGGTCGGCGGTGCCACTGAGCCGTAGACGGCCCGCTGGCGGTGGTACGAGACGACGAAGTCGGTGTTGGTCAGCGCGCCGGTCTGGTCGAAGCAGTAGACCCGGGCGAGGATGTCCGTCCCGCTGAACCCCCAGACGCCGACCTTGCAGCGGCGCGGCAGGATGTTCGGGTGGAGCGCGGTGGCCTGCACGTTGCCGGAGAGCACGCCGCTACCGACGCCGACGAACCGGACCGTGTAGATGCCGGGCAGGGCAGGGGTGATCACCACGGGCGCGCCGGTGGAGTTGTACGCCTGCACCAGACCGCCGCCGGGGTTGACCTGGGCGTAGGCGTGGCTGGGTGATCCGACCGGGAGCACCCCGGAGCTGACCGTCCACATGACGGTGAACCTGCTGTCGGCCGGGATCCCGCCGGGCGCGAAGCACGCCACGTGGACCATTTCGAAGGCGCCGGACTGTCCCCACCGGACGACTTCGCAGTAGACGCCGGTGGTATTCATCGCCGTGACGTGCACGATGCCGCGCGCGCCGAGGCCGATGCCGGGGAAGCGGACCATGAACTGGCCCGGGGCGACCTTGCCGCCCTGGGTGCCGGCGGGCACCGCGAAAGCCGGGTTGAGCAGGGTCCATACGGGTGCCGCCGGGTTGTCCACCAGGGCGTAACCGAATTGGTCGGCGGTTGCCGCCTGGGCCGGTGCCGCGGGGCCGAGCGCGAGGGCGCCGCCCATCGAAGCGACCATGGCCGTGGCGAGCACGAGCGAACGGAGTCTCATCGATCCTCCAATCGAAGTGGGTCGACTATCGGATCGCCGGGCACACCCGCAGATACATTCATCCTCATGATCAGGGCGTCCCTGTAGTCCCCGCCCACCGCCCCTACACCACAGCCGACTACAGGGACGCCCTGATCATGAGGAGGGGGAGAACAGTGGGGGGAGGGGGAGCAGGGAAG
>JBBEWH010000082.1:0-180411 GCA_037414955.1 Actinomycetes bacterium KLBMP 9797
TGGTGGGCGATACTGGGTTTGAACCAGTGACCTCTTCCGTGTCAAGCAACGATCACGGCTAGTTGACCTCCACTTACGCACCCGCTGACCTGCGTCGGAGCGTCCATCCGCGTCCACAGGCATCCGGGAGCGTGCGCGCAGATTGACGCGCAGATTGACGGTCGACGCCGAGGCCTTCCCTCAACGCTCGGCCGCCTGGTCCCTAGGGCGGGTCTCGTGCGACATGACCCCGCTTGGATCCGGCGAGCCACCCCCTTCCTATCTGTCAGCAACGAGACACTGGGAGCTTCGTCAACTCTCTGCAACGCCGACACCACTAAGTGTATATTGCCCGACATGCTTAGAAGACGAGGAGTCGTTGCACTTTGGGAACCACGGCGCGCTTCCGCCCGCTTTGATCTTGACGAGGAATTTGAAAAGGCCGCCAATGCGGTGAGTAACGATCCTGAGGCCCTCGTTTACGGCGACGCCCTCGCGATGACGATCGACGAACTTAAGCCGAAGTCGCACATTCGGGCCAGATTTATGACACTTAGGTCGAAGGATAGTAGTCCTGTGCGATACGACCCCCGCTCAGGGCTGACGCCCATAAGCATTCCGAGTGGCAGCTACATTGCTGACGTTATGCACCTTATATTAAAGCCAGGTGGATGGCACGATTCAGATGAGCAATCAAGCAGATCTGGATGCGTTATTTTCGATCGGCACGATAACGGGCCAACACTCGGTGAACTGTCGCAATACTTAAACGACTTTCTTAGAATTCCCGTCTCCCTCGTGAGTCTGTACAACCGAGATCTGAGACAAGAACTTGAAGACATGGCGGGCCAGCTTCGTAAGGTTGAGGTTGGTTTTCTAGCACACAAAGCCAACGGCCTACCAAAGGAAGGCTTGTTCGCTAACCTAACCGCCTTGACGCGAGGAGAAGAGATCCCAAGTGTTGGAGTTTCGCTCGGCGTGGGACGCGCGAAGCCAGATGCATACCTTCCTTCCGATATTCAAAATGACATAATGGATATCGTGGGCGACGCCGGCGAGTTTGTGGAAAGGATGAAACTCGCGGGCAGGTTAAGGAGTACGGGTACCGTTAAAGAGGTGAATATACTGCGTCAACGTATCGGCGAGCACTTGGAATTTGTCCCAAACCCAGGCGCTCCCACCATGCCGAACCCTTCCGACGCTTATCGTAAGTTAGATGCTATGTACGCCGACTTAAGCGCCCGGGGTGTAATCGAGCAAGCAGTTTCGGCTAGACTTCTCATTAGATCATGAGCGCGGCGAGGCACATCGACAGGCTATGGTGGCTTGTCGTCCTCTTAGTTTTTTTCGTTCTGCTCATCCTTTTTTGGTGGACCTCAGGGGAGCGCTTCAGTTACTTGGGAAGCTTGGACGACGCAGGAAGGTCAAGCCTATACTCTGCGTTAGCTGGTGTATCATCAGGTCTACTGGGGTTCTCATTTGCTGCAATCGCGATACTCGTTTCGGTGCCCCGAAATCCGTCATCCCGATTCGTGGTCGCCAGAGGCCAAACCGTAGCGGTCCTGCTATCCACTAGCGCTCTCATTGGAATAGTTCTCATCATGTCCATACTGGGCATGATTGTGGATCACTCGACACGGGCGCCAAGCTGGTTGGCCTCCGCATTGGTGTCTGCGATGATATCCTCCCTTTTAGGTCTAGCAATAAGTGGGCTCAGCCTTGCCATCCTTCTCAGAACAGTTCCCTAGCCCAGTCAACAAGTCGGCCCCCCACAAGGAAATCTATTTGCGGTAACCTGGCTGACTTGGGCACGTATTTGGCACGGGAGCCAAGGCGGGTCTTGTGCCGGTAGTGGCTGGGGTACCGAAAGCTAACCGCCCTCGCCGCAGTCAGCCGCCGCCGCTGCGAGCGCCGGAATCTCCTCTAAAAGGCGGGGATCTACCACGTTCGCCTCCTTGGGGCGCTGGAACAGGGTCCCATTCTCGTCAGGCATCAAACCACGAGGGGTTAGGACCCAATAACGTTCTGAGTCCGAGAAGTGGAGGTCTGCCCTGCTGTGCCAGATGCCGTACGCTAGAGCTTCTGCAACAGTGTCATATGATTCATCGTCGCCGAAGCCTGTCAGTAAAAGGCCACTGGCAACGTCATAAGTCACAGGAACACGATAACCACGTATGGCGCACGGCGGTATGTCGTCGGCATTGGCGATTAATAGTTCGAACCCGGCGTCCACGGCAAAGCGTACTTCCCGTATCGGAACGGGCGATCGGTTCTGGATCAGTATGTTGATGTCATTTCTTTCTCCGCCCCTTGCTACCTCGGTCCACCAAGCAACGCGGGCGGCAAAGCGTTGCTGGGTGCGTTGTCGAGCGGCGTTGTTCAGCGTGAGCTGATCGCGATTGATTTGCTGCTGGTCCCTGTACGTATATGTCGCAACGATGAGAGCAGCAGCGGCAAAGAGGACAGCCACTGTACCGCTAAGCGCCTGGATCCAGTCGGTTGCCTTGGGACGTTCGTTGGCACCGCCAGACATCCTGCGTCGCTTGCCGTCCGTACTCCGGGGCACGGCCATAGCGCCTCCTGTCATCGCTGACGATCACGGCTGTTGCGGACCCTCCAGGGTGGACCATCCGCGCAACCCAGATCGCACCACGTGGCCTAATGGTTTCTAGGTGCCGCCTCTCCGTGCGGTGATGGGGAGGGCTGTCCGAACGGCTTCGGAGCTGATCTCGTCGCATCCGCAGATAGCTCCGATACGAGGCGCCGGGCCGGCGGAGGGCCTTGGCCCGGCCCCTGGTCGGCCCCGCCTTGAAGACGTAATAGAGAGTTCTCACAAGGGCTGTTTGCGCTTGCTAATTCCCCTCGCTGCGCGACGGTGGATTTCCCTTGCAGCATCGGCCGCTGAGACCTCGACGGTGTTAAGCACCAAGTCAGCCGCTCCTAGGGGCACGGTCTCATCCCACGCCGCTAGCCGCGCACCTAGGTCGTCTGTCCCACGGCCGCGAATCCGTTCTGCCGCAACGTCGCGTGGGCACCATAGATAGACGATCAACCACTGCGTTCCGGGTACGGCCGGCACAAGGGCAGAAATGGCTTCTACCTGGCCCAAATGAACTACCGGGACACACTCTCTGAGCTGTTTTGTAAGGGTAGGTCTGTCGATCACGTAAGTGGATTCATAACGACTGTTTTCCCAGATGATTTGGTGGCGCGCACGAAGTGCGGCGATATCAGAGTCTGTCGCCATGCGGTATCCGGCCGTTCTTCCCGGCCCAGCCTTGAGTCGGTGAAACAACACGTAACGTGGGTCGATTATCGTTAGCTCACGCGTGACGGTATCCTTCCCGCTACCCGGCGGGCCGTACAGGATGATGCCTTCCATCACGCCGCCTCGCCGAGAATCCTCTTTAGCAGCTCCTGTGCTTGGTCTTGCAATGGCGAACTTGACGCTGAGTTGTCGATAACCAGGTGTTCACCGCTCGGCCGGAAGTCGGTGTTGATCCGGGCCAGCCAACCGGGCCAGTCGGACAGCTTTGCCGCATCGCGTGCTGCGCCACGGCGCCGGATGTACGTGTGCATCGTGTCTGCGTCGCAGTACACCCACACGAGCGTCGTTACCGCGTCCTCGCGCCCGAAGAGCGCTTGCGTCCGGCCTACCCAGGCCGGATCGCTAAATTCCTGCACGAATGGTGCGGTCACGATGGCGCTGTTTCCGCATTCGATGTTCTCTGTTGCGGCTGCAATGAGCGACTCGTATTCACGTGGACGGATCGAGCTGAGATATGTTTCCGAATCCCGGTCGTGTGGTGACTGGCCCAGGATTTCAAGTGCGATCTCAACGACAGGTCGCGTAAGCGTGTCCTTGTCGAGCATCG
The DNA here is from genome assembly GCA_037414955.1 of Actinomycetes bacterium KLBMP 9797. Taxonomy (GTDB): domain Bacteria; phylum Actinomycetota; class Actinomycetes; order Mycobacteriales; family Micromonosporaceae; genus Phytohabitans. Next base: position 3,855 of record JBBEWH010000082.1, read on the forward strand.
GCCAACCCGTTTCTCTTGCGATAATCCGCCCTAATTCTGTCTTCCCACTGCCGGCATATCCACCGATCAACAGCACGTGCGGTTTTCGTAGGCGCACTTCACCTCGACGTGCCTGATCGGGTGCGCGAACCACTCTCTTAGAGCGTGACTTGCTTTCCACTAGGCCATCGGCAATCAGGATCTTCATTGCCTCATTGATCGTGAAAACGCTGACGTCCCAGGTCTGAGCCAGTTCGCGCGTGGAGGGCAGAACATCTCCGTTCCTCAGAACCCCTGCGTCGATCTCGTTTCGGATGTTCCGCGCAACTTGCTGGTGAAGCGATTCCGCCCGCGTGAGTCGTGGCCGGGGTGAAGACATCTGCGCTCCCTCGGAGCTAGGCGGCGTTCCGATCAATCCGAGCATATCAGACACCTAACAGTAACCTAACAGTCACGGGCGCGCTCTACCCGCTGGTCAGACGCGGTTTGTGCCACTCCAAACCTGATCAGTTGACCAGGCCTCCTAACAACTGTTAGGTTACCTGCGTCACACCGGCCGGACGGCAACCGGAACGGCGGAGCGACTTCGGCTGCGACGTGCGATCCCCGGGGGCTGGCCGCGCACTTGATCTTTGAGAAGTCCATAGAGGCAGCGTTGACCGGCTGCATTCACGCCACCGGCGTACAGCGTCGGGTGGTCACGGTCAGGCGCTCTACCCCCGACCGTCGGGAGACGGACGTGCGCGGCGGCGCCAGCAACACAGCGACGGCCTAGGCCGTGAGCAGTAGTTACCTCGCATTGAGCCGCATGGCTGGCCGACCCCGGTAGATCCCGGGTGAGCGAGGCGAGCAAGACCGGAAGGTCCGTCGCTAGCAGCAAGTTTCTTCGACTTCCCCGATCGAGCCAAGAAGACGGCGCACACCGCGCCGTCTTCCTTGGCTGGCAAGCCTTTGAGGAGACCTGATGGACAGGTTCGACGTTGGCTGCGTGGATGCGGAGCCGACCAGTGATGACCTCGCCGCGATCGAGGCTGAATGGCCGGTGATCGCGGCGGAGATAGACCTGGTGGACGCCGAGGCGCGGATGGCCGCGGCGGACCACCCATCCGAATTGGACTGGCGCGCCCTGCGCCGCGCTGAGGCCCGCGTCCTGAAGGCCGCGACCGAGTTCTACGCCCGCCCGCCGCGTCCCGGCTCGACGGTGGGGCAGGTCGCGTGATGGCCGCCCTCGCGCAGTCGTTACGGGTCACGATCGGCAACAGCGCCGCGTGGCGCACCTGCGAGAGGTGCGGTGCGCTGGCCGCGCTGCCGGACGGTACCGAGCACTGCACCGGTACCGGCCGCAAGTCCCGGCGGGCCGCACGGTGACCGCCCGCACCTACACCGACCCGGCCGTGTTCGCCGCCGCCGCCCGTGGTGAGTCGTGGGCGGACCCGCAGACCGACCCGACCCGCATCGACTGGACGGCGCGGCAGGCCGCCGCGGCGATCCCGTTCGAGGTGGTCGATGGCCGTCCGGTCAATCCGTACGCGCCGACCGGTATCCGCTACGGCCGTAACCAGCTTGGCCACTGGGGCGAGCAGCCTTGCGCAGACGCCCTGGTCACCGCGATCGACCCGGACGGGCGTTGGTGGCTGGTCATGGTCGAGCGGGCAGACGGTCACGGGTGGGCACTGCCGGGCGGCTATGTCGATCCCGATGAAGGCCCGGTGTGGGCCGCCTTCCGCGAACTGCGCGAGGAGACCGGCCTGCGGGTGCCGATCGGGGCGAAGTTCCGGGCCTTGCCGGCGCGTTACGTGCCCGACCCGCGCGCCTCAGATGAGGCGTGGATGGTCACCGTTCCTGTGCAGATCTCTCTCGGTCGGTGCACGGTCCGCCCGGTCGTGGAGGGCCGCGACGACGCCCGCCGCGCCGCCTGGGTTCCCGCCGAGACCTACGACCAGATCACCACACACCTGACCGAGGTCTATGGCGGTGTGCTCTTTCCCGCTCACCGTGCCCTGCTTACCGACCTGTTCACCCCCCGATGAAGGGAGTCCCTGTGAGTGTCCACAAGCACCGCCGTGCGGTGATCGCCGAGTTGCTGTTGCTGGCCGACCCGTCCGCGATCAGCGTCCGGCCTGATGGCGTGTCGCTGCACGTCGACTTCGACAGCATCGCCGAACTGCGTTCGTGGCTGGACCTGGCCGGGCTGAACACCCCGGACCTGCTGATTAGCGAGGATCGCGACCGCACCACCAAGGACGGTCGGCCGTACCGGTCGCTGCACGCCTACCCAACGTGGCACGGCTGGGAGATCTACGCCGCCGCGATCGAGTACCCCGAAGCGCCGCCGCTGGACCCCGAAACGACCGAGCAGCTCGCCGCGCTGGCGGCATCGGGAGGTAACCGCTGATGACCAGTAACCCGCACGTGACCAGCCTCGACGCGGGTCTGTCCCGCGCGGTGCGGCACGCGGCGTTCGTTCGGCAGGCGTTCTACGTGGTCGTGTTGGCGGTGGCCCTGACCGGGCAGGCCATGGGCGCCCACGGTGCGCTGGGCATCCCGTACGCCGCGGCGATTCCCGCGGTCATTGCGCTGGAGTTGGGCGGCATCGTGGTGTTGTCCAACGCCGACGTGCGTCGCCGTCTGGGTGAGCGAGCTACCGCTTCCCGACTGTTGTCCGCCGGTATCGCCGCAGGCGCGGTCGCGTTCAACCTGCTGACCCACAACGATCCGCTGTTGGCCGGGTTCTTCGCTGGCATGTCGGCCCTGGGTTATCTGGTGTGGTTGATGCACACCGAGAACCAGCGCCGCGACCGGCTCCGCGCCACCGGGAACCTGCCGCCGACCACACCCGCCTACGAGGTGGTCGGGCACTGGCTACGCCACCCGCTTGTGACCATGCGTGCCAAGGCGCTGGCCAAGGCCGACCCCGGCCTTGGGTTGTACGGGTCGTTGGACGCGGCCCGCGCCGAGGCCCGCCGGGAGCGGCGCCGTGCCGCGATCTCGAAGGTGCTGCACCGCAAGATCCGTGCCGTGGTCGACCCGCTGACCGCGGACATCGCGACCGCCACGTACGACCTGGATGAGGTGGCGACCCGGCTGGCCGCTGGCGCGGACTACGACAACCTGACCTCGCTGATCGGGACCGACTTGCACCCGACCCGGCTGGTCAACACCGACGCCGACCTGATCGCGCAGATCGAACAGGCCCGTGAGGCAGAGGCCCGTGAGGCGGCCGCGGCGCAAGAGGCGAACGCTGCCGCGGAGGCTGCCACCGTCCGTGCGCGTGACGCCGAGGCGGAAGCGGCGCGGCTGGCGGATGAGGTCGCGACCGCGGTGGAGGCGCTGAACGCGCAGTACGACCAGCGGGCCGCGGCCGAGGCCCGCGTCAACGACCTGGCCGCCCAACTCGCCGACGCCACACAGGCACGTCAGGCCGCCGCGCTGCGCGCGGTCGAAGCCGCCGCCGCGCAGACGGCCGAGAACGACGCGCTACGCGCCCGGCTAGCCGAGGTCGAAGCGCAGGCCGCCCGCCTGAGCGAGGAAGCGGCGACACGGGCGGCGACGGTCACGGCGAACCGTCCGGCGACGAAGCGTCAGCCCAGTGCCGCGGAGCGGGTCGCCAAGGCGATCGCCCGGAGCCCGAAGGCCAGTGACGCCACGATCGCCGCGCGGCTGGGTCTGTCTGAGGCCACCGTCAAGCGGCACCGTCGACAGGCTGTCGACAGCGTGTCGACGCCAAACACACCGACTCTCCACGTCGCCTGACCGGGAAGAGGTCACCGCGCATGGCATGGGAAGACCGCACCAAGAAGCAGAAAGCCGAAGCCCGCCGCGCCGCCCGCGAGTACGCCAAGACCGACGACGCGCACCTGTACGAGGTGACGACCGGCAAGGGCACGCGGATCACCGTCAAGGGCATCAACTCCGCCAAGGCGGTTGCCGGCAAGGACGGCACCTACCGCCGCAAGTAGCCCCGCCCGGCGGCGCGGCCCATGGCCTCGTAAACCGTGCCGCGCCGCCGGCCCCCAATCCCTTTCAGTCCCTCTTCAGGACCTTCGGGAGGAATCCCCATGTTCTCAGATCAGAGCGTGTCGGTGGCCACGTTCGCGGCCGTGTTCGGTGCGCTGTACGCCGCTCACCAGGTCGCCGACCACTGGATTCAGACCCAGCACCAGGCCACCTGCAAGGGCAAGCCTGGCTGGCCTGGCCGTGTCGCTTGCGCCGCCCACGTGGCCACCTACACCGCAACCGCCCTACTCGCCCTGCTGGCCGTCGCCTGGCGCACTGGACTGGGCCTGTCGCCGGTCCCGCTGGCTGCCGGGCTGGCAGTCTCGGCGATCTCTCACTACGTCGCGGACCGGCGTACCCCGCTGCGCTGGATGGCCGACCGGTTGGGCAAAGACCCGGACTGGCTCGACAACGGGGGCGGCATGTACGCCATGGACCAGTCCTGGCATGTCGGCTGGCTGGCTGTGGCTGCGCTGGTGGTGACCGGATGACCGGCTGGGACCGGCACCCGCTGATCCGGGCGCTCCGTGCGCTGGACATGCCGGCAGAGCACTACGTGGTGTTCGGGTCCGGGCCGCTGCTGGCCCACGGGCTACGCCCCACCATCGGTGACCTCGACGTGGTCGCCCGTGGCCCCGCCTGGCAGCGGCTGGCCCGCTACTGCCCGCCCGTGTCGGCGCCGTCCGGGCACGGCCAGATGGTCCGACTCGTTATCGAGGTCGCCGACCGGTGGTTACCGGGATGGGACACCGATCGGCTCATCGCCTCAGCCGAACCGCACGCGGGTTTGCCGTTCGCGCCGCTGTCCGCCGTGCGCGCCAGCAAGACCGCCACGGCACGGCCGAAAGACCGGGCCGACATCGCACTCATCGACAGCGCCGCCTTCGGGAGGTCTTGATGGCTCACCGTGTCCCGCGGCTGGCCTGTACCTGCCGCAACACCGGCCGCTGCCCGTCCTGCGTTGCCCTCATCTGCGCCGCGGTGGCCCGGGAGGGACGCCGGCCGGCACAACGCACCAGTATCCGCGCCCTTGCTTCCCTGTCCAGAAAGGACGCTGCCTAGCCATGGCCAAGGACAACACCCCGCGCTGCCCGGTGTGCGGCGCCCGTAACCCGTTCGGTACGCCATGCCACGCCAAACCGAGGAAGTGACCACGTGGCAACACCCCGAATCGCTTACACCGCAACGGATCTCGACGAGTTCGCCGCCCTGCTGACCGACCTCGCCGCGGCGATCCTCGCCCGGGACACCGCCGCCGTGTGGTCGGCGGTGTGCGAGATCCGCGGGCATGACAACGACCTGTCCGCCGTGCTGGCGGACTTCCTGACCTTCGCTGGCCTGACCTGTGAAGAGGTGACGCCGTGACGACTGAGCCCACCCCGCCGGATGACTTCGACTGGACCGCCGCTGAGGCCGACGTCGCGGACGCCGAGGTCGTTGACCTCGACGAGGCCCGCGCCCGGCGCGCCAGCACCACGCCCACCGACCCGGCCGCCGATAACCTCGATGACGAGGACCACGAGGACGGCCCGGTGCTGGTGGACAGCATCGCCGCGCAGCGCCGCCCGCGCTTCACCCTCGCCGGGTTCCGCGACGCTGCCCGTGTCCCGATCGTGCCGACGTGGCTTAAGTCGAGCGCAGAGTTCGGCGGGAACCTGGCGTGGGCAACGGGGTTTGGGCTGCACTCGCTGGCCTACCACGGGCTGCGCACGCCGAAGTACGCGGTCAAGCTCGCGTGGCGTACCCCGCGCGGGTTTGCCCGGATCTGCCGCGGCTACAACCGCTGGCTGTGGGACCTGGAAGGTGAGCCGGTGCGACAGGCCGTCGTGCGCGCCGCGGTCGACAAGCCCGACGAGGCCAAGATGTACGACCGGTTGACCAACAAGCGAGATCGGCGTGTGCGCTGGCGTGGCTTGGTCACCGTCGCCCTGGCGGTCGCTCTGATCCTCGCCGCGGTCGCGCTGATGCTCGCGCCGCACACCGTGCAGTACGCGGCCCTTGCCGGGTTGCTGATCGTGCTCGGCGTGGTTGGTGGCCCGGCGGACAAGCCGCTGTTGGATACCGCGGTCGTGCGCCACGATGCCGCGCCGTTGACGTCGGCCGAGGTGTTCACGGCTCTTTCCGTGCTGGGCATCAAGGGCATCAACGACGCGATCCGCCGCGGTGACAACGGCAAGCGCTGGTTCCCTGCGCCGATCGCTCGGGAGAACGGCGTTGGCTGGCGCGCCGAGGTCGAGTTGCCCCGCGGTGTCACCGCGTCCAGTGTGGTCGAGAAGCGGGAGGAGCTGGCCGCGGCGCTGACCCGTCCGCTTGGCTGCGTGTGGCCGGAAGCCAACGCCGAGGTGCACCCGGGCCGGCTCGTGCTGTTCGTCGCGGACAAGGACATGAGCCGGGCCAAGCAGAAGCCGTTCCCGCTGCTCAAGTCCGGCAGGGTGAACCTGTTCAAGGCCGCGCCGTTCGGCACGGACCCGCGCGGCGCGCTGGTCACCATCACCCTGATGTACGCGTCGATGATCATTGGTGCGTTGCCGCGGTTCGGTAAGACGTTCGCGCTGCGGTTGGCGCTGTTGCTGGCCTGCCTGGATCCGCGGTCGTGGATTCTGGCGTTCGACCTCAAGGGCACCGGTGACCTGTCACCGTTGGAGCCGGTCAGCCACGCCTACCGCGCCGGGGACGACGAGGAAGACATCGAGTACGTGGTGACCGCGCTGCGCGAGGTCCATGCGGAGATGCGCCGCCGGACCAAGGTGATCAGGGACCTGCCGCGGGACCTGTGCCCGGAGAACAAGGTCACCGATGAGCTGGCCAGCAACCGCAAGCTCGGCTTGCACCCGATCGCGATCGGCATTGATGAATGTCAGCGTGGGTTCGAGCACCCGAAGTACGGCGCGGAGATCGAGGATATCTGCGAGGACCTGATCCGCCGCGGCCCGGCCGTCGGGATCTTCCTGTTGCTGGCCACCCAGCGACCGGATGCCAAGAGCCTGCCGACCGGCATCTCCGCTAACGCCGTGCTGCGGTTCTGCCTCAAGGTCATGGGACAGACCGAGAACGACATGGTGCTCGGCACCTCGATGTACCGCAACGGCATCCGGGCGACCATGTTCTCCCGCCGCGACAAGGGCATCGGCTACCTGGCCGGTGAGGGAGACGAGCCGGTCATCGTCAAGACGTTCGAGATCGACGGCCCGGCCGCCGAGGCGATCGTCACCCGCGCCCGCGCAGCGCGGGAGCGCTATGGCAACATCACTGGCCACGCTGCCGGGGTTGTGCTCGACACCAAGGCGGTACGCCGTGACACGATCCTTGACGACGTGGCCGCGGTCATGGCCGAGGCCGAGCCGAAGCTGTGGTCCACCGTGATCGTCAAGCGCCTCGCCGCGCTGCGGCCCGACGTCTACGCCGGGTTCACCGCCGACCAGCTCCGCGAAGCGCTCAAGGTCCACGGCCTGACCACCAAGCAGTGCTGGGGCGAGGACACCGACACCGGTGAGTCCGGCAACCGCAAGGGCTTCCACCGCGCCGACGTCCTCACCGCCATCACGAAGCGTGATGGCGGCGCCGGGAGCGGCAAGACCAAGTAGGCCAAGATTCGCCGCTAGATCTAGCGGCCATCCCCGCTAGACCTAGCGGCACCGCTAGCGACCCATCAAATCCCTGATCAGCACCCTAGCACCTAGCGGCGTTGCCCCCGCACACCCTCAGACCGCCTGTGGAGGCACTTCGATGGGCACCCTACTGGCGCTAGCTAGCGCCGCCATTCTCGATTACTCAGCGTTATATGTCATCAACTGCGCGATCTTCCCGTTCGGCCGCTGCCGCCGCCCGCGCTGCGCGAACGGCCGGATCTACTCCAGGTTCTCCCGCAAGGTCTTCCGCGAGTGCCCGCGCTGCGAGGGCACCGGCCGCCGCGTCCGAGTCGGGCGCCGTCTCTATGAGCACCTGGCCGCCGAGCACCGCAAGGGCACGTCATGACCTGGCCCGGCTTTGACTTCAATCCCAACCACACCGACTGGTGTGCCCGCAACCACCAGTGCGGCACCGCGGGAGAGCACCGGTCCGAGTCGATCCAAGTCGACCTGACCGACACCGCCGGTCACGGGTACGGGCGGGCCAGCCTGGTCCGCGTCCGGGACGCCGACGGCCGGGAGTACGCCGAGATCCGCGCCCGGGTCGCACTCGCCCCGGCAGAGCCGTACGCCCGCCGGCAACTACACACCCTCCTGACCGGGCTGCGCGACCTCGTCACCCGGGCCGCGGACGCCGGCCGTCCGGCACCGCGCCACAGTGGACGCAGGGCAGCGTGATGGCCGCGCGGCTGCATCCGCCGGACCGGCACAGCCCGAAACTCGTTCCGCGCGGGCAGTGCCCCGCCGGTCGGCTGTGCGGCTGCTGTCCAGGGCCAGCGGACCGAGGCCACTTCATGCCCGGGGAAGACGGCCGCCCCGGGCGGCAGATCACCGACTGCCGCCTGCCCCATCCTTCGCACGAGCGCACATGCCGGCCGCCGTTTCCGAGCAGCATCCCACCGTGCCCGGAGCGGGCCTCTCTGACCCAGAGTGCACCGGCCGGGCCGCCGGGCCGGTGCTGCGTCGAGTGCGGCCGCGTCACCGCACGCGTCTATCTCGGCGATGCCCTGCCTTGGGCCAACGGCGTAGCGGTGGCTTGGTGTGCCGGTGTCCTTCCCACCGGCACCGCGTAGCCGGACGTCGTGCCGCATGACCTCCCTTCCCATCCGTTCTCTGCCCCTCGCGTCACTGCTTGGAAAGGACTCTGCAGTGGACACCACTACCGCGGCTGACCGTCTGCCGGCTGGCTTCCTGCCCTACGGCGAGGTTGTCATGGCCGCACCCGCCCGACCCGGCGACCTCGCCCACCGTCGGGCATCCCAATGGATTCCCAAACCCGCCCCCGACGGCACCGACCCCACCAAGCGCACCGGCCGCACCTTCGTACGCCCCGCGTGCGAGCCAGCGCCAGACCCGGCCGAGACGACCGCCACCCTCGGTTGGCGCGAGGCCGACTTCTGGCAATTCAGTGCCGGATGGGCTGACTACCTCCACGCGGCCCGCCCGTGCCCCGCCGCGCAGTGCTTCCCTGATCAGGAAGGGGAACAGTCGTGATCTGCCTGGTTGAGCAGTACGGCGCGCGGCTGGCCTCTGGCGCTTGCGACCGGCGGATTCCTGACCTCGCATTCTTTGAGCTGTACGACGGGATCCCCGTTTCTGAGATCGGTGACGACGGGGACATGGTGGCGCTCGGCCACCACGACACCGCCGCCGCTATGGCAGCCTTCCGGGCGCGGCTCGCCGCGCTGGGCTGCGATCCACCGCACCCCGACGACGGTCTGTCGACGTGGATCAGTCGCAAGTGGGCAGTCACCGTGACCGGTGGTTGCCGCGACGGCAACTGCCCACCGCGTGCACGCTCGTCATGGCATGACGATGACGGCAACTGCATGTGCTGCCTAGAAATCCGCGAACAGGACGAACTAGGCGGGTGGTACCTCGACTTCGGTGATGACGTCACTGAGGCCACCCCTGGCGCCTTCCCCATCACCCTCTGCCGGGCCTGAAAGGCAGGCACGCGCAGACCCGACCGCCGGGAAGGTGACGCGGGGCCGCGTCACCTTCCCCACACCGGACCCCGGCCGAGCTGACACCGAGGGAGATCTTTCATATGCCTGACTTGCTGACCTCCGCGCTCGACCACGCTGGCCGCGGCTGGCACGTGTTCCCGCTCCGCCCCAGCGACAAGCGGCCCGCGTTCCCCGACCACGCCGAAGACGCGTGCACCGGCCGTGACCCGCGCTGCCGGACCGCGGGCCGGCATGTCGGTTGGGAGGAGCGGGCCACCGTCGACCCGGGCCGCATCAGCCGCGCGTGGAGGTCCGGCCGGTGGGGGATCGGGATCGCGTGCGGCCCGTCCGGGCTGCTCGTGGTCGACCTCGACCGACCGAAGACGGCCGGCGGCCCGGACGGCATCGACACGTTCGGCACCCTGTGCGAGCAGCACCACGACCCGGACGCGTGGGTGACGTACACGGTGCGGACCGGCTCCGGTGGCCTGCACCTGTACTACCGGCACCCGCCCACCGGGCCGCGGCTGCGCAACACCCAAGGCGGACTCGGTCCGGCCGTTGACACCCGCGCCCACGGCGGCTACGTCGTCGCCGCGGGCAGCACCGTCGACGGACGCCGGTACGAGGTCGACGGGGAAACCGATCCCGTGCCGCTGGCCGGTTGGCTGGCCGCGCGGCTGCGACCGGCACCGCTACCGCCGCAACGGCCGGTAGTGCTCAACCTCGGCACCGGACGGCAGGCCGCCTACGTCCACGCCGCGATCGAGCGGGAAACCGCCCTGGTCGCCGAGGCGGTCAAGGGTGAGCGCAACCACGTGCTGTACAGCGCCGCCATCGTGCTCGGCCAGCTCGTGGCCGGTGGCGCACTGGCCGAACGCGACGCCACCACGGCACTGACCGACGCTGCCGGACGCGCCGGACTCAGCCCCACCGAAACCGCCCGGACCATCCGGTCCGGGCTGCGGGCCGGAGCAAAGCGACCCCGGAGCGTGGCCGCATGATCAGCGTCGAGCACCAACAACGGGTGCAGGTGGGTACCGGCCCGGAAACCATCCGGGTACTCAAAGCCGCGATCGCCGACCGGCTGTTGCCGGACACCTACGTGTCCGGTGGGGCGTTGGTGCACATGGAGACCGTCTCCGGTGGCCTGCCCATGGTGGCCGCGGACGAGGACTCGCCGCTGCCGGTCTCGGCCAGCACGTTGACCCCTGCCGTACTGGCGGCGCTGTTGGCCGAACACGCCTACGTCTACCGGCTCAAGACCCGCAAGGGCGACGCCGGTCAGCCTGAGGTCTACGAGGACGAGACCACCCCGCCGCGGGAAATCCTGTCCTCGGTGCTGGCCGGCAAGACGTGGCCGAACGTGGCACCTTTGCGCGGGATCATCGGCGCTCCCGTGCTGCGCCGGGACGGCACCCTGCTACAGGCGCCCGGCTACGACCCGGCCACCGGCCTCTACCTGGCCACCAAAGTGGACCTGCCGCCGGTACCTGACCAGCCCACGCCGGAGCAGGTACGGGCGGCCCGCGCGTTCCTTCTGGGCCGGTTCCTGCGGGACTTCCCGTGGTCCGGCCCGGCCGACCGGGCGAACTATGTGGCGTTGTTGGCAACACCGATCCTGCGGCACTTCACCCGCAGCTTGACCCCGTTCGCGTTGGTCGATGCCACCATGCCCGCGTCCGGTAAGACGATCCTGACCGCCGGGCCGGGGATGCTCTACGGCCAACGCGTGCTGCCGTGGACGTACTCCGATGAGGAGCTGCGCAAGTCCATCACCGCTGTTCTCGCCGAACAGGTTGGCGTGGTCATCTGGGACAACATCGCGGAGGGCAGTGTCATCGACTCCGCGATCCTCGCCCAGCTCGTCACCGGCGGGGTGTGGTCGGACCGGCCGTTGGGCACCTCGCGCAACATCGCCACCGTCAATGACAGGTTGTGGATGGCGACGGGGAACAACCTGCAAGTTGGCGGGGATATGGCCTCGCGTACGGTGCGGGTGCACCTTGACCCGAACATGCCGCGGCCCGAGCAGCGCGATCAATCTGGGTTCGGTATCCCGCACCTTGACCAGTGGATCACCGTTCCCGCGAATCAGCTCACCGTGCTGTGGCACCTGCTGGTGTTGGTGCTCGACTGGACTCGGAACGGGGCACCCCGCGCCGTGGGCATCTCGATGCGCCAGTTCACCCCGTGGGCGCAAGCGCTGGGCGGGTTCCTGGCCCACCACGGCATCGACGGGTTCCTGACCAACCTTGCCGACGTGCGGGAGATAGACGAAGACGAAACGCGCTGGCGCGCGTTCCTCACCACCTGGCACGAGCGCCACGGTGGCCGGGCTGTGACGGCCGCTGAACTGCGCAAGGACGGCGAACCGCAGACGTTCGCGGGGGAGGTCACCGACCCGTGGGACGGGCAGTTCATCACGACCCACAACGGCCGGCTACCCAACCCGCTGCAACTCGGCCGGATGCTCACCGGGCAGGCTGGCCGGTGGCGCGGTGACCACGTGCTCCGCGCTGGCAAGAACGACCGCGGTGACCGGGCCGTGTTCTGGGTCGAACGGCACGGCGGGTAAAACCGGCTGGAACATCTCCGCATCTCCGCAATCTCCGCCGAATCGGCCCGCTACCAGGGTGAACACTCTGCGGAGATAGCCCTATCTCGGCAACCTTCGATCTCCGCATCTCCGCAACAGTCTGCGGAGATGAACCTTGGTTGCGGAGATCTTGCCCAACCACCCTCCAAGATCTCCGCAGACGTTTACCCAGGTCAACGGCGCGTTTGCGGAGATGCGGAGATGCGGAGATGTTCCAGCCCTCCCGACAAGCAACGAACCGGGACCGACCGGCCCTAGATCACGCCCACCAAAAGAACGCCCTCAGAGCCACACAGACGGATCGCTGCATGTCAAGACATCAGGACATGACAGATCTTGGCTCAGCGTGGCTCTCAACGGGTCGCCCAAAGCCTCTCCGCCGGGAACCCCCGGCGCACCTACCCCTCCGATACCACCGACACGAGAGAAGCGTTCACGATGCCAACCAAGGCCCTCTACCGGGTGTCTGAGGCGATGGCCATCCTCAGCCTGAGCCGCAGCGTGATCTACGAACTCATTCGCAACGGCCGGCTTCGCTCGGTCAAGGAAGGCACAGCCCGCCTCATCCCCGCCCAAGCGATCGCCGAGTACGTGGCGCTGCTTGAGCACGAGAGCATCGGGCAGGCCGCCTGATGACCAAGCGACGCAGCAAGGGCGACGGTTCGCTGTACTGGAGCGAGGCACGGCAGCGATGGATCGCCGAAGTGACGATCGGCTATAAGCCCAACGGGAAGCGCATCTACCGCACCGGCAGTGGCAGGACCAAGACGGAAGCCAAGGACAAACTCAAGGAGGTCATGCGCGATCACGAAGACGGGCTTGCGATGGCGCACGGCTCCACAGTGGCCGATGCCGTAAACGACTGGCTCGCGTATGGCCTGCCCGGCAGGTCACAGAACACGATCGACAAGTACGGCTACCTGTGCCGCGGACACATCATCCCTGATCTCGGCGCCCGCAAGCTTCACGATCGCAACAAGCGCCACGAACTCAGCGCAGAGGACGTAGATCGGTGGCTCACTGAAAAGGCCAAGACGCTGAGCACCAGCACCGTTCAGCGCCTTCACGAGTGCCTATCTCGCGCGATCGACCGCGCCATGGCCCGGGATAAGGCGAAGCGCAACGTTGCGGCCCTGTGTGGAGTACCGACCGGCCAGCCGGGACGGCCGTCGAAGTCGCTGACCTACCCACAGGCCAGCGCGCTTCTAGATGCCGCGGAGGATGACCCGCTTGAGGCGTACATCGTGAACTCGCTCCTGACCGGGGCGAGGACGGAGGAAATGCGAGCGCTCGACTGGCCCCATACCGACCTTGTCGGTAAGCCGGATGAGGATGAGCCGGTACCACCAAGGATCGACGTGTTCCGTTCGGTTCGCGCGCACGGAGATACCAAGACCAAGAGGTCTCGCCGTACGCTCGCCCTTCCACAACGGGGCGTGGTTTCGCTCCGCAAGCACCGGGAGTGGCAGGACGCGGCCCGGGAGCGAGCCGGTAGCAGATGGCAGGAAACCGGACTGGTCTTCACGACCTCTGTCGGGACGCCGCTCGACGCCGCAAACGTGCGGCGTGGATTCCGGCGCGTGGCCAAGAGGGCAGGGCTCAACCCCGAGGAGTGGACGCCCCGCGAGCTACGACACAGCTTCGTGTCGCTGCTTTCCGACAACGGGGTGTCCCTTGAAGAGATCGCCGAGTTGTGCGGGCATGCCGGGACCCGAGTGACGGAAGCGGTCTACCGGCATCAACTGAGGCCCGTGCTGCTGAACGGCGCCGTTGCCATGGATCGGATCTTCGCCAGCGACGCGGCCGTTTCGGAGTCATAGACGCGCAGATAGACGCGCAGACGAGTAAAGGGGCCACATTCTTCGATGGAATGTGGCCCCTGACCTGGTGGGCGATACTGGGTTTGAACCAGTGACCTCTTCCGTGTCAAGGAAGCGCGCTCCCACTGCGCCAATCGCCCGAGCGTGGTGCCGAGGTGGAGACGGGATTTGAACCCGTGTAGACGGCTTTGCAGGCCGTTGCCTCGCCTCTCGGCCACTCCACCGAGGAAACCCCCGACGTGTGTGTCGCGGCCTCACTCCGAGCGGACGACGGGACTCGAACCCGCGACCCTCACCTTGGCAAGGTGATGCGCTACCAACTGCGCTACGTCCGCACTGGCCTCCAGGATTTCCTGGTGACGGATGAGAACTTTAGCCCAGTCCCGAAGCAACTGCCAACTCGGTTCCCCTCGGCGCGTCGCCGGGACCGGCCACCTCCACCACCGTTTTGCCGTGCGGCTGGCGCCCGAGGAGCCCTCGATCGCCGCGGGGCGCGGCCGTCCACCGGCGTGGTGAGGGCGAAGCAACGCTCGCACGCCACTCACGGTGCCACTCAGTGGCGTAGGCGCATAAGGAGCCTTCGCGCATAAGTTACGCTGGGCATCATGGCGCAGGATCGGGTACCGCTGCGTGAGCGCAAGAAGCTGCGCACCCGCGAGGCGCTGATCGACACCGCGTTGACGCTGTTCAGCGAGCGCGGCTTCGCGCACACCACGCTCGACGAGCTGTGTGACGCCGTCGAGGTCTCCAAGCGCACGTTCTTCCGCACGTTCACCAGCAAGGAAGACGTGACGATGGCGCCCATTCAGGACATGTGGGCCGCGTTCCTCGACGAGCTGCGGGTCCGCGAGCCGGCCGGCCGCACGGTGCTGGCGATGCTGCAGGACGCGCTGCTGGCCGCGGTGGACCGGATGACCGCGGACGACTGGGCGGCCCGGGTCCTGCTCAGCCGGCAGCTCGCCACCAGGACCCCGTCGATGAACGCGCACGGCCTGGACTTCTGCGATCGCACCATCCGCGCGGCGCTCACCGTGCTGCACGAGCGGCTCGACGTCGCGGACGCCGACGACGTACGCCTCCGCCTGGCGCTCGACATCCTCGTCGCCGCGTTTCACCGCGCGCTGGAGACGTGGGCCGGCAGATCGGGTACCCCCGATCGCGCCGATCTGGTCGCGGAGCTGTGGGTCGCGTTCCGGGCCGTGCCCGACAGCCTCACGCTCACCGCCGCCCGGAGGGCGGCGTGATCCGGCGAGCGACCGCCGCGGACGCCGGCGAGCTGGTGCGACTGCGCGCGGTGATGTTCGAAGCGCTGGGCCGGGATGCCACCGACGACGGTTGGCGGGCGGCGGCGGCCGAGACGCTCCGTGCGCGGCTCGCCGCGCCGGATCCGGCGCTGGCGGCGTTCGTCGTGGACCACCCGGACCGGCCCGGCGCGCTCGCGTCGTGCGCGGTCGGCGTCGTCGACTACCGGATCGGCGGGCCGGGCAACCCGGCCGGCGAGGCCGGCTACATCCTGAGCGTCGCCACCGACCCGGACCAACGGCGCCGCGGGTACTCGCGGCGTTGCGTGACGGCATTGATCGACTGGTACCGGAGCCGGGGCATCGCCCGCGTAGAGCTGCGCGCCTCGGAGTACGGCGAGCCGCTCTACCACTCATTGGGCTTCGTCCGCACCGACCACCCCACGATGCGCCTCCAACTCGACTGACCCGCGGTTCGCGCGGACGGCGGTGACGCAGCCGAGGGCCGCGATGACCGCGAAGCCGAGCAGCAGGTACTGCGCGGAGCGGCTCGCCGACGGCGCCCCGAGGTTCATCAGCACCCCGCCGAGGGCCGAGCTGAACGACAGCGCGATGAGCTCGACCGTGTTGGCGCCGGCCGACGCCTTGCCCGCCTCGGCCGGGTCGTCGGAGACGCTCATGGTCGAGACGATCAGGTGCGGGAACGCGGCGCCGATGCCGACGCCGGCGACGATGAGCGCGGCGAACCAGATCGCGACCGTGACGGCGCCGGCGTTGTGCCACTGGGTCAGCCCGGCCACCGTGAGACCGAACGCCAGCACGCCCGGGCCGGCGACGCGCAACCGCCGCAGGGCCCCCGGGTCGGTGGCGTTGGCGCTGAAGATCATGCTTACCGACCAGCCGAGGGATACCGCGGCGCCGAGGAATCCGGCGACGAAGGGTTCGAGGCCGGCCAGGCGCTGGCCGAACAGCGGCGTGAACGCCTCGGTCGCGGTGCCGGTCGCCAGGATGGCGATGGTCAGGTAGAGCCACTTCAGTGGGGCGGTTCGCGCGTAGGTCACCGCTGGCAGGACGCGCGCGGTGGTGCGGCGTTCCCATGCGACGAAGCCGGCCAGCAGCAGCGCCGCCACCAGTCCCGCCGTCAGCAGGTGCCAACGCCGCTCCAGCAGGCTGGCGACGCTGATCACGGCGGCGGTCGCGGTGAGCAGCGCCAGGGACACCACCGGCACCGGTTCGACCGCGGTGGCCCGTTCGCGGCGCGGCAGGGCGCGCGGCGCGACCACCGCGAGGGCCACGCCCAGCGCACCGAGCAGGACGAACGCGTACCGCCAGGCGTCGAACTGCGCGAACACGCCGCCGACCGCGGGCCCGGCGAGCGTGCCGACGCCCCACATGGCCGAGACCAGCGCGGCTGCCTTAGCCCACAGGTGTTCCGGCAACGCGGACTGCACGACCGCGTAGCCCAGCCCGGCGAGGATGCCGCCGCCGATGCCCTGCAACGCGCGGCCGCCCAGCAGCGCCACCATGGTCGGTGCCACCGCGCAGACGACGGTCCCGGCCACGAACGGCGCCAGTGCCACCCGGTAGGCCCCGGCGGCGCCGCGGCTGCCCAGCAACCGGCTGACGAGCATCGACGAGATCACCGAAGCGATCATGAAGACCGTGGTGCTCCAGGCGTAGAGCCGCTCCCCGCCGATGTCGTCGAGCGCCGTCGGCAGCAGGCTGGTCGTGAGGAAGATGTTGATCGCGTGCAGCGCCACCCCGCCGGCCAGGACGATCGACGTGCCGACGTGTCCGGGGCCGAGAAGCTCACGCCAGGTACCGGTCTCGTCCGCCGTCGCAGTCGTCATGCTCCGACCGTAAAAGCTCAAGCCAGCTTCAGCTCAAGGCTGCGGTGACAGAGGTCACGCCGCTATCCGGGGCATCGACGAGGTCATTTCTCATAGCCAGGGCCGTTCATCGTGATCCGTCAATCTTAAGACTGGACTCCACAGTAGGCTTAGGTTAGGGTGATCATCCATGGGAGCGCTCCCGTGCGGTCCTCGTGCTGACGTAGCTGGCGTTACATCTTGGGGCTGACATGTCCATTGACAGAGGCACCACAGAGGCGCAGGTAGCCGCGATCTGGGGCGAGCTGCTCCACCGAGTTCCGGGCGCCGTTGACGACGATTTCTTCGCACTCGGCGGTCAATCGTTAACCTTCGTGCAATTCCTTGCTCGGGTCCAACAGATATACGGGGTTGACCTGCCGATCGACCCGTTGTTCGAATCCGGGGTCACCGTTTCCGCGGTAGCCCGTGAGATCGAGCAGCGTCAGCTTGCCGCGCTCGACGAGGACCGGCTGGGCGACTTGCTGGAGGAATTGGACGGGCTGTCCGACGAGCAGGTCCGGGAGCTGCTGGCCCGGGGCGAGTGTTGATGGCCAGAGTCGCCGTGCGGCGCTGATGAAGGCGCGGTAAGGATCCCCAGTCGTCATTCACGCCGAGGTGAGAGTGTGAGCCCAGGACCGGGAACGCAAGCCCGCATCGGACAGCTGTCCCCAGCGAAGCGAGCGCTGCTGGCCCGGCTCGCGGCCCAGCACGGATCGTCGTCCCGGGACATCGCCCGCCGCGCCGCCAGCAGCGCGCCCTGCTCGTTCGAGCAACGCCGGATCTGGCTGGCTGGTGAGATCGATCCCACCGGCGGCTCCATACCCAACGCCAACTTCGGGCTGCGGCTGGTGGGGCGGCTGGACCGGACGGCCCTGACCCGCGCGATCACTCGGGTGGTCGAGAGGCACGAGATCCTGCGAACGGTCTTCGACGCTCAGCCCGGAGCCGGTGAGCCTCGCCAGCTGATCCGCCCGGCGGGCGCGGTCGCCCTCCACGAGGTGGACCTCCAGCGTGGGACGACGGCCGAGCGCGAACAGGCCGCGCGCGCGGTGGCGCAGCGCCTGGCGAGCGAGCGATTCCCGCTCGACACCGGCCCGCTGTACCGGTTCACGTTGCTGCGGCTGGCCGACGACGACCACGTGCTGCTTTTCGTCTGCCACCACATCGGGTTCGACGGCTGGTCGGTGGGGCTGGCCATCGCGGAACTGGCCGATGGCTATCGCACGGCGGCGCCGCCGGCGCCGCTGCCGATCCAGTACGCGGACTATGCCGCATGGTCCCGTGACCAGCTCAGCCCGGCGGCACTGGCGGACCGGCTGCGTTACTGGCGCGAGCAGTTGGCGGACAGCACACCGGTGCGGGACCTGCCCATCGCCCGGACCCGGCCTCCCGAGAAGGGCGGGTGCTCCGAGCTGGTACGGCTGCGGCTGCCGATGCCACTCGTCGACCGGCTGGGGCATGGGAGCACACCCTTCACCGCGCTACTGACAGCCTTCGCCGCGCTGCTGTCCCGCTACACCGGCCGGGCCGACCTCGCCATCGGCTCCGTCCTCGGCAGCCGTCCCCGGGTGGAGCTGGAGTCGCTGATCGGGTGCTTCGTGAACATGGCGGCCATCCGCGCCGATCTGCGTGGGGATCCGTCGTTCGTCGAGGCGACGGCGCGGCTTCAGCGTGCCGTCACCGGCGCGCTCACCCACGACCTGCCGTTCGACACACTCGTCGCGAGCCTCGGCGACACCGCGCTCGGTAAGGCAGTCCCCAGGGTTGGGGCTATCCAACTCAGCTCCGCGCGCGTGCAGCTCCAGGACTCCGACGCCGGTGACTGGCCCGGGTTGGCGGTGTCGGTGTGGGACACCGACGTGGACGACACGCTGTACGACCTGGCGCTCCTGGTCGCGCCGCGGCCAGCCGACGTTGACGTCGTCTTCAAGTACCGCACCGAAGCGTACGACCGAGCCGCGATCACCCAGATGGCCGGGCACTTCGAGGCACTTGTTCGGCACGCGGCGGCTGAGCCCGGCACCCGGCTGTCCACTCTGGAGCTGATGCCCACCGGTGAACGGCGGCAGCTCCTGGACGAGTGGAACCGCACTGAGCACCCGTTCCCCGACCAGGCCACGCTGACCTCGCTCATCGGTGCCCAGGCCGCGCGGACTCCCGATCGGGTCGCACTCGCGTGCGACGGGCGGACACTCAGCTACGCCGAGCTCGACGCCGGCGCCAACCGGGTGGCACACCGGCTGCGCGCGGCGGGGGTGGGGCCGGAGACCGTGGTGGCGATCGCGGCCGAACGTTCGTTGGAGCTGATGATCGGCCTGGTCGGCATCCTCAAGGCGTCGGCCGCGTACCTTCCCCTCGACCCCGAGTACCCGCGCGAACGACTCGCGTTCATGCTGGCCGACGCCGCGCCGAAGATGGTGCTCACGCAGGATCGGCTGCGCGCCGACCTTCCGGTCGGCGACATTCCGGTGTTGTCGTTGGACGACGTGCTGGATTGGTCCGGCCCGCGGGACGCACCACCCGACCTGGCGACCCCGGACAACGCCGCGTATGTCATCTACACCTCCGGCTCGACCGGGCGACCCAAAGGCGTCGTCAACACCCATCGGGGGATCGTCAACCGGCTGGACTGGATGCAGCGGGCCTACCCCATCGACGGCAGCGACACCGTACTCCAGAAGACACCGGCGAGCTTCGACGTGTCGGTGTGGGAGTTCTTCTGGCCGTTGATGACCGGCGCCCGGCTCGTGCTGGCACCACCCGGTACGCATCGGGACCCCGCGTACCTCCGCGATCTCGTCGTCGCGGAGAAGGTGACTACGCTCCACTTCGTACCGTCCATGCTGGCTGCCTTCCTCGCTCAGGATGACGTCACGTCCTGCCGGTCGCTGCGCCGGATCATCTGCAGCGGCGAGGAGTTGCCCGTCGACCTGGCTACCGGCTGTCTGGCCGCGCTCCCCGCCGCGGAGCTGCACAACCTGTACGGGCCGACCGAAGCGGCGATCGACGTCACCGCCTGGCACTGCACCGCGGACGTGCTCGCCGGCCGGTCGCGGGTGCCGATCGGGGCGCCGATCCACAACGTCAAGCTCCGGGTCCTGGACGCCCATCTGCGCCTCGTACCGGCAGGGATACCCGGGCAGCTGTTCATCGTGGGCACGGGCCTGGCACGGGGCTACCTGAACCGTCCCGGGCTGACCGCCGAACGCTTCCTGCCCGACCCATACGGCCCGCCGGGCTCGCGGATGTACGCCACCGGCGACGTGGCCCGCTGGCTCCCGGACGGCACCGTCGACTTCCTCGGCCGGATCGACAACCAGGTCAAGGTCCGCGGAATGCGGATCGAGCTGGGCGAGATCGAGGCGACGCTCCGCGAAAGCCTCGACGTGCGAGAGGCGGCGGTCGCGGTCCGCGAGGATGTCTCGGGCGACAAGCGGCTCGTCGGCTACCTCGTCACCGACGCGCCGATGGACAGCGCGGCGGTCCGGGCCACTCTCGCCGACCGGCTCCCCTCGCATATGGTCCCGTCCGCGTTCGTCACCCTGGACCGCCTTCCCCTGCAACCCAACGGCAAGCTCGACCGCAAAGCCCTTCCGGCGCCGTCCCAGGATCGGGTGGCGGGCACCCCCGGCGCGGCACCGCGCACCCCTGCGGAAGAGTCGCTGGCGGCGGTGTGGCGGGAGGTGCTGGGCGTGGCCGACCTCGGCATCGACGACGACTTCTTCGATCTGGGCGGCCATTCCCTGCTCGCCATCCACATCGTCGCCCGCGCGCGCTCGACGCCCTATCCCGTGAGTGTGCTGGATATCTACCAGCACCGGACGATCCGCCGGCTGGCCGAGTCGGTCGACGGTGGCGAGACCGATCGCGACCTGCTCGTCAGGCTCACCGGGCCCGGAGACACCCTGTCCCTGGTGTGCGTGCCCTACGGCGGCGGCAGCGCCACCGTCTACCAGCCGTTGGCCGACGCGCTGCCGGAGGGTTGCGCGTTGTGGGCGGTCGCCCTGCCCGGGCACGACATCGGGCGAGCGAACGATCCGATCCTCCCGTTCGAGGAAGCGGCACGACGCTGCACGGAGCAGATCCTGGATCGAGTGCATGGCCCGTTGGTGCTCTACGGGCACTGTGTGGGCAGTTCGCTGACCATCGAGATCGCCCGTCGGCTGGAGGCCGCCGGACGCGCCATCGACGCGGTCTACGTCGGCGGCAGCTTCCCTTTCGCACGCCCCAAGCGAGGGCTGCTGGGCGCGTTCGCGCGGATGCGGGAGAGCGAACGACTCACCAACGACACAACCAGCGCGAACTGGCTGCGCGGGATCGGCGCCGACCTGGGCGGCTTGGACGACACCGAGATCGCTTCGATCGTCCGCACGATGCGGGCCGACGCGCGGTCCGCCGAGGACTACTTCACGCGGCTGCTGAATGAGCGGGCGGAGCCGCTCCGCGCGCCGGTCATTTCGGTGGTGGGGGAACGGGACAACCTCACCGAGTACTACGAAGAGCGCTACCGCGAGTGGCAGGTGATCACCGAGACCACGGCGCTGGTGGTGCTCGACGAGGGCGGGCACTACTTCCTGCGCTACCGGACCGACGAGTTGGCCGAGATCGTGACCACCACGCACGGCATGCTCGACGCCGACCCCCGGGCGTGGGGGCGGCGGGGCGACGAGACCTGGTGGCGGCACGAGGTTTCCACGCGGTCGTCGTCGGGCGACGATGGCCCTCGCCCCGGGCTGAACCGGTTCCTGGCGGTGGCCGGGGCGCAGCTCGTCTCGATGACCGGCTCGGCGATCACCCAGTTCGCCCTGCCGATCTGGGCGTACCTCAAGTCCGGGTCGCTGGTGGAGTTCAGCCTGTTCGCGATCGTGGCCCTGGTGCCCGGTCTGGTGGTGGGCCCGGTGCTCGGGGCGCTGATCGACCGATCCGACCGGCGCCGGGCGATGATCGCGTCCGACGTGGCGGCCCTGGTGATCGTCGGCGTCGTTTTTTCCCTGCTCGCCGCCGATCGCCTGGGGTTGCCGGCGCTGTATGCGCTGCTGTGCGCGCTCTCGGTGGCGGCTGCCGCGCAACGGTTGACCTGGATTTCGGCCGCACCGCAACTGGTGCCGAAGGAACTGCTGGGACACGCGAGCGGCGTGGTGCAGATGACCACCGCGATGGCGCGGTTGATGGTGCCGCTCTTCGCCGTCGGGCTGCTGGCCTGGATGGACATCGAGGGCGTGCTGGCGCTGGACATCGTCAGCTTTCTCGTGTCGATCGCGGTGGTCGCGGCCGTCCGGTTCCCGCGCCGGCTGGCATGGCGCCGCCGGGAGAGCGTCTCCGCCGAAATCGCTGGTGGCTTCCGGGTGCTCTGGCACAGCCGCGGGCTCCGCGCGATGGTGTTGTTCTACTTCTTCCTCAACATGTTTCTGTTCAGCGCGTTCATCATGATCTCACCGCTGGTACTGACGATGGGGTCGCTCGGCGATGCGGGCCGGATCGCCACGGTGGCCGCCGCGGGTGGGCTCTGCGGCGGATTGGCCATGACGTTGTGGGGCGGACCCCGCCGCCGCCGGATGCTGGGTCTGCTGTTGACCGCGGGTGGTGTCGGCGTCTTCAGCGCCGTGATCGGGCTCCGCCCGTCGCTGCTCCTCGTCGGCGTCGGTGTCTTCGGCATGTACGCCGCGTTGGTCCTCAACGACGGGATTTGGCTGACGGTCGTGCATACCAAGGTCCCCCAGCGCTTCCACGCCCGCGCACTCGCCATCAACATGCTGATCTCCCTGTCGACCCAGCCGGTGGGGCTCGCGCTCCAGGCATGGCTGGCCGATGCGGTGCTCGAACCGCTGCTGACTCCGGACGGCCCGCTCGCCGGGACGGTCGGCCAGGTGATCGGAGTCGGGCCCGGCCGCGGCATCGCGCTGCTTTACGTGGTGTGCGGGCTGGCCATGGTCCTGTGCGCGGCGATCGCGCTGCGGCACCCCGCGCTGGCGCGGTTCGATCGCGACACGCCCGACGCCGAGCCCGACGACCTCGTCGGTCTCCGCGCGCTCGGCGACCGGTCACGCACGTAGCCGCCGCTTCAGGTCGCGTCCATAGCCCCTGGTCGTTGCGCGGGTATTGCCGCCCACTCACATCGAGGACTATGGTCTGCCTAGCAGTTCGCGTGGTCCATCAGACGGACCAACGACGTGGCGGCGGATTCGGAGGGCCACCACCCATGGGCACGATCGATCGACGCCAGCTCCTTCAGGGCACCGCCGCGCTCGCGGTGACGGCGACGCTGGCGACAGAAACACTCGCGGCACCGCCCGCCGCCGCTCACGGCTCGAGTCCCGCACCAGGCAGGCTCGGCGAGCCGCGTCCGCTGGACGGACGCCCGTTCCCCGCCTACGACTACACGCGCGCCAACAAGCTGCCGAGGGAGATGACCGGGTACTGGACGAAGTCGTTCGATGTCGGTGGCCAGACCCGCACCGCGAAAATCTACCTCTCGCCCGAGACGCCCATCCGCTCCTACTACACAGTGATCGCGGTGCCCGATGGGGTGGATACGGCCGAGTTCCTCCGGATGTCGTCGTGGGTCGACATCGCGGACCGGCGGGAGGAGGGATTGTTCATCATCGAGCCGGGCGAGGCCGGCTGGGGAGGTTTCGCGGCCGAGGCAGCCTACGTCGAGGCAGCGATGGCCTTTTACCAGAGCAACCGCTACTTCTCGATCTTCGGCCTGCACTATCTCGTCGGGTACGGCGGCGGCGCTCCCGCGCTGGAGGCATGGGCGGTCGCGCATCCCCTGCGGGTCATCAGCCAGGTATACGTCGACTCTCCCGGCTTGAGTGCCGCGTACCTGAGCTCGTATGCGGCGCGCGAGTTCGACGGCCAGACCGACGCCGGCTACACGACCGTCGTGTTCCCGGACGGCTTCGACCTCATCAGATACGACGAGACCGTCCTGCCGACCTGGTTCATCCACCCAGCGCCGCGCTCGGTCAACGCGAGCCTGTCCTATTGGAAGCGAGCCAACGACACCGTCGACGCCGGCACCTCGGACGGGATTCTCGGCACCGTCTTCACCCAGCGACGCCGGTCCGGCCGGTGGATGACGTCATACGCCGGGCCGATCTCCCGGGTCGCGGTCCACAAGCGACCGATCAGCAACGGGAACCGGCTGAGCACCGAGCACATCGTCGACTTCCTGACCGCCTACACCCGCTACGAGAACTTCTTCGCCTACGGCAACCAGCTCTTCGAACGCGCCGACTACGCCCGGCTGGGCGTTCAGGTGCGGACGATGAGCGTCGAAGGGTTCGTCAGGGAGTACCTCGTCCATGTCCCCCGGTCCGCCCGTCGCCGGTGGCGGGACAAGGCGCCGGTCGTGTTCGTGTGGCCCGGCAACAGCCAGACCGACAAGGTGTTCTTCGACGCCGCCCAGTGGTGGAAGGTCGCGGAACGCGAGGGCTGCATCCTGGTCACCGTCTGCGAGCAGTACAGCAACACCTCCATCTCGGTCAGTCACCGCGACTCGGTCGCGTTCTTCCGGCAGCTGCGCGACGTGCTGATCGACGAGTACCCCGTCGACCCGACCAGGTTCTACTCCACCGGGCAGTCCGCGGGCAGCCAGGTCACCCAGAACTTCGCGATCGCGTTTCCGGAGTACTTCGCGGCGGTCGCGTCGACCTCCTTCACCGCCGCCCCGACCGCTTCGGGCAGCGTCAGCATGGACGGCGTGCAGTACCCGGCCAGCGGCCAGGTGATCCCGACCTACCAGATCTACGGCTACGGTGACCTCGGGTTCCTCGCCGGTGGACTGTGGGACGGCACGGAGAACAGTCTCGACGCCTGGGCGCGCTACCACCTCCACGTCAACGGCCTGGAGCTGTCCGATGTGGACGACATCGATGGTGCGCGCGACGGCTGGCACGACCGCTACCAGACCTGGACATGGCGCGCTCCCGATACCGCGATACCGGTGCTGAAGCTCACGAAGAACCTCTACCGCTCGCACAACACCATGCCCGAGGAGTCACCGCTGCTCTGGGACTTCCTCAAGCACTACAGCCGCGAGGTCGACGCCCACGGAAACGTGATCCGCTACTACAGCGAGTCAGGCTTCCAGCGTCCGCGCGACCGGCAGCGACTCTGACGCCGGCCGAGACGGTCCACCAGGCGGACCATTGAGGAGCGCAGGGCTTCCGTTGATCGGTGACGCAGGCGTATAAGTAACTATCTAGTACGTTCGCTCCTGCGGAAGGTGGATCGGTCTGTGACCGACTATCGGCTGGCCATCGCGTCCGTCTGTCTCTCGGGGACCCTGGAGGACAAGCTGTCGGCGGCCGCGGCGGCCCGCTTCCAGGGCATCGAGCTGTTCAGCAGCGACCTCGTCGCCTCCTCGTGGTCGCCCCGCCGGGTGCGTCAGGAGTGTGCCCGGCGAGGGCTGTCGATCGACCTGTACCAGCCGTTCCGCGACGTCGAGGCGGTCGCTCCGGACGTCTTCGCGGCCAACCTGCGCCGGGCAGAGCGGACCTTCGACGTCCTCGAGGAACTGGGCGCCGGGACGCTGCTGGTGTGCTCGTCGGTGTCGGCCGACGCCGTGGACGACGACGATCTCGCCGCCGAACAGCTGCACGCCTTGGCCAGCCGGGCGGCGGTGCGCGGCCTGCGGATCGCGTACGAGCCGCTGGCCTGGGGCCGCTTCGTGAACACCTACGCGCACGCGTGGCGGATCGTCCGGCGTGCCGACCATCCGGCGTTGGGGCTGTGCCTGGACAGCTTCCACGTGCTGTCGCGCGGCGACGATCCGGCGGGCATCCGGGTGGTGCCGGGCGCCAAGGTGTTCCACCTGCAACTGGCGGACGCGCCGCGGTTGAACATGGACGTGGTCGAGTGGAGCCGGCACCACCGGCTGTTTCCCGGGCTGGGCTCGTTCGACCTCACGGGCTTCGTCGGCCACGTGCTGGCCACCGGGTACGACGGGCCGCTGTCGCTGGAGGTCTTCAACGACGTCTACCGGCAGGCGGATCCCCGCTACGCCGCGATCGACGGCATGCGTTCGCTGCTCGCCTTGCAGGAGGCGGCCGGCGCGTCCGCGGCGCCGTCGGTGCGGGAGCGACTCCGGCTCGGCGGCCTGCCGCCGGCGCCATCTCTCGGCGGGCACGTGTTCACCGAACTCGCCGTCGACGCGGCCTCCGGGCCGGTCGTGGCCCGCACGCTGACCGCGCTGGGCTTCGCCCACACCGGCCAGCACCGTTCGAAACCGGTGCAGCTCTGGGAACAGGGCAAGGCCCGGCTGCTGCTGAACTACGCACCACAGAGGACGGTCACGCCGGGTACGGCCACCATCTGCGCCCTGGCGGTGGAGAGCGCGGACCCGGTGGGATCGACGCGCCGCGCCGAACGCCTGCTCGCCCCGGTGCTGCCGCGCCTTCGCCAACCCGAGGAGGCCGAGCTCACGTCCGTCGCCGCCCCGGACGGGACCGCGGTCTTCCTGGTCCGCACCGGCGCGGAGAGCGAAAACTGGCTCCAGGACTTCGTTCCCACCGGTGCCGAGACGGCCGGTGCGGGTCGCGTCACCGACACCGACCACGTCTCGCTCACCGACTCGGTCGACGACTTCGACGAGTCCACCCTGTTCTACCGGGCGGTGCTCGGCCTGCACGCGGGCCAGACCACCGAGATCGCCGCGCCGTTTGGACTGATCCGGAGCCGCGCCACCACCGACCCGGCCGGGCGAGTCAGGATCACGCTCAGCACGGCACCGCTGCGGCGCGGTGACTGGGCACCGGCCATCCCACGCCCGCAACATGTCGCGTTCCGCACCGACGACGCGATCGCCAGCGCCACGGCCGTACGCGCGCTCGGCGCACCGGTCCTGAAGATCCCGGACAACTACTACGCCGACCTCGACGCCCGGCTCGCCCTCCCGCCGGACCTACTGGCGGCGCTGCGAAAGAACTCGATCCTGTACGACCGCGACGAACACGGCGAGTACCTGCACTTCTACACCGAGATGCTCGGCTCCCGGGTCTTCTTCGCGGTCGTGCAACGCATCGGCGGGTACGCCGGCTACGGCGACCCCAGTGCCCCGGTCCGCATGGCGGCCCATCGGGAGCGCCGGCTGTTCGCGCTGCGGGACACGTCGTCGCCGCGCGGCGACGAGCGGCACGAGTACTCGCTGGCCCATCTGACGGCGCTGAGCCTGTCGCCGCCTGAGTTGGTCGACGCGGCCGCTGAGGCCGGCTACCGGTACGTGGGGCTGCGGCTGACCCGGGTGACGCCGCAGGAGCCGCACTATCCGCTGGCCACCGACCCGGCATTGATGCGCACCACCAAGGTCCGGCTCGCCGCGACCGGTATCGAGGTCCTCGACATCGAGCTGGCCCGGATCAGCCCGGACGAGGACCCGAAGGACTTCCTGCGGTTTCTCGAGGCGGGGGCGGAGCTCGGGGCGCGCCACGTCATCGCGCAGCTGCCCGATCCCGATCGCGCGCGCAAGACCGACCGGTTCGCGCGGTTGTGCGAGCTGGCGCGACCGCTCGGCCTCACGGTCGACCTCGAGTTTCCCTCGTGGACGGAGACGCCCGACCTGCGTGAGGCGGTGCGGGTACTGCGCGGCGCCGACCAGCCCAACGCGGGCATCCTGATCGACCTGCTGCATTTCGCACGGTCCGGCTCGAGCGTGGCCGACCTTCGCCAGCTGCCCGCCGAGTGGTTCCACTTCGTCCACGTCTGCGACGCGCCACCCGGGGTGCCCGCGACCAACGAGGGCCTCATCCACACCGCGCGGTTCGAGCGCCTCGTCCCCGGCGAAGGAGGTATCGACGTAGCCGGGATCCTCGCGGCCCTGCCGCCCGGACTGCCGTACGCGCTGGAGATCCCCCGGGCGACCCTGGTCGCCCAGGTGGGTGGGAAGGAGCATGCCCGCATGGCACTCGCGGCCACCCGCGAGTTCCTCGCCCCGTCGGCCCCGCCCGCCCTCTCGGCCTAGCGGCCGGAGCTCAGCAGGTCCGCCGAGTGCGCGCGCATCGCCTCCGCGTCCGCCGGCCGTCCGGTGAAGTACTCGAACGCCACGGCGGCCTGGTAAGCGTTCATGCCACCGCCGTGCAGGGTCGGCGCCCCGACGGCGCGGGCGGCGCGGAGCAGGGCGGTGTCGAACGGCCGGTACACGATGTCGGCGACCCACATGTCCTTGCGCAGGTCGGATTCCGGCACCGGTGACCCGGGATGGTGCGCCATCCCCACCGGGGTGGTGTTGACGACACCGTCGGCCTTCGCCAACGCCGCCGCCAGATCGCCCGGGACCCCCACGGCGATGCGTTCCGCGCCGAACTCCGCGCCGAGCGCGCGGGCGAGCCGGGTCGCCTTGGCGTGGTCGACGTCTACGAGGGTGAGGTGCCGGACGCCCAGCGCCAGCAGGGCGTGCGCGACCGCGCTGCCGGCACCGCCCGCGCCGAGCTGTACGACGCCGTCCCGCCGGGCGTCGGCGAAGTCCCGGGCGAAACTGCGCGCGAACCCGGGCGCGTCCGTGTTGTAGCCGCGGGTGGCGCCGTCGTCGAACACGATCGTATTGACCGCGTCGAGCACCGCGGCCTCATGGGACAGCTCGTCGAGGTGCCGCACGACGTCCTGCTTGAACGGGTGCGTGACGTTCAGGCCCCGGTATCCGAGTGTGCGGGCCCAGCGCAGCAGCTCCGGAAGGTCGCCGGCCACCAGACCGCGGTCGGCCGAGTCGATGGTCGTGTAGCAGAGCCGGATCCCTTGCCGGTCGGCTTCCGCCTGGTGGAGCAGGGGTGCGTGGGAGCGTTGGATACCCTCGCCGACGAGTCCGATGAGGACCATGAACACCTCTCCCGGTCAGGCCCTAGGGCCTGTATCAAAGTGGGGGCCGGAGCGAGGCGGAGTCCAGGCGTCGGCTGGGGCCGCGCCGGGCGCGGCAGGATACCGGTGTTGTATCCGGCCGTGACCGGCGTGGTTCCACGCGGCGTCTGGGCCCGCCGCAGCCCGGGCATCCACTTTGATACAGGCCCTAGGGAGGGCCGGACTCCCCGGCCCTCCACAAGCTGGGTCAGGCTGCGGCCCGGACGCTCTTGTAGAGTTCCAAGTCGCCGCCCTTGAAGTAGGTGTTGAAGTACGCCTCGGCCTTGCTGATGAACGCCTGGCGGTCGACCTGGTCGATCTCCACCACGGTCCGTCCCGACTCGCCGCGCCATCCGTCGAGCACCTTCTCGGTCTCGTCGTCGACGCACTTGCGGTTCTCCGC
The DNA here is from genome assembly GCA_037414955.1 of Actinomycetes bacterium KLBMP 9797. GTDB lineage: Bacteria > Actinomycetota > Actinomycetes > Mycobacteriales > Micromonosporaceae > Phytohabitans. The sequence goes on from JBBEWH010000082.1 coordinate 33,174, forward strand.
CCGGATGTCGCGGACCGCCTTGAACAAGGCGTCCTTCTGGGCCTGGCTCATCTTGTCCAGCGTCTTGTCCGACATGACGACGTAGTGCGTGCCGACCTGGTGGTTGGTCAGGCTGGCGACCTTGAGGATCTCGTCGAACTTCTGCGCGTGGGTGGCGACGACCGGGTTCTCCTGTCCTTGGGCAACGCCCTGCTGCAGCGCGAGGTAGAGCTCCTCCACCGCGATCGCGACGGCGTTCGCGCCGAGCGCCTTGGCGTTGGCCAGGAACTGTGGCGTGTTCGGGAACCGGATCTTCAGACCGGCGAGGTCCGCCGGCTTGCGGATCGGCTTCGTCGCGGTGAACGTCCGCATCCCGAAATACCAAGCGTCCACAATGGTGGTATCGGTCGCGGTGTTGAACTCCTTGAAGAACTGTTGGCCGTTCTGGTCGATCCACTTGAAGAAGTGGTCGACGTCGTTGAACACGTACGCCGCGTCGAGGACACCGATCTTCGGGAAGGCGGTGGACATCGCCGACCCACCTTGCAGGTCGATGTCGATGTCGCCGGCCTGCACGCTCGCGAACCGCTCCGCGTCGGGGCCGAGTTGGCTGTTCGGGAACAGGTCCAGGGTGAGGTTGAGGCCGTCCTGCCCTTCGATCCGCTCCTTGAGCAGCTTCATTCCACAGTGGAAGTTGGGTTGCGTCTCGGGCTGGGAGCTACCGATCTTCAGGGTCAGGCGGGGATTCTCGCCCTCGGCGGCCGGTGCGTTGTTCTCGGTGGAGCAGCCAGCGGTGAGGACGAGCGGCGCGGTGAGGGCGAGTGCGGCGGCGATCCGGAGCCAGGCGGCGGGTCGTGGGTACATCGGGACTCCCTCTCCTCTCGGGTTAGGGGTGTTTCAGAGTTAGGGGTGTCAGGGAAGGGCAGGGGTCAGAATCCGAGCATGCGGGGAAGCCACAGGGAGACAGCGGGGAAGGCGGATATCAGCACGAGCACGGCGACCAGCGGGATCAGGAAGGGGGCGACCCCGCGGAACACCTCTTCGACCGGTCGCCCCGTTACCGAAGCGGTGACGAAGAGGACGCTCCCGACCGGCGGCGTCAGCAGACCGATCATTAGATTGATGATCATGATTACCCCGAAGTAGACGGGGTCGATGCCGAGGCTCGTGGCGATCGGCAGCAGCACCGGCACCGTCACGAGGATCGCGGCCACCGCGTCGACCACCGTGCCGAGGATGAGCATGACGATGTTGACCATGATGATGAAGGCCCACGGTTCGATCGACACCGACGTCACCAGCTCCGCCACGTCCCGCGAGACGTGCGCGCGGGTCAGGATCAGGCCCAGCAGCGCGGCCGAACCCAGGATCAGCCCGATGCCGCCGGTGATGGCGGCTGTCTCGCGCAGCGACCGCAGCAACACCTGGAGCGTCAGCGTGCGATAGGCCAGGCCGAGTACGAGCATCAGGAGCACGGCCACCGACGCCGCCTCGGTCGGGGTGAAGGTTCCCGACAGGATGCCGCCGAGGAGGATGACGGGGACGAAGGCCGGGCCGACGGTGCCGATCGCCGCGCTGCGCAACCGCTTGCGGTCGAACGGCACGGAGGCCAGATCCGGGCGGCGCGCGGTCCAGATGAAGACGTACACGCAGAGCCCGACCGCCATGAGCAATGCGGGGACGACGGATGCGGCGAAGAGGGCGCCGGTGGAGACCGTCGCGGTGGCGGCGTAGATCACCGCGGGGATGCTCGGTGGCATGACCGGGCTGATGAGCGCCGACGACGCCGACAGGCCAGCCGCGAAGCGGTACGGGTAACCGGCCTTCACCATGTGCGGGACCTCGATCTTGCCCAGTCCCGCCACGTCGGCGAGCGCTGATCCGCTCATCCACGAGAAGCCCACGGCGGTGCCGATGTTGACGTACGCGAGGTTGCCCCGGACCCGGGCGAGCGCCGCCAGGCAGAACTCGTAGAGTCGGTCGGCGATGCCGAGCCGGTTGGCCATGACGCCGACGAGGATGAACAGCGGGACGGCCAGCAGCGGAAAGCTGTTGAGGCCGTCGAAGGCCGTCTTCAGGGCGAACCCGCCGGAGTTTCCGTCGGCCAGCGCCCACCACAGGCTGGGGCCGATGAAGGCGAGCCCGACCGGCACCCGGATCAGCAGCAGGAGGGTGATGACGGCGCCGACCATCCAGAGTTCGAGGATCATCGAACCTCCGCCGCGTCGAAAACGGGATCCGGGTGGCCAGCCTGGAAGATACGAACGATCGCCCGCACGGTGCCGGAGAGGAAGCCGACGAGCGGGAACGCGTACAGGATCCACATGGGGATCTCGAGAGCGGCCGTGCGCCGGTTCGGATAGGCCAGGATCAGCTCGTACGCCTCCCACACCAGCAGCGCGCAGATCAGCGCGGTGCACGCCGCGGAGACGGCCTTGACGACCACCATGGCGCGGCCCTTGGCGACGTAGTCGATGATCTGGATGGTGATGTGGCCGTTGTTGCCGATGAGGTAGCCGACCATGACGAACGTCAGGACGATCAGCGAGTAGTTGGCCAGCTCGCTCACGCCCGGCCAGTTGAGTGCCGGCACGTACCTGCTGATCACCTGCCACAGCACGCTGACGAAGATGGTCACGACCGCGGCGCAGGCGATGGCCAGTTCCACCGACGCCCAGGCGCGCAGGATTTTCGGCTCCTGCCGCCGAGGGACCTGCTCGGGGGCGTCTGCCGCCGACCCGTCCGCGGCCACCGGCTGCTCGGCGGTCATGGACCGTCACTCCCCACGCGGGACGATCGCGCCGGCCCGCGGGGGACGCGGTATGTGCTCACGATGGGCCTCGCTCTGAGGACCGTTTCACGCACGGGCACCCCTTTCGGAGGTGGACCGCTAGTCGGACCCAGTGAACCATCTAGCGGACTGCGTGATAACGTACGGGCGCCCGCCGCTTCTGGCAAGACTTCGAGTCCGGACCGTTACGGATGTGTGAAAACGGCACCCTGGTAGGAGAATCGCGGTGCTGAGTGATTCGATGGTTCGCCCGGCGGTATCCACCGGGCGGCGAGGAGAGTGGAGAGCGTGGAGGCGCCCATCAGGCGAGGTGCTCCGGCGGAGCAGCCACCGGCGGCGGAAGGCGGCGACGCGCAGGGCGTGCGGAGCGTGCAGCGCGCGCTGGACATCCTCGCGCTGCTCACCGAGGATCGACCGACCATCACCGTCCGGGAGATCGTCGACGCGACCGGCCTGGCGAAAACCACGGTGCTGCGCCTGGTGTCGACGCTGGAACAGAGTGGCCTGCTCTGGGCCACCGCCGGCGGATACATGGCCGGGCCGGGCCTCTGGCGATGGGCACACCTCGTCCAACGGAGCTGGGAGCTGCCGCCGGACACCCAGCGCAGCATGCGGGAGCTCGCCATCCGCCAGCGCGAGACCGTCAACGTGTACGTCGCCCGCGACATCTACCGGGTCTGCATCGCCCAGCAGGAGGGCCCTCAGCCGCTGCGTCACGTGGTGCACGTCGGCGACGAACTGCCCATGTGGGCGGGGGCCTCGGCGAAGGTGCTGCTGCGCGATGCCAGCCCGGGCCTGCTGGAGCGCGTCGCACGGAGTTCGCCCTACGGCCCGCAGCACGTCAGGCGGCTGCGGGAGTGGATCGACGAGGCGGCGGTGAAGGGGTACGCCGAGAGCCACGGCGAGCGCGAGGACGGCCTGTCTGCCGTCGCCGCCCCGATTCTCGGCGGATCCGGACGGGTCATCGCCGCGCTCGGGCTCAGCGGCCCGACCGTCCGGTTCACCGAGACGCGCGTCGCCGAGTTCGCCGCGGACGTCAAGCAGATGGCGCGCCAGATGTCCGAACGGGGCTTCACCCATCCGTTCGGCGCCAGCTAGCGGACCCGTCCCCGCCGCACGCACGGCCAGTCCACCTCCCCGACCGTTGTTATACGAACTGGTACGTTAGTTAGGCATCCGGGAGGGCGAAAGTCAAGGTCGTGGGTCCGCGTGCGTGAGCTCCACGGCCGCGCCGGTCCGTGACGACGCGTAGATCGCCTCGATGATCTCGAGCGACCTGACCGCGTCGAGCCCGGTGACCGCCGGCTCGCGGCCGTGCCTGACGGCGTCGACGAAGTCTTCGATCTGCCGGGCGTGGTAGGGCACGAGATGGTCGTGAATCTCCGCCAGCGGCAGGTCGGGCGCGCCCGCACGCACCCGGCCGGTCTGCGACACCTCCTGCCCGGGCACCGTCGAGATGTCGGTGAAGCCGACGCCTTCCGGAAACTCCATCACGCTCGCCGTGCGCCCCTGTGCGTCGCTGACCCAGACCTGGGCGCCGAGCCCCGGCCGGAACGTCGTGCCGGCCTGGATGGTGGCGATGCCACCGGAGGCGAACTCGACGACCGCCGCCGCGGTGTCCTCCACCTCGATGAGTCCCTTGTGGACCAAGGTGGCGCACCGGCCGGTGACCCGCCGGGCCGGACCCATGAACCACTGCAGCAGATCGACGTGGTGGATCGCCTGGGTCATGAGAACCCCGCCGCCCTCGGTGGCCGCCCGCCCGCGCCACGGCTCCGCGTAGTAGTCCGCGTCGCGGTGGAACCGAGCGACGACGCCGCCGCAGATCGGTGTGCCCAGCCGCCCGTCGTCGATCGCCCGGCGGACGCGTACCGCCGCGGGCCAGAAGCGGCGCTGGAACAGCACGCCGAACCGGACGCCGGCCGCGGTCGTCGCGGCGATCATCCGGTGGGCCTGCGCGACGGTGAGGGCGACGGGTTTCTCGCACAGCACGTGCGTGCGGTGCCGTGCGGCCGCCAGTACCCCGGCCTCGTGCGCACCATGCGGGGTGCAGACGGTGACGGCGTCCACGCCGGACCCGAGCAGCCGGTCGGCGTCGCGGTACGCGTGCGGGATGCCGTGCGCGGCGGCGAAGCCGCGCGCACGACCGATGTCGACGTCGACGACCGCGACCACCTGGACGCCCGCGATGCCGCGCAGCGCGGTCACGTGGCTTCTCGCGATCGTGCCGCAGCCGATGATTCCTACCCGCACACCGGCTCGCCACCCGGCATGCCCTGCAGCGCGCGCATGCCCAACTCGTACACCCGAGGGCCGAAGCCGGCGAGGAACCCGCTGGCGGCGCGGGCGGTCAACAGCTCCTGGTGGTAGGTCGCCTCCCGGCTGAAGACGTTGGTGAGATGGACCTCGACGATCGGCTGGTCGAGCATCCGCAGCGCGTCGAGCAGTGCGACCGACCGGGTCGACAGCCCGGCGGGGTTGATGATGACCGAGGCCGCCTCGTCGTACGCCCGGTGCACCCAGTCGATCAGTTGCCCTTCGGAGTTGGATTGCCCGAAGAACAGGTCGAAGCCGAGGTCGGCGGCCAGCGTGCGGCACCGTTTCTCGATCTCGGCCAGCGTGGCCGTGCCGTACAGGTGTGGCTCGCGGCGGCCGAGCATATCGAGGTTGGGTCCATTGAGGATGAACAGGCGGCGGGTCACTAGTAGACCTCGATCTTGCCCGTCGAGCGCGGGCTTGCCGGGTCGTTGAAGAAGTACTCGCCGGTGCGGCCGAACGTGTACTGGAAGGACTCACCGGGATCCAGGCGGACGTCGAAGAGGCCCTCGAAGAACTGGGTCACGCCACGCGCGCCGGCGTTGCCGGGATGGTTGGTGAACGTCACGGTGGTGCCGGCCGGCACCCGCAGGTGGGTGGGCGCCATGCCGGCGACGGCGAACGACTCGGTCGCGCCGATCTGCCCGGTCCCGGCGTTGTACGTCCGGCCGATGACGACGGTGTTGGCCACCGCGGCGCCCTCGACCGGACCGCCGGAGACCGGCCGGCGGATCACCGGGGGCGGCGGGGTAGGTGCCGGCCCGACGCCCCCGTCGATCTCGAAGGCCCAGAGGAAGTCGCCGCGCGGGGCGGAGTTGCCGTACGGAATGTTGGTCCCGCCGGCGTACACGGCCAGGTACTCCTTGCCGCCGGCGCGGTACATGATGGGGCTGGAGCTGATCGCCGCGCCGGTCTGGAAGCGCCACAGTTCCCGGCCCGTGCGCGCGTCCATCGCGAGCAGGTTGCCGTCCGGCTGGCCGATGAACATCAGGTCACTCGCGGTCGTGAGGATGCCGTTGCCGTGGCCCAGGGAGTAGGGCATCCGCCGCTTCCACGTCACCTGGTTGGTGCGCACGTCGACGGCGACGATGCCGCCGGTCTGGTACTCCCCCGGCGGCCGCAGGCCGTTGCTGCTCTCGGTGAGCGAGTGGGCGGCGGCGACGTACCCGAAGCCGGTGTAGACCAGGCCGGTGCGGTGGCTGAAGGACAGGTGTGACCAGTCCGCGCCGCCGCCGTGGCCGGGGATCGACAGGATCGGCACGTCCCAGTGCGGGTCGTACAGGGCGCCCCGCTCGTAGTTGGGCACGGCCCGGTTGGGGTCGCCCGGGACGGCGGTCCCCAGTGGTTGGTCCACGACGCGCTGCTCGGTCCAGCCGCCCTGGACGGGGAACGGCTGGGTCGGCCACGTCTTCTGCCGCGGCTCCTGCGGCACCGGCCGCTCGACGATGCCCAGCGGGGCGGTGCCGTCGACCCGGTCGAGGATGAAGAACATGCCGGACTTGCTGCCGTAGATGACCACCTTGCGCCGGCGGCCGCGGATGCGGACGTCGGCGAGCACCGGCGCCATCACGTTGTCCATGTCCCAGATGTCGTGGTGCACCGACTGGAAGTGCCAGCGATACGCGCCGGTGCGCATGTCCAGGGCCACGAGCGAGTTGGCGAACAGGTTCTGCCCGCCGCGCGCCGAGCCGTCCTGTGAGGAGTTGCTGCCGCGGGCGTTGCCGAACGTCCAGTACGTCAGCCCCAGCTCCGGGTCGACGGCCGGATGGATCCACGGCGTGGCGCCACCCTCCATCCAGGAGTCGCCCTCCCAGGTGTCGTTGCCCAACTCCCCCGGTTCGGGCGTGCCCCAGAAGTGCCACAGCAGGTCGCCGGTGCGGGCGTCGAGCGCCAGGGCGGCGCCGCGCGGGCCGTCGTTGGTGCCGCAGAACAGCAGGCCGTCGTGGTAGACGACGGCGACCTTCTCGATGTTGCCGAAGCCGTTGATCTGACGTTCCCACACGACCTCGCCGGTTGCCTGGTCCAGTGCGATGACGTAGTTCTCGTTCGACTTGGTGAACACCTTGCCGTCACCGACCGCCACACCCCGGCGGACCAGCGTGCCGCGCGTCTGCTGGTAACGCCATTTCGTCTGTCCGGTGACGCCATCGACGGCGACGACGTTGCCCAGCGCGGACTCGATGTAGATCGTCCCGTCGACCACGACCGCGGTGCTCTCGTTGTTGCCGACGGTGATTCCGCCCTCGATGCGGTTGACCCACGCCCCGCGCAGGCGGCGCACGTTGCCGGGATGGATGCGCCGCAGCGCGGTGTAGTTCTGGTTGCCCAGGTTGCCGCCGACCTTGGGGAAGTCCTGGTCACCGGGGGTGTCGAAACGGAGCAGGTCGGCGGCGCCGGGCGCGCGCCCGCCCGCGGCGGCGGGTGCCGCGGTGACGGCGGGGCCGGCGGTCGCCGCGACGGCCGCCGCCGCGGCGCCTTTGAGCATGCTTCTCCGGTCGATGTGTGTCATGGGGTCACCTCTTCCTGGCCGCGGCTACCGGTCCGGGGCGCGCGGGGGCGGCCCGGGACGGTGCGGTGCCGGCGCGGCCGTGGCTTGGTTTGTCGGATTACGCGGCGCTCAGTCGAAGACGCCTTGGTAGATGTCCTTGATGTTCCAGTGACCGGGTGTCGGGACAGGTTCGTTGACCATGGGGACGTCGAGCACCGCCGGCCGGCGGGACGCGATGGCGGCGCGCAGCGCCGCGCCGAGCGCGTCGGCACTGTCCACGGTGTAGCCGTCGGCGCCGCAGGCGCGGCCGTAGGCGGCGAAGTCCGGGCTGTACGGCGCACCGTCCGGCCCGCGGAAGTCGCAGCCGTAGCTCCGCCCGAAGTTCGCCGCCTGCAGGTCGGAGATGGTGCCGTGAGAACGGTTGTTCATGACGACGAAGATCACCGGCGCGCCTTGCTCGACGGCCATCGGTACCGCCGGCAACTGCGCGCCCATGCCGCCGTCGCCGATCAGGGCGACGACGGTGCGGTCGGGTCGCGCGATCTGGACGCCGACCGCCGCCGCGGGGCCGAAGCCCATCGTCGAGGCGCCGCCCGGCGTGATGAAGCGGCCCTCCTCGGGCAGTTCGTAGCACTGGGCCACGCCGTTCTTGTTCCACCCCACGTCGGTGACGAGGATCGCGTCGGACGGGAGGATGGCCCGCAGGTCGGTCAGGATCCGTTCGGGCCGCAACGGAAACCGCGCGCTGGTGCCGCGTTCCCGGCTCTCGGTGAAGAGGGTGCGTCGGGTCGCGGTGATGGTCTCGCGCAGCCCGGGCCGCCGCCGGGCGGTGGCCTGCCTTTCGTGGACGGCCGCGTCGATCGCGCGCACGGCGTCGGCCACGTCCGCGACCGCGCCGATGGAGACCGGGAAGTTGCGTCCGATCTCCGCCGGGTCGAGGTCGATCTGGATGAGCCGCCCGGGTGGGAACTGCCATGTGTAACGGCGGTCCCAGGAGCTGGCGTCGGTCTCGGCGAAGCGGGTGGCCAGCGCCAGGACGACATCCGCCTCGCGGGTGTACCGGTTGGTCAGCTCCAGCCCCCAGAAGCCCGGCATGCCGAGCAGGAGTGGATGGCTGTCCGGCAGCGTTCCCTTGGCCATCAGCGAGTGCGCGACCGGGATGTCGAGGTGCTCGACCAGCGAGCGCAGGGCGTCGAGGCCGGAGCCGCGGCGCAGGCCGCCGCCGAGGTAGACCAAGGGCCGCTCCGCCGCCACGAGCAGGTCGGCGATCCGACCGGCGACCTCGCTCGGCAGGCCGGGCCGCTCCGGGGTCGCGAGCGGGAAACCGCCGGCGGTGTCCCGCGGCACCGGCCGCGAGAAGTGGTCCATCGGCACGCTCAACAGCACGGCGCCGGGGCGACCGGAGGTCGCGGTCCAGAACGCGCGCTCGGTGAAGCGGGCCAGGTCGGCGACGCGGTGCACCTGCCAGGCCCGCTTCACGAACGGCCGGTAGATCGCCGCCTGGTCACCGTCGGCGTGCAGGTTCACCTCCTGGTGCGGGTGCCGGCCCCGGTAGTACGACGGGATGTCGCCGGTGATCGCCACCAGCGGCACGGAGTCGAGGGCGGCGGTGAGCACGCCGGTGACGGCGTTGGTCATCCCGGGACCGACGTGCAGCAGCACGACACCCGGTCGGCCGGTCGCCCGGGCGTAGCCGTCCGCGGCGTGCGCGGCGGCCTGCTCGTGGCGGGCGATGACGAAGCGGATCGTGCTGCGACTCATCGCGTCCAGCAGCGCGATGTTGGTGTGGCCGCAGGTGCCGAAGACGTATTCGACGCCGTACGACTCGAGCTGGGCGACCATGGCCTCCGCCGCCGTGACCGTGTCGCTGTGGCTGCTGGTGTCGACCAGCTCGTCGAGGCTCATGCCGAGCCCTCCTGATCGCCAAAGAGAGACATGCCGCGCAACATCAATGTCTTGACGACCGTGTAGTCGTCGATCATCCAGCGGGGCGACTCGCGCCCGAATCCTGAGTCCTTGACGCCGCCGAACGGGACGTGGTCGAGCCGGAAGTTCGACGAACCGTTGACCACCAGGCCACCGACCTCCAGCTCGCGCCAGGCCGTCACGATCCGGCGGACGTCGTTGGTGAACAGGCCCGCCTGCAGGCCGTAGCGACTGTCGTTGCAGGTGGCCACCACGTCGTCGAAGTCGTCGAAGGGCAGGACGCTGACGGCCGCGCCGAACACCTCGTCCCGGATCAACCGGGCGTCATCCGGCGGGGACGCCACCACCGTGGGGACGACGGTGGCGCCGTCGCGGCGGCCCCCCGTCGTGACCGTGGCGCCGGCGGCGGCCGCCTCGCCGACCCAGGCGACGACGCGTTCGGCCGCGTCGTCGTCGACCATCGCCCCGACGTCGGTCGCCGGATCGAGCGGATCGCCGACGGTCAACTTCTCCACCTCCCGGGTGAAGACCTCCAGGAACTCCGCGTAGCGGTCGCGGTGGACGTACACCCGCTGCACCGATATGCAGCTCTGGCCGGAGTTGCTGTAGCCGGTGCTAGCGCAGATCCGCGCGGCCGCGCCGACGTCCGCGTCCTCGCACACGATCGTGGCGGCGTTGCCGCCGAGCTCCAGGACGAGGCGCTTGGCGCCGGCCGCCCGGGCCACCGCCGCTCCGGTCGCCACGCTGCCGGTGAAGCTGACGACGCCGACCTCCGGCGCGGCGCACAGTGTCGCGCCCACGCGGCCGTCGCCGTGCAGCACCTGGACCGCCTCCGGCGGCATCCCCGCCTCGAGAAGCAGCGCCACGACCGCGACGGACGCCGCCGGTGCCTGGGGCGGCGGCTTGACGATCGTCGTGTTGCCGGCGGCGAACGCGGCCGCCAGCTTGTGCGCGAGCAGGTTGGCCGGTGCGTTGAACGGCGTGATCGCCAGCGCCACACCGACCGGGGCCCGGTGCGTGAAGGCGGTGGTGCCGACGCCCCGGGCCCAGCCGGCGACCGGCAGCACCTCGCCGCCGATCCGCCGGGCCTCGGCGGCGCAGACGGCGAAGGTGTCGGCCACCCGGTCGATCTCGCCCCGCCCGTCCTTGAGCGGCTTGCCCAGCTCGAGGGCCAGCAGCCGGGCCAATCCCTCGCGCCGCTCGGCGGCGACCGCCGCCGCCCGCTCCAGCACGCCGGCGCGCGCCGCCGGCGACAACCGGGCGACCACCTTGGCACCACGCCGGGCGTACGCCAGAGCCGCCCGCACGTCGCCGTCGTCCGCCTGCCGCGCGGTGCTGACGACCCGGCGCGCCCACGGACCGAACCGGTCGAGCCGCGTCCCGCTGTCCAGCCAGTCGCCGGCGATCAGGCAGCCGACCTCGACGACCTCGGTCGGCGCCGCGGTCCGGGTGAGGTTGTCGAGCATCGCCGCTCCTTCGCCTGTACCGCTTAGTGGTACTCCTGGACCGTTGTACGGACTAGGTGTAACGTACGGGCGGCGAGGGTCACCTGGCAATAGCTGGTTCCCTACCTGTTACGGCGACATGAAGCCGCGCCATCTACGACCGAGGGGCGACGCATGGACGACCGACCGTTGACCGGCGTACGGGTCTTGGACCTGACCAACGTATTGGCGGGGCCGTACTGCAGCTACCAGCTGATGCTCCTCGGCGCCGAGATCATCAAGGTCGAGAAACCCGGTCACGGCGACCTCGCGCGCCGGCTCGGGCCCGAGCCGGCGCTCAACCGGGCCGGCGTCGGCGCCTCCTTCCTCGCCCAGAACGCCGGGAAGAAGTCGGTCGAGCTGGATCTCAAGGACCCCCGGGACCGGAGCGCGTTCGAGAGGCTGCTGGCCGACGCGGACGTCCTGCTGGAGAACTTCCGCGCGGGCGTCCTGGCGCGCACCGGCTATGGCTGGGACGTGCTGCACCGCCTCAACCCGCGCCTGATCTACTGCGCCATCTCCGGCTTCGGCCAGGCCGGGCCGATGAGCCAGGCACCGGCGTACGACCAGATCATCCAGGGACTGTCCGGGATGATGAGCATCACCGGAACACCGGAGACCGCGCCCCTCCGGGTCGGCTTCCCGGTCTGCGACTCGGTCGGCGGACTGGTGGCCGCGATGTCCATCTGCGCCGCCCTCGCCGGCCGATCGCGCACCGGCACCGGCGTCTACCTGGATGTGTCCATGTTGGAGGCGTCGCTGTCGGCCATGGGGTGGGCGGCGTCGAACTATCTCGTCAGCGGCATCCCACCGGAGCCGACGGGGGACCAGAACGCCACCGCCGCGCCGTCGGGAACCTTCGACGCGGCCGATGGCCCGCTCAACATCGCGGCGAACCGGCAACAACAGTTCGAGGTGCTGTGCCGGCTCATCGGCCGGGACGACCTCGTCACCGACGAACGCTTCGCCGACCGGGAGGCGCGAAAGGTCAACCGGGCAGCGCTGAATCGAGAGATCAACTCGGCCCTGCGACGCCGGCCGGCGCTGGAATGGGAGCGGCTGCTCTCCGGAGCCGGTGTACCGGCGGCGCGGATCCTCAGCGTTCCACAGACCGTCGAGCTGGAGCAGCTGCGCGACCGCGGCTTCTTCACCGACCTTCCGTTTCCCGGCGATCCCGGCCGGCGGTTGCGGGTCAGCGGGAACGGCGTCCACGTCAACGGCGCCCCACTGCGACCGGGCTCACCGCCACCGTTGCTGGGCGAGCACAACATCGAGTTCGACATCCTGGACGCCGACCTGGCCGCCACCACCGACGAGGTGATCGCACCGTGAAAGACAAGGCCGCACCGACGGTGCGGGACGTGTCGGACTGGTGGTCGACCGGGATCTCCCGGATCGAGCCCGACCTGATCGAGCTGCGTGGCCGCCCCATCCAGGAGCTCATCGGGAGCGTCAGCTTCGTCGGCGTCATCTGGTTGCTGCTGCGCGGGCAGCTACCCACTCCCGGCCAGGAGCGGCTCCTCGAGGCCGCCCTGGTGTCCTCAGTGGACCACGGTCCGCACGCGCCGTCGATCGCGGTCGCCCGGATCGCGGCGACCTGCGGGATCGGGCTGAACAACGCCATCGCCAGCGGCGTGAACACCCTGGGCGACGTGCACGGCGGCGCCGGTGAACAGTGTTTGCACATGCTCGGCGAGATCGCGGGTCGCGCCGAGGCCGGCGAACCCATCGAGAAGGCGGCGTCATCCGTCGTCGCGCGCTGGCGGGCGCGTTCCCGCTACCTGCCCGGCTACGGGCACCGCTTCCACACCGTGGATCCCCGCCGTGCGCCGCTGCTGGGCCGGGTCCACGAGGCCGTCGGCGACGGCGTCGTGGCGGGTACCTACCTGCGCGCGGCGGAGGCCGTCGAAGAGATACTCGCCGACGGGCGGACCCGGCCGATACCCATCAATGTGGACGGTTGCACCGCCGTCGTCTACGGCGAGCTGGGATTCGCCCCGCCGTTGGCCCGGGGCCTGTTCGTCCTGAGCCGTAGCGTCGGGATCCTCGCCCACGCGTGGGAGGAGACCGGCCAAGGCCGCCGCAACAAGGGCCCCATGCCACCGTCGATCCAGCCGACCTATCTAGCAGATATCTGAGTGCCCACGATACGACCAAGGAGCACCCATGCCCTTGAGACGCGACACGATCCTCAGCACCGCGCTCGGTGCCGCCCTGGCCGCGACCGCCATGCTGCTGATCACGTCCATCCCCAGCGCGGCGGAGGAACCCGCGCGACGCCCGGAGCACAGCGGCGCCGACAACCTCGGCGATCCCGACTACGGTGTCTGCCGGGGCACCGATCCGGACTGCTATCACGACTGGGGCAACTTCGACCCCGCCACCGACGGATACCGCGTGCTGGTCTACAGCCGCACCGCCGGCCCCCGCCACGCCCACCTCGGCCCGGCCCTGCCGCCCGGTCTCAACCCGCCACTCACGCCCGCCCACGCCGCGCAGAACGCGCTCGTCAAGCTGGGCGCCGAAAACAACTTCGCGGTCGACTGGACCGAGGACGTCACCCAGCTCTCCTCGCCGGCGCGGCTGTTCCGCTACAACGCGGTCGTCTTCATGAGCACGACGCGCGACGCTCTGGACGACCCGGCTCAGACCGCCCTGCGCCAGTACATCCGCGGCGGTGGCGGTTTCGTCGGCATCCACAACGCGTTCGGCACCGAGTACAACTGGGCGTGGTACGAGGGTCTGCTCGGCGGCGCCAACTACTACGACCACGGGCGCAACCAGCCCGGCACCGTGGTGACGACGAGCGGCCGCGACGCCTCGACCGCTGGGCTGCCGGCCCGCTGGAACTTCACCGACGAGTGGTACAACCTGGTGCCCTTCCCCAGCCGGGTCCGGGTCCTCGCCCGGGTCGACGAGTCCACATTGCCCGAGGGGCCCACCGGCGGCAGTGGCCACCCGGGGCACGGCCGCAACCACCCGGTGTCCTGGTGCCAGTACTACGACGGCGGCCGTTCCTGGCTCACCACCCTCGGGCACGCGGTGGAGGCGTGGACCGACACCCCGATGACCGGCGACGAGTACTTCCTGCGCCATGTCCTGGGCGGCATCGAGTCCGCCATGGGACGCAGCCCGTTCTGCCGATGAGCTATGTTCCCATAACTATGCCTCGGCAACCATCTATGCTGGCGGTGTGACGGAGAACCACCGGCGCGCGCGTCGGCCTCGACCGGTCGACGAACAGCGCTGGGCCGAGCTCGCCGACCTCGCACTGATCATCAGCCGGGAGATCCAGTACCGGGGTTACACCAGCGAACAGGCCATCTCGCTGACCCAGTCGGAGGGCATGGTGATGCGCTACCTGCTCTCGCGCGATCCGGCCGCGCCCAGCCAGATCGCCACCGCCACCGGGCTGCAGCGCACCAACCTCTCCACCACGCTGCGCGGTCTGGAGAGGAAAGGACTCATCCAGCGGCGCGCCAACCCGGACGACGGCCGCGGCGTCACGGTCAGCCCGACGGCGCGCGGGCGCGACAACTACGCCCTCGTCCGGCACGAGTGGGCCACCGCGGTCGCCGCGGCCGCCGGCCATGACAGCACCCATCTCGACGCCGCCCTCAGCCTGCTCACCGCGATCAAGGACGGCCTGACCCAGACAAGACCCCCAACCCTTCCATGATCAAGGCGTCCCTCAAGTAGTTAGAACGACTTGAGGGACGCCTTGATCATGGAAGGGCGGCGCTCAGGTGAGGCGGACGGAAAGGCCCTTGCCGCCGAACTCCTGGCAGACGAAGACCGGCTCGCCCGGCGTGCTCAGCGCCTCGTCGTACCGGTAGCCGATGTCGGTGAACGCGCGCAGCGCCGCCTCGGTGTCCTTGACCCGCTCGGTGACCAGCCAGCGGGCGAACGCGCCGCGGGCGATCTTCGCGTGCACCACGACGAACTTCGGCTGCCGCGATGCCGGGTCGACGGTCAGGAACTTGGGCGTCACGAGCCGGTCGGCGGCCACGTACTTGACCACGGTCTTGCTGTACTCGTTGGCCGCGAGGTTGACGATGCGGCCCGACGCGGGCAACTGCTCGGCGATCGCGCTTCCCCAGAACTGATACAGGTTCGCGTATTTGCCGGGCGGAAGCCGATAACCCATCTCCAGCCGGTACGGGCTGATGCCGTCGAAGGGGCGCAGGATGCCGTACAGGCCGGACAGGATCCGCAGGTGCGTGTCGGCGTATGCGCGGTCAGCCGCGCGGAACGAGTCGATCTGGAGTCCACTGTAGATATCGCCGACGAATGTCGCCGCCGCGGGCGACTGCCGGTCGGGCGCGGTGCTCCACTCGGCGTACTGTTCCCGGGTCTTCGCCGCCAGGTCGGCGGAGATGGACATGATCCGGGACAACTGTTGGTCGGACAGCGTCCGCAGGTAGGCGATCAGTTCCTCGGCCCGGTCCAGCAGGGCAGGTGTCCCGCGCGGTGCGTCGCCGGACGCCGGCGGGCGCATCGTCTTCGAGCTGTGCATGAGGATGATCACCATGGTCATTATGCCGCCCCAGGTTGCCCGCTCCCGGACCAGGGGCATCCCCAGCGGCCCGCGGAGAGATCCTCGCCCCGAGCGACGACCCACCGACCATTGTGGACATCCAGCCGGGCGGCGCAGCGCGCCGCTCCCGCCAGCGCGCCACACCGGACCGTCACCCCACGAGCCCGCGCCCCCAGTACCGATCCTCGCGCCCGGGGGGCCGCCCCCCGTCGATCGAGGGCTTCCCGTCATAATCGCCCGCCGATCGAGGGCTTATCGTGGTGGTTTAGAGATCAACTTGGCACGATCAGCCCTCGATCAACGGGAAATGGGGCTCTAGGGTGGGCTTGATGACTCTTGCCTATGATGTGAGTGGGAGCGGCCACACGGTCGTCCTGCTGCACTCCACGGTGTGTGACCGGCGGATGTGGGATCCGCAGGTGCCGGCGCTCGTCGACGCGGGCTACCGGGTGGTGCGCTGCGACCTGCGGGGCTTCGGCGACAGCCCGATGCCCGATCAGCCGTACAACGATGCCGACGACGTCGTGGCGCTGCTGGACGTGGAGCGCGTGGCGCTGGTCGCCGCGTCCGGTGGCGGCGAGGTCGCCCTGGAGTTCGCGGCGCGCTGGCCGCGGCGGGTGACCGCGCTGGTGCTGCTGGCCACCGCGTGGGGGGACCACGAGGCCAGCGCCGAGCTGCGGGCGTTCGGCGCGCGCGAAGACGCGCTGCTGGAGGCCGGCGACGTCGCCGGCGCGACCGACCTCAACGTGGACACCTGGCTGGGGCCGCACGCGGACGAGGCGACCCGGGCGAAGGTGCGCGAGATGCAGCGGCGCGCGTTCGAGGTGCAGCTGGCGACGGCCGACGAGGTCGAGCCGATCCGGGTGGCGACGGATCTTTCGGTCATCACGGCACCGACCCTGCTGATCTCGGGCGATCACGACCTGGCCGACTTCCGGCAGATCGCCACGCACCTGTCGGAGCGGATCGCCGGCGCGCGCCACGTCGCCCTCGACTGGGCCGGTCACCTGCCCAGCCTGGAGCGGCCAGACGTGGTGAACGCGCTGCTGACCGACTTCCTGGATCACGCATAGGGCGGTCATAGGGAATTCCCAGATTTCCTGGATCAACTGAACGGGTCATGAATCCCAGCTGAAGGGCAACCCGTGAATCAGTTGACGGTAGTCGCCGCCGACCTCGTCGCCATCGCCGTGCTGGCCCTGGGCGTGTACTTCCCGCGCCACCGTCGACGCGACCTGGTCACCGCCTTCTTCGGCGTGAACGTGGGCGTGCTCGCGGTGTCCCTGGTGCTGAGCTCCTCGACGGTCGGGATCGGCCTGGGGCTCGGGCTGTTCGGTGTGCTGTCGATCATCCGGCTGCGCTCGTACGAGATCGCCCAGCACGAGATCGCCTACTACTTCTCGGCGCTCGCGCTCGGTCTGCTGGCCGGCCTGACCGGCTCGCTGAGCGTCCTCAACGCCACGCTCATGCTGCTGATCATCGGGGTGCTCTTCGTCGCGGACCATCCACGGTTGTTCCGGCGCCACCGGCAGCAGATCATCCGCCTCGACGTCGCGTACACCGACGAGGGCGCGCTGCGCACCCACCTGGAGACGCTGCTGGGCGGCCGCGTGCTGAACGTGTCGGTCAAGCAGGTCGACCTCGTCAACGACAGCACCCTCGTCGAGGTGCGGTACCAGGTGGGTGCCGCCAGCCGGCCACCGGTGCGCCAGGAGCCGAGCCCGTCTATCCAGCGCGCACCGGTCGACCAGACCCTCTCGTCATGATCGCGGTCGATGACCTGGTCGGTGCGCTGCGCCCGATCGGCCTGGACGACCTCGTGGCGCGGGCGGCGCTGCTGACCCGGACGGACCGCAAATACCTCGTGCCGCTCGCCGAGCTGCCGTCGGTGCTGGGTGGCCTGCCCGGCGACGTGCGGGTGCTGGAGATCGACCGCCGGCACGCGTTCGGCTACCGGTCCGTCTACTTCGACACCCCGGACCTCGACAGCTACTTCGCGGCCGCGCGCCGCCGCCGGCGCCGCTTCAAGCTGCGGGTCCGCAGCTACCTGGACACCGACCGGCACTACTTCGAGGTCAAGCTGCGCGGCCCGCGCGGCACGACCATCAAACACCGCATCCCGTACGCCGATGGCGACCCACGCCTCACGCAGCCGGCCCGGGCACACGCCACCACGGTGTTGGCGGAAGCCGGGATCGGCGCCGAGCCGGCCCGGTTCCGGCCGGTGCTGACCACCCGGTACCTGCGCAGCACGCTCTACGTCCCGTCGACCGGTGACCGGGTCACCATCGACAGTGGACTGGCGTGGATCCTGCCGGACGGCCGCACGGTCCGGACCCTTGACCAGGCCATCGTGGAGACCAAGACGCCGCGGGCGACGTCGCCGATCGACCGGCTGCTCTGGTCGTTGCGGTACCGGCCGTGCGCGGTGTCGAAGTACGGCACCGGACTGGCCGCGCTGCGCCCCGAACTCCCCGCGAACCACTGGCACCCGGTGCTGCGCCGTCTGTGTGCGCCCGCCGACCTCCCGAGAGAGTGATGAACATGAGAATTCGCCGGAACCTGACCGCCGCGATCGCCTCAGCGGTGCTGGCCGCGGCGGCGCTGGCGGGGTGCACCGACAGCGAGACCGCGCCGAGCGGTGCGACGTCGACCTCCTCGTCCACCACCACGACCGCGGCCGTCGACGCCACGCTCAGCGCGGCGCAGGTGTTGGCCGACAACGAAAGCAGCCACGCCGCCGCCGGCGACAGCGAGTACGACGAGTCCGCGGTCGTCGACATCACGCTCAACGGCGGCTCGGCGACGGTCGGCGGCGGTGCCACCGGCGTCACGGTGGACGGTTCCACCGTGACGATCGCGGCCGGCGGCACCTACCGGCTCACCGGCACGTTGACCGGCCAGGTGGTCGTCAACGCCCCGGACGCGACCGTGAAGCTGATCCTCGCCGGCGCGACCGTCACCAACTCGTCCGGGCCGGCGATCGCCGCGACCGAAGGCGAGAAGCTGGTCGTCATCCTGGCCGGCGGCAGCCAGAACTCGCTCAGCGACGCGTCGTCGTACGCCGATGACGCGTCCGCTAACGCCGCCCTCTACAGCGCCGCCAACCTGACCATCGCGGGCACCGGCGCGCTCACCGTGAAAGGCAACGGCAACGACGGCATCGCCAGCCAGGACGGGCTGGTCGTCGAGTCCGGCACCATCACGGTCACGGCCGTCGACGACGGGATCCGCGGCAAGGACTACCTCATCGTCAAGGGCGGGACGGTCACGGTCACCGCCGGCGGTGACGGCCTCAAGGCCGACAACAGCGAGGACGCGGCCAAGGGGTATGTGGCGGTCGCCGGCGGTACCGTCAAGATCACCGCGAAGGGCGACGGCGTCGACGCGGCGACCGACCTGGTCGTGACCGGCGGCACGGTGACCGCCACCACCGGTGGCGGCAGCGGCACCAGCCCCACCGACGACCCGTCCACCAAGGGCCTGAAGTCTGCCGCGATCACCGTCCTGGAGGGCGGCACGGTCACGGTCGACGCGTCCGACGACGCGGTCCACAGTGACGGGAGTGTCCACCTGAACGGCGCCACGGTGACGGCGTCCAGCGGCGACGACGGGATCCACGCGGAGTCGTCCATCGTGGTCGACGGCGGCACCGTCGAGGTCGCCTCGTCGGTCGAAGGTGTGGAGGCGAAGGACATCCTGGTCAACGCCGGCAGCGTCACGGTCACCGCGAGCGACGACGGCATCAACGCGGCCGGCGGCGCCAGTAGCGGCGGGCAGGGCGGCGGCGGCGAGGCCGTCGGCGACTACTCCGCCGTCGTCACCGGCGGCACCGTGGTGATCCACTCCGGCGGCGACGGCTTCGACTCCAACGGCACCGCCACGATCTCCGGCGGCACCGTGATCGTCAACAATGGACCGACCGGCCGCGGCAACGGGCCGATCGACATCAACGGCGGCCTCCAGATGGACGGCGGCGTGCTGCTCGCGGCGGGCACCGGCATGGTCGGCGCGCCGAACGCCGACTCCGGCCAGGGTTGGCTCGCGGCCTCCATGGACACCACCGTCCCGGCCGGCACGACGCTGCACGTGGTGGACGGCGATGGCACCGTGGTCGCCACGTTCGTCACGTCCGAGACCGTCCAAAGTGTGGTGTACTCGTCGGCCGCCATCAAGAACGGCGCGCAGTATCAGCTCTACGCCGGCGGCTCGGCCTCGGGTGACAGCACCGGTGGGCTGGCCCAGTCCGGGAGCCTGGGCTCGGCGACGTCGAAGGTCACCGCCACCGCGGGCACCGCGCCGGCCGGCGGCGGCCCCGGCGGCGGCCGCCCCCGCCGCTAGCCCGTTCCCTCATGATCAGGGCGTCCCCCCCGCGGTTCGCGCGCATGGAGCCACGCCCTGATCATGAGCGCGTGGGGAGGATGATGGCGGACGGGTGCGCCGGGTCGTGGTAGACGGTTTGGGCGGCGGCCACCAGGCGGGTGGCGCTGGCGTGCGGTTCGCCGGTGCCGGTGTTGCGGGCGAAGCGCGGGAACGCGCCGCTGGAGACCTGCACCCGGATGCGGTGGCCGCGCCGGAAGCGGTGGGCGGTGGACCACAGCCGGACCGCAGCGGGCGTGACCTCCTGGGCGCCGGTCAGGCGGACCAGGCCGTCGCAGACGTTGCGCGACACGCCATCGGGGTCCACATCGCACAGTCGCACGAAGACGTCGGCGTGCGGGAGGCTGGAGCGGAACCAGATCTCCGCGCTGACGTCGCCGACGACCTCGACGTCGCGGTCCAGCACCGCGCTGGTGTAGGTCAGCACGTCCGCGCGCGCCTCCAGCGCGGCGTTGTCGACCCGGCCGCCGCCTGCCGTGCGCACGCCGCCGACCGCGGGTGTCGGGTCGGCCGGGTCGTACCGGTACCCGTCGGGCGCCGCCTCGTCGGGCGGTCGGGTGGACAGCCCTCCGCCGGACTGGAGGTGGAAGCGTTGCGGGGCATAGCCGGGCGGCGGCCACGCGTCGAAGTCGCGCCAGGCTTCCTCGCCCATCACGTACAGCCGGACCGGTGGTCGGGGCGGCGGCTGCTCGCCGCGCGCGTACGCGAGCCCGAACTCGACGGCCTCCTCCACCCCCACGTTGGTGAACTCCGCGTGCGTCCACGGCCCGACGGTCAGCCGCGCCGGCCGCCCCGCGTCCTGGAGCACCCGGAAGTCGCGGAGCTGGCCGGGCAGGAAGATGTCGTACCAGCCGCCGATCGAGCTGACCGGCACGCTCGTCTCGGCCACCCGGTGCCGGTGGTCCACATCCGTCCAGTATGGATCGTCACCGTCGTACTCGAGAATGTCCTGGATGTAGCCGGAGCGCTCGCCGACCGCGGCGATGTCGCCTCGGCCCAGCGGCAGCGTGGCCATCGCGCGGCGGATCTTCCGGGTCTGGACGGGCCGGCGCAGCAACGCCCACCGCCGTTGCTGGCTGGCGATCAGGGCACCCCACTCGAACGGCGCCTCCAGCGCGAAGCCGTCGGCGCGCAGGAACTCCAGGCTCAGCGCCGACTCGGTCACTTGCGGGATCATCGCCTTCACCTGTGGCGGCAGGCGATCGGCCACCGCCCACTGCACGTATCCCAGGTAGCTCACGCCGACCAGCACGAGGGCATCGCCGAACCAGGGCTGCTTCACCACCCAGTCCAGTGTGGCCAGTCCGTCGGCGCGCTCCTGCCGCATCGGGGCGAACGTGCCGCCGGAGCCGAACCCGCCCCGGGTGCTCTGGATCAGCACCTGATATCCGCGCTCGGCGAGCGGCCGGGCCATGCCGGTGCCGATCAGCCCCGACCGGCCGTACGGGGAGCGGATCAGCGCGGTCGGCAGCCCCTCGCCGCCGGTGCGCGGCGCCCACCGGTCGGCCAGCAGCTCGACCCCGTCGGGCATGGGCACCCGGAGGTCGCGCTGGACGGCGAGGTCACGGGTCAGGGGTGGCGACAGCTTCAGTTGACGCTGGATCAGGTGGCTCATCAGGTTCATCGCGGGTCCTCCGGGTCGTGCGCGGGCATGAGGACGGTGGCCACCCGCATGAGCCGGTCGGTGAACTCCTCGGGGTCGAGCGGATCGGCTCCCTCGATCACCCAGGTGTTGACGGACGCGGCCCAACCACCGGTCAGAAACGTGGCGAGATCGTCGATGGTGCGCGCGTCGAGCCGCGCGCCGTGAATCTGCTGGACGGCCTGCCGGTTGACCGGGACGAGCAGCCCGGACAGCGACTTGTTGAGGGCGAACGCGCACGAGCTGGTCAGCACCGCCCGGTAGAACGCCCGGTGGTCGGCGAAGTGCCGAGCCAGCGCCAGCGCCCGGACCCGGCCGTCCGCCGTGGCCCTCGATATTATGTACACCTGTCAAAAAACTGCCAAGTGTCTTCCATGATCAAGGCATCCCTCAAGTCGGTAGAACGACTTGTGGGACGCCGTGATCATGGGGTTGTGACACCATTAACCCCGGCCCCCCAAAAGTCTAACCACCGCCTGGCGCCACGCCTTGATCATGGGGAGTGTGCTAGCGGAACGCGGCGACGTGACGCTCGGCCCAGTCGGCGAACGGGCGCGGCGCGCGGCCGAGCACCCGCTCGATGTCCGGACTGAGCCGCTGCTCAGCCGGCGTCGGCGCGCCGAGGACGTCGAGCGTGGTCTCCACGACCGGCTCCAGCATGAACGCCAGCATCTGCGCCCGGGCCTCGTCGCGGGTCTGTTCGACGAACCGGAGCGGCTCGCCGAGCGCGTCGGCGATCGCCCCGGCCCGCTGGCGGGGCGTGGTCAGCGCCGGACCGGTCATTTCATAGACCTGCCCGGCGTGGCCGTCCTCCAGCAGTGCCGCGGCGGCGACCGCCGCGATGTCGCCCGGGTCGACCGTGGGTATGCCCACGTCGCCGAACGGCGCCGCGACCGTCCGCTCGGCGCGGACCGACGCCACCCAGGCGTACGCGTTGGAGTGGAAGCCGCCGGGCCGCAGGATCGTCCACTCCATACCGGACTGCCGGACGGCGTCCTCAAAGGACCGCATCATGCCGCCATGGGAAGGCGAGTGCGGCCGGGTCACGACGCCCAGCGACGACAGCAGCACGACGCGGCCGATGCCGCCGGCTTTCGCGGCGTCGAGGATGTCCGGCGGGCTCAGCTGGTGGGCGCTGGCGCCGCCGTCGTGGAGGAACAGCGCGGTCGCGCCGTCGAACACCGGCCGCAGCGTGTCCGGGTTGGTCAGGTCCGCCGGTTGGACTCGCACGCCGCCCGGCGCGCCGGCGTCCGCGATTCCGCGGGACACCGCCGTCACCCGCGCGCCGGCGGCGGCGAGCAGTTGTCCGAGCGGCCGGCCCACGTTGCCGGTCGCCCCCGTCACTACGATCATGAATACTCCCAGGTCACTGCCGTGTTCACGCCCGGCTGGACGAGAACGTCGGGGTGACGCTAGCAACGCGGATATAGTAGGTACCTAGAGGAAAGTGGCTACCTTAGGGGAAGTTCGTGACCAGCACCACAACCTGGCGCCCGACGTCGACCGACCCCGAGGTGGCCTGCCCGATCGCCCCGGTCGTCGACATCGTCTTCAGCCGGTGGACGACGCCGATCCTGTGGGCGCTGAACGAGTACGGCCGGCAGCGGTTCGTCGAGTTGGAGCGGCGGCTCACCACCATCACGCCGAAGGTGCTGACGCAGCGGCTGCGCCAACTGGAGCGCGACGGGCTGATCACGCGCACCTATCACCCCGAGGTGCCGCCGCGCGTCGAGTACGAGATCAGCGAGCTGGGCCGCAGCCTCGGCCCGCTGTTCGCCCACCTCAGCGAGTGGGCCACCAGCAACCTCGACAAGGTCGACCAGGCCCGGCACGCCTACGACGCGCGCCCCACCCGCTAACGCGACCCTCCCATGATCAAGGCGTCCCTCAAGTCGTTAGAACTACTTGAGGGATGCCTTGATCATGGGAGGGATCAGGGGAGGACGAGGCGGACGGCGTCGGCGATGACGTAGCCGTTCGCGGCGTCGGACAGCTCGACGGTGGCCGGGCCGCCGGCCACGAACGGGTAGGTCCCCAGGACCACCCACTGTCCACCTCGGACCCGCTGGTCCACCCGCACGGTCGCCTGACCCTGCGCGTGCGTCACCACGAACGGCGCGTTCGACGCCCGGTTCGGGTCGGCCGTGTACCACACCGCCACCTGATACGCGCCCGTCTCCGGGACGTCCGGCCGGAACCGCACCCGCGCCGTACCGGTGCCGGCCGGGTGGGTCCGGTAGCTGTCCCCGTAGTACCCCGGCACGCCGGTCGCCCGGTTCCAGGTGCCCGACACGATGTCGAACGTCCCGGACACGTCGTTGTCGGCCACGACGCCGGTGCGGACGAGGCGGACCGCGTCGGCGATCACGTAGCCGTCCGCGGCGTCGGTCACGTCGATGGTCGCCGCGGTGCCGGCCAGGAACGGGAACGTCCCTAGGGACACCCACTGTCCACCTCGGACCCGCTGGTCCACCCGCACGGTCGCCTGACCCGCCGCGTGCGTCACCACGAACGGCGCGTTCGACGCCCGGTTCTCGTGCGCCGTGTGCCACACCGCCACCTGGTACACACCCGACATCGGCACGTCGGGGCGGAACCGCACCCGGGACGTCCCGGTGCCCGCCGGGTGGGTCAGGTAGCTCTGCCCGTAGTAGCTGGCCACGCCGGTCGCCCGGTTCCAGGTGCCGGCCACGACCTCGACGCTCGCGGGCGAGTCGTTGTCCGCCACCACCCTTGGCGGATCGGCGGCGGCCACGCCGCCGCCTCCCGAAACCAACGTGAGCTGGTCCGGCGCGATGACCATGCCACCGCCGCGTCCCGCGGCGGCGAGGGTGAAGCGGATCCAATGGGTACCGGTCGCGAGCGCCATCCTCCCCAGTGGATAGACCTGGTACCCCTCCCCCACCGTCAGCGTCGGGTCGACCACCCCGTGCGGCAGGTCGATCCCGTCGACGCTGACGCGGACCCGCCCCCGGTCGGCGAGCCGGTGATAGCGCACCGCCACCTCGTAGCTGCCGGCCACCGGTACCTCGAACGGCGCCTCGACGTAGCCGCCCACCGCGCTGGCCGGGTATCGCAACGTCCGGCCGCCGCGGGCATTGGCGTCCGCGACCACCTGCGGCGCGGTCGCCGCGCCGGTCCGGGCCGCCGCGGTCGCGAGCTCCACCTCGCGCGTGGTGATGCCCGGTCCGGTGGCCAGGCTGTCCCGTCCGTCGGTCAACCACTCGAGGTCGAACCGGGACAGCGCCACCCGCTCCGGGAACGCCGCCGAGTCACCGTCGCGGCCGTACACCAGCAGGATCGTGCCGTCGGACAGCGCCGCGAGGTCGGAGTAGTAGGAGGGGCCGGAATTGACCACCCGGCTGTACCGGTAGCTGGCGCCGTCGTCGTACGAGATCGAGACCGTCATGTTCTCGCGGGCGGAGGCGTCCGGCCGGCTGTGGAGAAGCCGGCCGCCCGGGTACCGGATCAGGCCGGCGTCGACGGCGACGAACTGGCCGGTCGCGCCGTCGATCACCGGCTTCGACCAGGTGGTGCCGCCGTCGGTGCTCGTCGACGTGATCCGGTAGCGGGTGCCGCCCGCGCCCCACCGACCATTGAGGACGACCGCGCCGTCGGTGCGCTGGTAGACCCGGGCCTCGTTGACCGGATAGTTCACCGAGAACGGGATCGGCGCGCTCCGCCGCCAGGTGACGCCGTGGTCGTCGCTGTAGAGCATGTCGTCGCCGTAGTTCGGATTCGGGTCGGGCGCGCGGTGCAGGACCGGCATCAGCAACCGTCCACTGTCGAGCTGGATGCCGTGCCCCGGGACCGGGCCGTTGAGGGTCCAGCCATTCGGGTTGCTGGCGTACAGCGAGCTGAGGTCCACGGGCGTCCGCCAGGTCGCGCCGGCGTCGTCACTACGCTTGACGAACAGCGACCCGCCGGATCCTTTGTAGAACAGGAACACCGCGCCGGTCCGCTCGTCGACCAGCGGCGTCGGGTTGCCCCAGCTGTGCGCCGGATCAGCGGGGACGACCGGCGCACTCGCGGACCAGGTGCGGCCGGCGTCGGCGCTGCGCCGCACGAGCAGGTCCTTGGCACCGGCGTCGGACTCCGCGAAGCGCCCTTCAGTGAAGGCGAGGACGACGTCCGCGGCGAGCGTCCCGCCGGTGGCCGGCACCGGTGTGCCGGCCGGCACCACGACCAGCCCGTGCACGTGGAAGCTGGCGTATTGATCGACCTCGGTCGAATCCCAGAGCGTGCTCTCGTCGAATGTGCCAGCCGCCGCCGCGGGTGCCGCCGGGCTCACCAGAGCCGCCGCGGCCACCACGCTGAACAAGGCCATCTTCGCCATTCCGCGCGCCATGGACGGCAGTGTATGGCACTTACCTACACGTCAGGTATGCGTAACGTAAACTTCCTTCATCCTTCTCATGATCAAGGCGTCCCGCAAGTCGTTAGAACTACTTGTGGGACGCCTTGTTGAGGGGTCCCCCTTCACCTGACCCCGGCGCCCCCCACGGCGTTAACCCGACGGGGGGCACGCCTTGATCATGGGTCAGGTGGCGAGGTGGAGGTTGGTCCAGGAGCGGTGGTCGGGCCGGTCCGCGGTCCACGCGTCGAGCAGGTTCGCGGCGCGCGGCTCGGGAGCCGCGAGGAGCATCCGCTGCTCGCCCGCCGCCACCCGCCGGGTCACCGCCTGCGACCCCTCGCTGCAGCACTTGCAGAGCACCTGGCCGCTGCTCAGCGGCTCAGCGGCCAGCTCCGCCCGATCGAACGCGTCGGTCAGCGCCTCGACGTCGTCGGCCGTGGCCGCGGCGATCGTGACCGACAGAGTGGCCAGGTCGGACGGCGCGAACCGCATCAGCTCGTCGAATACCGGGAAGCGCTGGTCCTTGAAGATCCGCTCGCCGTTGGGTGCGCCGTCGTGCAGGACGACCTCGCCGAACCGCCGGCTGACGTCGAACGGCACGCTCAACACCCGCGCCCGCGTCGGGCAGAGCCGCCGCGCCCACACCACTTCCTCGCCGCTGGCGGTGGCGATGCGCACGCAGGTGAGGCCGAGGTCGTCGACGATCTCCCCCGCGCCGTCCGGCAGGTTGATCCCGTACCCCCGCCAGGCGTCGCGGGCGGTCGCCCAGTCACGCATGACGGTCGCGGCGATGCCGAGATTCCAGAACGCGGGCTCCTGCGTGTCGCGGGGCACCCGGGCCGCCGCCTCCTTGCCCAGCTCGTACGCCTTCGGCCAGTCGCGCAGGAACTTGTACGCCAGCGCCGCGTCGAACCACAGCTTCTCGCTGCCGCGACCGTCCGGGTTCTGGGTGACGGCGGCTTCCAGCAGCTCACCGGCGCGCTGCCAGTCTTCCGCGTCCCACGCCTGGTACGCCCGCTTCACAAGATCCCGAGAGCCACCGCCGAAGAGTCGCACCCGCGCAGGCTAGACGAGCCCCACCCCATGATCAAGGCGTCCCTCAAGTAGTCCTAACGACTTGAAGGACGCCTTGATCATGGGGTGTCGGGTTAGCGGAGGCGGCGGGGTGGGCGGCCTAGCGGGGCGGAGCCGGCGACCGGGCCGGCGGGGAGCGCCGGCAACGCGGCCCGTTCCGCTATTGCGGGCCGGGGCGGGGACGCGGGCACGGCAGCCAGCGCGGGCGGCTCGTATCGAGGGCGGCGCACCCGGTCGAGCGTGGGCGGCGGCCCGAGCACACGCTGCGGCAGCACCACGAACGCGGCGGTGCCACCGTCGGGCACGCTGCTGAGGCGTACCGAAATGCCGTGCCGCCTGGCCAGCCGGCCGACCACCAGCAGCCCTCGGGTGCCGGCGAGCGCACCGGTCAGCGCGGACGGCTCGGCGAGCCGTCGATTGGCGTCGGCGAGCCGCGCGGCCGGCATGCCGATCCCCACGTCGACCACGGTGACCGTGATCTGGTCGACGCCCTGGTGGCTGTCGACCCGGATGGTGTTGGCCGGGTGGGAGAAGTTGGCCGCGTTCTCCAGGAGCTCGGCGAGCAGGTGCGCCACGTCGCCGACCGCCGGCGCCGCGATCGCGACCAGCGGCGTGGCCATCACCCGTACCCGCTCCGGGTCGTCGAGCTCGTCGGCCGCCATCCGGATCACGTCGCGCAGCGACGCCGACTCGGTGGCTGGCGGGCCGGGCGCGGCGCCCGCGAGTAGCAGCAGGTTTTCGTCGTTGCGCCGGATCCGGGCGGCGATCCGGTCGAGCACGAGCAGCCGCCCCCGGGCAGCCGGGTCGACCTCGACGCGGAGAAACTCGTCGACGAGCCGCAACTGCCGCTCGACCAGGGTCTGGCCGCGGCGCGCGAGCGCCGCCAGGGAGGCTTCGGTCTCCATGCGGGTGAGCGCCTCGTCGGCGGCGAGGCCCAGCGCCCGCCGGTGCGCCGCGGCGAGCGCGGCGGCCAGCGCGCCGGCCTCACCCTTGCGCGCGAGCGCGCGGTCGACCTGGGCAGCCGAGTCGGCGACCGCGGCGCGCACCGCGTCGGGCTCGGCGGCGGCGGTGATCCGGCCGACGGCCTCGGGCAGCTGCCGATGGGCCACATCGAGGGCGGCCGACCGCAACCGGCGCAACCGGTAGCTGGTGTGGACGGTGAGGAACGCCAAGCCGACCAGCGCCAGGCCGGTGGCCGCGAGCGCGGCGTCGACCCGGGTCAGTCCGAACGCGACCAGGCCGCCGGCCCCCACCAGCGCGAGCAGGACTCCGTGCAGGCCGGTCGACCGGGCCATGCGTCCCGCTGTGAAACCTGGCCGCTCCTCCGGTTTGGCGGTCGTCGCGGCAGCCCGCATCGCCACGCTCCGTTTCCGCAGTGGACGCTCAACGCACGACGTTGCCTACGATCGACCCGTTTGGCCGTTTGCGACATCCACCGCCCAGTCACCTCCGGCAAGCCGATCGTGCCGCCCGGTGACCGAGACCACCATGATCAAGGCGTCCCTCACGTCGTTAGAGCGACTTGAAGGACGCCTTGATCATGGAGCGTCTACTGGGGAGCGCCGAGCTGGTCGAGAGCGGCGGTGGCGCCGCGGTGCAGCGGCACCGGGTCGGTCTTGCGCGCCGTCTCCAGCGTGATCCCCTTGGCTGCCGCGTTGGCCTGCTCCAGCTGCGGCTTGCGGTCGAACAGCGCCTTGGTCAGCGCGCACGCCAGGTTGGCGTCGAGATCGTCCTTCACCAGCAGCAGGTTCGGCACCACGATCGTCTTCGCGTCGGCCGCCATCCCATACGTGGCGGCCGGGATGCTCGCCTCCTCGTACACCGGGTTGATCTTCTGCATCTCCGCCAGCAGCGGCGTGATGTCCAGGAACGCCACCTGCCCCTTCGCGGTGGTGAACAGGTCGGCGACGCCCGGCGTCGGCAACCCGCCCGACCAGAACATCGCGTCGATCGTGCCGTCCTTCATGCCGTCGACGGTCTTGGTGAGGTCGAGGCGCTGGGCGGAGATGTCCTTGGCCGGGTCCAGGCCGGCGGACTGGAGCAGCCGGTTCGCGATGACCTCGGTGCCGGACTTCGGGGAACCGGTGGAGACCCGCTTGCCCTTCATGCCGGCGACCGAGGTGATCCCGGCACCGGTGCGGACTATCACCTGCGTGTAGTTGGTGTAGATGCGGGACAGCGCGGCCACCGGCTGCTTCTGCCCGTCGAAGCTGCCGGTGCCGCGCACCGCGTCGGCGGCGGTGTCGGCCAGCGAGAACGCCACCGCGTAGGTGCCGGCCACGAGCTGCTGGACGTTCTGCACCGACGCGCCCGTCTCCGCCGCCGTCGCCTTCACCTTGCCGCCGGTGGCATCCGACAGCTGGCTCGCGTAGGCGTTGCCGAGTGCGAAGTAGACACCGGTGGCGTTTCCGGTGGCGATGCCGATCCGGGTCTCGCTGGCGACCTCGCATGTCACGTCGCCGCCGGCATCGGTGGACGCCTCGTCCTGGCGGCCGCCACAGCCACTCATCCCGATCCCGAGCACCAGCAACGCGGCGCAGGCTCTCGTCGTACCCCTCATGTCGTCTGTCTCCTTTGGACGAGGCTGGCGGTTACCGCGGCTGCCAGCAGGGCGATGCCGGTCGCGATGGCGACCGGGTGGAGGTAGAGCAGCAGCGCGCCGCCGGCGCCCGCCAGCACCCGCGCGACCAGGCCGGCCGGACCCACGCCGAGCACCCAGCCGCCGGTCGCGACCGCCAGGCCCGCGACGCCCACGCACGCGGCCGCCGTCGTCCACAGCACGCCGAGCGCCGGTCCGCGACCGAGCAGGTACTCCCCCGGTCCGGTGAGGACGAACGCGATGGGCGCCAGGAACGCGGGCAGCGCGTACTTCAACGCCTGCCACATCGTCGGGATCGTGCGACCGCCGGTGATCGCGGACGCGCCGACGGCCGCCAGCGCCGTCGGCGGCGTGACCTCGGAGAGCACCGAGTAGTAGAAGACGAACATCGCCGCGGCCGGCGCCGGCACGTCGAGCGCCAGCAACGCCGGCCCGATGATGACCCAGCCGATGATGAAGGACGCGGTGACCGGTACGGCCAGGCCGAGCAGCAGGAGCGCGATGGCCGCGAACACCGCGGTCAACGCGAGCACCGCGGCCCGGTCGTCGGCGAGGGCTTCGGCTCCGCGTACCAGTTGGTCG
The DNA here is from genome assembly GCA_037414955.1 of Actinomycetes bacterium KLBMP 9797. Taxonomy (GTDB): domain Bacteria; phylum Actinomycetota; class Actinomycetes; order Mycobacteriales; family Micromonosporaceae; genus Phytohabitans. The sequence continues at coordinate 63,326 of JBBEWH010000082.1, forward strand.
GCCAGTTGCGCGCCGAGGCCCGTCTTCGTGGTGATGGCGGTGATGACGCCGGCGGCGGCACAGACGGCGGCGACCGGGAGCACGCCGCGCACGCCCGCCGACAGCGCCTCGAACAACCGTTTCGGGTTCAGCCTGCCGCTCTTGTCCAAGAAGGACAGTGCGAAGGCGAGGATGGTGGCGTACACGACCGCGCGGGTGGCGGTGACGCCGACCGCCAGCAGCACCACGATCGCGATCAGCGACGAGAAGTGGTAACCGAAGCGGGCCAGCAGCCGCCACGGCGACGCGGCCGCCACCTCGACCGCCCTGGTGCCGAACCGGCGGGCGTCGATCTCGACCGCGAGCAGGATGCCGAGGTAGTACAGGATCGTCGGGATCATCGCCCAGCCCAGCACCGTGAGGTAGGAGACCTCCAGGTACTCGGCGACGATGAACGCCGCCGCGCCCAGCGTCGGCGGCGACAGGATCGCACCCACCCCGGCCGCCGCCAGCATGCCGCCGGCGTGCTCCGCCGGGTACCCGGCGCGGCGCAGGATGGGCCAGGTGACCGCCCCGACGCTGACCGCCGTGGCCGTGCCGGAGCCGGAGACCGTGCCGAGCAGGAAGCCGGAGGCGACCGCGGTGCGACCCGCCGCGCTGCGCGAGCGGCGGAAGGCCGAGACCGACAGGTCCACAAAGAACCGCCCCGCGCCGGAGAGGTCCAGCACCGCACCGTAGATGGTGAAGAGCACGATGTACGTCGCGGCGACGTCGAGCGGGGTGCCGTAGAAGCCGCTGGCGGAGTTGTAGAGCGCGTCGACGATTTCCGCGAAGTTCAGCCCGGTGTGCGCGATATCCCAGCTCTGCGGCAGGAAACCGCCGTAGTAGCCGTATCCCAGGAACAGCAGGCACACCACCGGCAGCACCCAGCCGGTGGTGCGGCGGCAGGCCTCCAGCACGAGCACCAGCAGCAGCGTGCCCATGGCCACGTCGAGCGGCTCGAGCAGCGCCTGCCGGTCGAGGAAGCCGTTGTAGCCGCCGTTGATGGGCAGCACCGGGTACAGGCAGACGACCAGCGCGCCGGCGGCCAGCACCCAATCCAGGATGGACGGTCGCTCGTTGGCCTTGGGGTACGCCCGATAGGCGAGGAAGACCAGCGGGAGGACGCCGGCGAGGAAGATGATCAGGTAATACTGGCTGCCCTGGGCCAGCGGGCGGAACACCTGCCAGAGCACGAGCAGCGCGACCGCGAACGCCACCACGGCGACCCCGGCGCCGACCCGGCCGGTCAGCGTGCGGGCCGGCCGCTCCTCCTCGTCGACCTGCACCGCCGGCTCGTGCGGCCCCGCCCGCTCCGGCTCGTCGGGCTCTGCCCGCTCCAGCTTGTCTGGCCCTGCCCGTTCCGCGTCGGCGGGGTCCGGCCGCTCCGCCGGACGGCGCTCGTCGTCGGGGTCGGCCGTTCGGGGGATGCTTGCCTGACCGTCCGACATGTTGCGACGATATTTCCTCCCCCTCCAGTGATCAAGCGCCGCTTCGTCATTGTTACGACGTTACGACCCTGAGGGGCACCTTGATCACGAAAGTGCCATTATGTTATCGGCTGTGACGAGACGTTCTGCTGAAGTTCGCCTGGAAACGCTTCTCCGCACCGCGTGCGACGTGATCGCGGACCGCGGCCTGGCCAACACCCGCACGACCGACGTGGCGCAGGCCGCCGGCGTGAGCCAAGCCCTGGTCTTCTACCACTTCAGCACGAAGGAGCGGTTGCTCGCGAAGGCCTTCGCGTACGCCGCGGAGCAAGATCTCGCCCAACTCCGCGCGGTTGTCGACGCCAAGACGTCGCCCCGGGAAAAGCTCAAGAAGATCCTTAAGCTCTACGCGCCAACCGGCCGTTCCAAGTCGTGGGCAATGTGGATTGACGGCTGGTCAGAGTCGCAACGCGTGCCGGAACTGGAAAAGATGTCCCGGAATCTGGATCTTCAATGGAAAGAGGCACTCACCCGCGTGATCGAGAATGGCGTCGCCACCGGCGCTTTCCGGTGCGCCGACCCCACCGGGGCGGCGTGGCGCATCCTCGCGGTGATCGACGGGCTGGCGGTGCAGGTCACGGTGCACGACCGGGTCATCACCCGCCGCCAGTTGGCCGACTGGGTCCGTCTGGCAGCCGCCCGCGAACTCGACCTAAACCCCACGGACCTGACCGGCTGACCATTGGCGACGTGCACCGGCTCGCAAATTGCGTTGATCTTGCGTGCCGCGAGAGATCTTGACGGCACACCGTCGTCCCAGCAACTGTCCCAGCAACCCCAGGACGTCAAGATCTACCGCGGAGCACGGGCGGGGCCCTGGCACGCGTTGATCGAGGGCTTGTGGTGGCGATTCCTCGTTGATCGAGGGCTTATCGTCGCTGTTAGGAGATCAACTCGCCACGACAAGCCCTCGATCGTCCGACAGGAGCACGATTGGGCCTCGATCAACAGACGCGCGCGTGGCGCGGGCAGAGCGCGCGCTGGGCATGGGGTCGCGGTGCGGCTACAGAACGAAACGGAACCAGGGTGTGGTTGCACCGACCGAGAAGGTGATCACTAGATATCGATGTCTGTGACGAATGTCGATCCGCCGCCCGCTACCGTACGTATATCCCCGCGGAGGCACCGCTCTGCCGAGAGGACGGGGACGCATGGAGACACCGGCCGGGAGCGCATCTGACGCGGGGAACGCCGCGCCCGGCGAGCGGACGTTGTCGTGGCTCGACGAAGACGCACCCGAGCCGATGTCGAAGCCGATGCTGCTCACGCCCGCCGAGCCGCCCGACCCGCCGCCGCCGCAGGTGCGCCGCCGGGAGCCGCCGACCCGCCGGATCGGCCTCGCCTTCCGCAGGGCGGGATGGCCGCGCTGGGCGCCGCGACAACGCCAATCGCCGGAGAACGACCCGCAGGCGACCACTCCGACCGAGCCCCGCGCGGCCAGCCCGACCCAGCCCTACGCGGCCAGCCCGACCGAACCCCGCGCGGCCAGCTCCAATGAGCCCCGCCTGGCAGGGACCCGAGAGCCAGCGGACTACACGCCCGCGGGCCGAGGGCCAGCGAACTACACGCCCGCGGGCCGAGGGTCGGCGGGCGCGGGGCCAGGTGCTCTGGGACCTGTGGCGCCGGAAGCAGCGGCGTCCGGGCCGGCGACCCCGGGATCGGTAGCGCCGGGACCAGCGGGCGCGCGGCTATCGCGATCCGCCGAGAAGCCGGCACGGCTGGTGGAGCCGAGGCCCGCGGACGAGGGATGGCCCGTGCAGAGCGCGCCGGCCAGGACGCCGGATGATGTGCGGTCGCTGTACGCACGGCCGGCCGGACCGGCACCGGAGGCGCCCGGCGCGGCGGCACCGTACGCGCGACTCGCCGATCCACCGCCCTACGCGCCGCCCAGCGGAGCCGCACAGGCGCGACCGCAAGCGGAAGCGTCCGCCGAGCGGGCGTCACCGTACGCGCGACTCGCTGACCTGCCGCCCTACGCACCACCAGGCGAGACCGCACAGCCCGAACCGGAAGCGCCCGCCGAGCGGGCGTCACCGTATGCCCAACTCGCCGACCTGCCGCCCTACACGCCGCCAGGCGAGACCGCGGAGCCGGAGCCGGAATCGGAGACGCCCGCCGCGGCGGCGTCGCCGTACGCCCGGCTCGCGGATCTGCCGCCGTACGCCCCACCGGCGGCGGCACGGTCGCCGTACCGTCCGGCCGCGGCCGCACCGGCGCCATATCCGCAGGCAGACGCACCGGCGCCGTACTCCGACCCGCCCGAGCCGGCGGAGGAACGGTCGCCGTTCGCACGAGGGGCGGAGGCGCCAGACAGGGAGGCGTACCCGGCGAGCCGGGAGGCGTACGCCGTGGACGGGTCGTCGGTGTACCCGCAGGCAGTGGAGTTCCCGCCGGATCCGCCGCTGGTGGAGCCGCCGCCCAAGCGGCGCTGGCGCAAAGCGCGCCAGACCGTGCCGCGCCAGCCCGATCCCCGCCAGACCGATCGCCGTCAGACCGGCCAGCGTCAGACCGTGCCGCGCGGGAACCTGTTGGCGCGCCCCCGGCGGCCCGGCGCGCGGAAGAAGCGTCTGCTGCTGATCGGCGGCCTGCTGGCCATCGTCGCGCTGCTCGCGGCCGCGGCCGTGGTCGCCTACCCGCGGGTCGTGCGCCCGGCGGGCCCGCCGCTCGCGGACCCCGGTGATGTCGTGTCGGCGCCGATCGGCAATCGGACGGACGCGGAGTTCGACCTGATCAGCGGCGCCAGCTCGGTCACCGTGACAAGCGCCGACCTGGGTGGCGACCTCTACCGGATCAGCACGCCGGAGGGAGCGAGCGGGGCGCCGCGCCCGGTGCACAAGGGCAAGGCCGTGGAGCTGCAGCTCGCGGCGAGCGGCTTGAACGGCCCGAGCGCCGTCACCGTGCGGCTCAGCTCGCGGCTGCCCTGGCGGGTGCGCCTGACCGGTGGCGCGGACGCGCACAAGCTGGACCTGCGGGCCGGCACGTTGCGCGGCCTGGACGTGGTGGGCGGCGCGTCCCGGGTCGACCTGTCGCTGCCCAAGCCGCAGGGCACGGTGCCGCTGAAGCTGACCGGCGGGATCGGGCAGCTCCTGGTCCACGCGCCGCGGGACGTGCCGGCCCGGGTGCGGGTGGGCAGCGGCGCGACCAACGTGCGGCTCGACGACTTTTCCCGGAACAGTCCGTCGCCGGGCACGGTGTTCACGCCGGACGACTGGGAGGACGGCCGCGACCGCTACGACCTGGACGCCGTCGCGGGGGTCGGCACGTTACGGCTCGACCGCGTCCAATGATGCCGGCAGGATGTCCCGGAGCTGGGCGCGCGCGGTCACGCCCAGCTTCGGGAACGACCGGTACAGGTGGGTCGCCACCGTGCGCGGCGACACGAAGAGCCGCTCGGCGATCTCGCGGTTGGTGAGCCCCTGCGCGGCCAGCCGGATGATCTGCTGCTGTTGCGGGGTGAGCTCGCCGAACGCGTCCGGCTCCGCGTCGGTGACGCTGAGCCCGGCCGCGCGCATCTCGGCCTGGGCGCGCCGATCCCAGGCCCGCGCTCCCAGCCGGCGGAACGTTTCGGTCGCCGCCACCAGGTAGCCCCGGGCGTCGGCGGTGCGGCGGCGGTGGCGGCGCACCAACTGGGCGTACTCGAACTCGGCCTGGGCGCGCTCGAACGGCCACCGCAGGCTGGTGCGGTCGGACAGCACGGCGGCGAAGTGCCGCTCGGCCTCGTCGGGCTCGGCCAGCAGGCCGTGGGCGCGCGCCAGCAGATGCTGGACGCGCGGCGACGCGGTGGGGCCGACGAACGCGGCCACCCGATGCACGATCCGTTGCGCGTCGGCCCGCTGCCCGGTGCGGGCGCCCGCCGCCGCCAGCGCCGCCACCGCGTAGCAGGACGAGTGGTAGTGCAGGGGCGCGCCGCTCGCCGCGAAGAGCATCCGGTACTGGTCGTACGCCGCCTCGTGGTCGCCCTCGGCGGCCGCGGCGTCCCCGAGGCTACGGCGGGCCTGCGCGGCGATGGCGCGGCTCTCGTCCGGCTCGATCGTGGCGAGGGCGGCGGTCGCCGCCGCCCGGGCGCCGTCGGCGTCACCGCGCGCCGCGCACAACTCGGCCTCCAGGACGCCAGCGGTCGCGGCCACCAGCGGGAGGCGGCCCTCCGCCGCGAGCGCGCCCGCCGCCGCGGCGGCCACCTGCGCTTCGCTCCAGCGACCCAGATCGAGGTACGCCGAGCCGAGACACAGGTACGTCCAGCCGGCGCTGCCCAGCGACCCGTCGGCGCGCCGGGCCTCGATGGCGGCCGCGAGCATGGTCGCCGCGTGTGCCGTCTCGTCGAGGGTCCACGCGGCCGCGCCGATCAGGCCGAGCACCTGCCCGTCGCCCTCGCCGGTCATCTGGACCAGCGCGGCGGCCTGCTCCGGCTGATCGCCGAACGGGTCGGTGACCGCCCGCACCCAGGCCCGCCACGGGCTGCCGACCGGCAGGCCGATCCGGGTCGCGGCGGCGTCCACCAGCCGGCGCCGCGCGTCGTCGCCCGCGTGGTAGACCACCAGCGCGGCGTTGACCAGCGCCACCGGCGCCACCTCGGAGCCGGACTCCACGATCCGCATCAGCATGTCCAGCGCGGCGCGGTGCCGGGTCGTCTGTGCCATGGCCCAGCCCGCGGAGTTGTCGGCCAGCGCGCGTACCCGTGGATCGTCGGTGTCGGCGGCGGCCTGGCCGGCGAGTTCCTGTACCCACTCGGCCTGACCGGCGAAGGTCGCCGCGTCCGCGGCGAGCGCGAGGCGCCGTGCCCGGTCCGCCCGGCGCGGGCTGATCCGTGCCGCCCACTCCAGCACGCGGGCGGCCGCGACGTACCCACCGCGCCGGCGGGCCCGGTCGGCGGTGGCCTCCAGCGCCGCGGCGGCCGACTCGTCCGGGCCGGTGGTGGCCGCCGCGAGGTGCCACGCGCGCTGGTCAGGCCGGTCGCGCAGCGTCTCGGCCAGCGCCAGGTGCGCCGCGCGGCGCGCCGCCATCGGCGCGGCGTGGTAGATGCCGGACCGCACCAGCGGGTGCCGGAACCGGACGGCGGGACCCACCAGCCAGACCAGGCCCGCGCGTTCGGCGGGTGCCCAGTCGGTCAGGTCGGCGTCGGGCGCCGCGGCGAGCACCGTGTCCGGGTCGCCGCCGTCGGCGGCGGCCGCGAGCAGGAGCAACCGCTGGGTACGCTCCGGCAGCTCGGCCACGTGTCCCGCGAAGATCTGCTCGAGGCGCTTGGTGAGCGGCAGCACGTTGAGCGGGCACCCCGCGATGTCGCTGTCGTCCACCGTGCGGGCGAGTTCGACGATGGCCAGCGGATTGCCCTCGGCCTGGTCGAGCACCCGTTGCCGGGCCCGTCCGGTGGGCGGCCGGGCCTGCTGGTCCAGCAGCTTGCCGGCGGCCTCCCGGTCGAGCGGGCCCACGTTCAGTGCGGGGAATCGCTCGAAGCCGGCCGGCGCGGCGCCGCCCCGGGCCGCGGCCAACACCAGGATGGGGGCGGTGTCCAACCGCCGCGCGGCGTAGGCGAGCGCGTCGAGGGAGCCCTGGTCGATCCACTGGGCGTCGTCGAGGACGACCAGCAGCGGCCGCTCGTCGGCCAGTTCGGAGAGCAGCGTGAGGGCGGCCGCGCCGATGACCAGCGGCACCGGGGCGGCGTCGCCGTCGAGCCCGATGGCGCCGAGCAGCGCGGCGCGCTGGCGCTGCGGCAGCCGGGGGGCGCGCAGCAGCGCGGGGCCCAGGAGCTGGTGCAGACCGGCGAAGGCGAGGTCGGTCTCGCGCTCACTGCCACCGGCCCGCAGCACCCGCCAGCCGTGCGCCTCGGCCCGGTGGACGGCCGCCTCCAGCAGGGTGGTCTTACCGATTCCGGGGTCGCCGAGCAGAGTGAGCACCTGTCCGACCACTGGGGACGGTGGGACGAGATCGAGGACGGTGGCCAGCTCCGTTTCCCGGCCGATGATCTCTACTTCCGCGGGCGGCTCGGTTATTGAGTCAATTTCATGTCTCACCGGGCACCTCGCCGCTTTCCGTAGAGATCACCGCTGACCTGCGCAAAGTGTAGTCACGTGACTGACGACCGCGGGATGGCCGTGATCACACAATGAAATTCATGAACAAGCCTGGTAGCGCCATCGCTGGCCATTCCGTCGCCACCGCGACGCCGCCGCCGCTGGACACCACCGGGTATCTGCTGCTCGCCGCCGAGGTCGACGGGCACAGCGGGGCGCCGAGTGAGGCCAAGCAGTACCTGGTCGCGGATCTCAAGGCGCGGGCCCGGCAGCTCCGGCACGACATGTTCGCGAACGTGCTGATCTTCCAGGCCACGCGGCTCAAGCCCGGCGACGGTCCGCGGTACGACGTGGGCGTGGTGATCCAGGCGCCGACCATCGAGTCGGCGCATTGGATCAAGGGTGATCCCGCGTTCGCGGCGCTTTACCGGCGAGTTCATGAATCGGCGCGCGCCACCCGAGTCCTCGTGACTTACAACGCGCGCCGCAACGCCTGTGAGTACGGGCCGCGGTTGCCGCGGATCTACATGCTCATGCGGTGGGTCATCGGGGATGATCGCCAGGTGGTGCCCGGTTGGGGGTGGACTTACCGGCACCACCTGGTCACCGATCTGACGTTCAACCGCGCGTTGCACCGATACGTCCGCGCCCCCGCCAAGGGAATGTCCATCCTCTATCGCGCCGTCCGACTCAGGTCAACACCATGATCGTCGACGCCGTGATCAAGGCGTCCCTCAAGTCGTTATAGCGACTTGAGGGACGCCTTGATCATGGGGCGAGGGAGCGAGGATGTGGGCCGGGAGGACGCGTCCGTCGAGGGTGAGGCGGCGACCCGGGCGCCGTCGTAGACCCGGGCCACGGGCGGGCAGCCGGGCCGCGGGCGGCCCCAGCCGCCATCCGGCCGGCGCAGCGCCGTGAAGCGGCAGTGCGGCTCGCCGACGTACCCCCAGGCCATGAACAGTTCCACGCCGGCGTAGCTGTAGACGCCGACGGTGCTCGTGCGGACGCCGGCGGGGCGCCGGTGGAAGCTGCCGCGCAGGCCCGGCACCACGACCCCGTCGAGGTCGACGTCATCGATGACCTTGTGCAGTCGATATTCCGACAAAACGGGCAGTAGCATGCCTGAAAAACGAATGCTCCATACTGTCGGATGTGTTCACTCTGGCCCAGGCGCGCCACCTACTGGCTACGCTGCGCCCCCGCGTCGATGAGCTGATCGTGCTCCGCGCCGACCTCGCGGAGCTGCGCGCCGACCTGGCGGACGGCGGCACGAGCCCGCACGGTGGGCTCGCGGAGGTGAAGGCGCTCGAGGCGCGGATCTACGCGATCCTCGACGACCTGGGGGAGCAAAATATCCAGGTCAAGGGGTACGCGCCGGTGCTGCTGGACTTCGCCGGCGAGCGCGCGGGCCGGCCGGTGCTCTGGTGCTGGCTGGAAGGCGACCACGAGATCTCCTGGTACCACCGGCTGGAGTGCGGTTTCGCCGGCCGCCGCAAGGTCTGACCCCTCCTCATGATCAAGGCGTCCTTCAAGTAGTTCTAACGACTTGAAGGACGCCTTGATCATGGGGGTGTTCGCCCGTCGCTGGGTGTTCGCTCGTCGGGGTGTACTCGTCAGGGGCATAGGAGCCGCCGCCGGCCGCATGCGCGGCCGACAGCGGATCTTGCGCGCGGCCCGGCCCGCTCCTCTTTCCCCAGAGGGCTGCCCTGTGCCCGTCAGGACAGTGAGAGGGGAGCTCTCCTCAGGTACTCCGTCCCCAGAGGGCTGCCCTTTGGGGACGGGGCGGGCTGGTGGGGCCGCGGCGCTGGCTCCCTAACGGGGTAGCGCGCTACAGCTGGCGGGGTGGCGCCCGCTGGTGGCCGGCGCACCGGCAGGGGGCGCGTGCTGGCCGGGGGGCGCGTGCTAGAGGGGGCGCGTGCTGGAGGGGCGCCCGTTAGCGGGGGCGCACTATAGGGTGGCGCGCGCCGGGGCGGGGGAAGACGCCGACCGGCGCACGACCACGAGGGAGGCGGCCGTCAGCCCGAGCGCCATCACGAACGCGACCGCGTGCACCATCGGGTGCACGATCGGCACGAAGCCGATCACGGCGACCGGCAGCTGGATCACGCCGATGAGCGCGACCAGCAACCCGCGCCGCCGCCCGCCCCAGAGGTAGGCGGTCCACAGCGGCGCGGTCACCACGCCGAGCACGAGCACGTCGAGCAACGCGTGCAGGTACGGGCTCTGCACCTTGTCGTGCGCGAAGGCCGACGCCGGGGTCGCGACCCACAGCGCCGCCGCCACTCCACCCAGGATTACCGCGAGACGTCGCATGGCCGTACCTCCTAGAGTGCCGTTACCACTACTCCCTGTCATGACGGTACGGCTGCTGCAGCGCGGGCGGGAAGGGTTGAACGCGTGAATGAATTCCACTTTCGAGTTACCCATTCACAACAAGCAGCGGACCGAACTCAGCGGTGCGACATCCACGTTATGGCGGCGCCATGAGGTGCATAACGCACCGCTGAGCGACGTGAAGGACGCCTTGATCATGGAGAGTGTCCACGCGAGGCGCCCGTCCCTGTCGATCTTCTACTTGTGGTCGTGATCGCTCGCCGATCGAGGACCTATCGTGGTGGATTGGAGATCAACGCGGGACGATATGCCCTCGATCGGCGGGTGATTGCTCCCACGCAACAGGGCCAAGGTCGCGCGCCCCCCGGGCGCCGGGGACACTACGGCGCGGAACGGGAGCTGTGCCCCTCCCATGATCAAGGCGTCCTTCAAGTAGTTCTAACGACTTGAAGGACGCCTTGATCATGGGAGTTAGCGGTTTTGGTCGGCGATTTCGCGGGCGCGGTCGCGGGCGGCTTCCAGGGCGGCCAGCAGGGCGGCGCGGACGCCGTGGTTTTCCAACTCGCGGATCGCTGAGATCGTGGTGCCCGCCGGCGACGTCACCGCCTCACGCAGCGTCACTGGGTGGTCGCCGGAGTCGCGCAGCATGATCGCGGAGCCGATCGCGGTCTGCACGATCAGCTCGTGCGCCACCTGGCGCGGCAGGCCGAGCAGGATGCCCGCGTCGATCATGGCCTCGACCAGCAGGTAGAAGTACGCCGGACCGGAACCGGAGAGCGCGGTCACGGCATCCTGCTGCGACTCGGGTACCCGGATCGTGGCGCCCAGCGGCTTGAACATCTCTTCCGCGAGCGCGAGGTGGGCGGCGGTCGCGTGCGGCCCGGCGGAGATCGCGGTCATCGCGGCGTCCACCAGGGCGGGCGTGTTGGTCATGACCCGCACGACCGGGGTGCCCTCGGGCAGCCGCCGGCCGAAGAAGCTGGTGGGCAGGCCGGCGCAGAGCGAGATGACCAGCTTGTCCGGCGGCAGCTTCGCGCCGATCTCGTCGAGCAGGGCGGCCGCGTCCTGCGGCTTGACGGCGATGGCCAGTACCTCGGCTTCGGCGACCGCGGTGAGGTTGTCGACCACGCGGATGCCGTACCGCTGGGAGATCTCCTCGGCGCGCGCCGCGCGCCGGGCCGTGGCCATCAGCTTGTCGGCCGGCCAGCCGGCGCGCAGCAGGCCGGAGAGCATCAGCTCGCCGATCTTGCCGGTGCCGATCACGGCGACCGCGTGTACCCCCGCCGCCATACCGTCTCTCCTTTCGCCGTCGCGACCGTCGCCTCGTGATCAGGGCGTCCTTCAAGTCGTTAGAACGAACGACTTGAAGGACGCCTTGATCATGGGGGTTAGCTGCCGAAGAAGACTTCGGCCTCGGTGTAGCGCTCGATCGGGACCGTCTTCAGCTCGCCGGTGCCCTCCTTGAGCGGCACCCGGACGATGTCGGTGCCGCGCAGCGCCATCATCTTGCCGAAGTCGCCCTCGTGCACCGCGTCGATCGCCTGCAGGCCGAACCGGGTGGACAGCACCCGGTCGAACGCGGTCGGCGTGCCGCCGCGCTGGATGTGGCCGAGCACGACCGTGCGGGCCTCCTTGCCGGTGCGCGACTCGAGCTGCTCAGCCAGCCACTGGCCGATGCCGCCGAGGCGCACGTGGCCGAACGAGTCGAGCTCCTGGTTCTGGAGCACCATCTGGCCCTCGAGCGGCTGGGCACCCTCGGCGACCACGATGATCGGCGAGTACTGGTGCTGGAAGCGCTTCTCGACGTACGTCGAGACCTGCTCGATGTCGAACGGCCGCTCGGGCAGCAGGATCACGTTGGCGCCACCGGCGATGCCGGCGTGCAGCGCGATCCAGCCGGCGTGCCGGCCCATGACCTCGACGACCAGCGTGCGGTGGTGGCTCTCGGCCGTGGTGTGCAGCCGGTCGATGGCCTCCATCGCGATGTTGACCGCGGTGTCGAAGCCGAACGTGTAGTCGGTCGCGTTGAGATCGTTGTCGATGGTCTTCGGCACGCCGACGACCTTGACGTCGAGCTCGTCGAGCTTGGTGGCCACGCCGAGGGTGTCCTCGCCGCCGATGGCGACCAGCGCGTCGACGCCGAGCGCGGCCAGGTTCTCCTTGATCTTCTCGACACCGCCGTCGATCTTGAACGGGTTGGTGCGCGAGGAGCCCAGGATGGTGCCACCGCGGGGCAGGATGCCGCGCACCTCCGCGATGCCCAACGGCTTGTGGATCCCCTCGAGCGGGCCACGCCATCCGTCCCGGAACCCGATGAACTCGTGCCCGTACGTGGCGACACCCTTGCGCACCACAGCCCGGATGACCGCGTTCAGACCTGGGCAGTCACCGCCGCCGGTGAGCACGCCGATACGCATGATTTCCTCGTCCTCCTGATTTGTCGAGCGGCACTGTGTCGAGCGGCACCGCAGGATCGCCGGTGCCCGAGCGGGCAGGCCAGCGCAGCGGTGCGGCCGCAGGGGCCGCTCGGCGTCGTTGCCGGCCCGGGGCCCTGGGTCGTCAATTGCGCACTGTAGTCGCCCTGCGTGAACTCCTCGGAACGAGGTCCCGCACATCTCAACGGGAGGACACAGTTCAGCGGGAGTTCATCGCGTGCCAGCGGGCGAGGTTGTGCCGGGCGTCGACCAGCGCGTCGTGCCGTTCGGCGGCCGCGTCCGGCAACGGTGGGCGGCCCTGATCGTCCCAGCGCTGGCGTAGATCCTTCGTGAAGCGCGGGATCTCCCGGGGCAGCGCGGTCATCGGACCCCAAAGCTGGGCGAGCACGACATGGTCGTACGCGGCGTACCAGGCCCACAGCTCCAGCCCGTCGGCTTCCCCGGCGCGCAGCGGCGCGACCAGGAACGCGTACAGGTCGTCGCGGATCCGCTCCCGGGAGCGCCAGGCCCGGTCGGCCGGGGACGGCAGCCGGTCGAGCACGTTGCGGCGCACCCAGGGCACGGCGCGGGAGGCGTCGAACTCGGTGGAGACCGCGTAGAACTCGCGGCCATGCTCGTCGACCACACCGATCGAGACCAGGTCAATCGTTTGACCGTCTTCGATGAACTCGCAGTCGTAGAAGTAGCGGTAGACCATTGCCGCACCATCCTGCCGTAACCGCCCGGTGCGGTAGCCGGCGGGTGCCATCACCGCCGGAAGCCGGCACCACCGGAAGCCGGCACCACCGGATCAGGCGGCGGCCAGGGCGTGCTGGGCGCGGCGGAGGCCGTCGCGGTGGTGCGTGGTGTCCACGCCGTCGTCGAGGTGGCGGGCGGCGTCGAGGTGGCGGGCGTGCCAGTCCGCCTCGACCGCCCAGCGGAACCGCAGCATCACCGGCAGGGCGGCGTCGAGCTCCTCGCGGGGCACCGGCCCGGCCGACGCGTATCCGTCGAGCAGTTCGCGGGCGGCCCGCAGGCCGCCGGCGTACCGGACCGCGGCCGCCACGTCGTAGGCGAGCGGGCCGGCGGCCGCGGCGCCCCACTCGGTCAGGCCGGTACGCCCGGTGTCCACATCGAGCACGAACGCGCGCGCCAGCGGGTCGCCGTGCAGCAGCCCGTAGGTCAGCCGGTCGGTGACGCAGAGCTTGGTCAGCGCCGCGACCGCCGCCGTGACGGCGGGCCGCAACCAGGGCTCGACGGCCAGGTGCGCGGCCTCCGGCCGGAGCCAGTGCCACGGCGTCACGCCCGGATGGGTGAAGCCCTCACCCATCCGGTGCACCCGGCCCAGATGGTCGCCCCACCACTGCTGGTCGAGCGGGTCGGGCGCGTCGAGGGGGCGGCCGGGCAGGGCGCGCAGCAGCGCCAGTACCCCCGCTTCGGTCACCGCGCACAGGCGGCCGTCAGCCGTCCGTACCGGAGCACCGACCGCGACGCCGCGGGCCCGCAGGTATGCGGCGGCGGCCAGTCCCGCCTCGAACTGGCAGCGGTCCCCCGCGCGGGCCTGTTTGGCCACGAACCGCTCGCGCCCCACGGTGACCAGCCACGCGGCGGTCTGCAGGCCGCCGGGCAGCGGTGCCACCTGATCGGGCGCGCGGTGCCAGGCGGTGCGGATCAACGAGCCGATCGGCTCCCACGCACCGGAGGGATCGACAGATGGATCGACAGAACCCACGGCGACGATTATCCCGAGCGGCGAACATCAGGTTGGCCGAACGCGCCAAGCCGCCGGAAAGCCACCGGAAAGGTGACCACTTCGGAGAAACGGGAACGGCGCTGTGGTCACAAAGTACGACCGGCCGGAGAAGTATGCCCCCCACACTTCTCCGGCCGGTGCGTGTCCCCGCGGCGCTAGATCCGCCGATGCCCCCGTCGCACCCCCACCCGGCAGCGGATCTATCTCTAGCTTTCCCGGGCGGGGCACCCCACGCTGTCACGGATCTGATTGTGGGGGTGTACACCACGCGACAGACAAGACATGATCTGGAGTTGACATCGTCGCCACTGACGGTGATTGTTGTGGCTCAACCTGTTTCTCATCAGGGATACCCGAGAAACGGGAATGTGGTCCTTACCGGGGAGGGGTTGGACCGTGGATGTTCGCGGGCCGGATCCGGGCGACGCACTCGCGGGTGTCGACATGTTCGCGGGGCTGGAACCCGAGGTGCGGCAGCGCGTCATCGCCGCCGCGGTGCCGCGTACCTATCGCAAGGGCCAGCTGCTGTTCGTCGAGAACGACCCCGGCGAGTCGCTGATTGTCCTCAAGCGAGGGGCGGTCGTCGTGTTCCGCACCTCGCCCGCGGGCGAGCGGGCCGTGCTCAACGTGATGCGCCCGCCGGACGTGATAGGCGAGGTGTCCCTGCTGGACGCGGGCGCCCGGTCGCTGTCCGCCGAGGCCATCGAGGACTGCACCGCCCTCGCCCTGTCCCGCGGCGCGTTCCTGGAGCTCGTGCACTCCAACCCCAAGATCCTCGACGCCGTCATGCGTTCGCTGGGCGCGCTGATCCGGCGGCTCACCGAGCAGAACGCCGACCATGTCTTCCTCGACCTGCCCGGCCGGGTCGCCAAGACGCTGGTGCGGCTCGCCGGCGAGAGCCAGGCCCCGATGATCACGATCGAGCTGAACCAGAGCCAGCTCGCCGAGATGGCCGGCGGCTCGCGACAGAGCGTCAACCAGGCGATCGGCTCGTTCGCCAGCCGCGGTTGGCTACGCACCGAGGGGCGCCGCATCGTCGTCACCGACGTGGCCGCGCTGCGCCGCCGCGCCGGCATGAACGACCGCTGACCCCCCTCTCATGATCAAGGCGTCCCTCAAGTAGTCCTAACGACTACAGGGACGCCTTGATCATGAGAGGGGGGTCAGGCGGCGAGGGGGGTGGGTGGGGGCTCGGCGTCGGCTTTCGGCTGCTGGCTCTTCACCTTCTGCGCGTAGATGTCGACGTACTCGCGCCCGGACAGCTCCATCAGCTCATACATGATCTCGTCGGTGATCGCCCGCTCGACAAACCGGTCGCCGGCCATCCCCGCGTACCGGCTGAAGTCCAGCGGCGCGCCGAACCGGATGTGCACCCGCTTGACCTTGGGAATGATCTTGCCCGGCGGCTGGATCTCGTCGGCGTTGAGCATCACGACCGGGATCACCGGGGCGCCGCTCTCCAGCGCGAGCCGGGCGACGCCGGTCTTGCCGCGGTAGAGCCGGCCGTCCGGCGACCGGGTGCCCTCGGGGTAGATGCCGGCCAGCTTGCCCTCGCCCAGCACCCGGAGCTGGGTGTCGAGGGCGGCCTGGGCGGCCCGCCCGCCGGACCGGTCGACGGGGATCGTGCCGGTGCCGACGAAGAACATCTTCACCAGCCAGCCCTTGATGCCCTTACCCGTGAAGTACTCCGCTTTCGCCACGAACGTGACTTTCCGCTTCACCATCAGCGGCATGAAGATCGAGTCGGAGAAGGAGAGATGGTTGCTCGCGATGATCGCGGGCCCCAGGTCGGGAACGTGCTCCCGACCCTCTACCCGAGGCCGCCAGATCAATCTGAGCCACGGCCCGAGCAGGATGTACTTGAGCAACCAGTACAGCACACGCGTCCTTCCCGCACAGCCCGCCACCCGGGACCATAGGCAATGAGCCTACGAAGCGGGTACGCCGCACCACAACGCACTCCCGGAACCTGTGCTCGCCGTGTCACGATTCTTAGGCACCGTCGCGCCGGCTGGCGCGGTGGGCGAGGGCGGCGAACGAGCGGCCAGGACGGGTGAGGGAGGGCGCGGGGTGTCTGCGGGTGGCGCGCGGCGAGGCCGACGAGACAACGGGCTCGACGCGACCGAGTACGCCGTCGCCGGCGACGTCGACCCCCGGGTGGGTGAGCATCTGCTCGACGTGCTGGCGGCCGGCGGTATCGCGGCCTATCTCCAGCCGTCGTCGGATCTCAACCCGGTCACCCGGACGACGACGGTGCCGGCTCGGCCGACCGACCGGCTGTACGTGGACCGGGCACAGCTCGCGGCGGCCCGCGAGTACATCGCCAAGCTGGGCGCCGACGGGCTGCCGGCCGCCGAGCCGGACGTCGACACCGAGTGGGCCCGGATCGTGGCCGGCTTCCACGCCGAGGTCGACGTGCGGACCCCGCCATGGCCGGCGGCGGAGGACGTGCCCGCGGCGGAGAACGTGCGGACCGCCGAGGACGCGGGGGACACCGGCGCGGCGGCGCCCGAGGGCGGTGAGGCCGGCGGCCCGGCCCCGCGCGGGCTCACCGACGCCACCCACGTGACCGATATCTCGATCGGCCGCCGCGCACCCGAACCGTCTCTTCTGGACGGCCTCGACACGTTCGGCAACAACCTGCCCGACGAGCCCTCCGACGATGAGGGCTATACGCCGCCGCCACCGCCACCGCTGCCCCGGTTCTCCAAGTACGCCGTGGTCGGCGTATTCGCGATCATCTGCGGCTTCGTGCTCTTCCTCTTCCCCACCCTGCTGCCGATCAGCCGGGGCACCACCACCATTCTCGGCTTCGCGGCCATTCTGGGCGGTTTCGTGACGCTCGTCCTGCGACTGCGCTCCGGGGAGGACGAAGACGACGACCCCGACGACGGCGCGGTCGTCTAGCGCGCTGATCAAGGCGTCCTTCATGTCGTTCTCATGACATGAAGGACGCCTTGATCATAAAACAAATATTCATCGACGTATGTCTTCGCTGCGTAATGCTCGCGTAACTTCGTGTCAGTAGGAATACTTCTTGTAGGCCAACCGAGACGAGGTGCCCGCATGCGGCAAAGCTCCCTCGTGGTGGTGGCCAACCGCCTGCCCGTCGACGACAACGTGGCGCCGGACGGCGCTTGCGAATGGCGTCGCAGTCCAGGCGGCCTGGTCAGCGCCCTGCACCCGATTCTGCAGCACACGCCGGCCACCTGGGTCGGCTGGGCGGGCAGCACCGGCCCGGTGCCGGCACTGCCCGATGTCGACGGCGTCCGGCTGCATGCCGTGGCGCTCTCCGATGACGAGGTGCGCCAGGCATACGAGGGGTTCGCCAACGCGACACTGTGGCCGCTCTACCACGACGCGGTGGAGCAACCCGTCTACCACCGCCGTTGGTGGGAGTCGTACCAGCGGGTCAACCGCCGGTTCGCCGAGGCGGCCGCGGAGGCCGCGGAGCCCAACGCCGTCGTATGGGTGCAGGATTACCACCTTCAGCTGCTGCCGGGCATGCTGCGCGCGCTGCGCCCCGACCTGCTGATCGGGTTCTTCATGCACATCCCGTTCCCGCCCCCGGAGCTGTTCATGCAGCTCCCCCGCCGGGCCGAGCTGCTGCTCGGCATGCTCGGCGCCGACCTGGTGGGCTTCCAGCGGGCGCAGGCCGCGCACAACTTCGCGCAACTCGCCGCGAAGGTGCTGCGGGTCCCGGCCACCGACCGGCGGATCGCGGTGGAGGAGCGGGTGGTGCGCATCGGCGCCTTCCCGGTGTCGATCGACATGGCCGAGATGGAGGTGCTGGCCAGCCGTCCCGACGTGGCGGCCCGGGCCCGCCAGCTGCGCAAGGACCTGGGTGAGCCGCAGCACATGATCCTCAGCGTCGACCGGATGGACTACACCAAGGGCATCGAGCACCGGCTCAAGGCGTACAGCGAGCTGCTCGCCGACGGTCACCTCAAGGTCCGGGACACGGTGCTGGTGCAGGTGGTCTCGCCCAGCCGGGAGCGGGTCGAGCAATATCAAGTGCTGCGCGACCGGGTCGAGCGCGAGGTGGGCCGCATCAACGGCGAGTTCGGGCGGGTCGGCGAGCCCGCCATCCACTACCTGAGCCAGCCCTTCGACCGGGCCGAGCTGGCCGCGCTGTACCAGGCCGCCGACGTCATGATGGTCACCCCGCTGCGCGACGGCATGAACCTGGTGGCGAAGGAGTACGTGGCCGCCCGGGTCGACGGCGGCGGCGCGCTGGTGCTCAGCGAGTTCGCCGGGGCGGCCGCCGAGCTGACCCAGGCCTACCTGGTGAACCCGCACGACCTCGACGGCTTGAAGCTCACACTCATGCACGCGCTGGAGGCGAGCGCCGACGACGTGCGCGGCCGCATGCGGGCGATGCGCGAGCACCTGCGCACCCACGACATCCAGGCCTGGGCCCAGTCCTACCTGACCGCCCTGGACCGCACCGGCTCCCTGGCCAGCAGCCTCACCCCGCCACCCCCGGTAGCGACCGCCTCATGATCAGGGCGTCCCTCACGTCGTTCTAGCGGCGGGGTGGCCCCCCCGAGGAAGGCGGGTCATTACCCGGGCGCCCCTCCCCGGCGTTAGCCGGGGTTCCCCCACGCCCTGATCATGGAGGATCGACGGCATGGACTTCGAGCATTGCCAGGTGGTGACGACGGCCGGGTCACGGGAAGCGGCCGATGCCCTGGCGCGGAGCGCCGTCGAGGGCCGGCTCGCCGCGTGCGCCCAGGTGGTCGGGCCGATCACCAGCGTGTACCGGTGGCAAGGGCGCGTCGAGACGGCCGAGGAGTGGCAGGTCGTCTTCAAGACGGCCGCTGACCGGTACCCCGACCTGGAGCGGCACATCCGCGACCGCCACGACTATGACGTACCCGAGATCGTGCTGCTGCCGATCCTGGCCGGCCTGCCGGCCTACCTGGACTGGACGACGACCGAAACCCGCCCCGAGCTTTGAGGTGAGGAAGGGACCCTTTATATGCAGAAAGCGATAAGAAGGGGCCCTTCCTTGCTGCGGGTTAGAGGGCTAGGCGGTAGCCGACGCCTCTTACGGTCTCTACCGTCGGGCCGCCCTCGACGCTCTTGAGCTTGCGGCGCAGCCGCTTCACGGCCGAGTGCAGGATCGACGTGTCGCCGAGGTAGGCACCGCCCCACACCTCGACGTAGAGCCGTTCGTAGGGCCAGACGGCCAGCGGCGGGCGGGCCAGCCGGGCCAGCAGTTCGCGCTCCCGCCGGGTGGTGGCGAGCGCGGTGCCGCGCCACGTCACGAGGTGACCGTCCACATCGACCACCAAATCACCGAGCGTCACCGACACCACCGGCAGTTCCTCAGGCAGATCTCGGACCGCGCTGACACCAGCCGGGAAGAGAGTTGCCCGTAACTCGTCCAAGTCGGTACAGACCAGCACCGGTGTACGTCGATCGATGCGTTGAACGATCCACTTGCGCAGTTCCACGTCTCCTGAGACGCAGACCACCAGGGATACCTCGCCACTGACCACTCGTGCCTCCCCAGACCACCGTTTCGTGCAGCCAACGCCTCTACATAGACACAGTCAACTACCGACCCAGGACTTTCACCTTTGTGTAATAGATCGGCCCACAGGTTGATCAAGAACTGCCCACCGCACGCCGTTGCTGACGTCTGGGAGCGCACCCAAGCATGTGTGCAAGGTGTAGCGGGGGTGTCACCCCGCGCGTGCCTGCGGTGCCCGAGAACCGGGGACCGCCCGCCGGGAGCCGGCGCATCTCGACCGGTCCCGAACGTGGGGAGGATGGATGATCCACAGACGCCGATTGTTCTTAGCCACGGCCGCCACCACGGCGGTCCTGCTAGGACTGACGGCACTACCCGCGGGCGCCGCGCCCGCGGGCGAGAACGCGGACAAGGCGGCCAGCATCAGCGGCGCCTTGCTCGCCGAGTTGGAGTCGGCCGGGACCGCCGATTTCATGGTGTACCTGAAGGAGCGCGCGGACCTCAGCGCCGCCGCCCAAGCCCCGACCGCGGACGCCCGTGCCACCCAGGTGTTCCAGCGGCTGACCGCCACCGCGGCGCGGACCCAGGCCGATCTGAAGGCCGATTTGACCGCGAAGAAGGCCGAGTACAAGTCGTTCTGGCTCGCCAACGCCCTGTGGGTCAAGGGTGACCGGTCGCTGGTGAACGCGATCGCGGCCAGCGACGCGGTCGAGCGGATCGAGCAGTCCAAGAGCTACCCGCTCATCACGCCGACCCCAGTGACGGCCGAACCGGGGACCACCGCCGACACCAAGGCGGTCGAGTGGGGCGTGTCCAACGTCCAGGCGCCCCAGGTGTGGACCGAGTTCGGGACCCAGGGCGAGGGCATCACGGTCGCCAACATCGACACCGGCGTGGACTTCGACCACCCGGCGCTGGTCGGCAAGTACCGCGGCACCCAGGCCGACGGCACGTTCGACCACAACTACAACTGGTTCGACGGCAGCGGCGTCTGCGGCGCGACCACGCCGTGCGACAACCACGGCCACGGTACCCACACGATGGGCACGATGGTCGGCGACGACGGCGCCGGGAACCAGGTCGGCGTCGCACCGGGCGCCAAGTGGATCGCCGCCAAGGGCTGCGGCACCAACGAGTGCACGGACGCCGCGCTGCTCGGCGCCGGCCAGTTCGTGCTCGCGCCCACCGACACCGCCGGCAACAACCCCCGGCCGGACCTGCACGCCGACGTCGTGAACAACTCGTGGGGCGGCGGGCGCGGCGACCTGTGGTACGAGCAGACCGTCGACTCGTGGATCGCCGCCGGCATCTTCCCGGCGTTCGCCTCGGGCAACGACGGCCGCGACGGTTGCGACACCACCGAATCCCCCGGTGACTACCCGCAGTCGTACTCGGTCGGCGCCTACGACGTGAACAACGCGATCGCCGACTTCTCCGGCCGCGGCACGTCCGCTGTGGACGACGGCATCAAGCCGAACATCGCGGCTCCGGGCGTCAACGTGCGCTCCAGCCTTCCCGGTGGCGGGTACGGCAGCAACAACGGCACCTCGATGGCCACCCCGCACCTGTCCGGCGCGGTCGCGCTCGCCTGGTCGGCGGCGCCCGCGCTCGCCGGCGACGTGGACGCGACGAAGGCGCTGCTCAACCAGACCGCGATCGACGCCGACTCCACCAGCTGCGGCGGCACCGCCGCGAACAACAACAACTTCGGCGAGGGCCGGCTCAGCGCGTACCAGTTGGTGCTCGCCGCGCCGCGCGGGCCGAGCGGCGCGGTCAGCGGCACCGTGACGGACTCGGGCACCGGTGACGGCATCGCGGGCGCGACCGTCACGCTCGGCCGCCGCACCGCGACCACGGACGCCGACGGTTCGTACGAGTTGCTGGCCCCGGCCGGGGCGCAGGAGCTCAGCGCGTCGGCGTACGGCTACCACGCCAAGTCGGCGACCGTGACCGTGCCCGAGGACGGCACCGCGACGCTGGACTTCCCGCTGACCGCCGCGCCGGTGGTAACGGTCACCGGCAAGGTCACCGACGGCTCCGGCCATGGCTGGCCGCTGGCCGCCCGGGTGTCCATCGCCGGGCGGCCCGGCGCGCCGGTCACCACCAACCCGGTCACCGGGGAGTACTCCTTCGAGGTGGCCGGCAACGCCAGCTACGACCTGACGGTCACGGCTGACTACCCCGGGTACCAGACGGTGACGTCCACGTTGGAGCTCGGCGCGTCGAACGAGTCGGCCGACATCGCCGTACCGGTCCTGCCGGCCTGCACGGCGCCCGGATACGCGGTGAACTACAGCGCACCGCTGGTCAGCGAGGCGTTCGGCAGTAACACGCCGGACGGCTGGACGGTGACGAACCGCACCACGCACGGCGGTTGGGTGTTCAACGACCCGGGCAGCCGGGGCAACCTGACCGGCGGCCAGGGCGCGTTCGCCATCGCCGACAGCGACGACGCGGGCACCGGGACGTCGCTCGACACCGACCTGGTGACGCCGCCGCTCGACCTGACCGGTGTGGCGAACCCGATCCTGAAGTTCAACAGCGACTACCGCGGCTTCTCCAACGGCTTCGGCGACGTCGACTTCTCAGTGGACGGCGGCGCGACCTGGAGCACGGTCAGCCACTGGACCACCGCCAGCCGGCGCGGTCCGGTGGTCGAGGAGCTCGCGCTGACCGGGGCCGGCGGCAAGGCCAGCGTGCTGGTCCGCTTCCGTTACCAGGCCGCGTTCGCGTGGTGGTGGCAGCTCGACAACGTGTCGGTGGTCAACCGGTCGTGTGACCCCACGCCCGGCGGACTTGTGGTCGGCCACACCAAGGATCTCAACACCGGCGGGGCCCTGAACGGCGTCAAGGTGTCCAATGGGGACGACGCCGGCACCTCGGCCGGCGCCGGCTACTACTGGCTCTTCTCCTCGGTGACCGGGAGCCGCGAGTTCACCGCGACCAAGTCGGGGTACCAGCCGACGCCGGCCACCGTGGCGGTCAAGGCCAACGACGCCACCCAGGCGAACTTCAGCCTGGCGGCCGGCCGGCTCACCGTGAGCCCGGCATCGGTCGAGGCGTACCAGCCGCTCGGCAGCACGCGCACCGCGAAGATCAAGGTGACCAACACCGGCACCGCGCCGGCCACCGTCGACTTCGTCGAGCGCAGCGGCGACTTCAGCCTGCTCAGCCGGGCCGGCGCCGCGCCGGTCGAGCGCTGGGTGAAGGGCATCTCGGCCGGCATGTCCGGCCGGGCAGCGACGTCCACTTCGGACATCGTGGGCACCGCCGCCTACGAGGAAGCCTGGACGAAGGTCCCCGACCTGCCAGCCGCCGTGTACGACAACGCCACCGCCACCCTCGACGGCAAGCTGTACGCCGTCGGCGGCGGCAGCAGCACCGGCAACGAGGCCAAGGCGTGGGTCTACGACCCGGCCGAGCAAGCGTGGAGTGGACTCCCCGCCGTGCCGACAGGTCGCGCCAAGCCTGCGGCCGCGGCGGCGGGCGGCAAGCTCTACGTCTTCGGCGGCTGGGGCGCGGGCGGCGACCCGGTGGCGACGGTCGACGTCTTCGACCCGGCCACCGGGGCGTGGTCGACGCTCGGCGCGACCAACCCGGCGCCGACGGCGGCCACCGCGGTGTCCGTGGCCGGCGGCAAGGTGTACCTGGTGGGCGGTTGCCTCGACGGCGAGTGCGCCGAGTCCGACCGAACCGTGGTGTTCGACCCGGCCAGCGGCGCGTTCAGCGAGGCGGCGAAGTACCCGCAGGCGCTCTCCTGGGGCTCCTGCGGCGGCATCGCCGGCAAGGTCTACTGCGCCGGCGGGCTGAGCGGCGACGCGTCCACGAAGAAGGG
The DNA here is from genome assembly GCA_037414955.1 of Actinomycetes bacterium KLBMP 9797. Classification (GTDB taxonomy): domain Bacteria; phylum Actinomycetota; class Actinomycetes; order Mycobacteriales; family Micromonosporaceae; genus Phytohabitans. The sequence continues at coordinate 86,657 of JBBEWH010000082.1, forward strand.
CTGGGTCTACGAGCCCGGCGCCGACGCGTGGACCGCGCTGCCCGACCTGCCGATCGACCTGTGGGCCTCGGCGTACGCGGGGGCGAGCGGCCTGCTCGTCATCGCCGGTGGGGTGACGAACAACTTCGCCACCATCACCAACCGGGCGGTCGCGTACGACCCGACGACGGGCGCGTGGCAGAACCTGCCGAACACCGTGTCCACCGTGTACCGCGGCGCCGGCGCGTGCGGCGCGTACAAGGTGGGTGGCTCGCCGACCTCGTGGGTCGGTTCCGCCACCACGGAGGTGCTGGGCGGCCTCGACGAGTGCGAGGACGCCGGGGACCTGCCGTGGCTGTCCACCTCGCCGGCCAGCTTCACGGTGGCACCGGGCAAGACGCAGACCGTGACGGTCACCCTGAACGCCACGGTCGAGCAGCCCGGCGTGTACACGGGTTCGCTGGGCGTCGCGTCGAACACCCCGTACCAGGTGCCGGCGACCAGCGTGAAGATGACGGTCACGCCACCGCCGAGCTGGGGCAAGCTTTCGGGCACCGTGCTCGGCAGCACCTGCGAGGGCACGACGGTGCCGGTGAAGGCCACGATCCGGATCAACAGCCTCAACGATCCGACCGTGGGCTACACCGTCACCCCGGACGCCGCGGGCAAGTACGCCTACTGGGTGCCGCGCGGCCGGTACGAGATCATCGTCGCCAAGGACGGCTGGACGCCGCAGGCCAAGCGCCAGCAGATCACGGCAGGGATCGTCTCCACAGTGGACTACAACCTGGTCCCATCGAGGTCCTGCCCGGTCGTGTAATAACCTCATGATCAAGGCGTCCCACCAATGGGTAAAACGCAGTTTTTGTACCCGTGGTTTTGAAGGTGGCCTACTACGCCCCCCAGCCACCCGGCGCCCCACAGGTCGTACAACCCCCTTGCGGCACGCCTTGATCTTGAAGGTCGCGTCCGATGGGGAGGAACGGCGAGCATGAGATTGTGGAGCGGGGCGGTAACCACGCTGGCGGTGGCCGCAGTGGCGGCGATCGCCAGCGGTGGTCCGGCGGCGGCCGAGCCGCCGACCGGTGAGATCCGCCATGCCGGCGGGTCGACGGCGGTGGCCGGCAGCTACATCGTGGTGTTGAAGGAGCCCGCCGCCACGCCGCGTGGCACGGCCGCGGCGGCGCGCGCGGTGTCCAGCACCGCCACCCGGCTGGCCGCCGAGCACAACGGCGGCGTCGGCCGGGTCTACTCGGCCGCCCTGCACGGGTTCGAGGCGCGATTGACCGAGGCGGCGGCCCAGCGCCTGGCGGCGGATCCCGCCGTCGACTTCGTCGAGCAGAACCACACCGTCCAGGCGACGGACACGCAGGCCAACCCGCCGTCGTGGGGCCTCGACCGGATCGACCAGCGACACCTGCCGCTGGACAGCACCTACCGGTACCCGAACCAGGGCGCCGGCGTGACGGCGTACATCATCGACTCCGGCATGCGGTTCACGCACACCGCCTTCCAGGGCCGGGCGACCAGCGGGCTGGACGCGGTCGACGGCGGCACCGCGGACGACTGCGCCGGACACGGTACCCACGTGGGCGGCACGGTCGGCGGCGCCGCACACGGCGTGGCCAAGCAGGTGTCGCTGGTGTCCGTGCGGGTGCTCGACTGCGCCAACCGGTTCTCCACCTGGGCGACGGTCATCGCCGGCGTCGACTGGGTGACCGCCAACGCGGCCAAGCCCGCCGTGGCGAACCTCAGCCTCACCGGCACGCTCAGCACCGCGGGCGACAACGCGATCAGCAACCTGATCGCCTCCGGCGTGACCGTGGTGGTGGCCGCCGCCAACGACAACGCCGACGCGTGCACGCGCTCGCCGGCGCGGGTGCCGGCCGCGATCACGGTGGGCGCGACGACCAACACCGACGCCCGGGCGTCCTACTCGAACTACGGCACCTGCGTCGACCTCTTCGCGCCGGGCTCGTCGATCGTCTCGGCCAACATGGGCAGCGACACCGCCACCAGCACCGGCAACGGTACGTCGATGGCGACGCCGCACGTGGCGGGCGCCGCCGCGCTGCTGCTCGCCGCGCACCCGACCTGGACGCCCGCGCAGGTGCAGTCCTATCTGGTCAGCAACGCGACGACCAGCGCGGTCACCGACCCTGGCACGGGCTCGCCGAACCGGCTGCTCTACGGGATCAGCGAGCTGGCCGCCACGCCGCCCGCGGTGGGCTTCGTGCCGTTCCCGACCCCCGTGGGCGTGCTGGACACCCGCAGCGGCAACGGAGGCGTCACGGGGACGCGCGGTCCGGCGAGCATGACCACGTTCCCGGTCGCCGGCGTCGGCGGCATCCCGGCGGACGCGAGCGCGGTCGTCGCGCGGGTCGCGGTCACCAACGCGTCCGCGAACACGTTCATCGAGGTCTGGCCGGACGGGCGGCCCCGACCCGGCACCTCGATCATCAACGTGGGAGCCGGCGAGAACATCTCCAACCTGTCGGTCGTCCCGGTCGGCGCCACCGGCGACCTGACCGTCTACAACAGCGCCGGCACCGCGCACGTCATCATCGACGTCCAGGGCTACTACACCGGCACCGGCAACCGCTTCGTCCCGGTCAGCCACACCCGGGTCGTCGACACCCGCAACGGCACCGGCACCACCACGGGCGCCATCCCGGCCGGCGGCAGCCGGACGGTGACGCTCACCGGCGGCTTGGTGCCGGCCGGTGCCACCGCCGTCGCCGTCAACCTGCTGGTGCCCGGTGCCACCGCGGCCGGCTCGATCGCCGCCGCACCGGCCGGCACCACCGCCGGACGGAACGTGCTCAACTACCTCGCCGGCGCCACCCAGTCCGGCGCGACCGTCAAGCTCGCCGCCGACGGGCGGGTCACGTTCGTCAACAACGGCAGCGCCGCCGCCCACCTCAGCGTGACCGTGCAGGGGTACTTCACCGGCGGCGCCATCGGAGCGTTGGCGCACCCGACGGCCGTCCGGCTGATCAACACGCGGACGTCCGGCACCGGCGCAGTGCCCGCCGGCGGCACGCTCGACGTGCGGGTGGCGGGCGTGAGCGGGGTGCCGGCCAGCGCGGTCGCGGCCGCGCTCAACCTGACGGTGACCGGGCCGGAACAGGCCGGCCACCTGCAGGCGTGGCCGGTCGGCGCGGCGACCCCGTCGGTGTCGGTGATGGACTTCAAGGCGGGGATCTGGCGGGCCAACGCGGTCATCCTCGCCCCGGGCACCGACGGCTACATCCGGATCAAGAACGGCGGCACCGGCGCCATCCACGTCATCGTGGACCTCCAGGCCTGGTTCGCGTAGGCCCCAAGATCAAGGCGTCCTTCAAGTCGTTAGAGCAACGTGAAGGACGCCTTGATCATGGGGTGGTCGCCGTCGACTCTGCCGACTCGGCAAGATCAACATACTTGGGTTGATCTTCTTGGTGCCCGCTGCGCGCGCATCGTGTCGGGCTTGGCGTCAGGGTGCATCCTCCGTCCGGCCGTCCCCGTCGATCTTGGCCTTATCGCCGCTCTTCCTCGCGATCGAGGGCTTATCGTGGCGAGTTGATCTCAAACCCGCCACGATAAGCCCTTGATCATCGCCAAAGCGCCACGGTAAGCCCAAGATCGGCGCGGGGCGCGGGGCGCGGGACTGAGCTGCTTGGTGGGGCGGGGGATCTTGCGGGCGGCTATGTCGGATTTATCCGGCGCGAGATCTCACCTCGCCCCGCCAAAAGATTGGATCTTGTGCTCAGCGGTGACATACGTACGTTAACGGCCGCCATAACGTACGTATGTCACCGCTGAGCGTCAGGGAGCGGGGAGGTGGGCGTAGCGGGGGAGCCCGGTGGGCCGGGTAATCCGGATCGCGGCCGGGGTGGCCGACTCGGGCAGCGCGAAGTAGGCGAAGGTCTGGTACGGCGACGGCGTGTTGTCGTCTTCCGGCGCACAGTTCGAAAATCCGAGGTCGGCGGCGCCGCTCAACTCGTTCGGAGCGTCGCTGTAGCGCCGTCCAGCGCGATCTTCCAACTCGATGCCGCAGGACACCATCCCCTGCGGATCCGAGGTCTCGAACGCGAGCGTCGCCCGCCACACCCGAACCCCCTTCGGCGGTGTGAAGGGCTGCTCGCGGTAGTTCTGCAGGCCGGTCGCGGGCGCCAGCTCGACGAGCCGGATCCGGGCGCCGGCGTACGTCACCCAACCGTCAGCCCCGGCAGGGACCGCCTCGTGCGCCTCGATCCGGTTGTAAAGATCCCAGCCGTCCTTGGCCGCCGGCGCGATCGCCAGCGCGAACACCGGCACCAGCGCGATGAGCCCCCACAGGTTGCGCCGCCACCACCCACGCGCCGGAGGGGCGACCGGCGTCGGTGACGCTACCGCTGGCGTGGCAGGCGGAGCTGGTGGTTGTCGCGTCGTGGGCTGGACGGCCGGGATGATCGCGGTGTCGGCCTCGACCGGCCGGAAGGCTACGGTGTTCGGCTCGACCGGCTGGAGTATCGCCGTGTCTGGCTCCGCCGACGGCACCGCCTGAATCACCGGCGCGGGCGGGCCAGCAGATCGGGGCGACAGGGCCGGCGAGAGCGGCACGGCAGCCGGAGCCGCCGCCGTGCCGGCCACGTCGCGGCCCCAGACTGGCGCGAGCACCGACGCTGCCGTATGTGCTGGTCATGGCGTTCGGCGGGCCGCTGTAGCTTCACCCCCAACGTACTTTCCGGAATTCCGATGTCCGCCGCGAGTTTCTTGATCGATTCGCCGTTGCGGCGCCGTGCCACTATTTCCGCGACCAGCTCATCTGGCCACTTCCGCGTCCGTGCCCCTGCCGGCGCGGGCGGCCGAAGCGGCACATGCGCATCCCGAAGAGCCTTACGTACCGTCGGGCGTGACCGGCCAGTCTCCTCGGCAATCTGCCGGATCGACCTCTGATCATCGACATAGAGCCGCCTGGCGATCGTGTCAGATGACGACAAAGTTATCGGCTTTAGTCGTCTGGGTCTCACGGGCGTCAAGGCAGCCAAACTCGGATACGCACTTAAGCCGGACCACTGGGAAAAGGATATCCCACCGACGCCACGCGCGTGATGGTCAATTTTGCTTTCGGTGAGCTTGGCCTACATCGCGTTTCCGCTGCCATTGGTCCCGAAAATGCTGCTTCCATTAGCGTCGCGCAGCGTCTCGGCATGCGATACGAGGGTCGTATACGGGACCATGTTTATACCAATGGCGCCTGGCGGGATTCCTTGCTGTATTCAATCTTGGAGCATGAATGGGCGGCAGATGGATGAAAGACGTAGACACGGAACCGCCCTGCCGGTTTGCGGAGGCGGCAGGGCGGTTCAACAGCGAAGGCTAGCCTGGGACTGTTGATTGTGGCTGCGGTTGACCCGCTGCGCGGGGTTGGCATGACGGCCTGGCCGGTGGAGCGTGGCGATTCTCCGGAGTACGGAATTGCTTAATCGCGAGAAACGCATGTCGCCGCCGTCTGGCCGGTGACCGTCACTGCCGACGTGGGTGGGCTTCGTGTCTGGGGCTGAGCCGCCGCCATCGGCAGCCGATCGCTTTGCGGTGCATGGTCAACAAGGAGGCGAGCTGGGTCAGGCGTGCACGCGAAAGCCCGGATAGGGTAACCGGAACTCCAGGGCTATGGATGATGTCTTGGTCGACTTCTCACCTACCTGGAGTTCCGTCCAATTACGACACTCGATGCGCCTGCTTCATCGACCTGGAATTGATCACCGTCGGCCAGGTTGGAACGGCTCCTTGTATGTGTCGCGTAATCTCGCCTTCGAGTTCTTCGGCGGTGGTGGGCGACTCACCGTAGTCGCGGGCTCTAAATGCTGACCCGCTTAAAGGTTGCATCGCGCTTAAACGATGCGGGATTTTTGTCGCCCTTTTCCACATAAACATGAAAGTCGCGGTGGCGGATAAAGTGGTCACGAAAATTGGACGCCTCGAAGGACCGCCAACCTTGTTCCGGATCACCCTCCAGGCCATTTCGCCGTCGAAATGTTGAGTCTTTTCGAAACAAGGCGCTGCCGTCGTCACGCGTTAGCTGAAGGCGGAAGTCCCGATGGCGCAGAAAATGCCCTGGGAGGTTAACTGATTCAAACGCTACCAGTACAGTTCCGTCGTTGTCTCGTCCTCGGTCTACTTGGTTCCAGGCAAAGTCTTCTACCGGACCCGGCGAGCCGAGTTTCATCAGCTCGGCTTCAAAGTTGGCGTGCCGGATGAAAAGGTCCAGAAAGTTCAATGACTGAAGACGAATAGCCATGACGCACTCCCTCTCTCGCTTCAGTGCGGCCACAAAATCGAACTCTACCAAACACTTTCGGAGCCTGAACCAGGAACGGACTTCTTCGTCAGGGTATGACGTTGCTGGCAGGGAATCCGTCCGCTGTGACTCAACTCAGACAACGCTCTCCACGCTTGGAGCTGCCCTTGGTATCCGGTTCGATCGGTCATGACAGATGGATTGGCCCGGTCGTACGCGTGTCGGCGGTTCTGGCGCTTGGCGGCTCGTTCAGCACGTATGCTCAGGTCGAGGCGCAGCGCCTCCTCTCCGACACCGTCCTGCTGGTGATCGGCCCGTGATTCGCGTCGGCGCTGGCACTGGCGGTCCCTAGCTAGCCGGGGGGGTCACGTCACGGGTGATACGGTCCTCCGCCGGTTGGTCCACGCAACGCCACGCGGCCGATCTTCCCGGCACCATGATCAAGGCGTTACCGCTGGTCACGGCTTGGCTAGCCCTTCGTTGCAAACTTGCACCTTGACAGAACTACTTGAAGGACGCCTTGATCTTTAGCCTTCCTTCTCCAGCCAGTCCAAGATGGCGTCGATCGGCTCGCGCCAGCGGGCGTCGAGCATCAGATCGTGGCCCATGCCAGGGAAGAGCAAGGGCGCGCCGCCGTACCGCTTCGCCGCGCGGGTCAGCGCCGACGCCGGCACCACCCGGTCGTCCGGGCTGCCCACCACCAGCACCGGTGGGTCGCCCACCGCCGGCTCGGGGCGCCCATGCGCCAGCAACTGCCACTGCGCGCGCGCCGAAGCCCGGCCCAGCCGCGCGGCGTACCCCTTCTGCGCCGCCGCCGGTACCTCCCGGCTGAACAGCTGCCCGCGACGCAGCCGCAGCCGGCCCCCGAAGATCGCCGGGACGGTGCCGGCCGGGTTGCGGCGCAACGCCGTGCCCAGCGTCGCCCACCCGCCCAGCACCGGCGCGGCGAGCACCGCCGCGCGCGCCGGGTAGCGCGCCAGGGCGCGCTCCACCACCAGTGCCCCGGCCCCCTGTCCGACCAGCACGGCCTGGCGCGGCAGGCTCGCCGCCGCCTGCACGACATCATGGGTGTACGCCCGCAGCGTCGCCTTCGTCCCCGGGCCGCTGCCGCCGTGGCCGCGCAGGCTCACCGCGTGTGCCGGGAAGCCCCGCGACGCGGTGTGCTCCAGCCAGAACTCGGCAAACGCCCACGCGCCATGGCCGAAGCCGGGCACGAACAGCACCGGCGGCTTGCCCTCGTCGACCTCGGGGGTGGCGGACAGTACCTCGCGCCGTACCGCCGGCACTGGGCTGGCCCAGTCGCGGAGCCGGATGATCTGGGGCGCTCTCATGCCGTGACCGCCATCTCGTTCAACGTCTTCTGGAGGCCACGCAGGTAGTCGACGTGGTCGACGGCGAACCAGTGCCGCGGCGCGTCGGTCACCTTGGCCCCGGTCCAGCGCCGGTCCGGCGCCTGCGCGACCCGCGAGGCCCAGAACTCGCCGGCCTTCTGCGGCGCGGCCTCGCGCATCCGCAGCCACCGCGCGAACGTCACCGCCTGCCAGTGCGCCAGCGGCGGCAGCGCCGCGTCGCCCTCGACCAGGCCGACCACCGCGAGCGTCGGGTGCTGCCGGGAGAACGCGTGCAGGTGCAGCCGCGGCCGGCCGTCGGCCGTCATCGCCAGCAGCTCGGGGGCCAGGAACTCGAACCGTGGCCGGTATCCGGTGGCGAGCACCACCAGGTCTGGCTCGACCTCGCGCCCGTCGGCCAGCTCCACCGCGTACTGCCGGAACCGGGTCGCGTCCGGCACCGGCACGATCCCGCCGTGCCCGACGTGGTAGACGAGCTGGCTGTTCACGATCGGGTGCGTCTCGTAGAACTTGTGGTCGGGCGCGCGCAGCCCGAACCGGGTCAGGTCGCCGACCGCCATCCGCAACGTCAGGTGCAGCAGCCACTGCCGCATCCGCAGCGGCAGCCGCCAGCGCAGCACCGCGTCGTTCACCTGGTCGGCCGGGCGGCCCAGCACGTACTTCGGCGCGTACCAGTAGCCGCGCCGGGTCGAGTGCCAGCAGCGGGTCGCCTGCTGCGCCGCCTCCACCGCGATGTCACAGCCGGTGTTGCCGCCGCCGATCACCAGCACCCGCTTGCCGCGCAACTCCGCCGCGTCCTTGTAGGCCGACGCGTGGATCACCTTGCCGCGGAACTCGTCCAGCCCGTCGTAGGACGGCAGGTGCGGCGCCCAGTTGTGCCCGTTCGCGACCACCACCGCCGCGTACCGCTGGGTGCGCTCGGCGCCGTAGCCGCCGGTGCTGCGGGTGGTCACGTCCCACCGATCCCCCTCGGCCGGCTCCACCTTCACCACCTCGGTGCCGAACCAGATGTGCGGGCGCAGGTCGAAATGCTCCGCGTATCGCTCCAGGTAGCCGAGCACCTGGCTGTGATGCGGGTAGTCCGGCCAGTCGTCCGGCATCGGGAAATCCGGGAACTGGGTGAACGGCTTCGACGTGATCAGATGCGTGCTGGCGTAGACCGGGCTGCGGTCGTGCCGCCAGTTCCACGCGCCGCCGACGCCGGTTTCCCGCTCGTAGCAGTCGACGCCGAAGCCGCACTCCCTGAGGTTCTTGACGGCGGCGAGTCCGCTGACGCCGGCGCCGATGACGCACACCGTGTCGCTGCGGTCGTAGACCGGCCGCCCGTCGCGCCAGTGCGTCGCGCTGTCGTGATCGGTGGAGGTGGGCACCGGGATTCTCCTTTTGTGTGGCTGCGAAATCCTCTCGACTACGCGCCCCCTTTGTCCAGTCCCACCCATGATCAAGGCGTCCCTCAAGTAGTTAGAACTACTTGAGGGACGCCTTGATCATGGGTTTGCTTGACGGAACCAGGCGCGGGCGCTCGCGGTGTTGACCAGGATCGCGTACACCACCGGCCAGGCGAGCGCCGACAGCGCGCCGAAAACGTCGTCGCCCACCAGGATCACGGCGGCCTTAACCGCGCCCAGACCGCACAGCACCATGAGCACGATCCGGGCCCACGGCCGGCCAAGCTGGATCTTGCGGGCCAGCCAGAGATAGGCGAGCGCGATGGGCAGATAGATCGCGACCCGCGGCCAGCCCGACATGATCGCGCCCAGCGCACTGAGGCCACCGCCGATGTAGAGCAAGATCGCCAACGCCTGCACCGACCCGGGAATCGCCACAGCGCGAGGGTACTGGTCCGGCGCGAGGGGCAATGTCGGGGACATAGCCCACTCAACACCGCCTCCAGTGGGCTATGTCCCCGACATTGCCCACTTGCCGACAGCGAACCCCCGGACGAGTGACAACGCTCGCCGCCATGGCCAAGCAACCGCGGCGCCCCGAGCCGCTCGTCGGCAAGATCTTCCTTGCGCAGCACGCCATCGACCACGGGCTACTCACCCGCAAGGAGCTCCGCAGCAGCGCGTGGCGGCAGATCCTCCGCGGCGTCTACGCGGACGCGTCGCTGCCGCTGAGTCTGCGCAACCGTTGCTTCGCCGCACACCGCTACCTGATACCGGCCGACGGCGCGATCGCCGGCCGGTCCGCGGCCGCGCTCTACGGTGCCGGCACCGTCGCCGCCACCGAACCGATCGAGGTCGTCGTGCCACGCAAGTCCCGCTTCGGACCGGTCCGCGGACTGGCCATCCACACGACCGACGACCTCCGTCCGGACGATGTCCGGGACCACGGCGGGCTCGCCCTCACCACGCCCCTGCGGACCTGCTGGGATGTCGCGCGATGGCTGGACATCGTTGAAGCGGTGGTGATCATCGACATCATGCTCAGCCGCCGCCTCGTGACGGTTGCCGACCTGGAGGCGTACGCGACGGCCCGGCGCGGGTGGCGAGGCTGGCGGCGCCTTCGCGACGCCGCCGCCCTCGCCGATGCCGGCGCGGAGTCTCCGCAGGAGAGCCGGCTACGCGTGAAGCTCGTCGTCGCGGGCCTGCCGCGACCGGTCCCCCAGTACATCGTCGAACGCGGTGGGCGATTCCTGGCCCGCGTCGACCTGGCGTGGCCGGAGTACAAGGTCGCGGTGGAGTACGACGGGCTCTGGCACGCCGCCGACCAGGATCGGATCCACCGGGACCGGCTCCGGCTCAACCGCCTGCTCGGCGAAGACTGGATCGTCCTCCATGTCACGGCTCAGCGGCTACGCGACGACTTCGACGGGTTCATCGCGGAGCTGCGCCGGGCGCTGCGGGCTCGCGGAGCGAGCGCCGGAGGAGGGCGCGGATGAAGAGGACGGTCAGGGCCATGAGCGCGACGTAGAGCGGCACGCCGGCGCCCAACTGCTGGCTCATCGCGGCGAGCGGCGGGTAGTCGGCCGCCGGCGCCAGCGGCGCCGACGGATCGCCGACCATCGCGGTCACCCGGTCGGCGACCCAGGTGCCCCGGCCCACGATCAGGTCGTGGGCGATCGGGCCCGGGGTGGTCACGAACGCGAACGCCACTCCTCCGACGGCGGCGTACAGCCAGGGGACGAGGCGCGCGGAAGCGGGTGCCAGCCAGTGCGCGAACCACATCGAGAGCGGCAGGATGACGGCCAGCGCCGGGGTCAGCGCGACGAACGCGAACGACGAGTCGAGCAGCCAGTGCACGACCCAGCTGATCGCCGGCCCACCTTCGCCGAGATAGATGGCGTGGAACCAGAACATCGCCGCGCCGCCGACAAAGCACATGACCACCGACGTGACGAGCAGGGCGAGTTGGGCCGCCGGGTCGCGGTAGAAGGCGACGAGTTCGCGGGGCAGCGCCCGGAGCGGAGGGGGAGATGCCGTGTACGGGGCGGAGGGGGAGAACAGGGCATGGATGGTGAGAGAGGCGGACATAACCTCCATGACATCGATAAACTTCACTCTATTGCAATAGCCCCTGGGGGATCTTCGCAGACACTGGACTCGTTCATGATCAGAGCGCCTTCTATCGCGTAGGGTTTTGCCGTGAAGTTGCGGGTGTTGTCGTACAACGTGCACAGCCGTCGGGACGACCAGGCCGCGCTCGCCGCGGTCGTCCGTGGCCTCGCGCCCGACGTGGTCATCCTTCAGGAAGGTCCACGCCGCTTCCGCTGGCGCGCCAAGGCCGCCGCGCTCGCCCACTCGTTCGACATGGTCGTCGCCGCGGGCGGGCTGCCGTCGCTCGGCAACGTCATTTTCACCACGCTGCGGGTACGGGTGCACGACACCTGGTGCCTCCGGTACCCGTTGACGCCGGGCCGGCACCTGCGCGGCGCCGCGTTCGCCGAGTGCTCGGTCGGCCCGGCGCGGTTCGTGGTCGCCGGCTCGCACCTCTCCACCGACCCGGACGAGCGCCCCGGCCAGGCCGGCGAACTGCGCGCCGCGCTGTCGACAGTGGACCTGCCGGTGATCGTCGGCGCCGACCTCAACGAGAACTCGGGCGGGGCGGCCTGGCGTACCGTCGCCGACGGCCTGACCGACGCGGCGGTGGCCGCCGACCAGGCGGACCGTCTCACGTTCTCGTGCGCGAGCCCGCGCGACCGCATCGACGCGCTGTTCGTCGACCCGCGGATCGAGGTGGTCGACTACGACGTGGTCGACACGCCGGACGCGCGCCGCGCGAGCGACCACTTCCCCGTGCTCGCCGACCTGATCCTCCCATGATCAAGGCGTCCTTCAAGTAGTTAGAACTACTTGAAGGACGCCTTGATCATGGGTCAGCGGCGGCGGGCCAGGTCGGCCGCGCCGATGACGCCGGCGGTGTTGCCCATCTCGGCGGGCTGGACGTCGGCCACGTCGATCTGGCCGCGCTGCGCCAGGGCGTCCAGGTAGGACCGCCGGGTCGGGCCGAGCAGCAGGTCGCCGGCCTCGGCCACGCCGCCGCCGACCACCAGCACCTGCGGGTCGAGGATCTGCACCATGTCGGCGAGCGCGATGCCGAGCCAGTGCCCGATCTGCGCGAACGCCTCGCGGGACACCGGGTCGCCGTGCTTGGCGGCGGCGGTGACCATCGGCCCGATGATCTCGTCGGCGTCGCCGGCGGCGAGGTCGAGCAGGGCGGCCGCGCGGTCCGGCTCCTGGCGGGCCCCGGCCCGCGCGTACCGCACCAGGGCGTGGCCGCTGGCGTACTGCTCCAGGCAGCCCTTCCGGCCGCAGCCGCACAGGTGCCCGTCCGGCACGGAGAGCATGTGTCCCAGCTCGGCGGCGATGCCGTGCGCGCCCCGCACCAGTTCCCCACCGAACACGATCGCCCCGCCCACGCCGGTGCCGATCGTGAACAGGACCATCGAGTCGTCGGCGTTCCGGGCCGCGCCGAACCGGAACTCGGCCCAGGCGGCCGCGTTGGCGTCGTTCTCGACGATGACCGGCAGGTCGACGGCCGTGCTGACGTGGTCGCGCAGCGGCTCGTCGCGCCAGGCGAGGTTGGGCGCGAAGAGCACGGTTGAGCGACTCGCGTCGATCCAGCCGGCGGCACCGATGCCGACCGCCTCGACCTCGTACTCGCGCGCCAGCTCGGCGACCGCCTCGATGATCACGTCGCGGGTCTTGGCGACGTCTTCGGCCGGCGTGTCGCGCCGGGTCTGCGCCAGCACCTCGCCGGCCAGGTCGACGACGCCAGCGGCGACCTTAGTGCCGCCGACGTCGACTCCGATGGTCAGCGTCACGCCGCCGCTCCTCTCACTCTGCGCGGCTGGCCGCGCCAGACGCTCACTCAGCGCGGGTGACCGCGCGCCACACTCTCACTCTGCGCGGGTGGCCGCGCGCCAGACGTCGTCCTCCGGCGAGTCCGACGGCGCCGGAGGCGAGTCCGACGGCGCGGGAGGAGGGGGTGGGGCCAGGGAGCGTAGCAGGCTCGCCACCCCGGCGGCGAAGTCGCCCGCGCCGGTGGCGAGCCGCTCGGCGACGTCGGCGTCCGGGTCGCGCATCGCCGCGATCACCCGGCAGATCGGGCACACACAGCACGCGGGTTCCCCAGTGGCGATCGGACCGCCGCCGAACAGGCCATGGCCGGTGGAGAACGCCGCCAGGGCGGCCGCCACCAGCCGCTCGGCCTCCGCACGGGCGGAGGCTGGCTCGGTGTTCATGACGCTCCCTCCACCCGGCGCTTCAGCTGCTTCAACGCGGTGTCCATGATCTTTTTCTCGGCCTTGCGCCGGAACATGCCCAGCATGCCGACGGCGAGCTCCACCGCCAGCGTGTACGTCACCGTGGTGGTGCCGTCGCCATTGTCCTCGATGTCGTACGACCCGTCCTGGACCTTCTGCATCTTCGACGGCTCGACCAGGTGCCACTCGATGCGGGAGATGTCGTCGGCGTACTCGTACGTCAGCGTGTACTCGTCGGTCAGCACGCCGGCGTCGAGCGTGAAGCGAACCTGGCTCGCGTAACCGTCCTCGTACTCCTCGACGACCTCGACCCGCTTGAGCTCCTCGGTCCACTCCGGGTAGCTCGCGAAGTCACAGATCACCTCGGCGACGCGGGCCGGCGGCGCGGCGATGACGATCGACTGGGTAGAGGACTCGGCCATGCAGCGCAGGCTACCGGTACCGGACACACATCCGGCGACCTGGTCGCGATAGGTTGCGGAGAGTCCACGTTAAGGGAGTGTCGTGCCCACAGGAGAGCTACGCGAGTTCGCCGCGCCGCCGGTGGCCGCCATCGGCGACACCGCCAACCTGACCGACCCCGTCTGGGACAACGCGGAGACCCACCCGGACACCGTGCAGTTCGCCCGCCGCACCAGCGCCGCCGACGGCTGGACCGACGTCACGTGCGCGGAGTTCCGCGCCGAGGTGATCGCGCTCGCGCGGGGCTTGATCGCCGCCGGCATCGAGCCGGGCGCGCGGGTCGGGCTGATGAGCAAGACCCGGTACGAGTGGACGCTTGTCGACTACGCCATCTGGACGGTCGGCGGGGTGACCGTGCCCATCTACGAGACGTCCAGCGCCGAGCAGGTGGCGTGGATCCTGTCCGACTCGGGCGCGGTGGCCTGCGTCGTGGAGACCACCCAGCACGCGTTGCTGCTGTCCGGCGTACAGGATCGGCTGCCGGACCTGCGCGAGGCCTGGCAGATCGAGGTCGGCGACCTGGACCGGCTGCGCGAGCGCGGCGCCGGGGTGGCCGTCGAGGAGGTCGAGGCCCGGCGCCGGGCCACCCGCGCCGACGACCTGGCCACGATCATCTACACGAGCGGCACCACCGGGCGGCCGAAGGGCTGCGTGCTGACCCACCGCAACCTGTACGCGGACGTGGCCAACGCGATTCCCGGGCTGTCGCACATCCTCCACGACGGCGCCGCGACGATGCTGTTCCTGCCGCTGGCGCACTCGTTCGCCCGGCTGATCCAGATCGGCGTGGTGACCGCCCGGGCCAAGATGGCGCACACCGCCGACGTGAAGAACCTGGTGCCCGAGCTCCAGGCCTACCGGCCGACGTTCCTGCTGTCCGTGCCGCGGGTGTTCGAGAAGGTCTACAACACCGCCAAGCAGCGCGCGCACGCCGACGGCAAGGGGGCGATCTTCGACCGGGCCGAGGCGGTCGCGATCGCCTACAGCGAAGCCCTGGAGCGCAAGGGCGGCCCGGGCCTCCTCCTCAAGGCCCAGCACGCGCTGTTCGACCGCCTCGTGTACGGCAAGCTTCGGGCCGCGCTCGGCGGCCAGTGCCGGGACGCGATCTCCGGCGGCGCGCCGCTGGGCACCCGGCTGGCGCACTTCTTCCGGGGCATCGGCGTCACCGTGCTGGAGGGGTACGGGTTGACCGAGACCTCCCCCGCCGTAGCGCTGAACCTCCAGCACGCGGTGCGCATCGGCACGGTCGGCCGGCCGCTGCCCGGCGTAACCGTCCGCATCGCCGACGACGGCGAGATCCTGGTCAAGGGCGACCTGGTCTTCCAGCGGTACTGGAACAACCCGGACGCGACCGCCGAGGCCCTCGACGCCGACGGCTGGTTCCACAGCGGCGACATCGGCCGGCTCGACGGCGACGGCTACCTGGCCATCACCGGCCGGAAGAAGGAGATCATCGTCACCGCCGGCGGCAAGAACGTCGCGCCCGCGGTGCTCGAGGACCGGCTGCGCGCGCACTCGCTGATCAGCCAGTGCGTGGTGGTGGGCGACCGGCAGCCGTTCATCGCCGCGCTGGTCACGCTCGACGAGGAGGCCTGGCCGAAGTGGCTGGCCGGGCACGGCAAGCCGGCCGACGCGACGGTCGCCGACCTGCGCGACGACGCCGCGCTGCGCGCCGAGGTCCAGGCCGCGGTCGACGACGCCAACCAGGCCGTCTCCGCCGCCGAGGCGATCAAGGAGTTCCGCATCCTGCCCCGCGACTTCACCGAGGCCACCGGCGAGCTGACGCCGTCACTGAAGGTCAAACGCAACGTCGTGCACAAGACGTACGCTGACGAGATCGCTGCGATCTACGGGGGCTGAGGGTGACTCACCCGCTGGCCATCGCGGCCCGGCTGATCGTGCTGGCGCTGGTCGCCGTCCTGACGCTGATCACCACCAAGGACGTCGGGCAACTCCGGTGGATCGCGCTGCTCGCGGCCGCCGGGGTGCCGGCCGTGTTGGCGCCACGCCACCGGGTGCTCGCGCCGCTCGGCCGGTTCGCCGAGGTCGTCGTCGTGGGGCTGGCCGCCGGCGAGGTCGCCGCCGCGGCCCACTTCGACAACGCCATGAACCCGGGCCTCGGCGCGTCGGCCATCCTGCCGTACCTGGCGGTGCCGCTCACCGCGGCGGCGCTGCACCGGCGCACCTGGGAGGGCGTCGCGCTGCTCGCGACGGCGGCGGCGACGCTCGTCGTGGGCGGGCTGCTCACCGAAGACCAGGGCCGCCGTCAGATCACCGAGCTCGGGTACCTGCTGGTCTCCGGGCAGTGGCTGGTGCTGGCCGCGCTCGGCACGGTCGCCGCGGGCACGCTGCAGCGTGTCCTGCACACCCGCACCCAGCCGAAACCCCAGCCGTACGCGGAGGCGACCCGCCTGCTGACCCAGCTGCGCAGCGTGGCCCGGCAACTGCCCGGCGCCACCCTCGACCCGGGCGGCATCGCTGAGCACCTGCTGGAAGACCTGCGCGGCGTGGCACCGGCCAAGCGGGCCGCCGTGCTGACCGCCAGCGGGGGCGGGCGGTTGGTGGTCCTGGCCCAGAGCGGCGTCGATCGGGTCGACTGGGAGACCACCCTGGACGCCGACTCGGCCATCGCGGACGCGTGGGCCAGCCAGCAGCCGCAGACCGCCCACCGGTCGCAGGCCCGCTCGCACAGCGGCGGCGACGTGTCCGCCCTGGTGGTGCCCCTCGTGGCGGGTGTCCGCACTGTCGGATTAGTGACACTGGAGGCGGACGTCGCGGGCGCCTACCCATCGCCTGTCATCGATCGGGTGACCGGCATTACCGGTCCCGCCGCCCTCCGGCTGGAGGCCGCGCTGCTCTTCGACGAGGTGCGGTCGCTCGCCACCAACGAGGAACGCCAGCGCCTCGCCCGGGAAATCCACGACGGCGTCGCGCAGGAGCTCGTCATGGTCGGGTACGGCATCGACAACGCGCTCGCCACCCTGCCCGACGCGGCCACCGAGACCGCCGAGGAGCTGCGCTCGCTGCGCGTCGAGGTCACCCGCGTCATCACTGAGCTGCGGCTCAGCCTTTTCGAGCTGCGCAGCGAGGTCGACCGGCACGGTGGGCTGGCGGCCGCGATCGCCGAGTACGCCCGGCAGGTCGGCGCATCGGCGGGCCTCCGCGTCCACTACACACTGGACGAGTCGACGGCCCGGCTGCCGGCCGCGACCGAGGCCGAGTTGCTCCGCATCGCCCAGGAGGCGATCACCAACGCGCGTAAACACGCCGGCGCGAGCAACCTTTGGGTGACGTGCGAGGTCGACCCTCCGTATGCGCAAATCGAAGTGTCGGATGACGGTCAGGGCATGGCTGACCAGCGGCCGGACGGGAGGTACGGTCTTGCGATCATGGCAGAGAGAGCGGAACGTATCCGAGGCCGGCTAGAGATCAGGCCACGCGATCCCAGCGGCACGACCGTGGCGGTAGTCCTGGGAACCTCGCCCCGGCGCGATACCGTGCGCGATAGCGTGATAGCACCAGAAGGGGAGTAACCCGAGCATGACCACCAGCCCCACGCCGCCGCCGTCGACGCGTACGAGGGTCCTACTCGTGGACGACCACGACCTGATCCGCAAGGGCCTGCGGCACGCCTTCGAGCGCGACCGCCAGTTCGAGGTCGTCGGCGAGGCGGCCACCGCGAGCGAAGGGGTCCGCCAGGCTGGCGCGCTCCAGCCCGACGTCGTGATCATGGATCTGCGCCTGCCCGATGGCAGCGGCCTGGAAGCCACCCGCGCGCTGCGCAAGTCCAGCGCCACGATGGGCATCGTCGTCCTGACCATGTATGCCGGCGACGACCAGCTCTTCGGCGCGCTCGAGGCGGGCGCCAGCGCGTTCGTGCCCAAGACCGCCCCGGCCGACGAGGTCGTGGCCGCCGCCCGGCACGCCGCGTCGTCGCCGAGCGCGTTCACCGCCGCCGACCTCGCCGAGGCCATGAAGCGCCGGCTGGCACCGTCCGGCCCGCAGCTTTCCCCGCGCGAGGGCCAGGTGCTGCGGCTGCTCGCCGACGGCATGAGCGTGGCCGGCATCGCCAAGCAGCTGTTCGTCAGCGAGTCGACGGCCAAGACGCACATCTCGAAGCTCTACGAGAAGCTCGGCGCCGCCAACCGCGCCCAGGCCCTGATGACCGCGCTGCGCCTCGGCCTCCTGGAAGCCCCCGACGCCCCCAAGTTCTGACCCACGTTCCGGCCCGCTCCTTGCCCCAAGAGGCAGCCCGCTCCTTGTCCCAAGAGGGCAGCCCTCTTGGGCGTGAATTCTGAGGAGAGCTCCCCTATACCCGCCTGGGCGGTGAGAGGGCTGCCCTTTGGGGGCGAGGCGGTCCGGCTGGGCGAACCTCACAGTGGGCGATCACGGCGTACGCTGCCGTTACGGCCGGTCCTCCCCTGCGGTCTGGAAGTACGGGCACGCGGCGGGCAGAATGGCGCCGACCCCCCATAGGGCCCGTGCGAGTACAGAAGGGACGGGGATGCGACGTCCGGACTGGGCACCTGAGAGTATCGACATCGAGCGGCCCAGCGGCGCTCGCATGTACGACTACTACCTCGGTGGGTCGCACAACTTCGCCGTCGACCGGGCAGCCGCCCAGGCCATGATCGCCGCGCTGCCCGAGATCCCACTGATGGCACAGGCCAACCGGGCGTTCCTGCGCCGGGCGGTCCGCTATCTCGTCGACGCCGGCATCCGGCAGTTCCTCGACCTCGGCTCGGGCATCCCCACGGTCGGCAACGTGCACGAGATCGCGCAGGGCATGGCGCCCGACGCGCGCGTGGTCTACGTCGACATCGACCCGGTGGCCGTCGCGCACAGCCGGCACCTTCTCGGCCGCAACGACCGGGCGGTGGCCATCCAGGAGGACATCCGGCACCCGGAGCGCATCCTCGACTACCCCGACGTACGCAAGCTGATCGACTTCGATGAGCCGGTGGCGGTACTCGTCGTGTCCGTCCTGCACTACATCGCCGAGGGCGACCGGCCCGCGGACATCCTCGCCGCGCTGCGCCGGCATCTGGTGCCGGGCAGTTACCTGGTGCTGTCGCACGCGTGCGTCGAGGGCGGCACCGCCGAAGAGCTCGCCGAGGTGACCGCCATCTACGACCGCACCGACAGCCCGCTGAAGTACCGGCCCAGGTCCGAGGTGGCCGGCTACTTCGCGGGCTACGAGCTGGTCCCGCCGGGCCTGGTGTGGGTGCCGACGTGGCGCCCGGACGAGTCCGGCGGTGCCGAGCGCGTCGAGCGCACCGTCCACTTCGGCGGCGTGGGGCGGCTGCTGTGAGCGCACGGCCCACCAGCCACCCGGGGCCGGCGGTCGCCGGGCCGGGATATGCCGCGTTCGCCCGCGCCTGGGCCAAGGCGGTCAGCGGCACCAGCTACATGCCGGTCACCCAGGCCGAGCTGGAGTCGTTCCTGGAGAGCCTCACCGTCCGGCTGGTCACGGCGCTCTACGCGGAACCGTTCAGCCTCCGCCTCGGATACCAGATCGGCGCCGACCTCGTCGCCGCGCACATCGCCTCGGCCGAGGGCCTCGGCCGCACCATCGAGGTCATCGACCTGCGGCTGGTGCGTGACCTGGGCCTGTCCGCCGACGAGACCCGGGACCGGATGGCGCGGCTGCTCGGCGCGGTCGCGATCGGGTACGCGCGGGCGCTGCGCGACCGGACCCTCGACGAGCAGGAGTCGATCCGGCGGGCCGCCCTGGTCGCCCGCGAGCAGGCCGAGCACGCGTTGCGGGAGAGCGAGGCCCGGTTCCGGCACCAGGCCACCCACGACCCGCTCACCGACCTGCCCAACCGCACCCTCTTCACCGAGCGGCTCGACGCGGCGTTCCACCTCCCCCGCATCGCGGGCCGGCGGCTCGGCGTGTGCTTCGTCGACCTCGACGGCTTCAAGATGGTCAACGACACCCTCGGGCACCAGGCCGGCGACCACCTGCTGACCGCGGTGGCCGAGCGGCTCCGCCGCGGCGTCAGCGGCCACCTCCTCGCCCGCATGGGCGGCGACGAGTTCGTCATCCTGGTCGAGGACACCACCTGCACCGACGACGTGCTCAAGGTGGCCGACGCCGCGCTCGCGGCTCTCGCCGAGCCGTGCGTCATCGACGAGCACGAGGTGCGGGTGACCGCCAGCATCGGCATCGTCGAGCGCGCGGTCGAGGGCACCAGCCCGGGCGAGATCATGCGGGACGCCGACATCACCCTGCACTGGGCGAAGAAGGCCGGCAAGGGCCGGTGGGCACTGTTCGACCCGGAGCGCAACGAGCACGAGCTGACCCGGTACGCGCTCGCGTCCGCCATCCCGGCCGCGCTCGACCGCGGCGAGTTCTGCCTGGAGTACCAGCCGCTCGTGTCGCTCGCCGACGGCACGCTGCTCGGCGTGGAGGCGCTCGTGCGGTGGCGCCACCCGCGGCTCGGCCTGCTGCGCCCCGACCACTTCATCGGGCTCGCCGAAGAGACCGGCCTGATCGTGCGGCTGGGCAGCTGGGTGCTGGCCGAAGCCTGCCGGCAGGCGCGCCGGTGGATCGAGCGCAGCCCGCAGGCGCCCTTCGTCAGCGTCAACCTGGCGGTTCCCCAGGTGCGCGACCCGGGCCTGGTCAACGAGGTCACCACGCTGCTCGGCGACCTGGGGCTGCCGCCGCACCGGCTCCAGCTCGAGATCACCGAGAGCGCGATGATGAGTAGCGTCGACGAGTCGGTGGGCGCGCTGCGGGCGCTCGCCGACCTCGGGGTGCGGGTCGCGATCGACGACTTCGGCACCGGATACTCGAACCTGTCGTACCTGAGCAAGCTGCCGGTGTGCGAACTGAAGGTGGCCGGCTCGTTCGTCGAAGGGCTGCGCGCGCCCGCGGCCGACCCGGCGAGCCTCACCGACGAGCGCATCCTGGCAACGCTGGTGGCGCTGGCACACACCTTGGACCTGACCGTCACCGCGGAGGGCGTCGAAACCGCCGTCCAGGCCGAGCGACTGCGCGCGATCGGCTGCGACGCCGCCCAGGGCTACCACTTCGGCCGCCCCATGCCCCCCGAAGCTCTCCCCCTCCCCTAACCTCTCCCCTCCCCTCCCCCGCGCCCCCGCGCCCCTTCCTCGCCGATCAAGGGCTTGGGCACGTATTTTGATCTCTTATCCGCGTGCCTGAGCCCTTGATCGGCGCACATGTCCTTGATCGACGGTGGCCGCATGGCCGCCGTCCACGTGCCGGAGACCTCGCCCACGATCAAAGGCTGCCGGTAACGGGCCAGGCCGTGTTGATCGAGGTCTTACCGTGGTCACTCCCCGCCGATCGAGGCCTTGTCGTGGTGAGTTGATCTCTAAACCGCGACGGTAAGACCTCGATCGGCGAGGACTCGCCACGGTAAGACCTCGATCGGCGAGGACTCGCCGCGGTAAGACCTCGATCGGTGCGGCGGCGATTCCCTGGCATTGTCCGCACATAGGCCGTGGTGATCTTGCTTTGCGATTTTGTCGTACCCCTCACCTAGCGTCAGGGCATGCTTATCGATTGCGACAGCTGCGCGGGTCGAGGCAAGGCGTGCGGTGACTGCCTGGTCACCGCCCTGATCGACACGCCGCAGCGCTACGGGCAGCTCGACGACGAGGAGCGGCAGGCGGTCGAGGTGTTCGCCCGGGCCGGGTTCGACGTCGAGGTGATTTCGGAGCCGGAGCGGCCGCCGCTGCGGCTCATGCCGGGTGGACGCCGCCGGAGGCGCGTGGCATAACCGAGCGCACGCGCGGGCCGGCCAGCCAGCACGGGCCGCACGCCAGCACGGGCCGCACGGGCCGCACGGGCCGCACGCCAGCACGGGCGCACGGGCCGCACGGCAGCACGGGCCGCACGGCAGCACGGGCCGCACGGCAGCACGGGCCGCACGGCAGCACGGGCCGCACGGCAGCGAGGAGGCGAGCGGCGTAACCGGGCGCTCGCGCGAGGGCCGGCCAGCAAGAAGTCGGGCCAGCGCGGCCGAGCGCCAGCGAGGAGACGGTGGCATGACCACTACGATCTGCTGTCATGACCCCTAGGCAGTGGGCGTTCCTGGCACTGGCCGGCCTCGTCGCGGCGCTGCTGGTGACCGCGGCGCTGCTCGTGCCCTGGCAGCGGCCGCCGGCACCGCGCTCCGACCAGGTCGCCGCGCTGCGCGACCTGCCGGCGGAGCAGGTGAGCCGCGGACGGGCCTTCCACGGGGCACTGCGCCCAGGCACCTACGGCGCGCTGGCGCTCGGCTTGGCTTTGGCGCTGTTGCTGGGGCTCACCCCGGTGGGCAGCCGCCTGGTCGAGTGGGTGGGCCGGCCGTTCGGTGACCATTGGGTGGCCCGCGCGATCCTGGGCGGGCTGGCGGTCGTGCTGGTCGTCGAGCTGGTGACGCTGCCGTTCGCGGCCTGGCGACACACGGTGACGGTGCGCTATGGGCTGTCCACCCAGTCGTGGAGCGGGTGGGCGGTCGACGTCCTGAAGTCGTACGCGGTGAGCGCGGTCATCGGCGCGGTGGCGCTGCTCGGTTTCTACACGATCACCCGGCTGGCGCCGCGCTGGTGGTGGGCGTTCGGCGCGGCGGGCGCCGCGGCGCTGGTCGTGCTGCTGTCGTTCGTGCTGCCGGTGCTGGTCGAGCCGGTCTTCAACAAGTTCACCCCGATGCCGCAAAGCCCGCTGCGCACCGAGCTGATCAGCCTGGCCGAGCGTGACGGTGTGCCGGTGCGCGACGTGCTGGTGGCCGACGCGTCCCGGCGCACGCGGGCCGTCAACGCATACGTGTCTGGTCTCGGCCCGACCCGCCGGATCGTCGTCTACGACACGCTGCTGCGCGAGGCGCCGCCCGCCGAGGTGGCCAGCGTGGTGGCGCACGAGTTGGGCCACGCCAAGCATCAGGATGTGTTCACCGGCACGCTGGTGGGCGGGCTCGGCGCGGCGGCGGCCGTGGTCGCGCTGTACCTGTTGGGCGGTTGGGGTGCCCTGCTGCGCGCCGCCGGCGTCGACTCGATGGGCGAGCCGCGGGCGCTCGCGCTGATGGTCGCCGTGGTGTCGGTCGCCAGCCTGGTGGCCGCGCCGGCGCAGAGCCTGGTGTCGCGGCGGGTCGAGGCCCGCGCCGACCAGCACGCGCTGGAGCTGACCGAGGACCCGGCGACGTTCGAGTCGATGCAGCGCCGGCTGTCCACGGTGAACCTGGGCGATCCGGATCCGCCGCGCTGGGAATACCTCTACTCCGCCTCGCATCCGTCCACTGTCGAGCGCATGGCAGCCGCCCGCGCCTACGCCCGAGGAGACCGGTAACCAGTGACCACACACACCCCATACATGATCAAGGCGTCCCTCAAGTCGCTAGAACGACTACAGGGACGCCTTGATCATGGAGGAGACCGCGCATGACGCGGACGCTGCTGGTCACCAATGACTTCCCGCCGCGGCCCGGTGGCATCCAGTCCTTCGTGCACCATCTCGCGATCCGGCAGCCGCCCGGCTCGCTGGTCGTCTACGCGTCGCGCTGGCGGGGCGCCGAGAAGTTCGACGCCGATCAGCCGTTCGAGGTCGTCCGCGAAAACACCACCGTGCTGCTGCCCACGCCCCGGGCGGCCAAGCGGGCGGCGGAGCTCGCCACGGCGTACCAGTGCGATCGGGTGTGGTTCGGCGCCGCCGCGCCCCTCGGCCTGCTCGCCGCGGGCCTGCGCCGGCGGGCCGGCGTGGCGCGGGCGGTGGCGCTCACCCATGGCCACGAGATCGGGTGGGCGGCACTGCCGGGCGCCCGCGGCGCGCTGCGCCGCATCGCCCGGGGGGTCGACGTGACCACCTACCTGACGGAGTACCAGCGGGTGCGCCTCGACCGGGCGCTGCACGGGCTGACCGAGCTGCGGCGGCTGGCGCCCGGCGTCGACGTGGACGCGTACCGGCCGGATGTGGACGGCACGGAGATCCGCCGCCGGCACGGCCTGTCCGACCGCCCGGTTGTGGTGTGCGTGTCCCGGCTGGTGCCGCGCAAGGGGCAGGACGCGCTGATCCGGGCACTGCCCGCGATCCGGCGGCGGGTGCCGGACGCGGCGCTGCTGCTCGTCGGCGGCGGGCCGGAACGGAAACGTTTGGCGAAAATGGCAAGCGAGGGCGTCGTGATCACCGGCTCGGTGCCGGCGGCGGAGCTGCCCGCGCACTACGCGGCCGGTGACGTGTTCGCGATGCCGTGCCGCACCCGCAACGGCGGGCTCGACGTGGAGGGGCTGGGCATCGTCTACCTGGAGGCGTCCGCCAGCGGACTGCCCGTCGTGGCCGGTGACTCCGGCGGCGCGCCGGACGCCGTGCGCGAGGGCGAGACGGGATACGTGGTGAGCGGGCGCGACGTCGCCCAGATCGCCGACCGGGTGGCCACCCTGCTGGCCGACCGTGACCTGGCCACGCGCATGGGTGCCGCCGGACGGGCCTGGGTCGAGCGCGACTGGCGCTGGGACACCCAAGCCGCCCGCCTCACCGACCTCCTCACCCCATGACCGAGACCCCATAACCAAGACCTCATGATCAAGGCGTCCTTCAAGTCGTTGTAAACACGTTTAAGGCGCCGGGTTTGTGTATATTAGCGCGGGTGGGGGCTACCAAATCCAAGATCACCACGCCTCCATACCCTCCTTTATAACGAATTGACGCACGCCTTGATCATGAAGATTCGCGCTGGTAGGCGCTCGCCTGGAGGGTGAAGAGCGCCGCGTACGCGCCGCCCAGCGCCATCAGCTCCGCGTGCGTGCCCTGCTCGGTCACCGCGCCGTGGTCCAGCACGTAGATCCGGTCCGCCTCCCGCACGCTCGCCAGCCGGTGGGTGATCAACACAACGGTCCGGCCGGCGGCCAGCTCACGCAGCCGCTGGTACACGTCGTGCTCGGCCCGGGCGTCCAGGTTCGCGGTCGGCTCGTCGCAGATCAGCAGCGCCGCGTCCCGGTAGAACGCCCGGCTCACCGCGAGCCGCTGCCACTGCCCGCCGGACAGGTCCGCGCCGTCGGTGAAGTGCCGGGACAGCAGCGTGTCGTACCCGCGGGGCAGTTCCGTGACAAACTCGTGCGCGTCGCCGCGCCGCGCGGCGGTCTCCACGGCCGCCGGCTCGACCGGCTGCTCGTACCGGCCAATGGTGATGTTGACGCGGGCGGACAGCGGCCACCGGGTGGGTTCCTGCATGACGGCCGCGACCTGGTCGCGGACGCTGACCGGGTCGACGCCCGCGAGGTCGACGCCGTCCCAGACCACCGCGCCCTCGTTCGGGTGGTAGAGCCCGGCCATCAGCCGGGCCAGCGTCGACTTCCCGGAGCCGTTCTCGCCGACCAGCGCGACGGTCTCGCCGCGCCGCATCGTCAGCGACACGTCACGCACCGCCGGACGCTCCGCACCCGGGTACGCGAACGTGACGCCGCGCAGCTCGATCAGCTCGGGCCCGAGCGGCGCGCGCACGGCCGGCGTCGGCTCCGCCCGCTCCCGGGCCAGCGCGCAGAAGCCCTCGTAGTCGCCGAAGTACAGGCCCTGCTCGTAGAGGTGGTTCACCGAGAACGCGACCTGGGTCAGCGCGTTGATGCCGGTCTGGATGGCGTACGCCGCCGCGCCGCCCACCGCGAGGTCCATCCGCCCGGTCACCAGCAGCCCGATGAGCGCGGCGTACGCGAGGCCGGTCGCCACCCCGCCGAGCGCCGCGCCGACCAGGTTGGTGCGCACCTGCTGGCCGGAGACCCGCATGTACTCCCCGGTCGCCACGTTGAGCAGCCGCCGCACCTCGTCCAGCAGGTAGCGGCGCACCGTGAACGCCCGTACCTCCGGCGCCGGCTCCCGGTCGGCGAGCAGGTCGGAGAGCATCCACTTGCGCCGCCACACCGCGACCAGCCGCAGCTGCTGGCGGTAGCCCAGCCGGGCCGAGCGGACCGCCGCCCAGCCGGTGGGCAGTACCGCCAGGACCAGCAGCGGCAGCAACAGCGGATGCAGCACGGCCAGCACGCCGCCCGCCGCGGCCAGTCCCACCACGTTCGTGACCAGCTCGATGGCGTGGTCGACGACCCGCTGCGCCGCGTCGATGCCGCGGTCGCGGGCCCGGTGCATGGCGTCCCGCCAGTCCGGGTCGTCGAACGTCGCCAGGTCCACCCGGGTGGTGAGGTCGAGCAGCTCCATCTCGGCCGCCTCGATCACCTGCGGCGACAGCCGGCCCTGCGCCGCCGTCGCGGCCGACGTGAGCAGCGTGCGCATCATGGCGGCGCCGACCATCACCAGCAGCGACGGCACCGCGGCCCGGATCCGGTCCGGTGTGGGCCCGGCCCGCAACAGTCCATCCAGGACACCCACGACGCTGACCAGGCTCACCGCGCTGGCCACGCCGCCGGCGACCTGGAAGCCGACCAGCGCCAGGGTGGTGCGGGGGCTGGCCCGCCAGGCCAGCAGCCAGGCCTGGCGCAGCAGGCTCGGCAGCCGCCGCAGCATGCGCAGGAACGACGCGTTGGCGGCCGCCGCGGTGGCGGTCAGCCAGTACGGCACCTTCAGCTCATCATCGGCCGGCGAATCCATGTCTATCTTGGTACCGCCTCTTCATGATCAAGGCGTGCGTCAAGTCGGTTTTAGGTCTTGTAGGGCGCCGGGGTGGGTTATGGGGGGCTAGCTGGGCCCCGCCTCTTCATGATCACGGCGTCCTTCAAGTCGTTAGAACGACTTGACGGACGCCTTGATCATGAAGAGGGGTTAGGAGCGGGAGAGGCGGCGGAGGAGGGAGTCGGCGCCGAGGGGGTAGGCGCCGTGCCGGCGGACGCCGTCGGCCACCTCGCGATCGGACGACACCACCACGACCGCGCGGCCGGCCGGCTCGGCGCGCACGAGGCGGCGGATCAGCTCGTCGGCGGTCTCGCCCTTGCGGGAGAACAGCACCCGCACCCCGCGCGGCGCGGGCGGCAGCCCGTGCACCCGTTCCGCCCCGTCGAAGACCACGGTCACCTCGTCGCCGGTCTGCGCGGCGATGCCGCCGAGCCCGGTGATGAGCCGCTTGCGCTGCTGCTCGAGGGACATCTCACCGAACCCGCGCTTCGTCACGTTGTAGCCGTCGACCACCAGGTGTGCCTTGGGCAGCGCGAGGAGCTGGTCGAGCCGGGCCGGGTCGTCGGCGTCCAGCCCGCGCGTGCTGGTGACCGAGCCGGGCTGGTCCGCGTACTGGTCGGCCACGAAGTCAGCCGGGTGCCGCTCGGCGGGGTCGAGGGCCAGCTCGCGGCGCAGCCCCACGGCGGCCCGCCCGATGGTCTCCAGGAGCAGCCACAGCCGGGCGTCGTCGACGGCCCGCGCCTCCTTGGCCGTCGCCCGGACCGAACCGGCCGTCGCTTCGGCTTCGGCCAGCTTCGCCCGTACCCGCCGGAGCTCCGCGTCGTGGTCGGCGGTGGCCCGCGTGGCCCGGCCCTTCTCGGTGGCCAGCATCTCGCTGGCCTTGCGCTCGCGCGCCTGCGCGTCGCGCAGCGACCGGGTGAGCTGGCGGGTCTCCTCGCGCAGCTGGCCCAGCTCCTCGCGGACCCGGGCCAGCTCGTCGCGCAGCTTGTCGGCCTCCACCCTGGCCACGGCCCGGTCGTGCTCGGCGCGGGTGGCCCGCTGCTCCGCCTCGCGGATCGTCTCGGTGACGGCCGCGCTGTCCGCCTCGGCGCGCACCGCTTCACCGGCCGCGTCGACCAGCTCGCGCCAGTTGTGCGGGCGGGCGAGGTAGGCCAGCGCCGCGACCTCGACGGGGTCGGCGGCCGCGGGGGACACGCCGTCGAGCACCGCGGCGCCCAGCTCACCGGCCTCGTCGAGCACCCTGGTCGTGACCCGCTGCCGGAACAGCGGGTCGGCGACGAGCTGGGCGGCGATGGCGGGGCCGCCGAGCCGGGCCCGCCGGTTAGGTGCGAACTTGGCGACCCGCCGGAGCGGCACGGGCAGCTCGTCGGCCGGCACGCCGGGCAGCGCCGCCGCGGTCAGCGCGACGACCCGCTGGCGGACCTGCTCGGGGAGCACCGGCTCCGGTTCCGCCGCCGCAGCGTCAGACGCCGCACCCCCGGGGATGCGGTCGTCGGGCGGAACCGGTACGGACATCTGTCAAGTCTCCCACCACGCGCGCCATGCTGGCGCGGCGCGGAGACGATCTTTTCCCGAAGGTGACAGTGGGCTCAGGTCACCGCCGGCCTGCTTTCCCTATGGTGCCCGTGGGGAACGATGTCACACCCGCGTCCTAGTGTGCCCGCCGTGGCAGAAGTGGAGTACGTCCAGGGCAGCTTCGACGCCCTGCTCGACGACCCGGCCGCGCGCTCGCTGCGCGAGACCACGTTCGTCGTGGTCGACCTGGAGACCACCGGCTCCGCCCCGGACGGCGGCGGCATCACCGAGATCGGCGCGGTCAAGGTCCGCGGCGGCGAGGAGCTGGGCGTCCTCGGCACGCTGGTCAACCCGGGGACGCCGATCCCGCCGTTCATCACCGTCCTGACCGGCATCACGCAGGCGATGCTGACGCCGGCGCCGCCGATCGAGCAGGTGCTGCCGAGCTTCCTGGAGTTCATCCGGGACGCCGTGCTGGTGGCGCACAACGCGCCCTATGACGTCGGCTTCCTCAAGGCGGCGTGCGCCCGGCACGGTTACGCCTGGCCGCAGCCGAAGGTGCTCGACACGGTCCAGCTGGCCCGGCGGGTGCTGGTCCGCGACGAGGTGCCGAACCACAAGCTGGGCACCCTGGCGACGTATTTCCGCACCCCGCGGCAGCCCAGCCACCGGGCGCTGGCCGACGCCCAGGCCACCGTCGACGTGCTGCACGCGCTCATCGGGCGCCTGGGCAGCTTCAAGGTGCACACGCTGGGCGACGCGATCGAGTTCGCGAAGGCGGTCAGCCCGACGCAGCGCCGCAAGCGGCACCTGGCCGAGGGGCTGCCGCACGCGCCGGGCGTCTACATCTTCCGGGCCGCCGACGACCGGCCGCTCTACGTCGGCACGTCCGGCGACATCGCGACCCGGGTGCGCAGCTACTTCACCGCCGCTGAGAAGCGGGCCCGGATCTCCGAGATGCTGGCGGCCGCCGAGCGGGTGGAGGCGGTCGAGTGCGCCCACTCGCTGGAGGCCGAGGTGCGCGAGCTGCGGATGATCGCCGCGCACGCCCCGCCGTACAACCGCCGGTCCAAATATCCCGAGCGCGCCCTGTGGCTCAAGCTCACCGCGGAGGCCTACCCGAGATTGTCGCTGGTCCGCGCGGTGGGCGCGGGCGACGCGGCCTATCTGGGGCCGTTCGGCTCGCGGCGGTCGGCGGACCTGGCCGCCGCTGGCGTGCAGGACGCGCTGCCGCTGCGTCCGTGCACGCTCAAGCTCTCCGCCCGCACCACGACGCCGGCCTGCGCGCTGGCCGAGTTGGGCAGATGCGACGCGCCCTGCGAGCACCGGATCACCCCCGAGGAGTACGCGGACCGCGCGGCCGCCCCCTTCGCGCGCGCCACCACCGACGACCCGGGCCCGCTGGTCGACGCGTTGCTGGCCCGCATCGAGGTGCTGTCCGGCGCGCAGCGCTACGAGGAGGCGGCGGTGGTGCGCACCCGGCTGGCGGCGGTGCTCCGCGTCACCGTGCGCCAGCAGCGGCTCCGCGGGCTGATCGGGATCGCCGAGCTGGCGGCCGCGCGACGGGCCACCGACGGCGGCTGGGAGCTGGCCGTGGTGCGGCACGGGCGCCTCGTCGCGGCCGGCGTCTCGCCGCCCCGGGTGCACCCGCGACCCACCCTTGACATGCTGAAAGCCACCGCCGAGACGGTGCGCCCGGAGCCGGGCCCGCTGCCGGCGGCGTCCGCGGAGGAGACCGAGCGGATCCTGGTGTGGCTGGAGCGGCCCGACACCCGATTGGTGGAAGTCTCCTCCGGCTGGGCGTCACCCGTCCGGGGGGCGGCACGCTTCCGCGATCTGCTCACTCGGGCAGAAACGGCGTCTTCCGGTAAAGACTCGACCGAAAGCTGATGAGTAACTAACCATTCGTATGACCGTTGCTCGCTTAGGCTGTTAGGCAAGTGCATTCCTGTCAGCCAACGCCGGGTTTGAGCAAGCTCTGCCGCGGGCAGTGCGGTGCTACCCCGAGCTCAGGTGAGGGAGGTGTCCAAGTGGACCTCGACGCCGGCCACGGCGCCGCACTTGGACGCGCGCTCGCCGCCGACCCCGTCGACCTACCGCTGTCCGCACGGCTGCGCTCGCTGCTGTCCTGGTCCACGTCCGACGACGACCCGGTCACCACGCTGACGAAGACCCACCGCGCCATCCACCCGTATGCGGACGCCGGCGTCCTGCGCCGCGGCTACGCGATCGCCGAGAGCATGCACCGGGGGCAGTTCCGCAAGAGCGGCGACCCCTACATCACGCACCCGCTGGCGGTCGCGCAGATCTGCGCCGAGCTGGGCATGGACACCACCACGCTGGTCGCCGCCCTGCTGCACGACACGGTGGAGGACACGACCTACACGCTGCAGGCGCTCAGCGACGACTTCGGGCCCGAGGTGGCCCACCTGGTCGACGGGGTCACCAAGTTCGACAAGGCGTATTACGGGCAGGCCGCCGAAGCCGAGACGATCCGCAAGATGATCGTGGCGGCCGGCAAGGACGTCCGGGTGCTGATCATCAAGCTGGCCGACCGGGTGCACAACATGCGCACGCTCGACGCCCGCTCCGCCGCCTCCCGGGCCCGCATCGCCCGCGCGACGCTCGACGTGCTGGTGCCGCTCTGCGACCGGCTCGGCATCCAGGCGCTCAAGCGCGAGCTCGACGACATCGTGCTCTACCACCTGCACACGGAGTGGTATGAGCGGATCGACCGGCACGTGCAGAACCGCCCGGACTGGGCCGGTTACCTGCAGAACGTGGAGGCGTGCGCCCGGCTGGCCCTCAAGCGCGGCAAGGTGACGGCCAACGTCACCTCGCGCCCCCGGCACTACTACTCGATCTGGAAAGACACCGTCAGCGGCGGGCACCACCAGCCGTTCGACCTGCCGCGCATCGCGGTGGTGGTCGACGGTCCGGAGACCGACTGTTACGCCGCTCTCGGCGTGCTGCACGGGCTGTGGCGGCCGGTCGCGGGGCGGTTCAAAGACTTCATCGCGTCGCCGAAGAACAACCTCTACCGATCCCTGCACACCACGGTGATCGGTCCTGACGATCGCTCGGTCGAGGTGCTGATCCGCACCGAGGAGATGCACCGCTCCGCGGAGTACGGCATCGCCGCCAACTTCCGCTTCGCCCGCCCGTCCGACCGCACCGACCGGACCCGCGCCGACGAGCTGGCCTGGCTGCGCCGGGTGCTCGACTGGGAGCAGGAGACCGCCGACGCCACCCAGTTCCTCAACTCGCTGCGCTGCGACCTCGCGGAGTCGCAGATCCAGGTGTTCGCTGACGGCCGGCAGGTGCTCCTGCCGGCCGGTTCTACTCCGGTCGACCTGGCATACGAGCTGAGCGCCGAGACCGGCGAGCACTGCCTGGCCGCGAAGATCAACGGGCGGCTCGTGCCGCTGGCGTCCCAGCTCGACGAGGGCGACGTGGTGGAAATCTTCACCGAGCCGGCGCAGGAGCCGCAGCGCGAGTGGCTGACGTTCGTGAAGTCGCCGCACGCCCAGATGCAGATCAACCGGTGGTTCGCCGACCACCAGGAGCCCGGCATCACGATCGCCGACAAGGTCCGCCTCGGCCGCGCCACGATCGGGCTCACGTTGCGCAAGCACGACCGCGGGCTGGCCAGCGAGGTGCCGCTGCGCACGCTGGCCGACGACCTGGGCTACCCCGACCTCGAGACCATGCTGGTCGCCATCTTCGACCGCACCATCTCCCCCGACGACGTCGTCGACAAGCTCATCGCCCTGGTCGACCGCCGCGACTAGCTCCCTCATCCATGATCAAGGCGTCCCTCACGCCGTAAGGACAACCATGGGGACGCCTTGATCTTCGGCGTTGACCCCTGGTGGGTGACATGCGGGACACGCCCGGCCCGTAGCCTTGCTTCCGTGACCGCCCGCCATTCCGCTCTGCGAGCCGCCGTCTACGGCGTCTTCTACCGGTTGCCGCACCCGGTCCGTCGCCGGCTCGTGCGCATGTTCGTGTCGAAGTACATCGTCGGCGCGGTGACGCTGGTCCGTGACGCCGACGCGCCCGGACCGGGCCGGATCTTGCTGCTGCGCCAGCCACCCGGGCGCGGCTGGGGTCTGCCCGCCGGGCTCCTGCAGCGAGCCGAACCGCCCATCATGGGCGCCGCCCGCGAGTTGGCCGAGGAGTCGGGCATCAGGCTCGCCGCCGCCGACCTGCGCCCCGCGGTGCCGAACGCGGTCGTGCACGCCAAGGGCTGGGTCGACGTGGTGTTCGAGGCGTCCGTGCCGGCATCCACCACCGCACTGAGCGTCGACGGCGCCGAGGTGCTGGAAGCGGCCTGGCACCCGCTCGACGACCTGCCCCGCCTGACCACGTCGACCGCGCGGCTGCTCGCGTACTACGGCATCGGCCCCCTGGCGGACACGCCCGGCCCGTGGTCCACGTTCACGACCTCCTCGACCAGTGACTGAGCGGCGCCTTCCCGTCATGACTGAGCTCTGTGCGGTCGTGCTCGCCGCCGGCCACGGCATGCGGCTCCGACCGCTCACCGATCATCTGCCGAAGGCGCTCTGCCCGGTGGGCAACGTGCCGCTGCTGGACCGGGCGCTCGCCCATGTCGCCGCGATCGGCCTCACCGGCCCGGCGTCGGTCGCGGTCAACGCCAGCTACCTGGCGGACCAGGTCGTCGCACATGCCGGCGATCGGGTACACCTGTCGGTGGAGCCCGGCGTGCCGCTGGGCACCGCCGGCGGCGTCGGCAACCTGCGCGACTGGATCGCCGGACGCGGCGTGCTGGTGGGCAACGCCGACGCCTACCTGACCGGCGACGTCACGCAGCTGCTGGCCGGCTGGGACGGCGAGACGGTGCGCCTACTGGGGGTGCCGGCTGATCGGGCCGAGTTCAGCGGCCACCGGTTCGCCGGGTTCTCGCTGCTGCCCTGGCGATACGTACGCGACCTGCCACCGGAGCCGGCCGAGCTGGTCAAGGCGGTGTGGCGACCGGCCGAGGCGGCGGGCCACCTGCGGGTCGTGACACACCGCGGGACGTACCTGGACACCGGCACCCCGAGCCACTATCTGGCGGCGAACCTGCACGCCACCGGTACCGGAAATCTGCTGGCTCCGGACGCGACCGTGACCGGCGGGTGCGAGCGATCGGTGGTCGGCGCCGGCGCCGAGGTCCACGGCAAGCTGACCCGGGCGGTGGTCTGGCCCGGCGGCTACGTCGGACCGGACGAGCATCTCGTCGACGCGATCCGCGCCGGCACCTCCCTGACCATCACCCCATGATCAGGGCGTCCTTCAAGTAGTGAGAACTACGTGAAGGACGCCTTGATCATGAGAGGGCGGCGGCGAAGTTCGCGATGTGCGTCGCGACGGGGTCCGGTCGGCGCACCCAGGTGAAGTGGTCCAGCGGCGCGCCCGCCTGCGCCACGGTGTAGTGCTCGCGCCGCACCGGCGCCGCCGCCAGCTTCGCGCACACCTCGTCGACGACGCCGACCGGCGTGTACTGGTCGTCGTCCACGCTGACCGCCAGCACCGGCGTGCGCACCCGGCGCACCGCGGCCTCCGCGTCGACGCCGCCGATCGGCGGGAATCGGCCGGTGCGGGCCGTGTGCCCCCAGTCGCGCATCACACCCGCGGCCTGCCGGCCTCCGAAGCCCCACCCGGGCCAGACCCCGAGGACCGCCGCGGTCGCCGCGATCGCCTGGGTGTACGGCCACACGGCGTACCGCCGCGCGCCGGCTGGGAAGTTCCGCCAGTACGGCAGGCCGGCCGCGACCAGCACCAAGCCGTCCACATCGGAGTCTTCGGTGAGCGCCAGGTGCAGCAGCGCGGCCTGGCCGCCGAGCGAGTGCCCGAGCAGCAGCCGCCGCCGGCCGTCGAGGCGTGGCTTGAGCGCCGCCAGCACCGCGCCGACGTCGCCGACCAGCTCCTCGTACCCGTACCGGGAGGCGCGGCTGGGTGGCGGCGTGCTGGCGCCCGTGCCGCGGAGGTCGGCCACGACGACGCCGAGGCCGCGCTGGCGCAGCGCGGTGGCGAAGGGCCGGTAATACCGTGCCCGCACGCCCATGGCCGGCCAGATCACCACGAGTGGCGCGTCGGTGCCCCCGTCGGGCTCCGGGTAGACCTGGAGGCCGATGCGGTCGGTGCCGCGGTCGACGAACTCCTGGACGTAGTCCTCGGGGGACTCAGTCGGCATCGGGAAGACCGATGGCGAACGCTTCCTCCAGGTCGTGCTGCGAGTAGGCACGGAACGCGATGTGCGTGTCGGTGTCGACGACGCCGGGCGTCTTCGAGATGCCGCCGGCGATGACCTCGGCGATCTGCTCATATTCCCGGACGCGGACGACCGCGATGAGGTCGACGTGGCCGGCGACCGAGTAGACCTCGCTCACGCCGGGCAGGGCGGCCAAGGCTTCGGCCACCTCGGGGATCGAGTCGGTGGCGCAGTCGATCAGGACGATCGCAGTGATCACGCCGCCCACTCTATCGCCCCTTCATGATCAAGGCGTCCCTCAAGTCGGTCCAACGCCGTGAAGGACGCCTTGATCATGAGGTGGGGCATATTGTGGAACGACGATGGAGAGCAACGTCAATGTGGCGCAGGCCGAGCGGTGGAACGGCGACTCCGGTCGACGGTGGGTCGCGCAGCGGGAACGGCACCTGGCGCTGCGCCAGCCGGTGGCGCCGCACCTGCTGCGCGCCGCGGCGGTGGCGCCCGGCGAGCGGGTGCTCGACGTGGGCTGCGGATGCGGCGAGCTGACGCTCGCGCTCGCCAAGGCGTCCGGAGTGGACGGTGCGGTGCTCGGCCTCGACCTCTCCGGCGTGATGCTCGGGGTGGCCCGCGACCTGGCCGCGACCGCGGGCGGGCCGGCGGTGCGGTTCGTCCGGGGCGACGCCCAGGTGTACCCCTTCGAGACCGCCGCCTTCGACGCGGCCGTCAGCAGCTTCGGGGTGATGTTCTTCGACGACCCGGCGGCGGCCTTCGCGAACCTGCGGGGCGCGCTGCGGCCCGGCGGCCGGCTGGCGTTCCTGTCCTGGCGGGACGACGAGCACAACGAGGTGTTCGGCATCCCGGTGCGGGCGTTCCGGGCGCACGGTGTGCCGGCCGAGCCGACACCCTTCGACCTCTTCGCCGACCCGCAGCGGATGGCCGACCTGCTGATCGGCGCCGGCTTCACCGGGGTACGCACGACCGCCGTGCACGGTCCGGCGCGGATCGGCACCGACGTCGCGGACGTGCTCGCCTACGTGGGCGCCACGACCCGGGTGCGGGAGCTGGCGGCCCGCGTCGACGATGAGGCGCTCGTCGGGCGGGTGTTCGCGACCATGGCCGAGTGGTACGCCGCCCGCGCGCGCCCGGACGGCGTCTGGGTCGACGCCGCGACCTGGCTCGTCACCGCCGAAGCTCCATGATCAAGGCGTCCCTCAAGTAGTTAGAACGACTTGAAGGACGCCTTGATCATGGAGTTCTAGCGGGTGAGTTCCTTGCGGTCGGGGCGGGGCTCCACCGGCGGGTGGCCGGGTGAGACCGGCGCCTCGGCCGGCTTCTCGATCGGATAGAAGAAGCCCTTGATCGCGGGTCCGAGGGCGCCGAGGCGGTTCATCTTCTTCGGCACCACCCAGCCGGCGTAGTCCAGCTCCGCGTGGCCGTGCTCGTCCACCGGGGCGAGCGGCTGGTGCACCTCGACGAACCGGCCGTCCGGCAGCCGCTTGATGATGCCGGTCTCGACGCCGTGCGCCAGGACCTCCCGGTCGTGCTGCTGGAGGCCCAGGCAGATCCGGTAGGTCACGTAGTACGCGATCGGTGGCACGATCAGCAGGCCGATCCGGCCGGCCCAGGTCGTCGCGTTCAGGCTGATGTGGAACTTGTCGGCGATGACGTCGTTGCCGCCGGAGAGCGTCAGCACCAGCCAGAACGAGACCGCCATGGCGCCGAGAGCGGTGCGGGCGGGCACGTCGCGCGGGCGCTGGAGCAGGTTGTGCGCCCGCTTGTCCTTGGTCAGCCGGGCCTCGATGAACGGATAGGCCAACGGCAGCATGGTCAGGACGCCGGGCAGCACCACCGTCGGCCAGAAGATCGCCGGAATCGTGTACCCGTCACCCCAGCCGAACAGGTCGAACCTGATCTCCCAGGCCGGGAAGAGCCGGGTCGAGCCGTCGAGGAACATCACGTACCAGTCGGGCTGGCTGGCGGCCGAGACCACGTACGCCTCATAGGGACCGAACAGCCAGATCGGGTTGATCTGGAGCAGACCGCCCATCAGCGCGATCACGCCGAAGACGATCATGAAGAAGCCGCCCTGCTTGATCACGTACCGCGGGAACATCCGCTCGCCGACCACGTTGTGCTCGGTGCGCCCCGGTCCCGGCCACTGGGTGTGCTTCTGCTTGAAGACCAGCCCGAGGTGAACCGTGATCAGGGCGAGGAGCGCGCCCGGGATCAACAGCACGTGCGTGATGTAGAGCCGACCCATGATGACGTGGCCGGGAAACTCGCCGTCGAAGATCGAGGTGGTCACCCAGGAGCCGACCACCGGGATCGACAGCATGATCGCCGAGGCGATCCGCAGGCCGGTGCCGGAGAGCGCGTCGTCGGGCAGCCCGTAACCGGTGAAGCCGGCCAGGAAGCCGACCCAGAACAGCAGCGAACCGATGATCCAGTTCGTCTCGCGCGGCTTGCGGAACGCGCCGGTGAAGAAGATCCGGAACATGTGCACCACGATCGCCGCCATGAAGGTCAGCGCTGCCCAGTGGTGCATCTGCCGCAGGACCAAGCCGCCCCGCACGTCGAACGAGAGGTCCAGCGTCGACGCGAACGCCGCGGACATGTGCTCGCCGCGCAGCGGCGCGTAGCTGCCGTCGTAGGTGACGGTGGTCAGCGACGGGTCGTAGAAGAGCGTCAGGAACGTGCCGGTGAGCAGCAGCACGATGAACGAGAACAGCGCGATCTCACCGAGCAGGAACGACCAGTGGTCCGGGAAGACCTTGTTCAGCAGACCCCGCAGCGGCGTGGCCGCCTGGAACCGGTCGTCGAGCGCCCCGGCCGAGTTGCCGGGCAGGGCGCGTACGTCAATCTTTCGGCGCTTCATGGCCGCTCCCAGAATGCTGGCCCGACGGCCACCTTGTAGTCGGACGTCGCCACGAAGAAGCCTTCATTGTCCACCGTGATCGGCAGCATCGGAAGGCTTCGGGAGGCGGGTCCGAAGATCGGCCGTGCGTTGTCGGTGATCAGGAACTGCGACTGGTGGCAGGGGCAGAGCAGCCGGTTGGTCTGCTGCTCGTAGAGGCTCGCCGGGCAGCCGGCGTGGGTGCAGATCTTCGAGTACGCCACGAAGTTGCCCCACATGGACCCCTGGTTGATGCCCTTGAGCGTCGACCGGGTCTGCTCCGCGTCGTCGGCCCGCAGATGGATCAGCAGCGTGGGCGAGTCAGCGTGCTCGTTGGTGGCGCCGCCCGGGATGCCGGGGAACACCGTCAGCTGGCCGCCGACGCTGACCTCCTCCGGCCGGATCGGCGTGCCGTCCTCGCGGGTGACCCGGACCGGCTGGCCGCCGTTGTGCTCGGGGTCCCACCCGGTGTGGAAGAGGATGGCGTCCTTGGTCGGGCTCTTGATCAGGCCGCCGATGAGCGGCGCGGCCGCGACCGCGCCGACCGGCGCGAGGCCGGCCAGGGCGGCCAGGCCGAGCGCCTTACGGCGCTTGAGCCCCAGCTCCTCGCCGACGAAGATCAGGGTCTGCCCGGTGATCTTCCGCTCGTCGCTGGGCGAGCCGCCGTCGTGCCGGTCCTGGATCGCGACCTCCCGGGGCAGCAGCTTCTTACCCCAGGTCAGGATGCCGAACCCGATGCCCAGCAGCGCGACGCCGAGGCAGACGCCCAACAGCGGCGTGTAGAGCTTGCTGGCGTTGCTGCCCATCTCGTACTGCCACGGCCACCAGATGTAGACGACCAGGAAGGCCGTCGCGGCAGCGCCGGTGAGCAGGAAGAACAGCGACACGATGCGCACCATGCGGCGCTCGGCCCGGCCATCTTTCGGCCCGAACTGCGGCTCGTAGTGGACGATCTCGATGCCGTCGCGGCGCAGGCCCTCACGGACGATGTCGAACCGCGTCAGGCGCGGGTCGTGCACGTCGAGCGGTTCCTCGACGTGCGGGTGGGTGTCGGTGCTCATGACTTCCCCGCAATCCACAGCGCTGCGAAGACCAGCGCGACGATGCCGACCAAGAAGATCGCGAGACCCTCGGTGACCGGGCCGAACCGACCGAGGTTCCAGCCGCCGGGGTCGCGGTCCTCGTTCAGCGCCTCCTGGACGTAGGAGATGATCTCCTTCTTCTGGTCCGGAGTGAGCTGGTTGTCACCGAACACCGGCATGTTCTGCGGACCGGTGAGCATCGCCGCGTAGATCTGCTGGTCGGTGACGTCGTTCAGGGGTGGCGCGAACTTGCCGGAGGACAGCGCGCCGCCACCACCACCGAACGCGTGGCACGCCGAGCAGTTGATCCGGAAGAGCTTGCCGCCGCGGGCGATGGCCTCGTCGTCGCTCGTCGGTGCCCGCAGGTCGCCGGACGGCACCTGCGGCCCGCCACCCAACTCCTGGACGTACTGCGCGAGCTGCCGGGTCTGCTCGTCGTCGAACACCGGGGGCTTCGCCTCGGCCTGCGCCTCCTGGCGGGCCATCGGCATGCGCCCGGTGCTCACCTGGAACTCGACCGACGCCGCGCCGACGCCGATCAGGCTCGGACCGCGACCCTCGACGCCCTGCGCGTTGGGCCCGTGGCAGGTGATGCAGCTCTGGTTGAACAGCGCCTTGCCCTCTTCGGCGGCGGCGGACAGCTGCGGCGTGTCCTGCGCACCGGCCAACCCCGGCGCGAAGACGACGTAGACGCCGCCGGCCAGCGCGAGCGCCAGCGTGAGACGGACCGCGGAACCGACGCGCCGGCGGATCCGGCTGCGCGGTCCCGAACGCCCACGGCGCAGCCGTGCGAGCCAGCCGGGGGAGTCAGAAGTCATGGCCAGTGTCCTTCATGCCTATGGGACGGGTTATGCGGGCGGTGTGTGACACGGTTGCTACTACTACAACACGTAGTTCGCCGTGGCGCTACTGGAGCAGGTAGATCATGGAGAACAACGCGATCCAGACAATGTCGACGAAGTGCCAGTAGTACGACACGACGATCGCCGACGTGGCCTGCGCCGGGGTGAACCGCCCCATGGTGGTGCGGGCCATGTAGATCAGGAAGGCGATCAGGCCACCGGTGACGTGGAGGCCGTGGAACCCCGTGGTCAGGTAGAACATCGAGCCGTAGCCGTCAGCGTTGATCTTGATGCCCTCGGCGACCAGGTTGCGGTACTCGTTGACCTGGCCGAGCACGAAGACCAGCCCCATCAGGAACGTGATGGTGAACCACCGCCGCAGCCCGTGGACGTCGCCCTTCTCCGCCGCGAACACGCCGAACTGGCAGGTCACCGACGAGGCGACCAGGATCAGCGTGAACGTCGTCGCGTACGGAATCTCCAGGTGGGGGGTGTGGTGCTCCCACTGGCTGTAGTCCGCCGCGCGGATCGAGAAGTACATCGCGAACAGCGCCGCGAAGAACATGAGCTCGCTGGAGAGCCACACGATCGTCCCGACGCTGACCATGTTGGGCCGCGTCAACGAGTGGATCCGGCTCTTGTCAATGGCTGAGGCCGCAGTCACGCGGTCATTATCGCCGCCTCGTAGTACGACGATTCGTCGGGGTCGGCTACGACGGTCCGTCGTGGGTCGGGTACGCCCCTGTCCGGGCGGTGGCATAGCCTGGCAGGCGTGTCGTACGCAGCATCGTCGGCCGTTTTGGCGGACGGCGCGGCGCCGCCGCCGTTCACCGTGTCGGCGCTGTTCACCGAGACCCGGCTCGACGGCTGGATCGCCGTCATGCTGGTGGTCGCCGCCGGGTTGTACCTGTACGGCGTCCACCGGCTCCGCGCGCGCGGCGACCGCTGGCCGGTCGCGCGCACCGCGCTCTTCCTGGGCCCGGGCCTCGGCGGCCTCGCCGCCGTCACGGTCAGCGGCCTGCACGCCTACGACACGACCCTGCTCTCCGTGCACATGGTGCAACACATGGTGCTGTCCATGGTCGCGCCGATCTTCCTGGCGCTCGGCGCCCCGGTGACGCTGGCGCTGCGCGCCCTGCACGGCAAGCCCCGCCGCGCGCTGCTCACCGTGCTGCACAGCCGGGTCGCGCGGGTGTTCACGTTCCCGCTGGTGGCCTACGCGCTGTTCGTCGCCAACCCGTTTGTGCTCTACTTCACCGGCCTCTACCGGCTGACCCTGGAGAACGCGTTCGCCCACGAGGTGGTGCACGCGCACTTCATCCTCACCGGGTGCCTCTTCTTCTGGCCGCTGATCGGGCTCGACCCGCTGCCCGGCCGGTGGCCCTACCCCGGGCGCGCCCTGCTCATGGTGCTGTCCGTGCCGTTCCACACGGTGCTCGGGCTCACCATCATGCAGAGCGCCACGCTGCTGGGCGGCGACTGGTACCCGTCGCTGGGGCTCGGCTGGGCCGACCCGTGGACCGACCAGAAGATCGCCGGGGGCATCCTGTGGGCGGGCGGCGAGCTGGTCTCGGTCACCATGCTCGGCGTGCTGGTCGCGCAGTGGTTCAAGCAGTCCGAACGGGAGGCCCGGCGGGTCGACCGCGAGCTCGACCGCCAGGAGGCGGCCGAAGCCGCGGCGCAGGCGGCGGCCGGCACACCCGGTGCCGGATGACGGCGGTACCATCAGGCCGCAGCTGAGGGAATGGGAGCGCAATGTCCGATCGGGTGTACACCATCCTGCTCTACAGCGACGACCCGAAGGTCCGTGACCAGATGCGGCTCGCGGTCGGTCCGCGCCCCGCGGCCGACCTCGCGGTCGAGTTCGTCGATGCCAGCGACTACGCCGGGTGCGTCCGCCTGGTCGACGAGTACGAGATCGACCTCATGCTGCTCGACGGCGAGGCGACGCCCGGCGGCGGCATCGGCATCGCCCGGCAGATCAAGGACGATCGCGAAGACGCGCCGCCGACCTGCCTGGTGATCGCCCGGGCGGCCGACCGCTGGCTGGCGGCCTACGCGCAGGTCGACGCGACCCTGCTGCACCCCCTCGACCCGGTGACGACCGGGCAGACCGTGGCGGGTCTGCTGCGGTCACACGCCCCGGCCTGACCCTTCTTCATCCAGGAGGCCCGCAATGGGCGAACGGAGCTGGCCCAACCTCATCGCGGCGCTGCTGCGCACCGAGGAGCTGTCCGCTGAGGACACCGCCTGGGCGATGGGCGAGATCATGTCGGGCTCGGCCACCCCGGCGCAGATCGCCGCGTTCGCCATGGCGCTGCGCGCCAAGGGCGAAACCCCTGGCGAGCTGGGCGGCCTGGTCCAGACGATGCTGTCCCACGCCGCGCGGGTCGAGCTTCCCGATGAGGTACGCGCCAGCGCGGTCGACGTCGTCGGCACCGGTGGTGACCGCGCGCAC
The DNA here is from genome assembly GCA_037414955.1 of Actinomycetes bacterium KLBMP 9797. Classification (GTDB taxonomy): domain Bacteria; phylum Actinomycetota; class Actinomycetes; order Mycobacteriales; family Micromonosporaceae; genus Phytohabitans. The sequence goes on from JBBEWH010000082.1 coordinate 127,985, forward strand.
ACCGTCAACATCTCGACGATGACCGCGATCGTGGTCGCCGGCGCCGGGGTGCGTGTGGTGAAGCACGGCAACCGGGCCGCCTCCTCCTCGTGTGGCGCGGCCGACCTGCTGGAATTCCTCGGCGTCCCGCTCGACCTCGGTCCCGAGCAGGTGGCCCGGTGCGTGATCGAGGTCGGCATCGGGTTCTGCTTCGCGGCCCGGTTCCATCCCGGCATGCGGCACACCGCGGCCCCCCGCCGCGAAATGGGCGTGCCGACCGTGTTCAACTTCCTCGGCCCGCTCACCAACCCGGCCCAGCCGCGCGCCGGTGCCATCGGCTGCTTCGAGAGCCGCATGGCGCCCGTCATGGCCGAGGTGTTCGCCAGCCGCGGCGGCTCGGCACTGGTCATGCGCGGCGAGGACGGCCTCGACGAGTTCAGCACCGCCGCGCCCACCCGGGTCTGGGTGGCTCGCGACGGCGCCGTGACCGAGACCATGCTCGACGCCGCCGACCTGGGCATCGCCCGGTCCCAGCCGGGCGACCTGCGGGGCGGTGACGCCGCGTTCAACGCCGACGTGACCCGGCGGCTGCTGGCCGGCGAGGCCGGGCCGGTGCGCGACGCGGTCCTGGTCAACGCGGCCGCCGCGCTGGCCGCCCACACCGGCACCGGTGACGTGACCGAGGCGATGCGCGCCGGGCTGGAGCGCGCGGCCGCGTCGATCGACTCCGGCGCCGCCGCCAAGCTCCTCGACCGCTGGATCGACGTAGCCACCGCCTAACCCATGATCAAGGCGTCCCTCAAGTCGTTATAGCGACTTGAGGGACGCCTTGATCATGAGTGGGGCCTGGGCGACACGCCGAAGTGCTTCGCAATTTTGTCGGAGGGGCGTGGCAACGTGAGAACTACAGCGGGGTAATTCCCGTTCCGAAAACACCCAACGGAGAGGAGAGGCCCGTGCGACAACTGCACTGCGCGACCTGCGAGGCCGAGATGCTCTTCGAGGCGCCCCCCTGCGCCGACGGGCACGGCGACGACTGCCCCGAGCTGCTGTGCACCGGCTGCGGCACCGCGATCCTGCTCGCCCCGGTCATCGAAGTGCGCGCCTGGCTCCGGTCCCGCAGCGGCTCAGTCGCGCCGCGCCAGCGCCACGCCGCCTAGCTTCATGATCAAGGCGTCCTCACGTCGTTATAGCGACATGAAGGACGCCTTGATCATGAAGAAGCGGGTTAGTGCTCCGCGGTGCGGCGGGTGCCGGTGTAGTACTCGAACAGTAGGCCGCAGGTGGCCATCGTCACCGCGATCAGGCCGGCCGCGAGCAGCCACCACATCCAGAACACCAGGCCCAGGCCAGCCACCGTGGCCGCCGCAGCCAGGCCGAACGGCCAGTAGCTGCCCGGGCTGAAGAAGCCGATCTCACCGGCGCCGTCGGCGATCTCACCGTCCGGCCGGTCCTCGGGGCGCAGGTCGATGCGGCGGGACACGAACCAGAAGAAGCCGCCGCACATCGTGGTCAGCAACGCGGACAGCAGCAGCGCCACGGTGCCGACCCAGTCGATCCCCCGCTCGGCCCACGTCCACCAGGCGTAAACGACGCACGCGACGTAGAGGAACGCCGACACGACCCCGAAGATCTTGTACTCAGTCCTCATCGGAAGATCCTCATTCTCCGGCGGTCGGGTTGAAGTTCGCGGCCTCGCGCTTGGTGTCGAACGGCGACGTCGTGGTCGCCAGCGGCTCCTCGCCGATGGCGCTCAGTGCCTGCTGGGTGGTGGCGCCGTCGCGCTTCTCCGCCAGGAACTGGTCGAACTTCTCCGGCGAAACCACCCGCAGCTCGAAGTTCATCATCGAGTGGTAGGTGCCGCACAACTCGGCGCACCGGCCGACGTACGCGCCCTCGACGGAGATGTTGTCCACCTCGAACACGTTGCGGATGTTGCCCGGGAACACGTCGCGCTTGAACAGCAGCTCCGGCACCCAGAACGAGTGGATGACGTCCTTGCTGGTCTCCTCGAAGCGGATGGACCGCTGCGTGGGCAGCACCAGCACCGGGATCACGTCGCTGGAACCGAGCGTCGACGCGACCGTGTTGGCGTCCTCGCCGACGCCGTCGCGGTAGTTGAACTGCCAGTTCCACTTGAACGCGACCACTTCCACGGTCACGTCCGGGTTCTTCGAGACCCGGTCCACATCGGTCTGCACGATCGCGGTGTAGTAGAACAGCACGCACACGACCAGGATCGGCGCGATCGTGTAGAGGAACTCCATCGGCAGGTTGTAGCGCGTCTGCACGGGCAGCTCGTCGCCGCGCTTGCGGTAACGCACCACGCACCAGAAGATGAGGCCCCACACGAAGACGCCGACCACCAACGCGGCGATCGTCGAGCCGATCCACAGGTCATACATGCGGCCGGCCTGCGGCGTGATGCCGCCCTCCGGCCAGCCAAAGCCCTTGAAGGTGCTGCCGACGTCACAGCCGCCCAGCAGGGTCGTCAGCGCCGCGGCACCGGCGCCCAACCCGGCCAGCCGCCCGATTCCGGGCCTGCCCTTCGGCGTACCCCTCGTGACCACCTGGTTCAGCCTCCCTAGCGTCACCGACGGTCGCGAGATTACTCGACCATGCCGGCGGTGCCCGACGTGGGGTAGTAGGTAGCGTCGGTTCATGACCTATTTCGACGCGGCCGCCGCCGCGCCGCTGCACCCGGTGGCGCGGCAGGCGTTGCTGGCCGCGCTCGACGACGGCTGGGCCGATCCGGGCAAGCTCTACACGCAGGCCCGCCGGGCCCGCCAGCTGCTCGACGCGGCGCGCGCCGCGACCGCTGAAGAGCTGCGGGTACGCCCGGACGAGCTGTTTTTCACCCCCAGCGGTACCGCCGCCGCGCGCGACGCGATCGAAGGCGCCCGGGAGGGGCGGCGCCGGGTCGGGGCGACCGTGGTGCACTCGGCGATCGAGCACTCGGCGGTGCTGTTCGCGGCCGGCGCCGCCGGCGTGTCCGTGCCGGTCGACCAGCTCGGGCGGCTTGACCTGGACGCCTGGCGGGCCGCCGTCGCCGCCCCCGGGGTGGCGCTGGCCGCCCTGATCAGCGCCAGCCACGAGGTGGGCACCGCGCAGCCGGTCGGGGCGGCCGCCGAGGCGTGCGCCGCCGCGGGCGTACCCCTGCTGGTGGACGCCGCGCAGTCGGTGGGCCGCACCGGCGTACCCGAGGGGTGGTCACTCTTGACCGCGAGCGCCCGCAAGTGGGGCGGCCCGGCGGGCGTGGGCCTGCTGGTCGTCCGCAAGGGGGTGCGCTGGCCGGCGGAGCGCGCGGACACCTGCCACGACCTGCCGGCCATCGTGGCGGCCGCCGCCGCGCTGCGGGCGGTGACCGCCGACCAGGCCGCGGAGGCGGCGCGGCTGGCGCCGCTGGTCGACCGGATCCGCGCGGTCGTGCCGGCGACCGTGCCGGACGTGGAGGTGGTCGGCGACCCCGACGACCGGTTGCCACACCTGGTGACGTTCTCGTGCCTGTACGTCGATGGCGAGGCGCTGCTGCACGCGCTCGACCGGCGCGGGTTCGCCGTGTCCTCCGGCTCGTCGTGCACGTCGTCGACGCTCCGCCCGAGCCACGTGCTGGAGGCGATGGGCGTGCTGTCGCACGGCAACGTGCGGATCTCCCTGCACCGGGAGACCACCTCGGCGGACGTCGACCGCTTCCTGGCCGAGCTGCCGCAGGTGGTGGCAGACCTGCGGGCCGAGGCGGGGGTGGTGGGATTGTGATCGTGCTGGACTGCTTGGGTCAGCGCTGCCCGCTGCCGGTGATCGCGCTGGCCCGGCGCCTGCCGCAGGTGCCGGTGGGCACGGTCGTGCGCGTCCTCGCCGACGACCCGGCCGCGGCGAACGACATCCCCGCGTGGTGCCGCATGCGCGCCCAGGAGTACCTGGGCGCGACACCGGTCGACGGCTCCCCCGCGTACGAAGTCCGCCGCACCACCTGACGCAAGGAAGGGCCCCTTCCCATCGTTTTACGCATAGGAAGGGGCCCTTCCAAACAACGCTTTACGCCGCGACGTGCGGGCGGACCTCGTCCGCCGCGGCGTCGCCGTAGGAGTAGGCGAGCCGCTTGAGGAACGCCTCGGGCTGGATCTCGTACTCCTGCGGGCCGTCCGTCTCCAGCACCAGCGCGGCGGTGAGGCAGCCGACCTGCGCCGCCCGCTCCAACCCCAGCCCCCAGGCCAGCGCCGAGAAGAAGCCGCTGCGGAAGCCGTCACCGACGCCGGTCGGCTCGACGGCGTTGACGTCCCGAGCCACCGGGACGTGGATGCGCTCGATGTCCTTGCCGGTGATCTCGACCCCGTTGGCGCCGAGCGTGGTGATCCGGACCCCGACCCGCGCGAGCACCTCGGCGTCGCCGAAGCCGGACTTGCTCTCCAGTAGCGACCGCTCGTACTCGTTCGTGAGCAGGTACGTCGCGCCGTCGATCAGCTTGCTGACCTCACTGCCGTCCATGCGGGCGAGCTGCTGCGACGGGTCGGCCGCGAAGTCCCAGCCGCGGACGCGGCACTCCTCGGAGTGCCGGATCATGGCCGCGGGGTCGTTGGCACTGACCAGCACCAGGTCGAGCCCGCCCACCCGCTCAGCCACCGGGCCCAGCTCGATGTTGCGCGCCTCACTCATCGCGCCGGCGTAGAAGGACGCGATCTGGCACAGGTCGAGGTCGGTGGTGCAGACGAACCGGGCGGTGTGTGCGACCTCGCTCACATACACCGAGTCGCAGTCGACGCCGTGCCGCTCCAGCCAGGACCGGTAGTCGGCGAAGTCGGAGCCGACCGCGCCGAGCAGCACCGGGCGGAGACCGAACTGCGCCATGCCGAAGGCGATGTTGGCCGCGATGCCGCCGCGGCGCACGACCAGGTCGTCGACCAGGAAGGAGAGGGAGACCTTGTCGAGCTGGTCGGCGAGCAGTTGCTCGGCGAACCGCCCGGGGAAGTGCATCAGGTGGTCGGTCGCGATCGAGCCGGTGACGGCGATCTTCATGTCGGCCCTCGGGGTCGGTGTGGACGTCGGCGTAGACGTCGATATGGAGAACGTGGACGTCGATATGGAGAACAAAGTGCGCCGGTCAGCCTATGCAAAGCGGGACCGCCCGTACAGGCGGCCCCGCTGATGGTGCTAGAGGATCAGTCGAGCCATTCATGATCAAGGCGTCCCTCACGTGCGTGAGGGACGCCTTGATCATGAAGAGCGTGAGCGGATCAGTGGAACGAGTCGCCGCACGCGCACGAGCCCCCCGCGTTGGGGTTGTCGATGGTGAAGCCCTGCGCGTCGATGCGGTCGGCGAAGTCGATGGTGGCGCCGGCCAGGTAGGGCGCGCTCATCCGGTCGACGACGACCTCGACGCCACCGAAGTCGCTCACCACGTCACCGTCGAGCGAGCGCTCGTCGAAGAAGAGCTGGTATCGCAGGCCCGAGCAGCCGCCGGGCTGCACGGCCACGCGCAGCCGCAGGTCGTCGCGGCCCTCCTGCTCGATCAGAGCCTTGACCTTCTGCGCCGCGACGTCGCTGAGGACGACAGTCGTCGGCGTCTGGGCCTCGGTCGACTCGGTCTGCGCTGAAGTGGTCACTGGATATCTCCTCATTGCTTTGGGTATCAGGGTCAACGCTAGCCCCCGGTGGGACGATTCCCAACCAGACTCTCGGAGAGCACCGCCCGCTGCGTGGGTCGAGCCTGCTCCTGACGGGTGCGTCCCTCGTCCGTAAGGGTGACGAACACCCCACGCCGGTCTTGCTCACACAGCGCCCGGCAGACCAGCCCGCCGCGCTCCAGCCGCGCCACCGCCCGGGAGAGCGCGCTCTGGCTCAGGTGCACGAGGTCAGCGAGCTCCAGCATGCGGAGTTTGCCATGGTCGGTGGTGGCGAGCTGGTCGAGCACCTCGAACTCGCTCATGCCGAGCCCGTGCCGCTCCTGGAGCTCGCGCTCGAGCGCGCAGGAGATCTCGTGGTAGCGCTGCGCGAGCGCCCGCCACTCCGTGACCAGGCCAGGTTCCTCCGACACGCCGACATCCTACCAGATGTGTGTTAACACATAATTTGCTTGTGCATCTAATGTATGTGCAAACTCCAGGATGGGTGCGGCGCCGTCGCCTGGCCCGCGCCAGCCCTCGTTGCCCCACAGGGCAGCCCTGTGGGGTCCGCGCCCCACAGGGCGCTGCCCTGTGGGTCCAGCCAGGGCCGGGCGGGCGGTCAGTGCGACCACTGATGGGCCAGGTGGGCGGCGACCTCGTGGAGGGCGGCGGCGGGGTCGGCCATCGAGCGCGCCAAGCCGACGCGGTCGGCGAGCGCGACCGCCTCCGTCACCCCGGCCGCGGCGGCCTCCCGGCGGCCGGCGCTCACCTGCCCCGCCAGCACCAGGCAGGGCAGGCCGCGGTCGCGGGCACCGGCGGCCACCCCGGCGACGACCTTGCCGCGCAGGGACTGGTGGTCGAACGAGCCCTCCCCCGTGATCACCAGGTCGGCGGCGTCCAGCGCGGCGTCCAGCCCGATCAGGCGGGTGACCAGGGCGATGCCGGACTCGCACCGGCCGCCGAGGGCGAGCACCGCCGCGCCCAGTCCACCGGCCGCGCCCGCACCCGGCAGCCCCGCCAATTCGGGCGGGCAGGTCGGGAGGTGTTGCGACAGCACGGCCGCCCACCGGGTCAGGGCCGCGTCCAGCAGCAGGATGTCCTCGCGGGAGGCACCCTTCTGCGGGCCGTACACGTTGGATGCCCCGTGCAGGCCGGTGAGCGGGTTGTCGACGTCCGTGGCGGCCACCAGCAGCGCGTCACGCAGGCGCGGGGCCCCGCTGAGCCCGGCGGCGGCGGTGAGCGCGGCGCCGCCGTACCCGAGCACGTAGCCGGCCTCGTCCACGGGCGCCGCGCCGAGCGCGGCGAGCATGCCGGCGCCGCCGTCGTTGGTGCCCGAACCGCCGAGCCCGATCACGACCTGCCGGGCCCCGGCCTCCACGGCGTGCGCGATCAGGATCCCGAGCCCGTACGACGTCGTGGCGCGCGGGTCCCGTTCGGAAGACGCGAGGAGGTGCAGGCCGCAGGCCTGCGCGCTCTCCACGTAGGCGGTGTCGCCGGCGAGCAACACGCTGCCCGAAACCGGGCGCCCGAGCGGGTCGACGGTGGGCACCGGGACCGATTCGCCCAGGGCCGCGAGCACGTCCAGGAAGCCCGGCCCGCCGTCGGAGAGCGGCCGCTCGACCGTCTCGTCCGAGGAGACCGCCGACCGCCACCCGTCGGCCACGGCCGCCGCCACCAGCGGCGCCGAGAGGGTACCGGCGAACTTGTCCGGGCAGATCAGTACGCGCATGTTTCGGGAGTGTGACAGGCCACAGTCGCGGAGGTGGCGCGGGGTTGCATGATTGATGGCGTGACTTCGACGTGGGTTGAGCCGGCTGGCACCGGCGCCGCTCTGCTTCTGCTGGGTCGCGGCAGCGATCCGCGGTCCGAGCGCGGCGTGGAGTGCCCCGGCGAGCTGCCCTCCCCCAGCGACCCCGACCTGGTCGAGCGTGCCACCCGCGCCAAGGCGGCCCTCGGCGACCGGCTCTTCGTGCTCGGTCACCACTACCAGCGCGACGAGGTGATCCAATTCGCCGACGTGACCGGCGACTCGTTCAAGCTGGCCCGCGAGGCGGCGGCGCGCCCCGAGGCGGAATACATCATCTTCTGCGGCGTGCACTTCATGGCCGAGAGCGCCGACATCCTGACGACCAACGCGCAGCGGGTAGTGCTGCCCGACCTCGCCGCCGGCTGCTCGATGGCCGACATGGCCGTGCTCTCGCAGGTCGAGACGGCCTGGGAGCTGCTGGAAGACCTCGGCATCGCGGGCGCCACCGTCCCGGTCACCTACATGAATTCGTCGGCCGACATCAAGGGCTTCGTCGGTCGCAACGGCGGCGTCGTGTGCACGTCGTCCAACGCGCAGCGCGCGCTGACCTGGGCTTTCGAGCAGGGCGAGAAGGTGCTGTTCCTGCCCGACCAGCACCTCGGGCGCAACACGGCAGTCCTGGAGATGGGCTTCAGCCTCGACGACTGCGTGCTCTACGACCCGCACAAGCCGGGCGGTGGGCTCACCCCCGAGCAGCTGCGCGACGCGAAGGTGATCCTGTGGCGCGGGCACTGCTCGGTGCACGGCCGCTTCACCCTGGGCTGCGTCGACGAGGTGCGGCAGAAGGTGCCGGGCGTCAACGTGCTGGTGCACCCGGAGTGCCGCCACGAGGTGGTGACGGCCGCCGACTACGTCGGCTCGACCGAATACATCATCAAGACCATCGCGGCCGCGCCGGCTGGTTCGGCGTGGGCGGTGGGCACTGAGCTCAATCTGGTACGCCGGCTGGCGCACGCGCATCCCGACAAGCAGATCATGTTCCTGGACCGCAACGTCTGCTACTGCTCGACGATGAACCGCATCGACCTGCCCCACCTGGTGTGGGCGATGGAGGAGCTGGCCGCCGGCCGGATCGTGAATCAGATCACGGTCGATCCGGACACCGCCCACTATGCCCGGATGGCGCTCGACCAGATGCTCGCACTGCCGTAGGTTCCGCACGCTCGGTAATCGCCTACACACGAAAAGGTTCGTGAATTCCCGGTTTCGGGTCATCCGATGCTGTGCGTCCCGCGTACCAAGGTCACGGAACGCTATGCTGCCCGGGCGGCGATCGGGGGTAAGAGAAGTCGCTGAGGGCCAACCGCAGGAGGTTACGTTGACCAACGACGTCCTGGCCGTGCACGGCGGTACGCCGTTGCATGGACAGATCCGGGTGCGCGGCGCGAAGAACCTCGTCTCCAAGGCGATGGTCGCGGCCCTGCTCGGCGATCAACCGAGCCGGCTGTATGACGTGCCACGCATTCGCGACGTCGAGGTGGTGCGCGGCCTGCTGGAGCTGCACGGCGTCAAGGTGAGCGACGGCGACGAAGACGGTGAGCTGGTCTTCGACCCGGCAAACGTCGAGAGCGCCAGCACCGACGAGATCAACGTGCACGCCGGCTCCAGCCGCATCCCGATCCTGCTCTGCGGCCCGCTGCTGCACCGCCTCGGTCACGCGTTCATCCCCGACCTCGGCGGCTGCCACATCGGCCCGCGCCCGATCGACTTCCACATCCAGGCGCTGCGCGAGTTCGGCGCGGTGGTCGACAAGGCGCCGGACGGCATGCACCTGACCGCGCCCAACGGCCTGCACGGCACCAAGCTGGAGCTGCCGTACCCGAGCGTCGGCGCCACCGAGCAGGTGCTGCTCAGCGCGGTGCTCGCCGACGGCGTCACCGAGCTGCGCAACGCTGCCGTCGAGCCGGAGATCATCGACCTGATCTGCGTACTGCAGAAGATGGGCGCGATCATCAAGGTGCACACCGACCGGGTGATCGAGATCCAGGGCGTGCCGCGCCTCGGCGGCTACACCCACCGGCCGATCCCGGACCGCATCGAGGCCGCCAGCTGGGCCGCCGCCGCGCTGGCCACCGGCGGCGACATCGAGGTGCTGGGCGCCCAGCAGGTCGACATGATGACGTTCCTCAACGTGTTCCGCTCGGTCGGCGGGGCCTACGAGGTCACCGACATGCGCCCGCCGCGCGACGGCCGCCCCGGCAAGGAGGCCGGCATCCGGTTCTGGCACCCGGGCGGCGAGCTGCGCGCGGTGGCGCTGGAGACCGACGTCCACCCCGGCTTCATGACCGACTGGCAGCAGCCGCTGGTCGTGGCGCTGACCCAGGCGCGGGGCCTGTCGATCGTCCACGAGACGGTCTACGAGCAGCGCCTCGGTTACACCGACGCGCTGAACACGATGGGCGCCACCATCCAGGTCTACCGGGACTGCCTCGGCGGCACCCCGTGCCGGTTCGGCCGCCGCAACTTCAAGCACTCCGCCGTGATCGCCGGCCCGAGCAAGCTGCACGCCGCCGACCTGGTGATCCCGGACCTGCGCGCCGGCTTCAGCCACCTCATCGCCGCGCTCGCCGCCGAGGGCACCTCCCGGGTGTACGGCGTGGACCTGATCGACCGCGGCTACGAGGACTTCGAAGCCAAGCTCGCGGCGTTGGGCGCCCACACCGAACGCCCGTAACTTCCATGATCAACACCCCCCGCCCGTACCTACATTTCACACGGCGTCCCACAAGTCGTTCTACCGACTTGAAGGACGCCTTGATCATGAGTGGGGCGTCGGGCGGTGTGGGGGACCCGTTACCCTTTTCCTCGTGCCGTCGTTGTTCCGCCGCAAATCCGCTGATGTCGTCGCCGATGATGCCGCTGCCGAGCCCGAGCCCTCGTCGTCGGATGAGGCCGCGCGCCCCAAGGGCTACACGCCGAGCAAGAAAGAGCTCGGCGTCGTCACCCCCAAGCGCACGAACACCGGCCGGCGCGCCGCCGAGCCGGCGCCCGCCAACCGCCGCGAGGCATACAAGCAGACCCGCGCGCGGCAGCGAGCCGAGCGCGCCGAGGCGATGGCCGGCATGCGCGCCGGCGACGAGCGCTATCTGCTCCCCCGCGACCAGGGCCCCGAGCGCGCCCTCGCCCGCGACGTCGTCGACTCCCGGCGCACGGTCGGCACGTGGTTCTTCGGCGGCGCGCTGGTCGTGCTGATCGGCTCGTCCAGCCCCATGCCGCCGGCCATCCGGCTGGCCTCCAACCTGCTGTGGGCCGCGCTGGCACTCGGCGTCGTCCTCGACTCGCTGCTCATCTCGCGCAAGGTGAAGCGACTGGTCCGGGAGCGCCTCCCGAAGTCGACCCAGCGGATGGGTTCCCTCTACCTCTACGCGATCATGCGGTCGATCACCTTCCGCCGCATGCGCATGCCCAAACCCCGCGTAGGAATCGGCGACGCTATCTAACCGGGACCCCACCGCCCCCCTCTCGTCGATCGAGGTCTTATCGTGGCGAGTTGATCTCCAAACCACGACGGTAAAGCCTCGATCGACGAGCGATCGTGACGGTAGGCCCTCGATCAACGGTGCGGCCGCGACGCTGCGGCGGCGGGACAGCGTCCGCGCGGGCGGTGAACAGATCATGCGGCCGCGGTTTCCGGCGGTCTCCGCGACTATCAGTGCGACCGGGGACGGCCAGCGGTGCCCCGAAGTAGATCTCGTCGAGTTGGGGTCGTTATGGCGGCCTAACTCGACTAGATCTCATTTACGGTACGGGGGATCCGGACAAATCGGCACGAGGGCTCGCCACCCTGCCGTGGCTGAGCGCAACCATCCCGAACAAGCCTCGACGCTCGCGCGGAGGATTCGGGCATAACGGCACCGCCAGTGCGGCGTGAGGCGGATCGCGGCCGAGGGGGCTCGCCGGCGAGTGCGGCGGCGGGGTGGTGATGGCACGGTCCGCTGTCGGCACCGTCTGGCGAGGGCCGCGCGGCGGCGGGGTGACCTGCTTCAGGGCGCGGGCGGCCAAGCGGTGGTACTCGGTGGGGTCGCGGCGGAGGCGGCGGGCCAGCTCGGCGGCGGCCAGCCAGTGCCGGGCCCGCTCGGTGGCCGGCCGGCCCGCCATCGAGAACCAGTCGGCCGCCCGCCGGTGCCACTCGATCCGCCGCACCCGGGTCAGCCGGCCGTAGGCGACCTGCTGGATGGCGGGGACGCGGAAGGCGTACTCGATGTGACCTTGGAGCGTGCTGCTGGCCCGCCGGATCAGCATGCCCCGCGCGGACAGTCGGTGGAGCGCCGCGCGCACCTGGACCGGCTCGGCGCCCACGAGGTGGGCGACGGCGGCGGGCCACGCCGCGCCCAGTACGGCGGCGGCCTTCAGCACCGCGCGGTCGTCCTCGTCGATCTCGTCGAGCCGGGTCGCCACCGCACGCCGCACCGCGTCGGGCACCGGCGCGTCAGTGACCGGCGACCACGACGCGTACGCGACCGCGTACCCGGGATTGCCGCCGGCCAGGGTCGCCAGCCGCCGGGTACCCGCGAGCCGGCGCGTGGCGCGGGCGCCGAGCGGGCCCAGCGGCACCGCGCCGCCGACCGGGCTCAGCGGCAGCGCGGCGCCCGACCCGGCCGCACACCGGCGTACGCCGCCGCCGGGCGCCCCTTCCGGCACCGCCGCGCCCAACCCCGTCGCGAGCCGGCGCACGGCGCTCGCGCCGAGCGGGCCCAGCGGCACAGCGGTGCCCAGCCCGGTGAGGCGCTGGTCCGGGCGGTGGGTGACCACGACGGCGACGGGCAGCCGGCGTACCAGTTCGATGGTCGCGTCGTCGGCGAGGTGGAGGTCCTCGAGCACCAGGATCAGCGGGCGGCGGGCGGCGGCGCGCAGCAGCCGCGCGAGCGCCGCCTCGCGCACGTCGCCCGGCGCGTGGAGCAGCGTGACGAGCGTCTCCACCTCACCGGCCAGCTCGCCGGTGGCCCAGGCCGCGAGCCGCTGCCGGATCGCCGGCGCGTCGTCGCCCGGCAGCACGCCGGCCTGGCGCCGTACGAGGTCGGCGAGCACCGCGTACCGGCCGCCCCCGGGCGGGCACGCGGCGAACCACCAGCGGACCGGCGCGCCGACCTGCGCGGCCGCCGCACGGACCAGGCGCGACTTGCCGATACCGGCCGGGCCGGTCACCCGGATCAGGCCGGCCGCCGGCGCCCGCACCGCCCCCGTCACCAGCCTGACCGCGGTGGACAGCTCCGTGCGCCGGCCCACCAACGGCCCGTCGTGGGAGCCGTCCAGCCGGTACGGGAGCACATCCGCCGCGCGCCAGACCTCGACCGGTGCGGGCTTGCCGGCGGCCGTGACCGGCGGGAGCGGCCGGTAACGGATCAGCGATTCGGTGGCGCGCCGGGTCGCCGCGGTCACCACGACCGTGCCCGGTGCCGCGTGCGTCTGCAGGCGTGCGGCGGTGTTGACCACGTCACCGCAGACCAGGGCCTGGCCGCCGTCCCACGCGGCGGCCAGATCGACCAGCGCTTCGCCAGTCGCAACCCCGACCCGGGCTCGCACCGGACCCCCATCCGGACGCCGTAGCCCTGCCAATGACTCGTGGATCTCCAGCCCCGCTCGCACCGCCGCGTACGCGTCGTGGTCACCGGCCCGCGGCGCGCCGAAGACGGCCAGCACCGCGTCGCCGATGTACTTCTCCACCACGCCGTCCCAGCGGCGCAGCACCTCGGTGACGCGCGCGAAGTACTCCCGCTGGAGCGGCCGGACATCCTCCGGGTCCAGCCCAGCGGCGAGTGAGGTGAAGCCCTCCAGGTCGACGAAGAGCACGCTGACCCAGCGTCGCTCGTCCCGCCCACTTGCCCGCATGATGTGAACTCTGGTGCAGGGCGTGTCCCACGTCGGAGGGACAGGCGTCCCAAAGGAGTGGGTCTACATGCCCGCTTCGCGTGCCCGAAGAGCCGCTTGCACTCGGTCGGACACCCCCAGCTTCGTGAAAACGATGGAGAGCTGGTTGCGGATGGTCTTCTCGCTGAGGCCCAGGTGCTTCGCGATGCGGGCGTTGTTCTCACCGCGGACCAGGCCGGCGAGGATGTCCCGCTCCCGCGCGGTGAGGGTGTCGAACGGCGGCGGCAGCGCGGCCGGCGCGCGTTGCAGCGTCGCCAGCACCTCGGGCCCCACCCGCGGCCCGAGCACGACGCCCCCTTCGGCGACCGTGCGCAGGGCGTGGACGACCGTGTCCGGCTCGGTGTCTTTCAGCACGTAACCGCGGGCACCGGCGCGCAGGGCGCGCGCGACCCGGTCCTCGTCGTCGTGGAATGTCACGATGAGCACATTGACGCCGGTGCACCGGCTCATGATCTGCCGGGTCGCCTCGATGCCGTCGCCGTCGGGCAGTGCCACGTCCATCGCCACCACGTCGACCTGGTTGGTGACGGCTTCGCGGACGGCCTCTTCCACCGTGGCGGCTTCCAGGACGACTTTGACCCACGGTTCGTCTTCGAGCATCGCCCGGAGCCCACGGCGCACTACGGGATGGTCGTCAACGACGAGAACCCGCTGAGGCTGGATCACGACGCCACCTCCGCGGCGGCAAGGGACGAAACAAACGTGACAGCCCAGAATCGTATCCCTAATTACATTTCCGCCCTATGCCCCCACCGGGGTATGAATTCCGTCCCTTCGTCTTCTCGAGGGGGTCCGTCAAGGGCACAACAGAAGTCGTTCTCACGATCCCGGGGGTCACCGCATGGGGAGGCGGACGTGCACCGCCGTGCCGCCGGTCGTCCCCTTGGCCACCCGGCACTCGCCGCCCAGCTCGGCGGCCCGCTCGCGCATGGACTCCAGCCCGACGCCCGATTGCCCGTTCCCGCTGGCGCCGATGCCCACCCCGTCGTCGATAATCTTGATCTCCAGCGCCCGGCCGCGGTCGACGGTGATCCGGCAGGTGCGTGCCCGCGCGTGTTTGGCGACGTTGGTCAGGGCTTCGCTGACGATCCGGTACGCCGCGACCTCGACCGCGGCCGGCAGCTTGTCCACCGTGTCCGCCACGTGCAGGTCGACCGTCAGCGTCTCCTCGTCGAACCGCCGGCACTGCGCCCGCAGCGCGGCGACCAGGCCTTCGTCCAGCTCGGGTGGCCGGGGCAGCTCGTCGAGGAGCTGGCGCACCTCGGAGACGCACAACCGGAGATCGCCACCCAGCCCTTCGAGAATCGCGCCGAGCCGCGCCGGGTTGGACACCGCCTTGTGCGCCGCCCGCACCTGCATCGACAGGCCGGTCAGCGCCGGGCCGACGCCGTCGTGCAGGTCGCGTCTCAGCCGGCGGCGCTCCTCCTCGCGCGCCGCGATGATCCGCCCCCGGGACACCTGCAAATCGCGGATGAGCCGGGTGGCCTCGGTGACCACCGCCGCGTACTGCGCCAGGTCCTCCAGCAGCCGGCGCTCCCGCCCGGTGAACCGGGCGCCCAGCGTGCGGGTGCCCACCAGCAGCTGACCGAGCGGCTCGCCGTGCGCCACCATGTCGAACTCCTCGACCCGCAGCCCGTCCCGGGTGCCGTGCTCGGCGAACGTGTCGCCGTTGGGCAGCGCCACCGCCACATAGGGCACCTGGAGTGAGCCGGCGATGGTCCGGGTCAACGTCGGCAGCACCGCGTCGGGGTCGGCCGTCTTGCCGTGCAGCTCGCCGACGCTCGCGATCACCTTGTACGGGTCGCCGCGGTCACCGTAGAGGATGTGGTCGACGGCGCGCTGCACGCGCCGGCGTACCGGCTCGAACGCCGCCGCGATCAAGCCGGTGGCCAGCAGCGAGGCGTTGTTGGTGTTGCCGCCCGCGACCAGGTCGCGCAGCAGCGCGACCAGCGCGACGAACCCGACGATCACCAGCACGGACATCACCAGCCAGACGATGCCGCGGTTGATCACCCGGTCCAGGGCGTAGAGGCGGTAGCGGAGCACCGCGACCGTCATCGCCGCCGGAATGGCGGCCGCCGCGAAGACCCACGCCGCGCCCGTCACGTGCGTCGCGTCGAGCGCCAGCGCCAGCGGGAACAGGGCCACCGCGGGCAACAGACAGGCCAGCTGCGCGCGGGTGTCCGCTGTGGACCGCCGCCAGCGCAGCCACAAGGACAGCAGGATGGGTACCAGGCACGCGCCCACGACGAGGATCGCCACCTTCGCGACCGTGTCCAGTGCCTGGGCCCGCGCCGTGAGCTCGTCGTTCGGCACCGGAACCGTGCCTTCCGGCACCGCTATCAGGGTGCGCGGGTGGTCGAGCGCGGCCACCGCGAGCGCGATACCCGCCACGCTTGTCGCGCCGATCACGATGGCGGCGAGGGGTAGCCAGCGCCGGGACGGCAGCCGCCCGTCCGGGAAGACCAGCAGTGCCAGCACCGCGAGGCCCAGTGGCGGCCAGCCGGCCCATTGCGCGAGCCAGGCGAGCGGCAGCAGACTCGCCCAGCTCGCCGCCAACACCGACGCGCAGGCGAGCGCGCCGGCCGCGAACATCAGGCGCCCGACGAGGTGCCCCGGCCGCGCGAACAGGATCAGGGTGGCGAGCGGTGTGAACAGCGCACCGATGGCCGCGCCGATCGTGATCGTCCGCAGGTCGACCGCTCGCTCGTCGACGAGCTGGCCGACCACCACCAGCGCCACGAGCAGCGTTGCGCCGATCGCGACGGCCACCTGCCGCGGCGAGCGCAGCGCGCCCGGTATGCCGCCCATCACGTCCTCCAACCGAACTGACCGCCGAACCTGGACCGCCGGAGCGGCCGCCATTTACTGTGCCGCGCGCTGCTCTGTCGCGACGGCCCGGTCAGTGCGCCCAGAAGTTGTGCCACCAACTACGGTTGTCCTGCGTGCTGACGCCGCCTGACGTGCCGGCGCCGTGGCCGAAGATCGGCTCAAGGTCCACATAGCAGTCAGGCAACGCCCTGCCGTTCAGGTTGGGCAGCTGAGCGAGGGCCTGCTCTCTGGTGTACCCCGTGGCGCCCTTCTCCACCAGCCGCGTGTCGACACTGTCCTCGAGAGACTTGCACGCCGAGCAGAGCTTGGACTGCACCAGCGCCAGGTTGGGCGGCGCACCGGCGTCCCGAAGCTCGCTCAGGAACCCGCTGGCGTCGTAGCTCGGGTTCAGACGGCGACCCTGCACGTCGTAGAACTCGAACGACCCGCCGTTTCCACTGTGGATGGCTTTGGTGTCGACGAGGCTGGGCGCGTCCCGGTAGACGTGCACGCCCGTGTTGCCGGCCCTGATCACAAAGATGGGGCGACCCGCTGGTGCGGTCATGGGGCTCTCCTCTGCACTCGCGCCGATTGGCGTTCGAGAGCATCGTGCCGGTGCCGCGGTCCCAGTCGCGTGGGACGCATGTCCCGCACCTCCGGGAAACCCGGCCCCGCCCGCGGTCGCTATGACGGGTGTTCCATCATCACGATGCCGAAGGTGCCGGGTTCGAGCGCTTCGTACACGTGCGGCTGGTCGCCCGGGAACGCGATGTAGTCGCCGGGCCCCAGCTCGACGGGCGCGGACGTGGGGCCGCTGCGGAGGCGGCCGGCGGCCAGCACCAGGTGCTCGACGCTGCCCGGGATGTGCGACTCGGCGTACCGCACGGCGCCCGGCTCCATCTCCATCAGGTAGAGGTCGCGGCGCGCGTGCGCCGCGCCGGCGGAGAGCAGGGTGCCGACGAAGTTGGCCTGCTCGGAGTGGATGCGGGTGCCCTCTCCGGCCCGCACCACCCGCACGGCCGGGGCGGCGGGCTCGACGAGGCGGCTGAACGGTACGCCCAGCGCCGTGCCCAGCGACCAGAGCGTCTCCACGCTGGGGTTGCCGGTGCCGGCTTCGAGCTGGGAGAGGGTCGACTTGGCGATGCCGGCGCGCCGGGCCAGCTCGGTGAGGGTGATGCCCGCCCGCTCCCGCTCGCGGCGCAGGGCGGCGGCGATGTGTGCCATGGGCGAATCGGCCGTTGTTCGGTCCACGCTGCCTTCCGTTCGATTTGACGAACACTGCTGAGGTGTTCATTATTGTGAACCATGCGTACGGCAGAACGAACACTCGCCCGGGACGTGGGCGCGTTGGGCGTGGCCGTGCTCCTCGTCGGCGCCTCCTTCGGCGCCATCACCGTCGCGGCCGGCCTGCCCGGCTGGGTGGCGGTCGCGATGTCGGTGTTCGTGTTCGCCGGCGGCGCCCAGTTCCTCGCCGTCGGACTGATCGCGGCCGGCAGCCCGGTCGCCGCCGTACTCGCCGGCCTGCTGGTCAACGCGCGACACCTGCCGTTCGGGCTGGCCGTCGCCGACGCCGTCGGGTCCGGCTGGTGGCGGCGCCTGCTCGGCAGCCACCTGCTGGTCGACGAGTCGGTCGCGTTCGCGATGACCCGGCCGGACGGCCCGGAACGCCGCCGGGCCTACTGGGCCACCGGCGTCACCCTCTTCGTCGCCTGGAACGCGGGCAACCTGCTCGGCATCCTGTTCGGCGGGGCGGTCGGCGACACCGACGCGTACGGTCTGGACGCCGCGTTCCCGGCCGGCCTGATCGCGCTGATCCTGCCGTCCCTGCGCGACCGGGACACCCGCCACGTGGCGCTGGCGGGCACCGCGATCGCGGTACTGACGACGCCCCTGCTCCCCGCCGGCGCACCGATCCTGCTGGCCCTCGCCGGCCTGGCCGTCCTACTCCTCCCCCGGCGACCGGCATGGTGATCGCGGCGATCGTGGCACTGGCGGTTGGCACGTTCGCGTTCCGGCTCGCGGGTGTGGTGCTGCGCGACCGGCTCGACCTGCCCGCGCCGGTGCGCCGATTACTGCCGATGGCCGCGGCCGCACTGCTCGCGGCGCTGGCGGGCACGGCGGCGCTGACCGAGGGCGGCGCGTTCGCAGGCGTGGCCCGGCCGGCCGGCGTGGCGGTCGGGGCGATCCTGGCCTGGCGCAAGGCGCCGTTCGTGGTCGTGGTGATCGCGGCCGCCGGCACAGCCGCCCTCCTCCGCCTCCTCGGCCTCCCCTAGGCCACCCGTCAGCAGCCCAAACCCACCCCTCGGCGCACCCGCGCCGCCGATCGAGGGTCACCTTGATCGTTGTCCCAAAAACCACCTGACACGCCGTACTTCCCGTGGTTTTTGGGACAACGATCAAGAACCACCCGTCAACCAAGGAAGCACGTTCTTGATCGTTGTCCCAAAACCTCAACAAACGCCGCGTGAGTTGAGCTTTTGGGACAACGATCAAGGCCGGCCCTCAAGCGCCGGCCCTCTCCATGATCAGGGCGTGGGGGGGGGGGGGGTGACGAGAGGGTCATCGCCCCGGTCAAGAAGATGGGGCCTCTCCATGATCAGGGCGTCCTTCACGTCGTTAGAACGACGTGAAGGACGCCCTGATCATGAGGAGGTGTAGAGGCGGGCGACGACGTCTTCGATGTCGGGTTCCTGGATGCTGATGTCGCGAAGGCCGGGGAGGCCGGCCAGGTCGGCGATCACGCCCGCGGCGGCACCGTTGACCTCGATGATCAGCCGGCGACCGTCCGCCTCGACGATCGCCGCCGGATGGGAGGCCACCGGGGCGTCGAGGTCGACCACGACGCGGCGGCGGGACCCGTACCGCGCGTGCAGCTCCTCGATCGTCCCGTCGTGCACCACCCGGCCGTGGTCGATCACGACCAGCCGCCGGCACAGCCGCTCGATGTCGGCGAGGTCATGCGTCGTCAGCACGAGCGTGGTGTCGCCCCCGGCGCCCAACTCGCCCAGGAACGAGCGCACCGCCTGTTTGCTCACCACGTCGAGCCCGATGGTCGGCTCGTCGAGGAACAGCACCTCCGGCCCGTGCAACAGCGCGGCGGTCAACTCGCCGCGCATCCGCTGGCCGAGCGACAGCTGCCGCACCGGGGTATCGAGGAACGCGTCCAGGTCGAGGAGGGTGCGGCAGCGGCGGAGCCGGGCGGCGTGGTCGTCCGCCGGGACCCGGTAGATGTGCCGCAACAGGTCGAACGAGTCGCGCAGCGGCAGGTCCCACCACAGCTGCGACCGCTGCCCGAACACGACGCCGATGCGGCGGGCCAGGCGGGTGCGCTGCGGCACCGGCGTGAACCCGCAGACCCGCACCTCGCCGTCCGACGGCATCAGCACGCCGGTCAGCATCTTCAGGGTGGTGGACTTGCCGGCGCCGTTCGGCCCGATGTAGCCGAGCATCTCGCCGCGGGCGACGGTCAGATCCACCCCGTCGACCGCGGCCACCACCCGTGACTCCCGGCGCAGCCGGCCGCGCCGCACCCGCACCGTGAACTCCTTGCGCAACCCGCGCGCCTCGATCACCGTCGTCATGACCCCGTACTCCGGTAGTGCCGTATCCCGATCCGCCACACCACGGCGGCGATCGCTGCCGCGACCACGCCGACCAGCGGCGCGGCGTATCCGACCCACCCGGGCAGGCCCAGCGGGTCGGCCCGGCCGAGCAGCGCCAGCGCCGGGTAGTAGGCCACAAAACCGAAACCCAGCCCGTACCCGAACAGCCGCCGAAACCATCCGCTATAAACCGTGATGGGGTACGAGGTGAAGTCGCGCCCGCCGTAGGTGAAGGCGTTCCCGATCTCCCCCGACTCGATCCACCAGAACGCCACGGTGGCGGTGGCCACGAAGACGGCGCCGAAGAACAGCACGCCGCCGAGCGGGGCGAGCACCACCAGCGCGGCGCGGGCCGGCGTCCACTCGATGTCGGCCATGGCCAACGCGGTGACCAGTACCCCGGTGGCGAACAGCGCCCGCGACACCTTGCGCACCGGCAGGTCCATCAGCACCAGCTGGGGCAGCGCGCCGAGCGGGCGCACCAGGACCGCGTCCATCAGGCCGGTACGCACGTAGAGCTTGACCCGCTCGATGTTGCCGACCGTCACGTCGGCGGTGGCGAACGCGCACGCGGACAGCCCGACCATCACCAGCGCCTCGCGCAGCGTGAACCCGCCGATCACCCGGCTGACCCGGAAGAGCACCAGCACGGCCAGCACGTCGAACACGGTGGCGAAGATGTTCGTGAACAGGTCGATGCCGAACGACGCCCGGTACGACACCTGGGCACTGACCTGGCCGCGGAACAGCGCCAGGTAGGGGCGCGGCTCAGCCACCCTGGATCACCAGTTTGCGCTCGGCGCGGCGCTGCACCACTGCGCACACCCACAGCAGCAGCACCGCCCAGCCCACCTGCAACGCGACCAGGCCGGCGCTGATCAGCGGCCGGTCCCGCTCGACCAGCACGTCCAGCGGCGTCTGGAGCAGGCTCGGGAACGGCGTCGCCACCCAGAGCGTCACCGCCAGCCAGTCCGGCAGGAACCGCAGCGGGAAGTAGAGCCCGGACAGCACGCCCGAGCCGAGCAACCAGGCGATCATCGGGCCGCGGATGTCCAGCAGCCAGTACGCGAGCGCGTTGACCAGGTACCGGCAGGCGAAGCACACCACCACGGCGAGCCCGGTGGAGAGCACGAACAGCGGCACCGTGACCCACCGCTGCGGCAGGTAACAGTCGAAGACGATCAGCCCGACCACCACCGGCGGCGCGAAGCGGCTGACCACGGCGTGCCCGGCCCGCCCCAGGTCGGCGGCGAGGTAGCTGACCAGCGGCGGCACCGGCCGCAGCAGGTCGCTGGCCACGTCGCCGGTGCGGATGCGGTCGGCCAGGTCGGTCCAGCCCCACATCGCCACGACCATGAGCAGACCCTGCGCGAACCAGACGAATGTGGCGATCCGCGCCGGGTCGTATCCCGCCGCGGTGCCCTGGCCGGTGCCGTCGACGACCGCCAGCAGCACGTATGCGTGCAGGAAGCCGAACACGGTGTTGGTGAAGGCGCCGGCCACCGTCGCCTGGCGGTAGGTAGAGTAACGGCGGAAGCCAGACGCGGCTATGGCGGTGAATGTCCGAAAGCTGGGGAAGATGGTTGGCGGTCCGGGTAGTGGCGCAGTGGCGTTGACCGAGTCCACGCCGTTACCCTCCTTCAGCAGGAACCGACCCAATCTCAGCAACCACCGACCCGCCGCCAGCGAGCACGCTGCACCCAAGCCCGGCGACTTTACCGGACAGACGGGGCTGCCCGGCCACACATTTTCGAGGTGACATCCGGCGATGAGCGACGTGATCAGGAGCTCAGTGCCGCGCGACACCGAGGCGGCGGCGTGACGGAAGACTTCATCGGCTACCGGCGCGAGCGCGGTGAGCCGGATTGGGTCGACGAACCCACCGGCGAGTGGGAGCCGCTCTTTCCTGGTCAGCGCTACCCGGGTGACACCGGCGAGCGGTCCAGCGGGCCCGCCAACGGCCGCCGGGCGCCCGCGTCCGGACGCGCTGGCGTCTACCCCGCCAGCGCCCGCCCCGCCCAGCAGCCGGCGCCGAAGGTGATCGGCACCGACCCGACCGGCGTGCCCGTGCCGCCGCCGTCCGGTGGCCCGATCAAGTGGAGCCCGTCGCCCGTGCGCGGCGGCCCCCGGCCCGGCGCCCCGACACGCCCCGAGCCAGACCGGCGGACGCCCGACCGGCAAGGCCCCGACCGCCAAAGCACCGACCGCCAAAGCACTGACCGGCAGGACGCTTACCGGCGGGACACCGATCGGCGAGACACCGATCGGCGGGACACCGACCGCCGAGGCACCGACCGGCGGGACGCGGGCCAGCGCGAGACCGACCGCCGCGAACCCGACCGGCGCGAGCCCGACTGGCGCGAGCCCGACCGCCGAGACGCGGGCCAGCGCGAGATCGACCGGCGCGGCGCCGACCGGCGCGAAACGGACTGGCGCGAGCCCGACCGGCAAGACGCGGGCCGGCGGGATCTCGATGACGGCCCGACCCGGCCGATCCGCGGTGGCCGGCCCGACCTTCGCGCGGTGGGCGAGTCCGGGCGACCGGAACCGCGCCGCACGCCCGAGCCACCGGTGTCCCCCGCCGCGCCACGAGGACCCGAACGCCCGGCGGAACGGCCCGCCGCCTGGACACCCGACCGCCGCACCCCGGAACCACCGGTGTCGCCCGCAGGGCCGCGCGGACCCGAACGGCCAGCGGAACGGCCCGCCGCCTGGACCGACCGCCGCACCCCGGAACCGCCCGGACCGCGAGGGCCCGAACGCCCGGCAGAACGCCCAGCCGCCTGGACCGACCGCCGCTCTCCAGAACCGCCCATCTCGCCCGCCGCGCCGCGCGGGCCGGAACGCCCGGCAGAGCGGCCAGCCGCGTGGACGTCCGACCGCCGCCCGCCCGAGCCCCCGCTGTCCGCCGCGCCGCGCGGGTCCGAGCGGCCTGCGGCCTGGACGCCTGACCGCCTGAGCGGCGAACCGCCGGTATCGCCGGCGGCGCCCCGGATGCCCGAACGGACCGGGGCCGACCGGTGGCTCGACGCGCCGACCCCGCCGACCGACCCCCGCCAGGGCCCCCGCCGCCCGCGCGCCGACGAGACCTATGCCGGCACCGCACCGACCCCACCGAGCGACCCGCGCCAACCGCCTCGCCCGCGCGCCGACGAGGCTCGCCCGGACGGTGTCCGCCCCGACAGCCTCCGCCCGGACGACGCTCGCCTGGGCGAAGCCCGGTCCGGCGGAGCTGGTCGTCCCGAGCGGGATGTCCCACCCGCCTGGGATGACCGGGACACGCGCACGGCGTACCCGGATCAGCAAGCCACACCCCTGCGGTGGGTGCCGCCGGACCGCGGCGCCCGACCTCCGACTGGGCCGGAGCCGGCGAGCCCGGCCACCGCGGGCGAGGAGGGCTGGTTCGCGGCCGCGAACCCGGTCTCCAGCCCGCCGGTGTCCGCTGTCCCCGCGCCCACGTCGGCGATCCCAGCCCCGGTGTCTGGCGTCCCCGCACCCGTTTCCAGCCCGCCGGTGCCCGACGCGCACGCGCCGGTGCCGGCGCCGCCCGCGCCCGACGACGCCCCGGCCGACCGCGGCGGGAGCGACCGCGGCCCGAACGACCGCAGCGGCGACGACTGGCCACCCGACGACCGAAACCCCAACGACCACGGCCCCGACGACTCCGGACCCGACGACGGGCCACGCGGTGACCGGCTCTCCGGGGAGCGGCCGCACGGCGACCGTGCGCGGGAGGAGCGGTCGCGCGCCGACCATGCGCCGGAGGAGCGGGCCGCGGCCAGTCCCGACACCGTGCTGCCGGCACCGGCCGGCCCGGCGGCGGGTGCCGCCACCGCGTTGCGCGCGCCCACGATGCTCGCGCCGCTGGTGCGGCAGGACGACGCGCCGGCGGCCCCGCCGACCAGCGCGCCACCCGCCGCGCCCGCCGAGCCGGCGGCGCCGGATCCCGAGCACGTGCTGTCGTCCTACGAGTGGCGGTTCCACCACGAGACGCTGCGCGAGCTGGTGGAGAACCCCGACGAGCTGCGCGAGATCCGCGACGGGCTGACCGAGAAGATCGACGGCTCGACGGACAACCGGGCGCGGGCCCGGCTGCTCAGCCTGCGGGCCGTCGTGTCGCGCATCCTCGGCGACCTCGGCAAGGCGCTCGCGGACGCCCGGCTGGCCCTCGGGCACGCCGAGGCCACCGGCGAGCTGCGCCGCATCGCCATCGCGCAGGCCCGGTTGGCGCACGTGTTGCAGTGGCGTGGCGACTTCGCCGAGGCCGACCGGCTCTTCGCCGAGGCGAACTCGTCGGAGTTGCCCGACCGGCTGCGCGCCACCATGCACGAGCACGCCGGCCGGTCCTGCTACGACCAGGGCCGGTACATCGAGGCCTGCAACCACTTCGAGCGCGCGCTGGAGCTGCGCAAGGTCGAGGACCCGGACCTGATCGCCCGCACCGAGCTGGCGCTCGACGCGGTGTTCAACAAGGTCGCGCAGAACGGCTGGGGGCCGTATCCGCGCAGCGCGGACGAGATCCTGCAGATCCGGCGCCCGCCGGCGCCGGCTTTCAGCGACCGGGCGCAGAAATGGGGGTACGCGAACCCGGACGGCGACTTCGTGGTGGCCGCCGAGTTCGCCGACGTGCAGCCGTTCCGGGATGGTGTGGCCTGGGTCCGCCGCCCCGAGCAGCACAACTGGGAGCTGATCGACGAGGGCGGGGAGCTGCTCATCACGCCGTCCGCGGGGTATCTGGGCGTCGGCTCGTTCTCGGACGGCCTGGCCTGGGTGTCCCGCGACACCCGCGCCTGGATGGCCATCGACAAGAACGGCCGCATCGTGATCCCGCCCGGGTTCGAGGACGTGCGCCCGTTCCGGCGCGGCATCGCGGCGGTCCGCAAGGGCGGCTGGGGCGCGGTCGACAAGACCGGCCGGGTCGTGCTGCCGACCCGGTTCTCCGGGTTCGCCACCGCGCTCACCGACGGGCGGTACGTCGACGGCTTCACCGACGAAGGGCTCGCCATCGTCGACAACGGCGGCCGCAAGGGCGTGGTCGACCGGGCCGGCCGGGTGATCGTGCCGCCGGTGCACCCGGCCGTGGTGATCCACCCGGTGGCGTTCCTCATCGGCAACGGCACGGGGCAGTGGGGCGCGCTGGACCGCCGGGGCGAGCCGCTCATCGACCCGGTGCACCCGAGTCGCGGCGACGTGATGGACGAGATCGACCGCCTCCTCGCGGATACCAAACCGGTTCTCTAGCGGCACGCCTGCCGGGGCCGGATAGGGTCGGGAATCATGGAGTTTCGACACCTTGGCCGTTCAGGCATGCTGGTCAGCGCGATTTCGTATGGCAACTGGATTACCCACGGCTCGCAGGTCGAGGAGGACGCCGCGGTCGCGTGCGTCCGCGCCGCCCTCGAGGAGGGCATCACCACGTTCGACACCGCGGACGTGTACGCGGGCACCCGCGCGGAGGCCGTGCTCGGCCGGGCGCTGAAGGGTGAGCGCCGCGAGGGTCTGGAGATCTTCACGAAGGTCTACTGGCCGACCGGGCCGGGGCCGAACGACCGCAGCCTGTCCCGCAAGCACATCATGGAGTCGATCAACGGCTCGCTGGGGCGCCTGCAGACCGACTACGTCGACCTGTACCAGGCGCACCGGTTCGACGCCAGCACGCCGCTGGAGGAGACGATGGAGGCGTTCGCCGACATCGTGCACGCCGGCAAGGCACACTACATCGGCGTCTCCGAGTGGAACGCCGAGCAGATCCGCCAGGGCCACGCGCTCGCCAAGGAGCTGAAGATCCGGCTGGTCTCCAACCAGCCGCAGTATTCGATGCTGTGGCGGGTCATCGAGGCCGAGGTGGTGCCCACCTCGGAGGAGCTTGGCCTCGGCCAGATCGTCTGGTCGCCGCTCGCGCAGGGCGTGCTCACTGGCAAGTACCTGCCGGGTCAGCCGCCGCCGGCCGGCTCCCGCGCCACCGACGAGAAGTCCGGCGCGAACTTCATCGCGCGGTTCCTGACCGACGAGGTACTGTCCACTGTGCAGCGTCTGAAGCCGCTCGCCGAGCAGGTCGGGCTCAGCATGGCGCAGCTCGCCATCGCCTGGGTGCTGCAGAACCCGAACGTGTCGTCGGCCATCATCGGCGCGAGCCGGCCGGAGCAGGTCCGCGACAACGTGAAGGCGGCCGGCGTGAAGCTGGACGCCGAGCTGCTCAAGGCGATCGACGAGATCCTCGACCCGATCGTCGAGCGCGACCCCGCCAAGACCCAGAGCCCGCCGGAGCGCCCCTAACTCTCATGATCAAGGCGTCCCTCACGTCGTTAGAACGACGCGAGGGACGCCTTGATCATGGGAACGCGGGTCGATGAAGAGCAGGCGGTTCGGCGTGTCCGGCAATGGGTTGAGCACGACGTCCACAGTGGCCAGTTCCCGCACCGCCGTCATCACCTGCTCGACCGTCGCCTGTGGATTCGCCGTGAACTGCAGGGCCGCGGCGCCGGCCACGTGCGGCGCGGACATCGACGTGCCACTGAGGCTGAGGGTCGCGTCGTCGGCCGTGGCCCACGCCGACGTGATGCCCACGCCCGGCGCGAAGAGGTCGACGCAGGTGCCGTAGTTCGCCCACGGCGCGCGGTTGTCCTGGCGGTCGGTGGCCGACAC
Source organism: Actinomycetes bacterium KLBMP 9797 (assembly GCA_037414955.1). Classification (GTDB taxonomy): domain Bacteria; phylum Actinomycetota; class Actinomycetes; order Mycobacteriales; family Micromonosporaceae; genus Phytohabitans. Next base: position 154,297 of record JBBEWH010000082.1, read on the forward strand.
GGTCAACGCCTCGGTCACCCGGGCCGGCGACTGGTCGCACGCCGGGCGCGGCTGGCCGGCCCAGCCGTTGCCGGCCGACAGCGTGTACACGATGCCGGACGCGATCGAGCGCCGCACACCGTCGTCGAGCGCCCGGTCGGGCCCGCCACCGAGGCTCATGTTGGCGACCGCCGGCCGGGTCGCGTGCGCCGTCACCCAGTCGACACCGGCCAGCACCGTCTCGGTCGTGCCGCTGCCGTCGCAGTCCAGCACCCGTACGGCGATCACCCGCGCCTGCTTGGCGACGCCGTGCGCGGTACCCGCGATCGTGCCCGCGACGTGCGTGCCGTGCCCGTGGCAGTCGGCGGCGTCGCCGCCGTCGATCGCGTCGAATCCGCTCGCGGCCCGGCCGCCGAAGTCGGCGTGCGTCGTGCGCACGCCGGTGTCGATCACGTACGCGTGCGCGGCGGCGCCGGCGTTCGGATAGGTGTAGGTCGCGTCGAGCGGCTGGGCGCGCTGGTCGATCCGGTCGAGTCCCCAGGACGGCGGGGCGGGTTGGGTGTCGACCGCGCGGTGCACGACGTTGGCCTGGACGTACGCGACCTGCGGGTCGTGGCCGACCGCCGCCGCACGGGCAGCGGTCATGGCGGCGGAGAAGCCCCGCACGGCGCTGCCGAACACCCGGCGCACCGCCAGGTCGTGGCGGTCGGCGACCGCGCTGGTCTGGTGCGCGCCCTTGAGCACCACGATGTGGATCTCCGGCGGGTCGCCCCGCGCCGGCACCCAACCGATGGCGAGCAGCAGGGCCATGCCGGCGCGTAACATGCCCCTTTTGTACCAGCCCCAACCATGATCAAGGCGCCCTTCATGCTTCTGAAGGACGCCCTGATCACCCGGTTGCCTAGTGACGCCAGGTGGGCCACTCAGGCGCGGCGCCGAGCGGCGCGAGCGCCGGTGCGAGCGCCGACCCGCCGGCGTCGAGGGCGGTGGCGGCGGTGCCGGGCGGCGGGACCGCCGGGCAGGTCGTGCCCGGGACCGGCACCTCCAACGAGACGAGGTACCTCTCGATGATCCCGTCGGCGCACTGGTCGCGGCCGTACACGATGTGTCCCCAGCCCTCGTAGGTCACCAGCACGGCCCGGCTGCCGAACTGCGCGGCCACCCGGGTCGCCCACGGGTACCCGGTCGCCGCGTCGTGCCGGGAGTTCACCAGCAGTACCTTCGCCTCGTTCGTCGCGACGATCCGGCGCTGCGGGTTGTTCGCCGGCGGCCAGCCGAGGCAGATCGCGCCGACCATGGCGCGCGGCACCCGCGGCAGGTCCGGCGAGAACCGCTGCGCGTACGCCTCGATCGCCCGGTACGACGGGTAGTCGGTCGGCGCGATGTTCCAGTCCGCGCAGAGGATCGCCTGGTAGGCGAACGGCACGACGGTGGGCGGCTCATCGGCGGCGATCCGTGGCGCCGCCGCGGCACGACCGGTGGCCGATCCGCCCTCGTCGACCCGCACCAGCTCAGCCGCCACCTCCAGCCAGAGCGGCTGCGCGGTCAGCCAGCGCAGGACGAACCCGACCAGGTCGGCCTCGGTGATGAAGTAGCTGGGGTCGTCCGGGCTGGGCAGTTCGTGCCGCCGGGCGCGGTCGAGGAGTCGCTGCCAGAACTGGCGGATGTCCCGGCCGTAGAGGGCACACTCCGGCACCCGCCCGCAGCCGGCGACGAACTCGTCGAAGGTGTCCTGACCCGCGGCCGCCTGGGTGGCGGCGAACCCGACCTTGTCCTGGCTGTGGTCCATGTTGCTGTCCGCGACGATGGCGCGCACCCGGGTGGGAAACACCTGCGCGTATTGCTGCGCCATGAGCGTGCCGTACGACATGCCGAAGAACGACAGTTTCGGGTCGCCGACGGCCTCCCGCAACGCGTCGATGTCCCGGACCACTTCGAGCGTGTCCAGATGATCGAAGTGCGGACCGCTGCGCGCCCGGCAGTCGGCCGCCAGATCACGGGTCGCGGCCTGCATTCGGTCGAAACTCGCCTGGTCGACAACGCTCGTCAGCCGGTTCAGAATGCTGATGGAACACATTATCGGGGTACTCCGGGCGACCCCGCGCGGGTCGAATCCCACGATGTCGAAACGGCGGCGGATATCGTCGCCGAAATGCGACCACAGCGCCATGTTGACACCGGAAACGTCGGGACCACCCGGGTTCACGATGAGCGATCCGATACGTGCGGCCGGGTCGGTCGCCGGACGGCGCGCGACCGCCATGTCGATCATCGGGCCGCCCGGCTGCGACCAGGTGGCCGGCACCTGGAGCGTTCCGCACTCGGCCGAGGCGTCCTCCGGACAGGGCGTCCAACCGATGGCGCCGGCCGCTTGTGCGGCCGCCGGTCTCGCCTGTGCGGCCGGCACGTGCACCAGCGCCAGACCGGTCGTCACCGCCGCGACCAACGCGGTCGTCGCGAAGAGTCTTCGGGCATGGATGTGTTTCATGTGACTCCCTGAATAGGTGGTTGCGGTGGTGAGTGGAATTGATGTTGCGAATGCCGGCCGCGTCGCCGACCCACCCGCCACGAGCAGCTCCGACGATATCCGCATCCGCTTTTTCTCGGGTTAACAGAAGATGTCGCCGAAACTCGTCGCCTTAGCGTCGATAACAACGGCGGAAAAATGACCGGAAGAATAGCCGGCACTTCGTGTTCTGCCGGTTGCCGGAAGCTGTCCACGAATAGGCTGGCGAACGGCTCGGCCGGCCCGGCGTGACCGGCAGGAACCGATCCGGTACGGTCCCCGACTCGGGCGATCTTGCAATGGTGATCAATATGACCAGCGTCACATTCCGAAATACACACACGTCAACGCCTTGGACACATCCGCTTGCCATCATGTGCGCGACGGACGGGGGTGCGGACATGTCGATCGTGCAGCAGATGCCCGAGAACTTCGCCGCTGAACTGCGGCGGTTACGCAGCTCACGACGCCTCACCCAGCAGGAGCTGGCCGACGCTGCCGGACTGAGCGTGCGCTCGATCCGGGAGATGGAGCAGGGTCGGGTCGCCACGCCGCAACCCCGCAGCGCCGCGGCGCTCGCGGAGGCCTTGAAGCTGGACGACCGCGAACGGCGACGGTTCCTCTCCGCCGCTCGCGTCGCGCGGATCCCGCGTCCCGCTCCGCCGTCGGACGGCGCCGGCGCGGTGGGGCCACCGGCGTTCGTGGTCCCGCGGCAGCTCCCCGCGGACCTGATCGACATGACCGGCCGGGAGGAGGCGCTCGCGCCGCTGATCGCCCAGGCCACGGCGGCGGACCGCGCCGCCGCGGCGCCGGATCCGGGCTTGGCGGACCGCGCCGCGTACGGGGTCGTCGCGGTGGCCGATCGGGAGCCGGCGCCGGCCGCGCCGGTGATCCTCGCCATCCACGGGCCACCGGGCGTGGGCAAGACCAGCCTGGCCGTGGCGGCCGGGCATCGGCTGGCCACCCGGTACCCGGACGGTCAGCTCTTCATCGACCTGCGCGGCACCGCACCCGAACCGGTCGATCCGGCCGAGGCGCTGGCCGCGTTTCTGCGCACGCTGGGTGCCGCCGGCGATCGGATCCCGGCCACGCCGCCCGAGCGGGCCGCCCTCTACCGCACCCTCGCCCACGACCGGCGGCTACTCGTGGTACTCGACAACGCCGCCGACGAGGCCCAGGTACGGCCGCTGCTGCCGGCGGGTTCGCGCTGCCTCGTCCTGGTGACCAGCCGCCGGCCGCTGAGCGGCCTGGCGGCGGTCCGCCACCGCGCCCTCGACGTGCTGCCCGAGGCGGCCGGGCACGCCCTCCTCCGGTCCATCGTGGACGACCGCGCCGACGCGGAGCCCGAGGCCACCGCGGAGCTGGCCCGGTTGTGCGGCGGGCTCCCGCTGGCCCTGCGCATCGCCGGCAACCGGCTCGCGAGCCGGCCTGGCTGGTCGGTGGCGTACCTGGCCGACCAGCTCCGCGACCAGCAGGCCCGGCTCACCGCCCTCACGGCTGGCGACCTCAGCGTGCGCGCCGCCTTCGCCGTCTCCTATGGACAGTTGAGCGAGGTGGCCGCCGCCCTCTTCCGGCGGACGGCGCTCGTGGTGGGAGCCGACTTCGGGGTCGACCTCGCCGCCGAGGCGGCCGGGGTGCCGCGCACCGCCGCGCTGCCGGCGCTGGAAGAGCTGGTGGATGCCGGGCTGCTGGGCACATCGGGCGAGCGGTACCAGTTCCACGACCTGGTCCGGCTGTACGCGCGGGAGCGGCTCGCCGAGGACGAGGCGCCGGCTGGCATACGGGCCGCGGAGCACCGGATGGTCGACTGGCTGCTGTGCCGGACCGCCGCGGCCGGCGCCTCCTTCGCCCCGGAGGCCGACCCTGCCGGTGCCGACAGCAGCGGCGACACCGGCCAGACGGCTGATCCGACCGCTCCCGCCGGTGTTGAGATCGGATGGCCGGCTCATCGCGAGAACGGGGCGTGGCTGGCGCGGGAGGCGGCGCACTGGTGGCCGGCACTACGCGCGGCCGCCCGCGCCGGCCGGCACGCCGACGTGGTCCGCGTGGTCCGAGCCCTGCACTGGTACTCCGACGTGGCCACCCACCAGCACCCATGGCACGAGATCTTCCAGTTGGGCGTGACCTCGGCCCGGGCGGCCGGCGACCGCGAGGGCGAAGCCGTCCTGCTGAACTTCCTCGGCTGGGCCCTGTACTTCTGTCAGGACCGCAACGACGACGGAATCGTCGCGCACCGCGCGGCGCTGGCGGTCGCCCGCGCGATCGGCGACCAGCGGGAGGAGGCGTGGGCGTTGACCTACCTCGCCAGCATCACGGCCCGCACCGGCGACCCCGCGGCGGCGGTGGCGCCGTGCGAACGGGCGGTCGCCCTCTTCACCACGATCGGGTACCGGGCCGGCCTACGCACCGCCCGGGGCGCGCTCGCCTCCGCTTTGGCCGCCGTGGGCCGCATCGAGGAGGCGCTGGACATGCACCGCGCGATTCTCGCCAGCTTCGAGACGGAGGTGACCGGCGCGCCCGGCCTGGTCGGCCAGGCGGCCGCGTCGCTGGCGATCGGTGGCGACCAGGCCGCCTTGGGCCGCTGGGCCGAAGCCGCGGCGGCCTACGCCGCCGCGGCCGATCTGTTCGCCCGCAGCGGCACCGGGTTCGGTCAGGCGCACGCGGCTTACCGGCACGGCCTGGCGCTGCGTGAGCTTGGCGACGAGGCAGGCGCACGGGTCAGCCTGCACCGGGCCGCCGACCTGTTCGCGGCCGCGCACAGCCCGGCGCGGGAGCGGCAGGCCCGAGCCGCGCTCCACCACCCTGACCCCGGACGCCGCCAGGCACCCATGATCAGGGCATCCTGATCAGTCGGCGGCTTTACTGGGCTCCGCGGCGGTGGGCTCGGCCGCGGTGGGCTCGTCGGCGCGGTGGGCGCGGATCTCGTGCCCAACGCTGGTGAGGCAGCGGCCGCTCTGCAGGTCGAACCGCCACCCGTGCAGCTGGCAGGTCAGCTGGTTGCCGTCGACGATGCCGAACCGGGTGAGGTCCGCCTTCAGGTGCGGGCAGCGGCGCTGCACCACCCAGTCGCCCAGCCGGATGTCTTCCTTGTCGGCGTTCTTGAGGTGCTCGTCGTACCAGCCTTCGGCGTACTGCAGGCGCTCCTCGGAGAGGCACTTGAAGAACGAGTAGACGTACTCGTTGTACTGCCCGATGCGGGCCGCCGAGAACCGGCAGGACAGGAACAGCGAGTTCACCCAGTCGACCTCGCCGATGTGGAGCAGGTGCTCGACCAGCGCGCGCTCGGTGCGGAACCGGTACCGGACCTTCTCGTCGGCGGCCGGACGCACCTGCTTGCCCGGGAAGTCCACCACGATCGACTCGACCGACTCGCCGTCGTAGCCGACCAGGTCGAACCGCACCGGGCCGCCCACACCCTTGGCCAGGTAGAGCGACTCCTCCAGCAGCGGCTCGATCCGGCGCTTCATCTCCTTGAGCACGTCGATCTCGGGATGCCGCCAGGTCGCCTTGGCCGCCTCGATCACCGGGCGCTTGCGCTCCTGGTAGTCCCGCAGGTGCTGCTCCTTGTTGGCGAAGAACTCCGCCACGTCGGGCACCGGGTGCGTGGTGCGGCAGTCGTCGGCGGTGATCTCGGACACGCTGCCCGGCAGCAGCACCACCGCGTTGGCGCCGCCGACCTTCGCGTACTCCTCGACGAACACCTGCTGGTCGGGGAAGATGTTGCCCTCGTCACCGAAGAGGTCGTTGAACTGCCACAGCTCGTCGTCGAGGAAGCAGGGCGGACCGGCGATCGGGAAGACGTGCGACGCCTTGAGGTCGTCGATGTACCGCCAGGTGCGGTCGAACTGCCGCTCCCGCTTCTGCTTGCCGAACGCGGTCTTCGCGGTCTGCGGCAGCTCGTAGACCATCGGGTACCAGATCGCGCCGGAGAACTGCAGCATGTGCGCGTGCACGTGGCCCAACTCGGCGAACAGCGACAGGTCGGAGGGGCGGGCGTCGTTCTGGTTGAGCAGGCGGATCCCGTCGTATTCGACCCAGAGCGAGGAGTCGCCGATCGGCCCGTCGGTGGGGCTGGTCAGCGCCTGGATCATGACCTTCAGGCCGCCGTCGAGCTCGACGACCTCCTCGGTCTTGGTGCGGATGAAGCTGGTGAAGCCGAGCTCACGCAGCTCGTCTTCCAGCTCGCTCGTCGGGTATTCCGGGAGGAGAACGGTCGCCTTCTTGGAGATGTGGCGCTTCAGGTTCTCGGCGTCGAAGTGGTCGCGGTGCAGGTGTGACACGTACAGGTAGTCGACCTGCCCCAGCGTCTCCCAGTCGAGCTGGGAGTTGTCGGGAAACGGAAACCACGAAGCGAAGTACGCCGGGTTGACCCACGGGTCGCACAGGATGCTGCCCGCGCCGGTGTCGATCCGCATGCTCGCGTGTCCGGTACCCGTCACTCGCACGGCTACTACTCCCTCGGTCCGGCTCCTGCTGTCCCGTGTCGAAACGCTACCGGGCCGATAGTTGGACCGCGCTCTTGACCCACGAGGTTTGCGATGCAAACCTATTGGCATGACCGACGAAGCGCACCTCCTCACGGACGTCCGCACGCTCCGGCTCCGCGCCCGCGCCGACCGCCAGGGATACGGGGTACCGCTGCTCCTGTCTGGCCTGCTCACCCTGGGCGCCACCCCGCTCTACATCCAGCCGGCCGACGCGACCGGCCCGGCCGACCAGCTGACCTCGCAGTCGCCGCCGGACAACCCCGCGGTGACCGGGCTCGGCGGCGACTTTCTCGACAGGTCCGCCGCGCTCGGCGCGTACTGGCTGGTCGCCCTCCTCTTCGGCTATCTGGCCACCCTCGCGTGGTACCGGTGGCACGCTCACCGGGTCGGCGTGGCGACGCCCGTCCGGCCGTACCTGATCGCCGGCGTCATCGGCATCGCCATCGGGGTGGCCGCGCCGTTCGTGCTCGAATTCCTGCTCATCAACTCCAACGCACCGTTCGGCGCCGTCGCGCCGCTGGCCACCCTCAGCGGGCGCGGCCTGCTCCCACACCTCATCATCGCGGCCGGGCTGGTCGTGCTCGCCCGGCTGGAACGCAGCCGCACACTGGCACTGCTGGCCGCCGGCTTCGCCGTTGTGGTACTGCTGGCTTCCGCCGCTGTCGACACGGTGTCCTCGTACACGTTCGCGATCGTGGCGGCCCTGCCGGCGGCGATCCTGCTCGCCGGCGGCGCGATCACGCTCCTCCGGCCCCGGAAGTCGGCATGACCACACATCCCACCAACGGCCTCAACGACACCGTCCACCAGCGGCACCGGCTCGGCATCCTCACGATCGCGGCCGAAACCGAGCGGGTCGAGTTCGGCTACCTGCGGGAGGCGCTGGACCTGACCGCCGGCAACCTGTCGCGGCACCTCGCGGTGCTGGAGGAGGCGGCGCTGATCGAGGTGGAGAAGGGCTACCACGGCCGCCGGCCGCGCACCTGGGTCCGGATCAGCGCCCGCGGCCGCGCCGCCCTGGCCGCCGAGCTCAAATCCCTGGAGGAACTGGTCCGCCGCCACCGCCCCCTCCCATGATCAAGGCGTCCTTCAAGTCGTTAGAACTACTTGAAGGACGCCTTGATCATGGGAGGGTGGGCGCGGAGGTGGCGGGTGAGCGTGCCAGACTTAGCGCGAATCTGTAGTAGTGGAAGAGATTCTTGTACTCAGTGGAAGGAACTGACGTGGCGGGAAGCGAGCCGGTCACCTCACCCGACCAGCACAAGCCGGGGCACCGGAAATCCGCCCGCATCGGCGGCGTAGTCACGATCCTCGCCCTGCTGTCGATGCTGATCGGCAACCACACGGGCCGGACCGAGGACATCTTCCTCATCGTGGTCGCCGCCGGCATCGCGGCCATCCTCATCGGCGACGTAGTGCTGCGCCGCGCCGGCCTCCGCTCCTAGCAGTTCCCCATGATCAAGGCGTCCCTGAAGTCGTTCTAGCTATCTGAAGGACGCCTTGATCATGGTGGTGACGCGGTCATTGGCCGATCTTGCCGAACATGGCGCGCTTCAGGGACGGCACCGCGGCGGCCGTCCGCAGGACCGTGCGGAACACCCGGCGGCCGCGCGGGTTCGCCGCCTGCTTGGCGTTCCGCAGTGACTGCTTGACCGCCGCGAACCCGTAGTCGATCATCTGCCGCTCGTACTCCCGGACCGCCGGGACGAGCCCCGCCCGCCCGTCGCGGACGGCGATCAGCTGGCGACACAGCAGGCTGGCGTCGCGCAGCGCGGTGTTGGCACCGATGCCGGCCATCGGGGTCATGTTGTGGATCGCGTCGCCGAGCAGCGTGACCGGCCCGGTCGGCCACGGCTCGACCGGCGTGGCGCTGCGGATGCGGATCGCGTTGACGGTGTCGGGATCCGACGCCGCGACCAGCCGGCGCAGCGCCGGATGCCAATCACCGATCTTGTCGTGGACCAGGTCGCGCAGCTCCGCCCCGCCCAGCTGATCGAGCCCCGGGAACTGGCCAGCCGCGTCCGCGTACCCCCAGAGGGTGTAGTCGCCGCCGTCGTCGGCCCGCCAGACCGCCGTGAAGAGTGACCCGCGACCGGCCGGGAGCACGTTGTTCACCCGGGCCGTCAGCTCCGGTGGCAGGTCGGCGCCCGTCGCGTGGAAGTACTTGCCGGCGATCGTGATCACGCCGGTGTCGAGGCGCCGCGCGTGCGGGAGCAACTGTCCACGTACCCGGGAATTGGCGCCGTCGGCACCGACGAGGAGGTCGCCGACGGCGGACGAGCCGTCGGCGAAGTGCGCGACGACCCGACCGTCCGCGGTCCGCTCGTAACGCTCGAAGACCTTGCCGTGCCGCACCACGCCGTCGAGCCCGGTCAGCAGGACCTCGCGCAGCTTGATCCGGCTGACCCCGTAATGCTGGTGCGCGGGATCCGGGTCGCCGCCGAGAAACTCCGGGTCGAGGACGAGCAGGTCACGCAGGTCCTCGGTGACGAACGCGAAGCTCTCGCCGTGCGAGACGGTGCGCAGGAAGGCCTGCCAGTTCTCGGGAGCCAGGCAGTCGCGCAGGGCCTCGTTGCCGCGCGGGTTGATGTGGATGCGATACCCCTGCAGCCAGTCGTCGCGGCTGTGGGTGCGCTCGTAGACCGTGACGTCGACGCCGGCCCGCCGCAGGCCCTGCGCGAGGCAGAGGCCGCCGATCCCGCCGCCGATCACCAGTACGTTAGTCATGCCCCCAGTTTTACTCATCCACATGACACTTTCAAGTGAACGTTTGATTGGGTCATGTCGGATATCGTGACGAGGTGGCTGCCCGACGATCGCCCGCAGCGGACGAACGCAAACGCGACCCCGAGCGCACCCAGGAGCGGATCCTGGAGGCGGCGCTCGTGGAGTTCGGCGAACATGGCTATGCCGGGGCCCGGACCAGCGCGATCGCCCGGCGCGCGGGCGTCAACCAGCAGCTCATCTCGTACTACTTCGACGGCAAGGCGGGGCTGTACCGGGCGCTGACCGAGCGGTGGCGCGAGATGAGCGGCCGGCTCGGCACCGACGACCTGCCCTTGGCGCAGGTGATCGACAACTTCGTGCGTGCCAGCGTCGAACAGCGCCACTGGACCCGCCTGCTCGCCTGGGAAGCCCTAGCCCCCGAGCCCAGCGCCACGACCAACGACCCGGCCAAGACCAGCGAGGCTCGCAGCGCCAGCGAGGCTCGCAGCGCCAGCGAGGCTCGCAGCGCCAGCGAGGCTCGCAGCGCCAGCGAGGCTCGCAGCGCCAGCGAGGCTCGCAGCGCCAGCGAGGCTCGCAGCGCCAGCGAGGCTCCCGGCGTCAGCGAGGCTCCCGGCGCGAGCGACGTTCGCGCCACCAGCGAGGGCCGCGGGTTTGTCGAGACCGGCGGGTTTGCCGAGACCGCCGAGGGCAGCGGTGACGGCAAGGCTCACAGGGCCAGCGAGGTCGGTGGCGGCAATGTGAGCGCGCCCGGCGGCTCCCCTCAGACCGGCGAGGCCGGCGAAGCCGGTGGGGCAGTCACCGCGGACGGCGAGCACGACGTCTACTTCGCCGGAATGGTGGACGACCTGCGACGCCGCCAGGCGGCCGGCGAGTTGGCCGCTGACCTCGATCCGGCGTACCTGCAGCTCGTGCTGTTCGCAGCCGCGGCGGCGCCGGTGCTCCTGCCCCAGGTCGCGCGGCGCCTGACCGGCCACTCCCCCGACTCGCCCGAGTTCCTTGACGCCTACCGCGCCGAACTCCACCGCATCATCGCCCACCTCTCATGATCAAGGCCGGTGAGCACCGAGGGAGGGCGGTTGTTGATCGTTGTCCCGAAAACCACGGGAGGCACGGCGTGTCGGGTGGTTTTTGGGACAACGATCAAGGCGGGTCCCTTGAGGGCGGCGGTGCTGCGAGTTTCGCCCCCGCCCCGCGGACAGCCCGAAGGGGCAAGGCTTCTTGATCGGCGGCCGATCACGACGACAAGCCCTCGATCAACGGGTTGGCGCGGACGTAAGGGCCTCCACCAGCGGCACGGACGCAACGACAAGCACTCGCGGCGCGGACGCGTGGGCCAGCACTGGACGGCGTGGCCTCGCGCGATCGGCGACCACCGGGCGCGAACCCGGACAGACCGCCTGAACCCGGTTGCGCCACTGGCCACAATCAGGCCGCATCACCGGCACCGACAGGTCTTAGTGCCCTGTATCAAAGTGGGGCCGGAGCGATGCCGCCGCAGGATGAAGGACGCCCTGATCACGAAAAACGTGTGGGCCGGGGCGCCGAGGCGCACCGACCCACACGTACCCGGACTTTCGATCAGACGTCGTAGTAGAGCGCGAACTCGTGCGGGGTCGGACGGAGGCGGATCGGGTCCACCTCGTTCTCCCGCTTGTAGGAGATCCAGGTCTCGATCAGGTCGGGCGTGAACACGCCACCCTCGAGCAGGAAGTCGTGGTCCGACTCCAGCTTGTCGAGCACCTCGGGCAGCGAGCCCGGCACCTGCTTGACCGCGCCCCACTCCTCCGGGGGCAGGTCGTACAGGTCCTTGTCGATCGGCTCCGGCGGCTCGATCTTGCTCTTGATGCCGTCGATGCCGGCCATCATCATGGCCGAGAAGGCGAGGTACGGGTTGCTCGACGGGTCGGGCACCCGGAACTCGACGCGCTTGGCCTTGGCGTTGCTGCCCGTCACCGGGATGCGGGTGCAGGCGGACCGGTTGCGCTGCGAGTAGACCAGGTTGACCGGGGCCTCGAAGCCCGGCACCAGCCGGCGGTAGGAGTTGACCGTCGGGTTGGTGAACGCGAGCAGCGACGGCGCGTGGTGCAGCAGACCACCGATGTACCACCGGGCGGTGTCGGACAGGCCTGCGTAGCCGGTCTCGTCGTAGAACAGCGGCTCGCCGTTCAGCCACAGGCTCTGGTGGGTGTGCATGCCGGAGCCGTTGTCACCGAAGAGCGGCTTGGGCATGAACGTCGCGGTCTTGCCCGCGTGCCAGGCGGTGTTCTTCACGATGTACTTGAACAGCTGGAGCTGGTCACCGGCGTGCAGCAAGGTCGAGAACTTGTAGTTGATCTCGGCCTGGCCGGCGGTGCCGACCTCGTGGTGCGCCCGCTCGACCGTGAAGCCGACCTTCAGCAGGTTGGTCACGACATCGTCGCGCAGGTCGGCGTAGTGGTCCTGGGGCGGCACCGGGAAGTAGCCGGACTTGTAGGCGGTCTTGTAGCCGCGGTTGCCACCCGGCTCGTCAGCGCCGGTGTTCCACGCGCCCTCGATCGAGTCGATGTAGTAGTAGGCGGCGTTGGCGCTGGTGTCGTGCCGGATGGAGTCGAAGATGTAGAACTCCGCCTCGGCGCCGAAGTAGGCGGTGTCGGCGATGCCGCTGGAGGCCAGGAACGCCTCCGCCTTCTTGGCGACGTTGCGGGGGTCACGCGAGTATGCCTCGCGGGTGAACGGGTCGTGGATGAAGAAGTTCAACGCCAGGGTCTTCTGGGCCCGGAACGGGTCGATGAAGGCGCTGGCAACGTCCGGCAGCAGCAACATGTCGGACTCGTGGATCTGCTGGAAGCCGCGGATCGACGAGCCGTCAAAGGCGAGGCCGTCCGTAAAAATGCTCTCGTCGACCGACTCGACCGGGGTGTTGAAGTGCTGCATGACACCCGGCAGGTCACAGAACCGAACGTCGACGAACTTCACGCCCTCGTCTTTGAGGTACCGAAGGAGTTCCTCGGGATTGGCGAACAACACGTCCTCCTGGCACGTCGCTGAGCTGATTGGCGGCATCGCCGCCGCCGGTGTGGCTGGCTGGTCGCGACGGTATGGCCGTGCCGTTGCCCGGCCATGTCTCTATTGTTTCCGCCGTGTTACGTCACGTCCGGAACTAACAGGTCGTCACCAGTGCATCCGAACGGACGATACACCGTTCGCAGCGCCCCGTAACCAGTCGCTTTCCGCGCGTCCCGAACTGCGGACTACGCTCGCTGTTCATGAGCGCGGATACGGACATCCGGTACGAGCCGGCAAGCCTTGGCCGGCGCTTCGGGGCCCTTGTCGTCGACTGGGTCCTGTGTCTGTTGGTGTCCAACTTCTTCGGTGATCCGGTGCGCGACGGATGGCCGCCGGTCGCGGTACTGATCGCCGAGTACGCGTTCTTCATCGGGTTGTTCGCGCAGACCCCGGGCATGGCGGTCACCCGGGTGCGGTGCGTCTCGTTCGCCGACGGCGGCCGCATCGGCATCGTGCGGGCGCTGGTGCGCGGCGTGCTGCTGGCCCTCGTGGTGCCGGCGCTGATCATGGACGACCGCCGGCGCGGCCTCCACGACAAGGCCGCCGGCTCCATCGTCGTCTCGGCCGCGCCCTCCTGAGCGGTCACCCCGCGCTGAACGGTCACCCCTTCAAGATCAAGGCGTCCTTCAAGCCCCCGCCCACCTCCCCTACCCGCAGCCGACTTGAAGGACGCCTTGATCTTGAAGAATCGGGGAGGACGAAGAGCAGCGCGAGGCTCACCCAGACGTACGCGTTGCTGCCCAGGAAGCCGATCACCCCGCCCGACCCGCGCTCCCAGATCCACACGAACCGGCTGATCAACAACCCGTACGCGAAGACCGCGAAGCCGAGCAGCCGCCGGTTCCGCACGACGAGCGCGCGGTCGACCAGCAGGATCAGCGCCGGCAGCAGCCAGACCAGGTGGTGCACCCAGGTCACCGGGCTGACCAGGCAGCCGAGCACGCCGGTGAGCGCGAGCCCGGTGCGCACGTCGGGATCCCGGCGCACCCGCCACGCCCACGCGACGAGCGTCGCGACGACCAGCACCAGCCACAGCGGCCGGCTCGGGTGCAGCGGATCGAGCCGCGCCACCACCCCCTGCAGCGACTGGTTCGACACGAAGGACAGCGAGCCGACCCGGTCGGTGTTCCACAGCGCCTGCGTCCAGAACTCCCGGGACGCGTCGGGCGCCAGCGCGCCGGCCACCAGGGTGGCACCAGTGGCGGCGCCGCACGCCACCAGCGCCGCCCGCCATCGGCGGGTGACCAGCAGGTACACGATGAAGATGCCGGGCGTCAGCTTGACAGCCGTGGCCAGGCCGATGCCGACGCCGGCCCACCGGCTGCCCCGCCCGACCAGCCACAGCATGTCGACCGCCACCAGGAACAGCAGCAGCGTGTTGACCTGCCCGAAGCTCACCGTCTCGCGCATCGGCTCGAACGCGGCGACCAGGCAGGCGGCGAGCGCGAAGGCGTACCACCGGGTCCAGCCCTCGCGGCGCGCGATCGGGTCCACCAGCCACCAGACCAGCAGCGCGCTGGTCACCACGGCGGCGGTCACGCTGATCACGATCGCGGCCACCCACGGGACGTACGCCATCGGCAGCATCGCCAGCGCCGCGAACGGCGGATAGGTGTACCCGTACCGGCTGTTGAGCCGGACCCAGTCGTAGATCTGGCCGCCGTCGTGCACCCAGTAGTTGATCGCGCCGAAGTAGACGTTGAGGTCGAAGAAGCCGTGCCGGATGGTCGCCACGCTGAGGAACGCGGCCGTCGCTACGGCTGCGGCGACCACGACGGCGACCTTCCTACCCACGAAACCATGCTGCCAGTACGGTGTTCCGGTGCGCGCCGTGGGTATCTTCGCCGTCCTGCTCGCCGGCGTGTACCTGGCGCTGCCCACGATGGGCTCCGACCTGTCCGCCCAGGTGGCCCGCGCCGAATTCCTCGCCGCGCACGGCCTGACCCCGGTCGACCTGCGCTGGTACGGCGGCGTCAACCAGTTCGGGTACAGCCTGGTGTCGCCGGCCGTGATGGCGCTGCTCGGGGTGCGGGTGACCGGCGCGCTCGCCGTGGTCGGCGCCGCGCTGGCGTTCGCCGCGCTGCTGGTCCGCACCGGCGTGCCGCGACCGCTGCTGGGCGGGCTGGTCGGCGCCGCCTGCATCGCGGGCAACCTGGTCTCGGGCCGCGTGACGTACGCGCTTGGCGTCGCGTTCGGCCTGGTCGCGCTACTCGCGCTCACTGCCACACACAACCGCATCCGGTACGCCGGCGCGGCGGCCGGCGCGCTCCTCGCCTCCGCCACCAGCCCGGTGGCCGGCCTGTTCGTCGGCCTGGCCGGCGTGGCATTGATCCTGTCTCGCCGCCCCGCGGCCGGGGCGACCCTCGCGGTGGCCGCTGCCGGCCCGCTCGCCGTCACGTCCGTCCTGTTCGGCGAGGGCGGCTGGATGAACATCAGCCGCACCGACACCGTGCACGCCGTCGTCACGAGCCTCGCCGTGGCGGCGCTGGTCGGCTATCGACCGGTGCGGATCGGCGCCCTGCTGTCCGCGGCCGGCGTCCTGGCCGCCGCCCTCGTCCACACCCCCGTCGGGCTGAACGCGACCCGCCTCGTGGTGATGTTCGCGCTGCCGGTACTGGCCGCGTGCGTCCGGGTGCCCCGGCCGCCCGTCGGCGCCAAGACCCCGCGGATCACCGCCCGGGTCCGGCTCCCCCGCCGGCACCGGCGCCGCCTCGCCGCCGCTGGCCTGGTCACGATCCTGGCCGTCGGGTACTGGTGGCAGCCGCCGGTCAACCATGACGACCTGCGGGACGCCGGCAACCCGACCAGCGACCGGGCGTACTTCGCGCCGCTGCTCGCCGAGTTGCGGCGGCGCGCGCCCGACGGCCGGATCGAGATCCCGCCGACCCGCGACTACTGGGAGGCGGCCTACCTGGGTGACTTCCCGCTGGCCCGGGGCTGGCTGCGGCAGGCCGACATCGCGCGGAACCCGCTCTTCTTCACCACCGTGCCGGGCGCGGCCGGCACCGGAGTGCCGCTGATCCCGGAGACCTACCGCGCGTGGCTCGTCGACAACGCGGTGACCTACGTCGCCGTACCCGACGCGGAGTTGTCCTGGGTGGGCCGCGCCGAGGCGGCCCTGGCCACCGAAATGCTCCCCGAGGTCTGGCGAGGCGGCCCTTGGCGCCTCTACGCCGTCCCCAACCCGACCCCCCTGGTAGCCGCCCCCGCGACCCTGGTCGCACACGACGCGGCGACGTTGACCTTCGACGCCCCCGCCCCCGGCACCTACGCGGTCCGCATACGCCCGTCCCGCTGGCTCACCGCCAGCGACGGCGCCACCCTCGTCCCGAGCGGCGATTGGCTCCTCGTGCGCGTCCCGGGCCCGGGCCGCTACACCATCACCTCCTAACCCCGTCGATCTTGCGGTTGTCATGCCCAGATGCCCGATTTGCCGCCTGACAAGTGCAAGATCGGCGGGGTCTAGGGGGACGCGAGGACGCGTTCTACCGCGGCTCTCGAGCGTCTTGTGGTGCGGAGGTAGTGGTCCAGGAATTCGCCGCTGTCGCGGGCGCCTAGTAGGCGGACCGCGCCGGCCAGGTCCACCCCGTGTCTCGGGAGTTGGTCGGTCGGGCGGCCGCGGACCAGGGTCAGCGCGTTGCGTACCCGCGCGGCGAGGGTCCACCCCGCCGACATGAGGGCGGCGTCCGCGGCGGCGATCAAGCCGGCGGCGCGGGCGGCCGTCAGCGCGTCGAGGGTACGCGTCGCGCGCAGCCGCGGCACCGCGTGCGCGTGCCGGAGCTGGGTCAGCTGCACCGCCCACTCCACGTCCGCGAGCCCGCCCCGACCGAGCTTGGCGTGCGTGGCCGGATCGGCGCCCCGAGGCATCCGCTCGGTCTCCACCCGCGCCTTGATCCGCCGGATCTCGACGATCTGCTCGCGGGTCAGCCCGCCCTTGGGGTAGCGCACCCGATCCGCGAGCGCCTCGAAGCGCGCACCGAGATCAGCGTCGCCGCACACGAACCGGGCACGCAGCAGCGCCTGCGCCTCCCACACCTTGGACCAGCGCGCGTAGTACTGCTCATATGCCGCCAGGCTGCGCACCAGCGGCCCCTGCCGGCCCTCCGGCCGCAGGCCGGCGTCCACTCCGAGCGGCGGATCCGGGGCGGGCGCGCCGAGTTGCCGGCGCAGCTCCTCGGCGACCGCGTGCGCGGCCGCGCTGGCCCGGTCCTCGGGGGTGCCGGGCGGCGGCTCGTAGACGAACAGCACGTCGGCGTCGGAGGGATAGCTCATCTCGTACCCGCCGAGCCGGCCCATCCCGATCACCGCGAAGCGCAGTCCGGGCATGGGCGGCTGGGCGGCGAGCGCGACCCGCAGCGCGGCGGCGAGCGTGGCGTCGGTGACCGCGGAGAGCGCGGTTCCGACCCCGATGACGTCGAGCGGTTCGTGGGGCGCGAGCGGGCCCGCCCGGCACAGCGCGTCGGCGCAGGCGATCCGGAGCAGTTCGCGGCGGCGCAGCGCCCGGATCGCCCGAGTGGCCTCCGCGGGGGCGCCGTGGCGGTCGGCCGCGGCGGCGAACCCGGCGCGCAGCACGTCCACTGTGGGCGGTGTCAGCTCGGCGTCGTCGGCCAGCAGGCGCAAGGCCTCCGGGTCCCGGGCGAGCAGATCGCTCACGTACCGGGACAGGCCGAGCACGCGCGCGAGGCGGGACGCGACCGGGCCCTCGTCGCGCAGCAGCCGCAGATACCACGGTGTGCTGCCGAGCTTCTCCGAGACGTGCCGGTAGCTGAGCAGCCCGCGGTCCGGCTCGGGCGCGTCGGCGAACTCGTCCAGCAAAACCGGCAGCAGCGTGCGCTGGATCGCGGCGGTGCGGGACACGCCGCCGGTGAGCACCTCGATGTGCCGCAGCGCGGTGCCCGGATCGGCGAACCCGAGGACCTGGAGCCGCCGCCGCGCCGACTCCGGCCCCATCCGCAACGACTCGGCCGGTACCCGGGCCACCGCCTCCAGCAGCGGCCGGTACAGCAGCTTCGCGTGCAACCGGCGTACCTCCGCCGCGTGCCCGACCCAGTCGGCGCGGAACGCCTCGACAGCGGCCCGCGCCGGTGTGCCCGTGTACCCAAGCGCGTGCGCCAGCCAGCGCACCCCGGCCGGGTCGGCGGGCACGGTGTGGGTGCGCCGCAACGCCTGTAGCTGCAGCCGATGCTCCACATTGCGCAGGAACCGGTACCCGCGCAGCAGCGCCTCACCGTCGGCCCGGCCCACGTAGCCACCGGCGACGAGCGCGCGCAGCGCGGGCAGCGTGCCGGGCACCCGCAGCGACTCGTCGACCCGCCCGTGCACGAGCTGCAGCAACTGCACCGCGAACTCGATGTCACGCAGCCCGCCCGGCCCGCGCTTGATCTCCCGGTTCAGCTCGCGCGGCGGTACGTTCTCGATGATCCGGCGGCGCATCGCGCGCACGTCGTCGACGGCCTCGGGCCGCTCGGCGGCGTGCCAGACCAGCGGGGCGAGCTGGTCGATCCACTCCCGGGCGAGCGCCTCGTCACCGGCCGCCGGGCGCGCCTTCAGCAACGCCTGGAACTCCCACGTGCGCGCCCACCGCCGGTAGTACGCGAGGTGGCTGGCCAGGGTGCGCACCAGCGGACCGCGGCTGCCCTCGGGGCGCAGCGCCGCGTCGACCGGCCACGCCACCTGCCCGCAGATCTCGATGAGGCCGGCCGCGATGGTGGTGCTGGCGGGCAGATCCTTGTCGCCGCCGGCCACGAAGATGACGTCTACATCGGACACATAGTTCAGCTCGTCGCCACCGCACTTGCCCATCGCGACGACGGCGAGCCGGGGCCTCGCCCCGACCGCTGCCGCCGCCATCTCGTAGGCGGCCGCGAGGGTGGCGTCGGCCAGCGCCGACAGCGCGGCCATCGTCTGCTCCAGGCTGCGGTTGCCGGTCAGGTCGGCCGCCGCGATCCGCAACAGCGCCAGCCGGTACGCCCGGCGCAACGCCGGCACGGTCGCACCGTCGAGCGCCAGTCCACTGTCACCGTTCGGCGCGACGCCGTCCTTCGGAGTGGCCAATGTGGACCAGTCAGCCGGGTTGGCGACGAGGTGGTCGCCGAGCGCCGACGACGCGCCCAGCACCGCGATCAGGCGGCGCCGCAGCCCCTGGTCATCGGCCAACGCGGCGAGCACGCCCGGGCCGTCGGTCGCCGCGGTGGGCCCGCGGTGCGGCACCGGCCGGCGCTCGGCCTCCATGAGCCGGTGCAGCTGGCGCAGCGCCAGGTCCGGGTCGGCGGCCCGGGACAGGCCCATGAGCAGGTCCGCGGCCGCCGCGTCGACCGGCTCCTGGGCGGCGGCGTCCCACAGCCCGAGCCCGTCGGGCCCGAGCAGCTCGGCCGCGCGGGCGCCGAACCCGTACCGGGCCAGCCGCCCCTCCGCACTGATCGGCCGGTTCACGCGGAGGCCACCGTCCCCCAGGACGGGCGCGAACGCGGGAGCGGAGTCACCCTCCTACTGTCCCAAAACTGGCAGCGGACGGCGAATGTCGCGCAGCTCGCCCAGCGCCAGCGCGGCGAACCGGGCGGCGAACGGCTGCCAGACCTCTTCCACGTCGACCATGACCGCGTCGCAGGCGGCCACCACCGCGTCCCGGTCGTCGGGCGCCAGGTCGGGCGCGGTGGCGGCCCAGCTCGCGATCATGGCGGTGTCGCACTCGATGTGGAACTGGAGTCCCCAGGCCCGCTCACCGAGCCGGAACGCCTGATGCGGGTATCGGGTGGACGCGGCCAGCAGCACGGCGCCGGCCGGCAGCTCGGTGATCTCGTCGCGGTGCCACTGGAGCACGTCCGGCGCGAGCGGCACGTACCGGAACAGCGGGTCCTCCGCCGCCGCGTCCCGCCGGCCGACCAGCGCCGGCCCGATCTCCGGCCCGGCCGGGCTGCGCTCCACGGTGCCGCCGTGCGCGCTGGCCAGCAGCTGAGCGCCGAGACCGATGGCGAGCGTGGGCACGCCGTACCGGTTCGCCTTGCGCAGCAGCGCCTCCAGGTCGTCGAACCAGGGCGCGCCCGGCGGGTACGCCCGCTGCGGGCCGCCGAGCACCACCAGCGCGGCGTATCCGTCGAGGGCGGCCGGCAGCGCGTCGCCGGCGTGCGGCCGCATCACGTCGAGCCCCAGCCCCGCCTCGGTCAGCCACTCCCCCAACCGCCGCGGATCGCCCGACGAGTCGTTCTCCACCACCAGCGCCGTAGTCACCCCCCGAGCCTAACCACCCCCATGATCAGGGCGTCCCTCACGTAGCTCTAGCGACATCAAGGACGCCTTGATCATGGGAGGTGTGCCGGTACCCTCGGGGCGTGCGGGGTGATGAGGTGGTGCGGCCGCCCGCGTTGCGGGCGGGCGACGCGGTCATGCTGGTGTCGCCGTCGGGGCCGACGGTGCCCGAGCGGGTGGCGCGCGGCATCGAGCTGCTCACCGGCTGGGGCCTGCGCCCGGTGCTGGCGCCGAACGCGTACGCCCGGCATGGCTACTTCGCCGGCGTCGACGCGCTACGCGCGGCCGACCTCAACGCCGCCTTCGCCGATCCGGAGGTGCGCGGCGTGCTGTGCACGCGCGGCGGCTACGGCGCGCAGCGGGTCGTCGACGCCATCGACATGTCCGTGGTGCGACGCGACCCGAAGGTGGTGGCCGGCTTCTCCGACATCACCGCCCTGCAACTCGCGCTCTGGCGGGGCGCCCGACTGGCCACAGTGCACGGTCCGGGGGTGGCGTGGCTCGAGCAGCGCACACCGGCCGCGTCGGCCGAGTCGCTGCGCGCCGCGCTGATGACCACGGACCCCGTCGTGGTCAAGCGGGTCGAGAGCGAGAACACCGCGCCGGTGACGATTCCGGGTACGGCGACCGGCCCGCTCATCGGCGGCAACCTGAGCCTGCTGGCGTCCTCTGTGGGCACCCCGGACATGCCCGACCTGACCGGCGCGATCGTGCTCGTGGAGGATGTCGGCGAGGCGCCGTACCGGGTGGACCGGATGCTCACCCACCTCCGCCGGACGGGTGCGCTGGCGCGGGTCGCGGGCGTGGCGGTCGGGCAGTTCACCGACTGCGCCGACGAGTGGGCGGTCGACGTGGCGGAGGTGCTGCTGGACCGGCTGGCCGACCTGGGCGTACCGGTGCTCGGCGGCCTGCCGATCGGGCACGGCGTCGGGCAGCTCACCGTGCCCGTCGGGGTGCCGGCCACCCTGGACGCGCTGGCCGGCACGCTGACCGTCACGCCAGCTGTATCCCCTTCCCGATGATCAGGGCGTCCTTCACGTCGGGATAGCGACGGGGTTGGCGCCCCGGTCAAGGGGGGCGCAGGTTTAACCCCCTCCCCTAGGTGCGGGGCGCCCTTCACGTAGTTAGACCGACGTGAAGGACGCCCTGATCATGGGTGGTCTGCCTGGCAGACCTACACGAATCAGCGCATAATGGGGTCGAGTGGGACATGCTCACCGCTTCTTGTCCAAGGAGGTGGGTTCGCAATGACGGCGCAAACACCTGCGACACCCGCGATTGAGCAACATCCGGACATTGCCGCACTAAGAGCGCGATATGACCGAGCCGCGGAGACCCCGACCCTTCAACTAGTCGACGGTCTCACCCTCCTGACCGGTCTGTACCTGGCGATGTCGCCGTGGGTAGTCGGCTTCAACGGCGCCTCCACGAGCCTGACCGCGAGCAACTTCTTCTGCGGTGCCGCGGTCGCACTGCTCGCCCTCGGCTTCGCCTCCGCGTATGGCCGGACGCACGGCATCACCTGGGTGACCCCGGTGATCGGCGCCTGGACCATCGTCGCGCCCTGGCTGGTCAGCGGCCCGACGCCGGGCAACAACGCGATCGCCAACAACGTCATCGTCGGGGTGCTGTGCATCCTGTTCGGCCTCGGGATCATGGCCATGGGCGCCAGCCGCCGCACCACCCGCATGGCCCAAACGACCCGCACTCGAGGCATGGCCGGAGACCTGGGGACTTAACGTCTCCATGATCAGGGCGTCCGTCAAGTAGTTCTAACTACTTGAAGGACGCCCTGAACAACCACACCAGCCTCGGGGGGCCCAACCACCCTCACATCCTCCTACCCCCCCCCCGCCCTGATCATGGACGGGTGTGGGGGGCGACCTGGGCGGTGATGCGGCGGGCCAGGTCGGCCGAAACCTGATAGTCGGTGGCCAGCCGCTGCAACAGCAGCGTCGCGTACGCCCGCCTGACCTCGGCGCGCCACGGCGGGAAGTCGGTGGCCGCGATCCGCGCGCACCGGTCGTACGCGGCTTCCCGCTCGCCCTCGCCAACCTGACGCATCGGCAGCGTCCACACGTCGAGCAACGCGTGGACCGCTGACCACGCCGCCGCCGGCGACCCCCCGACAATGGTGTGCACGGCCGGGCCCAGCACCGCCGCGAGCGGCTCCAGCGCGTGGTGTGTCACGTCGTCGTTGATGCCGCAGAGAAAGTGCGCCTTGCGCTGTTGGCGCGCGGGATCCTGGCCGGAGTACGTGAACGCCATCTGCCCGCGGTCCGGATGGTCGGGCGCCATTCCGTACGTCCAATAGGGATCGACCTGCGGTACGACGAACGAACCATCGTCTATGGACAGTGCGATGTCCCGGCGTTCACCGTCGAAAAACCGTTCCAGGGCCAGGGTTTCCACCAGGCTGGTCCAGCCCTCGGGGTCCAATTGGGACCGCCACAGCAACGCCTCACCGTGCCAGTGATCGATGACATCACCGGGCCGCCCGCCGAACAACTCACTTCCCCGCACGGTGCCGGCCGCGCACACCGCCAGCACCAGCAGATTGGCGCTGTACACCGCGTGCTTCAACGGCACGTGCAGGCGCGGACCGTACTCCTCGAACCGCCGCGCGGGCCGCTGCTGATGCGCGGCGCGGAAGAGGCGGAGCAGCAGATCCGCCAGGTCCGCACGCTCCTCTGTCGACAGCCGGGCCATCAGACCGCCCAGGAACTCGACGATCGGCGCCCGCGCGGTCAGCGCCGCGCACGACAGCAGCGCGTGCAGCAGGTCGTCGTCGACCTGTCCGGCGCCGAGAGACAACGTGGACGCCGCCTCCCGGGCCGCGATGTCGCGCAGCACCTGCCAGGTGAGCCTGGCGACCAGGAACTCGCCGAACGTGGCGTGCAGGAACTCGTACGTCTCCAGGGTGTGTTCGTCGCGCAGCGCTCGCGCCCGGTGGACGAAGAAGAACCGGCCGAGCACGATCTCGGCGCCGCCCAGCGGCGCCCGCAGCTGGTCCGGTGCGGCCGGCGGCGGCGCGCCGAGCACCGCGCGCAGGTCGTGCGCCAGGTCCGCTTCGGTGATCCACTGGGTGCCGCGGTTGAACATCGCGAACCCCACCAGGGCCAGCCGGCGCAGCTCCTGCTCGACCAGCCGGCCCAGCTCGCGCTCCGGCACCCCGGGCCGGTGCTTGGTCACCTCGCGCGCGGCGAAGCTGCCCAGCAACCGCTCGTACAGCTCGTCGCGGCGCAGCTCGGCGCCGAGGCGTTGCAGCGCGTTGCCGTCCGCGTCGTAGAGCGCCAGCATCAGCAGCAGCAGCGGCTGCTCGGCCAGTTCGCGATGGTGCAGCGCTGTCTCGGCGGTCAGCGGGGTCAGCCCGTGCGCGGCGAGGTGGCCGGCGTTGAGCGAGTTCCACACGGCCAGCCAGGCCGCCACCCGCTCCTCGTCGAACGGTTCCAGCCGCACCGCCGCGGTGCGGTCCGGCGTCGTGGCCCGGTCGGCGACGCTGGTGCGGCTGGTCACCAGCACCACCACGGGGCGGCCCTGGTCGGCCTCGCGCCGCTGGAACTCGGCGACCTTCACCAGATAGTCGGACTGGCTCACGCCGGTCGCCTGCACCAGCTCGTCGAAGCCGTCCAGCAGCACCACGGGAAGGGCGTCGCCGGCCGACCGGACCAGCGCCGGCCACTCCAGCCGCTCGCCGGTCGCGGCGCGGATCGCGTGCTCGATCTGGTCCTGCACGCCGGCGACCGCGGACACGTCGCGCAGCACGACGCGTACCGGCAGGAAGTCCGCGGCCGGCAGCCGCGCCGCCAGCACCTTGGTCAGCAGCGACTTGCCGGAACCGGGCTGGCCGAGGACCAGCAGCGGCGCCTCGACCGCCCGCGGGCTGGTGAGATAGCCGATCAGAAACCGCTCGAAGTCGTCGCGCACCGGCATGTCCGACCACCACGCCTCGTCGCTCGGGCGCGACCGCGGGTCGATCCAGGCGGCCCGGTAGCGGGGCGTCAGGTAGGCCTCGTCGAGCGCCGGCATCCGCAGCCCCGCCGGCACATCACCGGACGCCGCGACGGGCCGCGACAACTCCGCCTGGTAGGCGCGGGCCAGGGCCGCGCGCCGATCATCGGGTACCCGGCCGGTGGAGATCGCCGCCAGCACCCCGCCCACCTCGTCGAGCGCGGCGCCCAACCGGCGTAGCTCCGCGCGGGTGGCCCGGTGCTCCCGCTCCCGGAGCCAGAACGCGACCTCCGGGAAGTCCACCGCCAGCTGCCGGATCAGCTCCTCATAGCGGGTGACCGCGCGGTCCGGTACCCCCTCCAGCGCGGCGGCGAACGCCCGCCGCTTCGTGTCCCCCAGCCGCTCCCAGACGGCGAGCCCTTCCACGAACCGCAACACGTCCTGGGACAGCGCCCGGTACTGCCGATGGAGCGTCGCCAGGTAGACCTCGCGCGCCTCCTCCGGCCACGGCCCCGGCCACCGCTCCTCGAACGCGCGCCGCACGAGCGGGCCACCGCCCAGTTTGGACTGTTCGTCCCGGGTGAGCTCAAGCTCGCCGAACGGCACCGGCAGCTCGGCCTCGCCCAGCGCCTCGAAGTAGGCGGTCACCGCGATCACCTCGTGCGCCGCCGCGAGCCGCTCCGTCCGCCCGTGCCGGGACAGGCCGCTGCGCCGCTCGGCGAGCCCACCGATCAGCTTGTGCCCGAGCTTGACCAGCTCGTTCTTCGCGTCGAGCAGGCCGAGGACGGCCGGCACCGGCACCGCGGCCGCCGCGATGACCCCGGTCGCGAGGCCGTCGAGCACCGCGACGGACTTACTCTCACCACCGAGCAGGCGTACCGCATCCGCGTACCGAAGCCTCTTCGACATGTGCGCGATCCTAAGCGCCCCCTTCCACCGTGATCAGGGCGTCCCTCAAGTAGTTCTCGTAGGTGGTACTGGGAAGGTGGGCGGGTTGAGGGACGCCCTGATCACGGGCGGTCCCGGCGGTCGGCGGCTCGGCGGGCGGCGGGCGGCGGCTCGGCGGGCGGCGGGCGGCGGCTCGGCGGGCGGCGGGCGGCGGGCGGCGGCTCGGTCAGGTGAGGGTGAGGCGGCGGACCAGGTCGCTCGGGAGGTCGAGGTCGCCGGCGACCAGGCGGCGCGGCGGCGCCGGGTCGCCGGTCGCGACCACCGACTCGATCCGGTCCGTGCGAAACGCCCGCACCGCCTCGCGCAGCTGGCACCAGGCCACCAGGTACCAGTAGTCGCGGCTGCCCACATAGCCCAGTGGCTCGACGCGTCGCGTGGTGGGCACACCGTGCCGATCGGTGTAGTCGATGCGCAGCACGGTGCGCTCGTGCAGGGCGTCGGCGATCACCCGGGGCACGATCGGTGCCGGGTCGCCGACCGCGAAGTGCAACCGTGCGGCGAGCTGGCGGTTGCTCTCATCGTCCACATCGGGCAGTACGGACGCCAGTTTGCGCAGCGCGGACGCGGCGTCGGCGTGAAACGGCGTGCCACCCAGGCGGCGCAACGCCACCGCGACGGCGACCGCCTCGCCGGGCGTCATGTGCAGGGGCGGCAGCGCGCGAGCCGGGTCGAGCGCATACCCCGGGCGGGCCTCGATCGGCACACCCAGCCGGCGCAGCACCCGGACGTCACGTTGGACGGTGCGAATGCTGACGCCACACCGCCGCGCCAACCACCGCACATCCCGCGGCGCGGGCGCCACCGCACGCAACTCGCCCACCAGGGCATAAAGCCGCTGCGCACGCTCCATAGACCGACGTTACGACCTCCCCACACCAGCGACCACCCCACCTCCCTCCCCTCCTCACCCGTTCTCTCCCCGTCGATCAAGGACATAGGCACATACTTTGATCTCTATTCCAGGTGCCCAAGCCCTTGATCGGCGCACGATCCCTTGATCGACGCGATGGGCGACGCGACGCGACGCGCGACGCGACCGGTCACTCGCCCGAGGGACCCCACCTGCCTCCCCATGATCAAGGCGTCCCTCAAGTAGCTCTAGCTGACTCGAAAATCGTGAGTGAGTGGGCAGGCGGCAGCGCCCGGCGTAGCGCAGCGGAGCCGGGCTCTGGGTCTTGACCACTGTTCGGGGGTGTCAGGCGGCGGCTGGTAGGTCGGGCTGGGGAT
>JBBEWH010000083.1:0-9747 GCA_037414955.1 Actinomycetes bacterium KLBMP 9797
CCGAACCGGCGGGCGTAGTCGACCTGGCCGGCGTTGCCGACCACGCCGACGATCCGCCGCGCGCCCGCCGCGGCGGCGAATTGTCCGGCCAGACAACCGACGCCGCCGGCCGCGGCGTGGATCAGCAGCAGCTCCGCCCTCCCGCGGGAAAGGAGCAAGGAGGCGGCCAGCAGCCCGGCTACGACGCCCGAGCCCACCAGCCTCCAAGCCCAACCGTGAATCGGACGAAGGACGCGGTCCGCCGTTGCCCTGAGTTCTCACCGGGACCGTCTCACAGCAGCCACAAGCCTCAGCGCCCTGGGGTTTCCCCTCCGCTACCGCGCAGCCGGCCTGCTGGACATTGCTGGTGAGCTATCTCCCCTCGTCCTCAGTGACCCTTGTTGACCTGCTTTGGCCCCTGGCCCGCACCCCGGGTGCATTCCGTGCTGGCCGTTTCGGAACGGCAGGACCGTTCCGCGCGAGCGCGATCCGGAACGAGCGCGGAACGGTCGGTGCTTCCGCTGGCCGCGCGGCCCTGGCCATGGAGTGCACGGACCACACGGTCGTCCTCGTCGCCGACACCAACTCCGCGCCCGACACAGCCACTACCGGCGCATACTCAAGATCACGAGTCACGGCTGTGGTACCAGTCACCCAGGACGCTGGGGCTACTCGGCGCTTGCGTCGCGCCATCCCTGCCGGAGAAGGCGGTTCACCGCTCGGTCGAGCATGGCTCTGCCTTCCCCGGGCTCCCACCAGAGGGACCAGTTGACGGTGATCTCCACGCAGATGACCTCGTCGAGCTCATCCACGTCAGGGTGTGATGTACCGAAGGGCTTGTAGGCCCTCAGCAGGAACGGATGCCACACGCCGAGACTCGGTGAGGTCACCCACAGGCCATCGCGGGTACGGTCAAGAGCCATCCGTAGGCGGGGCGAGCCGTTGTCGTAGTCGTCGATGCGCAGTTCACCGTCCTCGAGGTACCGATCGGGGTGGGGTTCGGGCAGCCGGGCCCAGGTATGGTCCACGCGCAGCTCATCCCACTCCAGGTGCTCACCGTCAGGTGCCGTGCACGGGTCGTCCAGCGCGCGGTCGACAAGGGCCAGCATCGACCGCTCGTTGAGCGCCACCGGCTCCATGACCTGCGGATCCACGTACGTCGAGTCGACGGTCGGCGGCGCGTGCGGCGTCGTCACGAACCAGTTCCACCGCGGCGGCTTGCCACTCGGGCCGGCCGCCCAAGACGGATAGCCGAACTCGGTGTTCACCCACTGCCTGGTGACGCCGAACGACATGGGCCTGATCAGGCCGTCGCACAGCGAGGTCAGCCCTCGGACCGCGCACTGGGCGGCCCTGCGGTCCAGCTCGACCGGATCCGCCTCGGGGCCGGCATCCCACCTGAGTCCACGCTCCAGCACGGTGATCCGGCCGCTTTTGAAGACGTAGTGCTCGGTCCCTTCCCACCGCCGCGGGGCGCGTGCGGCATGGTCCGCTGGCGGAGCCGTGCGCTGGGCTGCTTGGACTGTCCTGTAGGCATCGAGCAGGTACCCCGACAGCTCGCCGCCCAGCCGGGTGACCAGGCGCGCGACGGGGCTTCCCGCCCGGTCCCGCTCGACCGCGTACGAGACAGGTTCACCCTCGTCGAGAGACTTGTAGCCATTCGTCTGGATATCCGTGGCGTTGACCTGGACCCGGTCACCAACGCGGCCCTCGCCGGCCCTGCAGGCCAGCGTGGTGATGTAGCCGTAGCCCTTCTCTGGGTTGAACCACGTGACCACGCCCTCAGCCATGCTCTATCCTGCCCGGTTCGCCACGGTGCCGATTCGTCACCGCCTCACGATGGTCCCAAGATACGGGAACGCTGGGCGAACCGCATCGAAGTCCACCCGCAGATCCGCGATTACCGACGGTGGCCGTCCACGGAAGCGCCGACGCCGCTCTTAATCCGCGGGTTCGGGGTTCGAGTCCCTGGCGGCGCACACATGACAAAGCGGCCGGTCCGACGTCGCTGGCCTATCTACCTGACCTCGACCAGCTACGCACGATCGACGGCGGTGGCACGGTTTGCACCTGGAATTCATCCGGCGCGCTTGCCTCGGTGGCCTACCTGCCCGGACAGGATGTCGGCGGTTGCGCGTTACTCAGTCCGGACGGGCGGTACGCCATCATCGCCGAAACCCTCGACCGGGTAGCACTGTGGCGGCTCATTGACGAGGTCCTCCTTGGCCGCCAGCCACGTATGCCGGGGAACGGCTTGTCGACGTTTTCCTGGGCTGCGACCGGCACTGTCGCCGGCCAGTACGACCGCGGCACCGTGGACATCCACCGCGTGGGCCCGGACGGTCCGAGTCATGTGGCCACCTTGGAGGTGGGGTTCGCCTCGCGCACGGCTTGGTCGCCAGACGGCCGTCATCTGGCCGTCGCTGCTGAAGACGGCGTTGTCCTGTTCGCCGTCGGCACGACCACCGAGGCGGTCCTGAAGTTGCCCGTAACGTCCGAGTCGGTGACGTTGGCATGGTCACCGGACGGTCGACGGCTCGCCGTGCTGACACCGACTCGGGGGACATCGGGCATCAGCGTGCACGTCACGGGGAAGCGAAGCCTTCGGGTGTACGACGTGACTGCCGGGGGCACCCGTGTGGCGACGTGGAAGG
The DNA here is from genome assembly GCA_037414955.1 of Actinomycetes bacterium KLBMP 9797. Classification (GTDB taxonomy): domain Bacteria; phylum Actinomycetota; class Actinomycetes; order Mycobacteriales; family Micromonosporaceae; genus Phytohabitans. Next base: position 2,634 of record JBBEWH010000083.1, read on the forward strand.
TGACCGCCGCCGATATGCTGGTGTGGTCTCCGAACGGCGCCATGATCGCCTATCTGGCCACCGGGGATGACAAGGATGACCACCTGGTGCTCCGCGACGTCGGTACCGGTGAGGTGGTACGGCGCCTACGACAACGCCTTGGCGTCCAGGCGGTGTGGTGGCCCAAAGACGATCACGTCGTGACCGCTACCTCCATTGATGGGCCGAGGGTCTGGGATCTGGTCAAGGGCAAGTCCCGTCGGTTCTCCGCAGGTCGCATCAGGAACGTCTCGTGGGCGCCGGATCACGACCGTGCGGGCCATCAGCACCGTCGATGCCGGCCCACGCGTCGTGGGATTCGACCCAACGAGCACCGTCCGGTTACGCGGCGGCGACGCCAGAACTGTTCAGTGGTCACCGGCGGGGAACATGGTTGCCGGCGCGGACGGCCCCATGATCCGTCTGTGGAACCCGTCCACCGGAGAGCGGGCGGGGGTCCTGACCGACGGTCAGCTACCGCTCGGCACGCTCGCCTGGTCGCCAGACGGCAGCCAACTAGCCGCCGCCAGCTACGACTTCTTCGGCGTTGAGCCCAGTCGCATCACGGTCTGGGATGTGACCACACGGCGGCAGCTGCGCACCATTGCCGGTGCCGGTCCTCTCGACTGGGCTCCCGATGACCATGCCCTGGCCGGAACGAACGACGGTGCGACCGTGACCATCTGGCACCCCCGAACCGGTCAGATGATCGACGAGTGGCGTACCGACCAGGACCGGGTCAAGAGCCTGCACTGGTCGCCCGACTCCACAAGGCTCGCAGTTCCGATCGACAAACGAATGGAAATACGACACCTCGACAGCGGCACGATCTTCCGCTGCATTGGGCACACCGACCCGATCCACGAAGTATGCTGGTCACCCGACAGCCGCTACCTGGCAACCGCCGCGGGCTCCGACCTCACCATTTGGGATCCCGAGCGTGGGAAACCGATGGCGGTATCGGCACTGCCTCGATTGCCTGTCCTCGTCGGACTGCATTGGGCTGCCGCACTGACCGTACCCTGCACGACGGCAGCGCCCTGACGTGGAAGCTCCCAGCCGACTTGTGGTCGCCATCAGACGAAGACGCAGCCCCCGACCGACAACTCAGCAATGACGAGCGCCAGCGGTATGGGCTCCCTCGTCAGAGGCCGTCCCCGAACACGCCATAGCGCCGACAACCCGATCCATCACCCCACACTGTCATCCGCTAGATGAGGACGTTCGTGATGCGACGCAGCCGGGTTTGCGGATGAACCGGCTGCGCCGCGTGCCCTGAGCTTATAGCCGGGATCAGGAATACCTGTGCGGCGTGCGCCAAAAGTACTGCCAGCCAAATGTGGTTGGCCGGCCCATCTGCGGCCACGTGGTGGTCTACGACTGGCCCAGGTCCTCAGCATCCGGCGACCAGCGACCGCCTGCCTCCTTGGCTCGCACAAGTGCCCAGCGCACCTTCGCCACCGTGATCCGGTTCGCCGCCCGGCTGGACCGCAACCCTCACCCGTTGTCGATGATCAAAGACATGGCGTACGCCTGGCGGCACATGATCTTCTATCTGTCCGTGCCCGGCACCGGTGATTCGCGCGGCGTCATCGACCAGTTCCACACTGACCTGGCGGACGCGCCCGAGCCGGTTCGCCAGCGCATCGCGCCCGCCCTTGTCGGTCTCGGCTACGTCGCGGCGGGCGGACGATTCACCGACGAAGCCACCCCGGCCGGCGGACGGCGTCTGCTGGGCTGGACCACTGGCAGGCACTGGCTGCAGGAAGTAGCCGCCGCTGTCTGAATCTCGCTGCCACCGTGGGACTTTGCCGAGCGTGGCGTGGAATGGTAACAGCCAGGGAGGCGGCGACATGTCCAGTGCCCAGTTGTATGACTCCATCGGAGCCACGTACACCGTGACGCGGCGAACCGAACCGCGGATCGCCGCAAGGATCTGGGCCGCGCTCGGCGATGCGCAGACGGTGGTTAGTCCGCCTGATGCAGTGACAGCCGGCTCTCGACTGGCGTGGCCCGCCAGAGCACACATAGTTGCGGGTAGAGACCGAGGTAGTGATCACGCAGGGCGGCGAGCTCGCTGCCGCGTGCGGGGCTAATGGGATCGAAGCTGAAGCCGCTGTTGGACTCGTTGAGTTCGTCCAGGCCCTCCAGACTCGCCTCGTCCTGGAAGAGCATTTCCAGCTCCACCTGCCAGTAGCTTGGCTGCCCATCGGGATCCTCGGGATCGGGAACGGCCAACTGCCGGGTGAAGCACAGGGCGGGCCGCTTGTCGTTCCATGACCAACGGCCCCATTGCACGATGAACCCGTCGGCGTCGCAGTCGTCACCCGGCAGGATGCCGTTCACCGGCGTCTGGACGAACTCCTCGAACGCGGCCCAGGCCGCCTCCACGTCGTTGACGGAGTGGGGGTCGATTCCACGCTGTCGAAGGAGCCGTTCGAAGACCTCCGCGCTGGACTGCCAGGCAACCGTCATGGCGCGAACCGCCGCAGCAGGTCGACCTGTGTCGGTTGCAGCGTGAGCACCTGGCTGTGCTGCTCAGGGTAGATCTGCGCCGCCTCCCACTGGGCGGCGCGGACACTGGACGCTACCCCGATCTTCACACCGCGGCCGCGTAGCTCGTTGAGTAGCTGTCGGGCGTCGAACAGGTATACCGAGGTGATGCACCACGGTCGGACAGTGCCGCGCGAGTGCGTCGCGGGTGCCGTTGGCCCGGTCAGCACCAGGTAGTAGTCGACGACGTCGGAGTCGATCAGGTCGAGCAGGCCTTCGCGTTTGAGGTACCACTTCACGTTGACCGTGCGGCCGCGAAGGACGCCGGAGCTGAAGCGGCCGTCGAAGCTGGCGGTGGTGGCGTTGCACTCCAGGTCGATGTCGAAGATCCGGGCGGCGATCCACTCGCCGAGATGTCCGGCGGCCATGGGACGGCCGATCACCGCGGCGATCTTCGCGTCGATCGCGTTACGGTCCCGCAGTAACCCGGCGACCGCTTGGAGCGCCTCGTCGTCCACCCGACCAATTCTGTCATCGTTCTGCCATTCGGGATCCTCCGGCGCATGGCTGGCCGGGGTTCTCTTGGGCGCTGCGAAGCCCGGTGGGTCACGCCCGGTCCTGGCCGGCTGCCGAGGCCGTTGTTGGGATGCCCAGGTAGACGGATGTCGCTGTCTTGGACAAGCGCAGGGTCTGATCGCGTTTGCCGCGCAGTCGGCTCAGCGTCACGTCGATCCCTTCGATCTCCCCGAGCCAACCCTCCTGCGCGGCGCGGTCGCGCCGCCGTAGTAGGTCGTCCTCAATCGTGTCGAGGCGGGACAGCATCGCCGGGTTCACGCCGAGCATGTCTACTCGTCGCGGCCGGAGATCGTCGGCTACCTGGGCTTGCCTGCTGGTTGGGGTTTCGTTATCGCGCCCGGCTATGAAGACGTTTGGCGTGATGAAGCGCTTCTGGTCGAGTAGCAGGATGGTCGATGCGCTGGGTTTCCACGCCGAACTCGACGCGGTGGTCGGCTCCATGGGGTAGAAGCCGACCACCGGGTCTTGATCAGCTCGTGGTTGGAAGCCAGTCTTCTGTGTCGCGGTGTCGGCCGAGACCAACCGCGTCAAACTCGTCCTGGTGGTCTTCCTTAGTGACCCCGAGTCGCCGCAGTGCCTGGGAGATGGGTGTGCCGACGGCTGGAACCGAGGCCTTCTCGGCCAGGTGGAGATGACCCAGGACGACTTGCCCGGCGTCCCATACCATGGCCGACTGTTCGCCTGTTCCGCCGAAGTATTCGGCCTCGACGTAGGCGACCGGACCGTTCGCCGAGCAAGCGGCCAGGGCGCGACCGAAACCTGCGGGTGCCTTCCAGAACCCCTCGAGCTGGGGTGTCCCGGCGACGGTGACCGCGTCGAAGAGTGCGTCGGTCATCGGCAGCAGGGACAGGCCCTGGCCAGGGGAACGATGCGCGCGTCCTCGAATGCGCCGGCCAGATCGCGGAGTACGTGTTCGGCGGCGATGACCGCTTGCAGGCGATACATGTCCTCATTCTCGACTGGTCGCTGGCGTGGGCTGGACGCTGGGCATGCCGAGCCCGACTGGCGCGACGCGGGCGAGGCGCTCGGTCTCCTGCCGTTTCTGCCGGAGGAAGGTGAGGGTGAGGTCGATGCCCTCGACTTCACCGAGCCAAGCCTCGTGCTCGGCCCGAGCGCAGCGGGCCAGCAGGTCGTCCTCGATCTCGTCGAGCCGTGGCAGCATCTTCGGGTTTATGGCGAGCATCGGGCAGCGCAAACAGGCGTGCTCGTGCTGGCAAGCGGAACCATATGGTCGCACGCAACCGCCCAGCTCGACCTTTCGCCGGTCGAAGTGTTCCTCAAAATCGGACCACTCGCTGTCGGTGACAGGCTTATACTCATCCGCTGAACGCGCCTGCCGGCGGCGGTCGAGGAATTCCTGGTAGTGGCGTACGACATCTTCGTTGAACACGGCGACGTATCCGCGAGTGGTCTACAGATTCAAGTGTCCGAGTAGTGCCGCGCCGATATGGATGGGCAGGCCGTTGTTCACCAGATCCGTGGCCAGCAGCCTGCGGAAGTCGTGCGGCGTGAAGCAGGCGGCACGGAAGCCAGGGTGCTCTTCGGCCAGCTCAGCGCAGCGGCGGCGGAGCATGACCAGCACCGTCGCAGGCGAGATCACGCGCGAGACCGCACCTGTGTGGCGTTGGAACAGGAACGGCATCGGGTCGCTCATCCGCCGCTCGTGGTTGTCGTAACGCTGGATGAGCGGAATGACGCGGCCATGCCGGGTGTGCCGCCGGATGATCGCGGCGATCACCGCGAACAATTCCGCCGACATCGGGATAACCCGCTCACGATCGGTCTTGTACGGGGCGACCACCAACAGAGCGATGACCTCGCCATTGGGGCGCTGATACTGCCTGATACTCAGGTGGGTGAGCTCCAGCAGCTCCTCGATGCGAATACCCGCGTGGCGAAGGACTTCCACCGCGGCGAATTCCCAGAAAGCGAGGTCCTCGGCTGTGGTGACGTTGAGGTCTTTTCCCGTGGCCAAGTCGCGGACCCGGGTGTTGGCCTGTCCGCCCCGCCGGGCGCGCCGGTCGTCGGCAGTGGTCCAGACGCGTTGGTATGCCTGACCGTTGACCGTGACTGTCTCACCGTTGGCCAGGGGCGTGGCTGCCTGGAGCAGCGCCCGCAGGTGGTGATAGCGGTCCTCCAGGTGGGCCACGAGCACCGGCAGCAGCGGTTGGCGCTGGCGCACCCGGTCGTCCATCCGCTCCTTGCGCCGCCGTTGGCGGACGATGACCCCGCGCAGCGCGCCGTCCGGGACCGGGCATGGCGCCACCCACGGCGCCCACTTCTCAGGTTCCTCGACCGCCCAGCTGTGCAGGTCTGTGTAGAAGGAGCGCACCGAGCGCAGGATGTGCTCGAACTCCTCGCGCTGTTTGCCACCGTCCTGGTGGGTGCCAAGCGCCTCACGCCACCGCTGGTAGAGCTCGGCGTCGATCCGCAGGTCCGGCTGGCCGGGGGGCGAGGGCCTCGATCTTGGCCCAGAACAGGCCGGCCAGCGAGCGGGACAGCTGGTCCAATGTGGAGTAGTCCATCTCGGGCTCCCGCCGGCGCAGGTAGTCCAGCAGCAGTTGCCGGACACCCTGGTGGCGGATGTTGTAGCGGTCGAGCAGTTCCTGGACCGTGCGGCGCCCGCTGAGCACGGCCGCGCGCAGCGTCGCCGGGGTGCCGGAGGGGAAATGGCCCATGTCGTGCAGCACCTGCCAGGCCAACTGTCCGGGGAACTGGCCGCGGCCCGTCTCGCCGCGGCCCTTGAATGCCAGGCCATGGTCCCGGGATTCCCACACGTAGTGCAGGAACGCCTCGGGTGTCAGGTCGGCCAGCGCGATGCCCTGCGTCGTCAACGCCGCCGTGGTATCGAACAGCGCTGCAGGTGCGCTGGCCGAACGTACCGATCGTGTATGCCGAGACCCGGCCCCTGGCCGAGGAATTGACCTACCGTTACCTCGCCGCCGCGCACGCCTGGGCTGCCACCGAGGATGCCGCGGTTACCCGAATCGGCCCGCTGGTCAGCGAGCTTGACCGCGCGCCCGACGCACCAGGACCGTCCACCGCCGAGGTCCGCGCCTGGGCGCGCGAGCACGGCATCACCGTGCCCAACCGCGGCCGGCTGCGCCCTGAGATCTTCGACGCCTGGCAGGCCGCCCACCAGCCCCGGCCATCCGGCGACACACACGAAACTCTGTAACGCCGCGAGGCACCGCGCCCGAGTTGCGGCCATGACAATGCGCGCACAGCGGCATGACCGTGCACCCGATCTTGCGGCCAGGCACCGCGTGGATCGTGGCCACTTGTTCATCGATCTACGACCGCAGCCCGGCCAGATCCACACGGCCGCACTCGTCGCGGGTGAGCAGATGTCGGCCGCTGCGGCGTCGGGCAGGATCAGTTTTCCCGCATGTCGGCTGTACCGGTTGCACCGGCGAGTGGCCGGCTGTGCGGGCGGAACGCGTTCGGCAAGGCCGGTGGAGGATGTAGACATCGACGGGGGCGCTCCGACGTATCGGATGAGCGGCGGAACGGCCGTCGTGCACGCTTGGAGGTCCTGATGAAGTACGTCATTTTGATCCACTCGAACCCGCAGCCCTGGGGTCACCCGACGAGTGACTACCTCGCGGCACACCAGACACTGCCCGTCGACGTGCGTGAGCGGCTGAACGCGGAGTTCGAGCAGGTGATGACTGAGCTGCAGACCAACGGCGAGTTGCTTGGCGGTGAGGCGCTCGGCGACCCGGCCAACGCCCGCCTGTACCGGTGGCGCGACGGCGAACCGCTCGCCAGCGACGGGCCGTACTCGGAGGCGAAAGAGCACCTCGCCGGGTTCTTCCTCATCGATGTTGACAGCCGGGCGCGTGCTGAGGAGGTCGCCGCTCGGTTCTCCGGCCCGGACGAGACAGTGGAGTTGCGACCGCTGATGTGGCCTGGTGGCGACGAGCAGTGACGGATTCGATCCTTGAGGACGTGTGGCGCCGGGCGGCGCCACACGGCCACGGGGCGCTGCTGCGCAGGTACGGCGCTCTAGGGGAATGCGAGGTGG
>JBBEWH010000084.1:0-44000 GCA_037414955.1 Actinomycetes bacterium KLBMP 9797
GGGGGGCGGGGGGGGGGGGGGGGGGGGCCCGGGGGGGGGGGGGGGGCGCCCGGGGGGGGGGGGGGGGGGGGGGGCCCCCCCCCCGTCCTCGGGGCGCTGCTGCGCAGGTACGGCGATCTCGGGGACTGCGAGGAGGCGCTGCAGGACGCGGCGGAGGCGGCCGCCGCCCAATGGCCCGTTGCCGGGGTGCCCGACGCGGCGAGGGCCTGGCTGATCACCGTTGCCTCACGACGGCTGATCGACCGGGCTCGGACGGACTCGGCCCGGAGCCGCCGCGAGACGCTGGACGCGGCCCGACGCCCGCCTGCAACGCAGGAGGGAACCACCAACGACCGTGACGACACGCTACGGCTGTTCTTTCTCTGCTGTCATCCTGCGCTGACACGACCGTCGCAGGTCGCGCTCTGCCTACGGGCGGTGGCCGGCCTCGGGGTGGAGCAGATCGCGGCCGCATACCTCGTCCCGGCCCGCACGATGACGCAGCGCCTCAGTCGTGCCCGTACGGCGCTGCGCCAGGCCGGTGCGCGGTTCGTCATGCCATCGCAGCGGGACCTGCCCGACCGGGTCGCCGCAGTCATCGACGTGTGCCATCTGGCGTTCACCGAGGGGTATGCGCGGACATCGGGCGAGGCGCTGCTCGACGTCCAGCTCGCCGAGGAGGCAATCCGGCTCATCCGGCAGTTGTACGCCGCACTACCCGACCACGCCGAGGTCGCTGGTGCGCTGGCCCTCATGCTGCTCACCCACGCCCGGTCGCCCGCCCGGGTCGACACCGCCGGTGACCTCGTGCCGCTTGCCGAGCAGGACCGTTCACTGTGGCACCGCGACCTGATCACAGAAGGCGTCGAGCTGTTGGAGCAAACCCTGCCCCGCGGCCAGGTGGGCAGGTTCCAGCTGCAGGGCGCGATCGCCGCCGTACACGCGGAGGCCGCGATGTATGAGGAGACCGACTGGCTCCAGATCAGCCTGCTCTACGGCATGCTGAGCCGGGTTGCGCCGGGTCCAGCCGTCACGCTGAACCACGCCGTCGCCGTCGCCATGGCGCACGAACCCGCCGCGGGCCTCGCCATGCTCGAACCGCTGCTGGACGATCCCGCGATGCGACGCCACCACAGGCTCTACGCCGTACGCGGGCACCTGCTCGACCTCAACGGCGACGCCGAAGGCGCGAACGAGCACTATCGGATCGCCGCCCGACTGACAGCGAGCCTGCCAGAGCAGCGGTACCTCAACCGCAAGCTCACCTCGTGAGCATCATCCATCCTGCCGGCCAGCCGGAATGCGGTACGGAGCGTGCCAAGCGGTCAGCGGCAGATAAGTGATCCGGCAGACCGTCTGGCTAGTGTACGTCCGACCGACGAAACCGCTCGCTGGCACGCATGTCGGCGGAAGACCCGGCAGGCTGCCGATCCGTTGGAATTCTCGCACTTGCCCGGTTCTGCGCCTGCCGAACCCGAAGCCCGGACCGGGAGTCTGGCAGCCTCGCCTCGAACTCCACTCAGCCGAAGATCAAGACCTCGCGTGCCTCGGCAGGGTAACCGTCCACGTCGTCGCCGAGCATGACCCGCGCTCGGGTGGACGACTTCGCCCGCGCCGACGCCACCGCTGCGCCACAGCGCTCATCGGCGCAGACCTCGGCAGTGGATCGGTGTGCTGCCCGACTGCAAGCCGACCGCAGGTCGTCGGTCCCGATCCCGTCGAGGGGGTCGATCGGGGTGACGTACCGGGCAGCGAGGGTTGCGAATGCGTCGACCCGTCGCATGCACTGGCCTACATCCCTAGCGACAGTGCGAACAAGTTCAAAAGCCGTTTACGCCATCATGATATCGAGTAGCCTCCGAGGTGACGGTCAGCCCGAACAGCAGATAGAAGGCGCCTCCGCAGTTTCGAGGAAGATGGATGTCGACCACGGATATGTGTCAGCGCTACCTACTGTTGGCTTGATCAAATCGACAGATCATGAACCCAGGTCCTATCGGATCCCTGCGGGCGGTTCGTCGCTGAGAGCACGTTCGCGACTGACTAAGGAGGTAAATGGAATGGGCATTCTTCGTCTACAGACCCTGCAGCCGCGATCTGCGGAGTCCGGCTTGCTCGGCAACAGCTGCAGCAGCAGCAACAGCATGTGCTGTAACGGAACGCCAGAGAAGTAACGCACGAGTCCAGGTAGGGATGCCGAGCTGTCCCTACCTGGACGCACCGCCCTCCATACAGGCAGGTAGTCATGCACGACGAACGATGGGTCGATCGGTTCCTCTTTGCCTGGGACGACACGCTCTTTTATGATCCACTCGACATTTACTACCAGCCACGGCGCGAGCACTTCATATCCGCGCTGGATGAGGAGGTACGGTCGCGATTCGTTCGCTCGGGTATCTGGTGGAGTTATCGGCACAACCCGGCCCTGCCAAAGCAGGGATGGAAGATCCATGTATCGGCATCTCAGCGCAACGTGCACGACGTTGCCGCCGCGGTGATCGACTACCTGATTGAACACGGCGTCGATTTCAAGATCGCTCTCGATCTCAACATCTTCGAGATGCTCAACTCCAAGGGCATGGCCCGGGGCAGCACCGGCAAGCTCGTCACGATCTACCCGAACGACGACGACGAATTCCGGGCATGCCTCACTGATCTCGCGCAGATCCTGAACGGTGCCGAGGGCGCCTATGTGCTCTCGGACATGCGATACCGCGACTGCAAGGCGCTCTACTTCCGGTACGGCCAACTCCTCGACACCCACACTGTCGATGCCATGGGCAGGAAGGCACCATACATCATCGGGCCGGACGGGCCGATCGCCGACGACCGGCGGCCCGGGTATGTCCAGCCGTGGTGGCTGCCCTGGCCGTTCAGTGACTGGAAGCCCGCCGACGACTCCGACGAGGGCGACCTCCTCGGCGGTCGCTTCCGCGTGACTGAGGCCATCCAGTTCTCCAACAGCGGCGGCGTCTACCAGGCCGAGGACACGGCGAACGACAACCGGTTGGTCGTGATCAAAGAAGCCCGTCCCCACGCGAATCTCAACCCACGCCGGGGCCATGACGCGGTCGATATTCTCGCCCGCGAATGGACGTTCCTGAACCGACTGGCCGATATCGGCCTGTTCCCAGCTCCGCTCGCCACATTCCGCCACTGGGAACACCACTTCATCGTCGAGGAGATGATCGACGGCTCCGACATCCGTACGATCCTGTTCGAGCACAACCCGCTCGTCAGGCTACGGTTCGACACTGCTCAGTCGCAGCACTTCCTGCGTATCTTTCTCACCGTCTTCCGCGGATTCGCGCGCGCGATCCAGGCCGCCCACGAACGGCGGGTGATCTTCGGCGACCTCAGCGCCACCAATCTGCTGATCGATCCCAACACCTTTGAGGTCACCGTCATCGATCTGGAGTCATGTAGGCTGGCCGAATCCGACGCGGAGGACCGGCATCTGCAACAATCGATTGAGCTGTACACGCCGGGGTTCAGTCACTCCCGGCGCTTCGCCAGCGCATCCGCCATGGAGGGCGACCTGTACAGCGTCGCGACCATCATGGCCTACTTCATTTTCCCCATCGCGGCGATATCGTATCTGCGCGAGGACGTCTTCGACATCTACCGGATCTACATCGACCGCCTTGGCTGGCCAGGAGAGATCCACGGGATGATCACCGGTCTGGCGCAGGCTCGGATCTCGCTCACGGATGTGCTCGGCTCCCTTGAGAACGAGGCGGAGCTGATTAGCCGCGTTGAGGTCCCTGCGCGCCGACCCGTCGTCGAGGGACAGCTTCGACTCGCCGAGGTGGAGGCAGGGATTGCGGCGTTCGTCGAGGCCGCAGCCGACCTCGACCGGAACACGCTCTTCCCGGTGGACCCCTTTGCTCATGTCACGAACCCGTTGAGCCTTGGCTTCGGGGCCGCCGGCGTGCTATGGGCGCTCAGTCGCTGCGGCTACTCGATCCGACCCGAGTGGCGCGACTGGTTGCATGACCAGGTGACCACCATCGACCTTGACGAGTACTCGAACGGACTGATGAGCGGACTGGCCGGCATCGCCTGGGCACTCGACGATCTCGGGCTCTGCACGCAGGCGAGCGAGTTGCTGACGCAGGCCAACCAGCGTGCGTCCGAGACCGACGATTACACCTTCTACTACGGCCTCGCCGGGCTGGGGATGACAAACCTGCGCTTCTACCTGCACGGCCACAGCGAACATGATCTCGCTGCGGCGCGGGAGTGCGCGCGAGCGCTGTGTAGCGCCGCGCAGCGCGACGGCCAGCACGTGTATTGGATGAACGACTTCTCGACCGAAGGGCCGCTGACCGGTCTGGGATTCGGTCAGGCCGGTGTCGCGATGTTCCTGTTGCGGATCTACCAGATCACCGGGGACGAGTCCTGCCTGAAGTTCGGACGGCGTGCGCTGAGCTGGGAAATGGCCAACGCCCGACCCTGGGACGGCGACTCGGTCGTATTCGAGCACGACAGAAACCTGTTGCCGTACGTCGAGGTGGGCTCCGCGGGCGTCGCGCAGGTTCTGCTGCGCTACGGCGACCTGGACGCCGCCCGCACCATCCTCCGTGGGTTGCGTGTTGACTACACGGCCATGCCCGGTTACGCGTTCGGCATGAGCGGGATCGCCGACGCCATGCTGGATGCGGCCGCGATCCTCGGCGACCCGTCGTACCGCGATACCGCACTACGGCAGCTCGACTACGTCCGGAAGGTTTTCATCTTCGAGCCTGCCGAGCGGTTCGCGGTGCCACATCCCGGCGGGACCGTACCGCTGGCCGTGCCCGGTGAAGGGCTGCTGCGCTGCGCCTGCGACCTCATGACCGGCTCGGCCGGTGTGCTCCAGGTGCTCCACCGCGTGAACACCGGTGGCGCGACGGATTTCCTGCTGGACGAGGTATCGCAGCGAATGAACTGTGGTGCACCCTGAGAGCATCGCCCACAGTTCGTGGCGATCGTCGCCGCCGTGGCGATCGAATACGGCCAGACGAAGCTGCGCCCGGAGTAGCCCAGCCGACCGGAGAAGGTGTTGACGGCTCGCCGTCATCAGTATTGGCACGTACGCCAGCGTCCACGCTGACGGGCCGACCGACCCCGCGTGTTCGGGGTGGTGCAGTTGTTCGCAGGATGGTTCGGCGGCAGGACGACAACGGCAACCGGTACGAAGTCGCTCGGAAAGACTCACGTGCCGACGCCGAAGACCTCACGGCAACGATGGAGGCGCGCGGCCACAAGCAGCTGTACTGGGTGGCCGGGGCGTCGATGTAGCAGCCGGATCGCGGCCAGATCAGTGCGCCGATCAAGGAAAACCTTGCGGATCAAGGGCGTAGGTACACGAATCGAAGATCAAAACATGTGCCCGAGCCCTTGATCGGCGAGGCGGCCGCGCACTGACATCGGCAGAAGAGTGCGTCGATTATGGCTTGCCTGAGCGGCGCTTGGTCCACCAGGCCGTGAAGATGTCGGCGAGAACCGACACCGCTGCCGCCCGTTCCGTCTCCGATATCGGCACCAGAACCGGCGCCTCGATCGTCACCGGCGCCGTCCGCGAGCCGTGCCCAACACGTTCACCCTTGACCATGAACTGCTCAACCACATGCCGGGCCGCCCGGACACGCCCACGAGTTACCCGTGCCCACCGGCACCCCCGCCCGAGCAGGCGCCACTCGTCAGGGTCATGGAGAACCGCCGTACCCGTCGCGGCGTACCTTCGCATGCTCAAGGCGAACCAAGATGATCATGCAGCCTTCTGACCTGCGCGTTTTGAGTTCGTACGTCAGGACCGGTCCCGTCGTGGCGCGCGTCATACTCGCGCCGTTCGTATCCGTTGGCGAGCTGTCGCCTCGGCTACCAAATGGTGCGCAGGGCCGGTCGGAGCATCCTCTCTAACGTGCCGGCAGCACGCCACCACCGGGCCGAAGCCCGAACCGCACCGGGCATTCGGCACCGGTGACTCGCCGTACGGCACCTTCTGCCCCCAGTTGGAGTGCATCGTTGCTCCCGAACCGGAACGATGTAGCGCCGTGGGATACGCCTGTTGGCCGGTCCACGGCTGATGCGGGCCGGCGCAGGCGGTGGGATGTGCCGGACGGGTCGTGGAGGCCGACAACGCGTAGTTGCATCGTCTGTGCCAGCCCTTTCGCCGTCCTGAGCAGTGATCTGCGCCACTTCCTGCCCATCAATCTTCGTGACGGCTCCGATAGCTCGGTGACGCCCGAGGAAGGAGCCACCGTTGGCGGCAGATGAGGACCAGGAGTACGTCGCGTACGTCTCGGCGGCGTCAAGTCGGCTGCGGCACTCCGCGTACCTGCTCTGCGGTGACCCGCACCGCGCTGACGACATCGTGCAGGCCACGCTGGTCGCCGTTTACCTGAAGTGGTCCCGGATCAGGGACGTCGGCAACATCGACGGGTACGTGCACCGCATCCTGGTGCGCCGCTACCTGGACGAGACCCGCCGGTCCTGGGCCAAGGTGCTGCTGTCCTGGCGTACGCCGGAGACGCCGGCGCGGCCGGGACCGAGTGTGGAGGACGCCGACGTGGTGCGTTCGGCGCTCGCCGAGCTGACCCCGGGCCAGCGCAGCGTGCTGGTACTGCGGTTCTTCGCCGATTTAAGCGTGGAGCAGACGGCGGCGGCGCTGGGCTGCTCCACCGCCAACGTCACGAGTCAAACGTCGCGCGGGATCGCCCGGATGCGCCAGCTGCTCGCGGAGCGGTGGCCCGGCGGTACCCGACCGTCCACAACAGATAGGAGCGTGTGATGGATACCGAAAAGGACCGCGACCACGCGGCCATGCGTACCCTGCTGTCGTCCGTGGGGGCGCCACCGGGCGGCCACATCATGGGGAGCGCGCTGCTCGCCGACGGCCGGCGGATCCGCCGGCGGCGCCGCTCCGCGGCGTCCGTCGCCGGCGTCTTCGTGATCACCGCCGTGGCCCTCGGGGGGTACGGTGTGGTCGATCGAACACGGGATGTACCCACCGTACCCGCGGCCGAGGCCTCGCCACCGTCCGCACCCTGCACGGTGACGGCGCTGGGGCTGCCCGCGAAGGCGACCAGCGGTGCGGTCAACGCCGGCTCGCCGAACGGTGGCTACCTGGCCGGTTTCTCGTCGGTCGGTGGGTCGCCGCCCACGCCTCTGCGGTGGGACGGGACGCGGGCGGAGCCGATCGGCGTCGCCGGGTCCGGCGAGGCCCAGGGCGTCAACGACGACGGTGTGGTCGTGGGCAATGGCCAGTCTGCGGCCGGGCGCTCGTTCGCCTGGGCGTACGCCAACGGCACGGTGACCGAACTGCCGATCCCGACGGGCTGGACCGGCGCCGAGGCGAACGCGGTCAACGCGCGCGGCGACGTCGCCGGTACGCTCTTCGGCCCCGACCGGGCCGCGGCGGTGGTGTGGCGTAACACCGGCTCGACCACCCGCGCGGAAATCCTGGACGCCCCGCAAGCCCGGGCGATGGCGTGGGGTATCTCGGACGAGGGAATCGTGGTCGGCACGCTGGACGACGGCCGCCAGCCCCAGCCATACCGGTGGGACGCCCACGGGAAGGGCCAGCGGTTGACCACGCCCGCCGGCTATACCGGCGGAGCCGCCCGCGGTGTGCGGGGGGACTGGGCGTACGGGTACGCCTACCGCAGCACCGGCACTCCCACAGGAACGCCACCGTCCCGCGGGACGTACCGCCAGCAGCCGCAGGAGGACGCGGACACCGCCGGGCTGTGGAACCTGCGTACCGGCCAATTCGTCGCCGTCGCGGCGGACGGGGAGGTCGAGGACGTCAGCTCCGGCGGCGCGACGGTCGTCAACCGCGCCGGAGGCGGCGCGCTGCTGCGCGGCCCGGACGGGGTGATCCGCGAGCTGCCCGGCCTGTCCACAACGGACACCACCGCCGCCTACGCACGCAGCGACGACGGGACACGGGCCGCCGGCGTCAGCGCCCACACGCCGGTGCGGTGGACCTGCCCGAGGAAGGGAAACTGATGTCTCCGTACCGCCGATCCACCGCGGGGTTGGTCTTGGCCGTGGCCGTCCTGGCGGCCAGTCAGCTACCGGCCGCGCTGCGGACCGACGCCGCGACCGCTGGGCCCCGGTCGAGCGGCCCGCCCGAACCGAGCCGGTCGGTCACCCTGCTCACCGGCGACCGGATCACCGTCCACGGCGCCAACCAGACACACTGGACGGTGCAGCCCGGCAAGGGCCGCGAAAAGATCACATTCTCCGGTACCCGGGTGGGCGGCCACCTACGCATCGTCCCCAACGACGCCGTCGCGCCGCTGCGCGCCGGCCGGCTGGACGACCGGCTCTTCGACGTCACCACGCTGCTCGACAGCGGCTACGACGACAAACGCGGCGACCTACCGCTGATCGTCAGCTACGCCGAGGACGCCACCGGGCAGGCCGCCCGGTCCGCCGCCCCGACCGCTGGAGCGCGGGTTGTGCGGGCGCTGCCGGGCAGAGGCCTTTACGCGGTACGCGCCGAACGCCGCGACGCCGGCAAGTTCTGGCGCAGCCTCACCACCGGGCCGCGCACCCTCGCCGCGACCGGCGGCGTACGCAAGGTGTGGCTGGACGGCATCCGCAGGCCGGAGCTCGCCACCAGC
Source organism: Actinomycetes bacterium KLBMP 9797 (assembly GCA_037414955.1). Taxonomy (GTDB): domain Bacteria; phylum Actinomycetota; class Actinomycetes; order Mycobacteriales; family Micromonosporaceae; genus Phytohabitans. Next base: position 8,595 of record JBBEWH010000084.1, read on the forward strand.
GTGCGGCAGATCGGCGCCACGGCCGCCTGGCAGGCCGGCTACACCGGGGCGGGGGTGACCGTCGCGGTCCTGGACACCGGGGTCGACGCCGACCATCCCGACCTGGCTGGCCGGATCGACGCGACGCGAAATTTCACCGAGGGCTTCGAGGACGACCGGGACCTGTTGGGGCACGGCACTCACGTCGCGTCCACAGTGGGCGGCAGCGGCGCCGCGTCCGGTGGACGCAACCGCGGGGTGGCGCCGGACACCCGACTGGTCAGCGGCAAGGTTTGCACGGTGGGATTCTGCGCCGAATCGTGGATTCTGGCTGGCATGCAATGGGCCGCCGCCGAGCAGCAGGCGAAAATCGTCAACCTCAGCCTGGGCGTGTCCGACACCGCCGGTACCGATCCACTGGAGCAAGCGGTGAACGACCTCAGCGCGCGGTACGGCACCCTCTTCGTGGCTTCCGCCGGCAACCGCGGACCCGAGCAGTCGGTAGGCTCGCCGGCCAGCGCGGCGGCCGCCCTGGCGGTCGGGGCCGTGGACCGCGACGACCAGCTGACCGACTTCTCCAGCCGCGGCCCAGAAGTCGGTGACGCCGCGGTGAAACCCGAGCTGACCGCGCCCGGGACGGACATCGTCGCGGCCCGCGGCTCGGACGGCCGGTTCGGCACTCCCGGGGACGACTACGTGGCCCTCTCCGGCACCTCCATGGCCGCCCCACACGTGACCGGCGCCGCCGCGCTGCTCGCCCAGCAGCACCCGGACTGGTCGGGCGAGCAGCTCAAGGCCACCCTGATGGCCGCCGCACACCCGGTGCCCGGCACCGACGTCTTCGGTCAGGGCGCCGGTCGGGTCAACGTCGTACCCGCACTGACGCAGTCGGTCACGGCCAGCCCGGCCAGCGTCGCGTTCGGGCTTGAGGCGTGGCCGCACGACGACGACCAGCCGGTGACCAAGACCGTCACCTATCACAACAGCGGCGCACAGCCACTCGACCTGGACCTGGCGATCAGGGCCACCGGCCCCACCGGACAGCCGGCCCCGGCCGGGATGTTCACCCTCGGGACCACCACGCTGACGGTACCGGCCGGCGGCAGTGCACAGACCGTGGTGACCGCCGACACGGGCCTGGACACGCCGGACGGCAACTACGGCGGTTACCTGGTGGCCACCGCCGGGGAGCTGGTAGTGCACACGCCGTTCTCGGTCGGCCGAGAGCACGAGCGCTTCGACCTGACGCTGGTGTTCACCGGCCGCGACGGCGCTCCGGCCACCGACATCCCGGCCGAGGTCTACCGCATCGACGCAGAGACGGAATACATTCCGGTACCCGCCGACGGTCGGCTGCGGCTACCTCGAGGGACCTATGTGGTCGGTGGCTGGATCTACGGCACCGACGGCGAGACGACCCACCTGGTGCGGCCCCGACTGGAGCTGACCCGGAACGAAACCGTCCACCTCGACGCCCGGCTCGGCAAACCGCTGACGGTGACCGTGCCCGACCCGAGCGCCGGCTCCCTCCGTGCCAGTCTGATCACGGCTGTCCCCACCGCCGAAGGTGATGGAGCCGAGCTCGCCTTCCTCACGTTCGGTTTCTCGTCGTTCAACCGGATTTACAGCGCCCAGATCGGTCCAGCCGAAGCACAGGACGGTGTCTGGGCGAAGATCAGCAACCAGTGGGCCGGAGAGGTGGACGACTACCACCTGACCTGGTACGAGCGAGGCCGGATACCGACCGGGTTCACCCGGCACGTACGCCCCGGCGACCTGGCCACCGTGCACGCCTCATACGCCAGCTCCGCGCCCGACCTGCAGGGCGTCAAGCGGGTGATCGCGGCGGCACCAGACCTACCCGAAGGCGGCTTCTACGACAGGACCAGCTTCCCCCTGCCCGCCAAGCGGACCAACCACTACCTCGCGGACTCGAACCTGACCTGGGAAAACGGCTTCTCCGAGGAGACCGACGCCGGCGCCGTCACCTCCACCTGGGCGGTGAGCCGCTACGAAGCGGGCCACACCTACCGGGAGACCTGGAACCGCGGCGTACGCGGGCCAGCGTTCGTCACCTACGACAACCCGGACGGCGAGCCGAAGGGAGCTACCCGCACCGGCGACGAGATCCACACCTTCCTGTCGCTCTACTCCGACGCACCGGAGCGGTTCGCCCTCTCCGAGGCAGCGCAGTACACCGCCTCGCTCTACCGCGACGGGCAGCTGATCGGCGAGGCATCGGGATGGGAAAGCACCTTCCACGTCCCGGCCGAGGAAGCCGGATACCGGCTCAGGCTAGAGGCACGACGCGGCGAACCCGCAGCCCTGGCCACCCAGACCAGTGTCGAGTGGAGCTTCCGCTCCGCCGCCAGCCCTGGCCGGACCACCGCCCTGCCCTTGTCGGTCGTGCGATTCGCGCCGCAGCTCGACGAGACCAACGCGGCGCTGGCAGGCGCCACCATCCGGATACCGGTGACCGTGTACCGACAGCCGGACGCGGCAGCGGCGAGCCTGCGCACCCTCACCGTCGACGTCTCCTACGACGACGGCCAGAGCTGGCAGAAAGCGCACCTGAGCCGCACACCCACCGGCGGCGTGCTCACACTGCACCATCCCCCAACCACCGGGTACGTGTCCCTCCGCGCCACGGCGACAGACAGCGCGGGCAACACGGTCGACCAGACCCTCATCCACGCCTACGAGCTGACGGCGCCCTGACCCCAGCCGCCCGGCGCGGCGGATGCACTCTCATCGACATGAGCGGATGGCTCACTCCGCGTTTTTGGTAGTTGGAGCGGGCACCGTGCGGTGGCTTGGTGGCCTGTCGCGGATTGACCCGGGGTGAGTGATCGAGATCACGTCCGCGTCCTGTCGTTGGGGAGCATGACGACGTTGGTGGGGCTGACGACGAGCTGGCGTAGGCGGTGAAGTTCGTCGTGGAGTGCGGCCAGTTGTGAGATCGCGGTGGTCTGGAACGCGGTCAGTTCGGTGAGCTTCAGGCTGAGGTCGGTGACGCGGGCGTGCAGTTTGAGGTTCTCGTCGGTGAGCCGGGTGACCTGCGCGTCGCGTGGGTCGGGGTGCTGCCCGGTGGCCCGGAGCCGGGCCAGTCGTTGCTCGAACGCTTGCTTGAGGTGTGGGTAGGTGCGGTAGAGGGCGGCGCGGGAGACGCCCGCCTCGGCGGCGAGGGTCTTGATGTCGCACTTGCCGCCGGCGGGGAGGTCGCCGGCGAGTAGCCGGTCGGCTGCGGCGCGGATGCGGGCCTCGGTCTGCTGGCGCTGGGTGTCGCTGATCGTCATGCCGGTGTTTGCTTCACGTGGTGGGCCGTGTCAGCAGCGTCGATGGCCCGGATGACCTGCTGGGCGCGGTGGTGCTCGCCGGTCAGCCGGGTCTTCTCCCCGGCGGGGATGCGGGGGTTGCCGAGAAACGTCGTGGTGGTTTGGGCGCAGCTGGCCCAGATAGGGCGGTGCTGGGGATGGAAGGTTGCCTGTGGGCAGCGGGCGGCGTCGCAGAGTCCGGCCAGCGGCGCGGTCGCCTGTGGTGTGCCGGCCAGTTTCAGGCATAGGGCTTTGCCGGGGTCGGTGAACCAGCAGTAGTTGGCGGCCTGGACGTGCAGGGTGGCGGCGCGTTTGGCCAGTAGCAGCTCGATGTGGCGATCGGTGCCGACCACGGTCGGTTGGCCGGCTTTGCTGCGCGTCCAGTTGGGTGTCGATGTGTTCGAAGGCGGCGATCAGGTCTCGGGCGCCGGGTCCGGTGGGGAGGACGCCGGCCTGGTAGTCCCGGAACGCGGCCGCGAGTAGCCGGCAACCAACTGCTCCAGAGTCGCCATCGCGAACGAGTGCCGTAGCCGATGCGGGTGTACGTGTGGGAAGCGTGGCTCGAACCGGGCCCGGATCCGGTTGGCGGCACGGCGGAACACGGTGGCCCAGTCCAGGAACGGGCCGCCGTCGCCGCGCAGCGCCAGCAGCAGCGACCCGCCGCGCGGGTCGACCAGCCGCAGCCGCTCCGCCGGGCCCAGCCGCGACCACGCCACCCGCCGGCCGTTGATCGTTGCGCCGTGCCAGTCCGCATCGCACGCCACCAGCGGTCCACCCGCCGCCAGCTCCGGTTGCCACGACGAGCTCTCCGCCGCCAGTACGCGTTCCAGCGCGATGTAGCGGTGCACCGCCGCCAACGCGACGTAGGAGATCCAGGTGGTGCGCTGCTTGCGGCCCTTCGCGATCGCCGAAGCCACCGCCAGCGGCACCGGCACCGGCACCACCGTCGGCGTGGCCGGCAGCCGCATGAGCGACGTCAACGCCTACGCCGACCACATCATGGCCGAGGTCGACGGCGACATCGCCGCCGGCCAGATACCCGGCCGGGTGCGCACCTTCGGCGACCTGCACGACTACGGACCGTCGAGGCGTCGACGCCAACGACTACCTCATCGCCGCCCAGGTCCCGTACGACGGCACCCCAGCCACCATCGACGTCATCGTCGCCGTCCAGGACGAGGTGACCCGCCGGCTGAGCGCACCCGGCCGGCCGTACTTGCACCTATGGCGCCTGCAACTATCCGCGGCACGACCACACCACCACCATCGGCGCGGACGGCGAAGACCTAGAAGCGCCCGCGCCGATGCGCTGCCTGCACTGCCACCAGCCCGCGCACTACGACGAGTCGCTGCACCGCTACCGGCACGACGACCCGAACGTGGCGGACTGCTTCCTCATCCGCGAGCCGGGCTCGTAGCTGGGCGCCGGCACCACCGGCCGCCGTGCGGAAACGCGAGCCACCGCCCTCAACAACCAGTTGGCCCGCCGGCGGCATGCCGCCCAGCGCCTCAACCCTCCCACGCGGTCTGCCCCTGACAGGCCCGCCAGATCCCGGCAATGCCTGACCCCACCGCCCGACGCGACACAGCCGCGCAACAACCGCCGGGACCCTGCTCGACGACCGCCACCGTGATGAAGCGATCGATGCCCGCCACGACGCACTCAACAACGCGGCGCTCGACCGGGTCACCGCATGGATGCCGACCGCGAGGTCGAGCCCAACTTCCGCGATGAGCCCGACACCCCATCCGACCGAGCCTGAGCCAACTTCCGCGAGACCGGAGAAATCACTATGACCAAGCCTCCCGCCGACCCACCTCCCGCCGACACGATGGGCTCCGGCTGGGTCACCCGATGGCTAGGCCCCGGCGACCTGTACCGAGGCGAGCCCCTCACCGACCAGCAAGCCGGCATCGAACTGTTCGACGGCACGATCTACGTGGACAACCAGTCCGGGCTCGTCGCGCTCGGCCACGCCATCGTGCAGCACTTCGACGCCCCCGACGCCGATACCATCGCCGCCGCCGGACTCGACCCGGTCCCCGACGACGGCCGCCCCTGCTACACCTGGCCCGATGTCGCCAAGGCATGCCTCGCGAAGCCGGTCATCGTCTACGTCGCCGCCACCGACACTCGGCACTTCTGCTGGGCCGGGATCGGCGCCATCGACGACGAGGCACGCGACGCGCTGATGACCGCCTGGTACGCCCACGCGAAAGCCACCGGCGCGGATCCGGACCACATTCGCCGCGACGAACTCAACGTCATCAGCGGCCCGTTCGGTCAGGGCTTCCTCCACTACGACCGGTTCCCGCGCCCCTGACCAGGCCCTGTGACATGCGGCGGCCACGCCTTCATCCCCGAGGCGGCCGCCGCCTGGACACCGAGCGGTGCGCTACCCGACCCGCCACGCCCTGACATCGGACCAGCCAGGCACATGTTGCACGGGCCCTGCTGCCAGCCACAACCCCAGAAGGTCCGCGACCTGTGGGTCGCGAACCTTCGCGTTCCTACCGAGAGGATCACCCCGACATGACCGAACCCCTGCACGGCATCCAGTGCCATCGACGCCGGTCGCGAGGACTGGTGCGAATGGGTTCACGAACACTACGCGCAGTTCACCGTTCCGCGCCCGGCACCGACGGCGGTCACCGCCCGGCGGTGACCGGATGAGCTTCCTCTGGCACACCGCAGGCGAGGCGATGACCGGCCGCGAGCTGCTCGCACGACTTCACGAGCTGGACATGGCCGACCCGGCCGCCCTGGACAGCACGATCGACATGACCTGCCCGGACATCGAGGACCCCTGGTCGGTCGGCCAGATCAGCCACCATCGGGGAACGATCATGCTCGCCCCGTACCTCGGTGCCGACGAGGACGAGGACGAGGACGCCGGTGACGGGGACACGCCGGTCACCGACCCGCAGGGCATGGGCGACGACCTGCGCAGCCGCCACGACGCCGGCGCGAACCACGGCACTGCAGCGCAGCCCACCCCGCCGGCGGCACGCGTGATGACCCGTCAGAGCTCGGCCCCGCTCACCGCGTTGTGGACCAGCGCCTCGAACCGCTACGTGGAGGACCACACCAACGGCATCCGCCGCGGCAGCATCGTGCTCGACCCGCCCTACCAGCGCGGCAGCGTGTGGACCCTCGACCAGCGGATCGCGTTGATGAAGTCCTGGCTCCTAGGCGTCCCCGTCGCCGCCATCACCCTCAACAACCGGATGGGCCGCGAGTGGGAGGCCAGCGACCCGCACGCCCGTGTCGCCTACGCCGTCGTCGACGGCCGGCAACGCCTGGAAACCGCCCTCGCCTGGGAAGACGGCAACCTCGCGATCCCCGCCTCATGGCTACCGGCCGCCTGGATCGACACCACCGAGGACACCAACGACGGCCCGTACGTGCGCAGCAGCGGCCTCACCGAGCCCGGCCGCCGCCGCGTCCACAACCTGATGAACCTGCCCTGCGTCATCGCCAAGCTGCCCGACATCACCGCGGAGGCCGAGCTGTACCTGCTCGTCAACGGCGCCGGCACACCCCAGACCGCCGCTGACCTGACCAACGCCGCCCGCATCGCCGAACGGTGACCAGGCCGCCCACCGCACCGGGTCGAAGGCAGTCTCACGACGGGGCGTGGACGTGCACGTCCGCGGCTACGGGGCGCCGCAGGTGGGAAGACTTTGCCGACAAGGTCGGCAGGCGGTTCGCCGAGACGGTCGAGGACCCCAGTGATCAAGGCGTCCCTGTGGTCGTTAGGGCGGCATGAGGGACGCCTTGATCATGGGGGCTGACGCTGAGCGGGACGGCAGCTGGTATCGCTTCTTCGTCAACCAGTTCGACACCCTGTGGGAGAGTGGTCGACCGGGTTCGCTTACGGCGCCTTAATATTAGGGCGATGTAGCTTTCCGTCAGTTCTGATCGCGTGCTTGTAAAAGGCTTACGGCTGGACTTAGTCTGCGTGCGTCCCAATGTGGAGGGAGTACCGGGCATGTCCTCTCGAAGGTTGGCCACGACGTCGCGAGTGCCACTGGCGCTGAGCCTGGTGATCGCCGCGGTCCTGATGCCGCCGGCGGTCCCGGCCGCCGCAGCCGCCGGGGCGGCCCCGGCCGCCGCGGCCGTCGGCACGTTCGCCGAGACCGAGCTGTGGGACGCGGCCGACACCGACCAATACGCGCGTTTCCATGTGCAGGCCGTCGCCGTGCTCCGCGCGGGTACGCCGGTGCCCGCGACCGGTGGCCAACAGGTCCTCGCCGACGACGTGGTGCTCACCATCACCGAGGGCCGTTTCACCGACCGGGACAGCAGCCAGAAGGACCTGCTCCTGCGGCGCAGCGCCGACGGCGCGCGCACCTGGTCCGCCAGCACCGTGGTGGTGGCCGAATACTCGCCACCCGGCGGCAGCATCGGCAGCCCGTCGTTGCTCGCGGACGAGCAGACGGGCGCGGTGTTCCTGTTCTTCCGTGGGCCTTCCGCCACCATATTGGTGAAGCGGAGCGACGACGCCGGCGTGACCTGGGGTGCCCCGGTCGACCTGACCCCGCTCTTCGCCACCGAGCCGAACGGCTGGACTGGCCGGGGTCCCACCCCGGGCCACGGCATCCAGCTCGCCAACGGCCGGCTCCTGATGCCGATCGGCCACCGCGCTCCGGATCCGACCCCCAACTACGGGGACGACGCGCTCTACAGCGACGATCACGGAGCGACCTGGCGGCGGAGCGCGCCGATCTTCTCGACGCAGTATCCGATCGGCGAGAGCCGGGTCATCCAGCGCAGTGACGGCGCGGTCGTGATCAGCGGCCGGTGGGGCTCGGGCGGCGTCCACCACCGCATCACGGCGACCAGCACGGACGGCGGAGCCACCTGGTCCGCCCCGGTGGTCGACGGTGCGATCGCGCCGTTCGTCTCCGTCGACGGCAGCATGATCCAGTACACCCGCGACCCGGTCAACCGGGTCCTGTTCAGCCGGCCGGACGCGGCCGCGCGGGAAAACATGACCGTCTCGGTCTCGTACGATGAGGGCGCCAGCTACCGGCACAGCCGGGTGGTCAATGCCGGCCCGTCCTACTACTCCGACCTCGCGTCGCTGTCCGACGGCACGATCCTGCTGGTCTACGGCCGCGACGGGACGAGCCGCGGCTTTCCGGGGCGGATCAGCGTCGCCCGGTTCGACCTGGAGTGGCTGACGAACGGGCGGGACAGCCTCACCGGCGACCGGGCACCCACCTCCCAGAACCACGAGCTCGCCACCGCGCAGGCCCGGACCAGCACCGGCGCCGCACCACAGCTGGTCGCGGACGCCAACGCCCGGGGCGCCCGGATCCTGCGGTACGCGGCGAGCGCGGACAACGCCCACGTCGAGGCTCCCTTCACCGTCGCGACCGCGGGCAGCTACGAGGTCGCGGTGCGCCACCGCCGCGGGGCCGACCGGGGAAAGCTCCGCACCGGCATCGACGGCGTGGATCTGCCGTACGGCCGGGTCGATCCCACGATGACGGTGGGCGAGGGCTTCCAGGTGTATCCACTGGGGACGGTGTCGCTGACGGCGGGCACGCACTGGATCCGGTTCGCTGTGGACGGTGTCGGTCGGGGCAACGGCCGGGTGATCGCCGCCGATCAGCTCATGCTCACCTCGGGCGGGGCCGCCGCGGACCTGCCGACGACCGTCGCGGACGAGAACGCGCCGGCGAGCTTCGAAACCGTCGGCGCCTGGACTCAGCACCTGGAGCCGCTCGGGTACTACGGCCAGTACTACCGCACCCGTCCGGCCGGCACCGGCAGCGGGGTGGCGGTGTTCCGGCCGGACGTGCCGATGACCGGGGTCTACGAGGTGGCGGCCTGGTATCCGGCGGCGGCGGGCCAGGCGTCGAACGCCCCGTACACGGTCATCCACGCGGACGGCCAGGCGACGGTCCGGGTCGACCAGCGGACCGAGAGGTCCCGGTGGGTGGTGCTGGGCACCTACTCGTTCCGGGCCGGCGACACCGCCACCATCCAGCTGTCCGACGACGCGGACGGGACCGTCGTCGCCGACGCGGTGCGGCTCGTCCGGGTGGGTGGGGTCGCGGACAACGACACGGCGAGTTTCGCGCGGGTGTCCGGCACCTGGAACCCGGCGACCGGCGTGGCTGGCTACTACGGGGAGAACTACCGCACCAGTCCGGCGGGCACCGGCACCGCCAAGGCCCGGTGGACGCTGGACGTGCCGGCGGCCGGCGTGTATCAGGCTGCGGCCTGGTACACCGCGGATACGAACCGGGCGTCGAACGCACCGTACGTGGTGAACCACGCGGGCGGGTCCACGACGGTCCCGGTCGACCAGCGGACAGCGGGGTCGCGGTGGGTGTCGCTGGGCTACTTCTCGTTCGCCGCCGGCACGGCCACCATCGAACTCGCCAACAACGCCGACGGATACGTCATCGCGGACGCCGTACGGCTCGTCCATCAGGGCCTCGTCGCGGACAACGCCTCGACGAGTTTCACCGTGCTGTCCGGCACCTGGAACAACGACGCGCGCAGCGTGCCCGGCCACTACGGGACGAACTACGGCACCAGCGCGGCGGGCACCGGCACGGCCAATGCCCGGTGGACGTTGGCCGTGCCGGCGACCGGGGTGTACCAGGTCGCCGTCTGGTACACCGCGGATCCGAACCGGGCGTCGAACGCGCCGTACGTGGTGAACCACACCGGCGGGCCGACGACAGTCCGGGTCAACCAGCGGTCCCGCGGCGGCCGATGGGTGTCGCTGGGCGAGTTCCCGTTCGCCGCCGGCACGGCCACCATCGAGCTGTCCAACGACGCCAACGGGTACGTCATCGCCGACGCCGTCCGGCTACTGCACCAACGCCCTTAGCCCCCATGATCAAGGCGTCCTTCAAGTCGTTTGGTCGGAGAGTGTGACGCGGTTTTAAAGAGGAATCGCCTGGTCACTTCGAAGATGAAGATCGGGACGAACAGGGCCGGGTTGACGATCGGCGCCGTCTCGGGGACGGCGATCATCAGCACGCTGCCGACCGTGAGCGCCGCCGACGCGAAGACGCCCCAGCCGGCGAGAAGCCTCGGCACGTATCCGGAGCGGAACAGCAGGTAGCTGAACACCGCCGAACCCAGGCCGAGGAACGCGAACCCGATCTGGTACCCGAGCCCGTGCGCGCTCGTCACCACCCACGCCAGCGCGGCGCTCTGGTCCGCGGTGAGGGCTCGGGTCTCGTCGGCGCCGCTGAGCAGTTGGAGCACGACGACGCCGCACAGCGTGAACGCGGTGAGGATCGCGACCTGCGCCAGCCGGAAGAACGCGCCGAGCATGGCGAGGTGCCGACCCACCGGCCGGAGCAGCACGTAAAAGGCCACCGCCAGCACCGTGTCGCCGGCGAAGCAGATCATCTCGCCGACGATGCTGAGCCGGTACAGCCGTTCGGCGTCGACGATCGCGCGGGCGGTCGCGGCCGCGTCGCCCGCCACGGTCACGCTGGCCGGGACGTAGACCTGGGCGAACAACCCGACCGCCATGAGGAACAGGTACAGGAAACCCACGACCCGCGCGGCGCGGCGTTGGGTGAAATCCATCGTCATGCGGCTCAGCGTCCGGGAGGCCGAGGGTCACGCACGTCCGGCGGCCGGCGGCTCCGCGGCTGCGCCTCGGGTGGTATCCGGCGGGCGGGCTACTCCGCGCGGCGTAGGCCAACCCGGTGCGTTCGGCGCACGCCGCGGCGGCGCCGCTCACCTACAGTGTGTGCATGACCAGGTCGAGCCAGCCCGGACCGGGTCTGGCGGTGCTGACCGCGCTCGCGCAGACCGCCGGCACCGCACTCGCGGCGCCGGGTCCGCCCGCGGCGGTGGGGTTCAGCGGGTACGGGCTGCTGGTCCTCAGTGGACTCGCGCTGGCCGACCGGCACAAGTACCCCCGCGTCAACGGCCTCATCGTGGCGGGCGCCACGGTGGCCTACCACGTGCTGGACCACCCGACCGGCCTGACCTTCCTGGCCCCGATGATCGCGGCGTCGGCGCTGGTCACCGCCGGGCGGCGGTGGTTCGCCTGGGCGGCCGCGACGATGGCGTACGCGCTGTGGGCCGTCCTCAACAGCACCACAGTGGACGGTGCCTTGACCGCGGCGGCCTTGGTCGCCGGCCTGGGCCTGTGCGCGGAGGTGGCCACAGTGGTCGTCCGCGGATCCTTGCGGTCGCTGCGGGAGCAGCGGCGGCTGCAGGAGGAGCGGGAGCGCCGGCAGGCCAGCGAGGAGCGGCTGCGGATCGCCGCCGAGCTGCACGACGTGTTGGGCCACCACCTGTCGCTCATCAACGTCCGGGCCGGCGTGGGGCTGCATTTGATGGACCGCGCGCCGGACCAGGCCCGCGCGGCGCTCGACACCATCCAGCAGACCAGCGCCGAGGCGCTGCGGGAGGTCCAGGCGGTGCTCAACCGGCTGTACCCGAGCGGGGAGGACGCCCCGCGCGCGCCGGCGCCCGGCCTGGACCGGCTGGACGGCCTGACGGCCGATGCCGGCCTGCCGGTCCGCACGGTGATCGGCGGCGTGCCGCGTCCGCTGCCCGCCGGCACCGACCGGGCGGCGTACCGGATCATTCAGGAGGCGCTGACCAACGTCCGCCGGCACGCCGGCCCCGGCGCCACCGTCACCATCAGGATCGAGTACCGGCCGGAGGCGCTCATGGTGTGGGTCGACGACGACGGCGGGGCGCGGGCACCGGCCCCCGCGCCGGCCGGCACCGGGATCACCGGAATGCGGGAGCGGGCCGCGGCGCTCGGGGGCGCGCTGGCCGCCGGGCCGGCGCCGGACGGCGGCTGGCGGGTCTGCGCGGAGCTGCCCGCACGGGAGCCCGCGTCGTGATCCGGGTTCTGCTCGCCGACGACCAGACCCTGGTCCGCGCCGGATTCCGGGCGCTGGTCGACGCCGAGCCGGACATCGAGGTGGTCGGCGAGGCGAGCGACGGCGCGCACGCGGTGCGGCTTGCGCGCCAGGTCCGCCCGGACGTGGTGCTCATGGACATCCGCATGCCGGGCGTCGACGGCCTGGCGGCGACCCGGCAGATCGCGGCCGACCCGGCGCTCGCCAGCGTCCGCGTCGTGGTGCTCACCACGTTCGAGCTGGATGAGTACGTCGCCGAGGCGCTGCGGTCCGGCGCCGCCGGCTTTCTGGTCAAGACCACCGTGCCGGCGGAGTTGGTGCGCGGCATCCGGGTGGTGGCGGCCGGCGACGGCCTGCTGTCCCCGAGCGTCACCCGCCGGGTCATCGAGCGGTTCGCGGCCCGCACCGCGCTGCCGGCGCCGCCGCGCAAGCTGGCGGAGCTCACGGATCGGGAGCGGGAGGTGGTCGCGCTCGCCGGCACCGGTCTGTCCAATGAGGAGATCGCCGCCCGCCTCGTGGTCAGCCCCGCCACGGCCAAGACCCACGTCTCGCGCGCGATGGTGAAGCTCGGCGCCCGGGACCGCGCGCAGCTCGTCGTGTTCGCGTACGAAGCCGGGCTGGTCCGCCCCGGCTGGCTCCCGCCCTCATGATCAAGGCGTCCTTCACGTTCACGTAGTTCTAACGACTTCAGGGACGCCTTGATCATGGGATGAAGACGTTTGACCGTCGCCGGTCGGGATATGGCCCAGGCATGGACGCATCAGCGCTGCTCGCCCAGGCCCGCGATCGGACGATGACCACAGTGGACGCCGTGCGCGGCGCCGCCGGTACGGTGGCGGGGGTGGTGCCGTTCGACGCGATCTCGCGCGCGCTGGCCGAGATGGACCGCGCCGCCGAGGAGCGCCACCGCCCGGACGACCCGGCACGCGCGGTCTCCGCCGAGCTGATCGCGCTGGGCGCCAACCTGGCCGGCGCCGGGTTGGCGGCGGCCGGGAGCGTGACCCGGCTGGCCCGGTTGCCCGCGTCGGTGCCGGCGATGGTGACCCTCGCGGCCAACGTGCCGCAGCTGCGCGCGGCGGCCCGCGCCCGGATCGGCCCGTCGTGGGCGGAACCGCTGGTCGCGGCCGGCGAGTCGGCGGTCGCCGCGCTGGCCGGGCAGCCCACCGGCCTGCTGGTGGACGCGGTGCACCGGGTGCAGCGCCTGACCGAGGCCCGGGCGCGCCAGCGGGTGTGGGAACGACGCGCGGACGCGCTGTTCGAAGACGGTGACCCCGAGGTGCTGTCGCCCCGTCCGCGGCCTTGGCCTCGGAGATCCAGTATCCGGTGTCGGGGTCGTAGACGGCACCGGGGTAACACACCGGGGTCCACGTCTGCTCGTCGATGCCGGCGATCGCCGCGCGGAGCATGGGGTTGGACTGCTGTGCACCACGGCGTCGTCAACGTAGCGTTCGAACGCGATGCCCGGGAACTGCCGGGCCATCCACGCTCGTACAGCGGATGGCGCGGGCCAGGTCCCCCGCCGACTGTAGGCGGTGGCGAGGTTGTTCCGCGACGATAGCCGTGTCGCGATGGTCGCCGCGGCGGTGTGCGCGGGTGGTACCGCCACGCATGGCGTGATGGCGCTGAGGTTGTCCGACGAATCCGTGTTGGCAACCCGAACCGAGCGGCAGCGATGACTTTCGCGGCGAGCTCGCCTCTGTATAGGTATGAGCTCATCGCGCCAGTCACAGACCACGGCGGTGGTCACCGGAGCGGGCCGCGGCTTCGGATCGGCGATCGCCGCCGCGCTGATCGACCAAGGTCACCAGGTCGTCGGCGTTGCGCGGACCGCCGACGCATTGGCGGACGTGCACCGACGATTGGGGGCGGCGTTCGTCCCGGTTGTCGCCGACGCGACCGACGCGGTGACCGCCCGCACCCTGATCGAGCGACACCAACCGACGTTGCTCGTGCTCAACGCGGGCGCGACACCCGCCATCGGCCCGGTACACGAACAGTCCTGGGAATCGTTCAGCCGCAACTGGCAGGTCGACACCCGACACGCTTTCCATTGGATCCGCGCGGCACTGCGCCACCCGCTGACGCCAGGCAGCCTGGTGGTAGCGATATCCAGCGGGGCTGCCCTGCGCGGCTCACCGCTCAGCGGCGGATACTCGGGCGCAAAGGCGATGATCCGATTTCTCGCCGGATACGCCGCGGATGAATCCCGCCGCGCCCAGCTCGGCATCGACTTCGCCACCGTGCTGCCGCAACTGACGCCTGCCACCGAACTCGGCGCCGCCGGGGTCGCCGCATACGCCCAGCGGCAGGGAATCGACACCAACACATTCGCGGCGGCACTGCAACCGCTTCTCACGCCGGCCATCGTCGGCGCCGAGATCGCGCGGCTGTGCCAGGACACCGACAACCAGGGCGAGCACCGGGTGTACCAGCTCACCGGCCACGGACTTCACGCGATGGCGTGAACAACCAGAAAGAGAAGGTTATGTCGCTGGAAAACAAGAATGTCGTCGTCTACGGCGCGGGCGGCGCGGTCGGTAGTGCGGTGGCCCGCGGTTTCGCTCACGAAGGTGCCAGGGTGTTCCTGACCGCGCGAAATCTCGACGTCATCGACACGGTCGCGAAGGAGATCTCCGCCGCGGGTGGAGCGGTCGAGACCGCCGTGGTGGACGCCGGGGACGAGAAATCCGTGACCGAGCACCTGGACGCGGTCGTCGCCGACGCCGGCAGCATCGACGTGTCGTTCAACGCGATCGGAATCTCGCCCGTGGGATTGCAGGGAATACCGCTCACCGAACTGCCGGTCGAGAATTTCCTGCGCCCGATCACCACGTATGCCCAGGCTCATTTCATCACCGCGAAATCCGCCGCACGGCACATGATCGCCCGGCGGTCGGGGGTGATCATGATGCACACACCCGAACCGGCCCGCTGGCCGCTGCCCCTGGTGGGCGGCATGAGCGTCGGCTGGGCGGCGATGGAAGGTCTCAACCGCGCGCTGTCGGCCGAATGGGCCCAGCACGGTGTTCGCGCAATCTGCCTACGCACCACGGGCATGGTGGAGACACCGGTCATCGACGTCGTGTACGGGCTGCACGCCGACGCGCTGGGGATCACCAAGGAGCAGTTCACTGCGCTAGCGAGTGGTATGAGCCACCGCAAGCGCCCGACCACGCTGGCCGAACTCACGGAAGCGGCGGTATTCCTCGCCTCCGACCGGGCATCCGCGATGACCGGCACCGTCGCCAACCTGACCGGCGGAATCATCGTCGATTGACCCGACTCGCCCGGCCGCCCTTTCGGCGGCCGGGCATCCCTACAGAGGAGCAAGAGCAATGAACGATCTACTCGCGAGCGCCGTCGCCGCACACGGTGGCGTGGACCGGTGGAACCGGATCCACACGATCGCTGTCGACGCCGCCATCACCGGGGCCTTCTGGCAGATCAAGGGACAAGGCGACGCGCTGACGAAGGTCCGCTTCGAGGTGGACACCACGCGGGAACGGCTGACCATGGACTTCGTCGGCCAGGACCGACGGTCGGTCTTCGAACCCGACCGGGTCGTCCTGCAACGACCGATCGGCACGGTGGTCGAGGCACGCGACGACCCGGAACGGTCGTTCGACGGCCACCAGTTCGAGACGCCGTGGGACGACCTGCATCTCGCGTACTTCACCGGGGAAGCACTGTGGACGTACCTGAATACGCCGTTCCTGTTCACCTGGCCGGGGTTCGTCGGCGAGGAGATCGCCCCGATTGAGGCCGACGGTGAAACATGGCGGCGACTGAAAGTGACCTTCCCCGACCACATCAAGAGCCACACCCGCACGCAGGTGTTCTGCTTCGGCCCGGACGGGTTGCTGCGCCGCCACGACTTCACCATCGACATCGTCGGCCGGACGGTCGAGTCGCAGCTTTACGCCGCCGACTACCGCGACGTCGACGGCATCGTCATCCCCGCCACGCGACGGGCCTACGCCCCAATGGGCAACGACCAGATCGTCTTCGTCGCCATCGACATGGCTGACATCGCCGTCCACTGATCCGAATTCCTTCGCACAAAGGACATCACGATGAACAACACCTCCCGGGCCCAGGTCGTCACGCCGGCGGAATGGGAGAATGCCCGCCTGCGCCTGTTGGCGAAGGAGCAGGAGCTGACCCGCGCCCGGGACGCGTTGGCCGCTCAGCGCAGGCAGATGCCGTGGCTGAAGGTGGACCAGGAATACGCCTTCGATGGTCCGAACGGCGCCGCCCGGCTGCTCGACCTGTTCGAGGGCCGTCGTCAACTGCTGCTCTACCGCGCCTTCTTCGAGCCAGGCGTGGACGGCTGGCCCGACCACGCCTGCGTCGGCTGCTCGCTGATGGCCGACCAGGTCGCCCATCTCGCGCATCTCCACGCCCGCGACACCACGCTCGCGTTCGCCTCACGCGCACCGCAACCCGACATCGAACGGATGAAAGCGCTCATGGGCTGGGCCATGCCCTGGTACACGATCACCGACAGCTTCGACGCCGACTTCGGCGTGGCCGAGTGGTACGGCACCAACGCATTCATCCGTGACGGCGACAACGTCTACCGCACGCACTTCATCAACGATCGCGAGCACGAGCCGATAGGAGCAACGTTGGGTTCCCTCGACTTCACCGCACTCGGACGCCAAGAGGACTGGGAGGACTCCCCCGACGGATACCCCCAGGTGCCGCGATATTCGTGGCTGAAGCGACACGACGAATACGGCCCGACCGGGCGAGCCGCGCACCCCACCACCACAGAATCGGCGGATCATGCACACCATGACTGAAGCCAAGGCCGGCGGCGACAAGGATTTCGGAACGCTGAGCGAACCGTTCCGGCGTGAGCTGCTCGCCTACTGCTACCGCATGCTCGGCTCGGTCGACGAGGCCGAAGACGTGGTGCAAGACGTCTACCTCGACGCCTGGCGTGCCTACGACGCGTTCGAGGGACGGTCGTCGCTGCGCACCTGGCTGTACCGTATCGCGACCCGGGCGTGTTTCAAGGCGCTGGAAAAAAGTAGCCGCAGGCCTCTGCCCGCGGATCTCGGCGCCCCCCAGACAGACCTGGATGCGGCGCTCGGACAAGCTGGGGAGGTGCCGTGGCTCCAACCGATACCCGACTTCCTGTTCACCACCGCACCGGCCGATCCGGCGACGGTCGTGGTGGAACGACAGACTATGCGGCTCGCGCTGGCGGGAGCGCTCCAGCAGCTGCCGCCGCGACAGCGAGCCGTGCTGATTCTCCGCGACGTGCTGCAATGGCGTACCGCCGAGGTGGCGCAACTGCTGGAGATGACGACAGCGGCCGTCAACAGCGCGCTCCAGCGCGCCCGAGCCCAGGTTCCGCTCAACCAAGACGACCTGACCGAACCCGCCGAGCCACGACAGCGGGCCCTGCTCGACCGATACGTCACCGCCTTCGAAACCGCGGACGTCGATCAACTCGTCGCGGTATTGACCGAGGACGCCAGATGGGAAATGCCGCCGATCGCGACCTGGTTCGAAGGCCGCGACACCATCCTCGCCTTCCTGGCCAAACAGATGCGAGTGATCGGACCGGCCGCACTGGTCCCCACCTCCGCCAACGGACAACCCGCCTTCGCGGTGTACGCCCGCGGCCGCGACGGCGCACACCACCCACATGCGCTGCACGTACTGACACTCACAACCGAGGGCGTCTGCCGGATCGTCGCGTTCCACGGCTCAGGGCTGTTTCCACTGTTCGGGCTCTGACATGGCCAACGGCATGTCAGAACCAGAAAACATCACCCAGCACAACGAGGAGCTTCACGCACAGCTGCGACTGTTCTGCCACCTCATGCTCGGTTCGTCCGACGCCGCCGACCGCGTCATGCGGCAGATCTACCATCGTGCACTCGATCACCAAGACGATCAACAGCATCGGCAATCAGAACGCATCCGACTATTCAGTATCGCCGCCGACCTCTGCAGGGCCCGCAGTCGTTCATCGCACGAATAAGCTACGCGACGAACTCCAACGCCTGCATCTGGGCACCTTCACCGGCCCCGCCGGGTCCCTCCGCCAGCGCACCGAGCTGACCCCGGCCGTCAAGAAGACCCTTCTCGCACTCGGCCCGCCCGAACCACGCCGCGTCTACGAGGCCACGTCAACTGACCGCCAAACCGCCCTGCGCTATGCCAAGACGATCTGGCCGGAGACAACTGAGCCGACACGGGAAATCGCCGAGCAACGCTAGCCCGGGGCGTGCAGTAGCCACGCCAGGTTGTGCTCAGTGATCAACGTGTTCGGGTGGTCGCGGCAGAGTTTGTCTGACCGGTACTCCCGCACCTGCTGGAACAGCTGCTCGGCTTCATCGAGGTCGCCTTGGGCCTGGCGGGTGTACGCGAGGTCGTGCAGCGCGGTCATCCGTCTTCGCCCACAACCTGACCAAAATCACCCGCCTGGAAGCCGCGCATACGGCATAACCGGCCACCCGCCCTCCGGGCACGCCGGCAGCCCACGCCGGCCCCGCCACTGCACCGACTCTTCAGGTCGAAGTAGCTAGGCGCCGGGGACGATGCGGCGGGTCTCGTACGCCCACATCGCGATCTCGACCCGGTTCCGGACGCCGAGCTTGCCCATCAGGCTCGCGAGGTGGGTCTTCACCGTGCTCAGACTGATGTGCAGGGCGTCGGCGATCTCCACGTTGGTCAGCCCCCGGGCGACGGCGATGAGCACGTCCTCCTCGCGGGCGGTGACCGGGACGACCGGCTGTGTCATAGGCCGCCCGACCGGCACGTCAGCGAACGCCTGCAGCAGGCGCACCGTGACGCTCGGGGCGATGAGCGCCTGACCGTCCGCCGCCGACCGGACGGCCTGGACCAGCAGCTCCGGCCCGGCGTCCTTGAGCAGGAACCCGCGGGCGCCCGCGCGCAGTGCACCGTAGACATGCTCGTCGAGGTCGAACGTGGTGATCACGACGACCACGAAGGGGTCGGCGACGCCGGGTCCGGCGAGCTGCCGGGTGGCCTCCAGCCCGTCGAGGACCGGCATCCGGATGTCGAACAGGCAGACGTCGGGCCGCAGGTCACGGGCGAGCCGCACGGCCTCGCGCCCGTCGGACGCCTCGCCGACCACCTCGATGTCGGGCTGGGCGTCCAGCATGATCCGCAGCCCCGTGCGGATGATGGCCTGATCGTCAGCGATGACGACGCGAATGGGCTGCACTGTGCGTCCTCCCCCGGGGCAGCTCGGCCTCGACCTGCCAGCCGTGCTCGGCGCCCGGCCCGGCCCGCAGCTCGCCGCCGAGCATCGCGGCCCGCTCGCGCAGCCCTGCCAGACCATACCCATCGCGGCCCTTGCCGGCGCGGACCCCGTCGTTGCGCACCGTCACCGTGATCCACTCTGGCTCGCCGGTGACCCGGACGATGATCCCGCTGGCGTCGACGGAGTGCCGCCGGGCGTTGGTCACCGACTCCTGCACGATGCGGTAGACCGCCGCGTCCACGGCCGGTGGCAGCGCGTCCAGGTCGCCGTCGAACCGCAGGTCGATCGGGAGCCGGCCGCCGGTGCCGCTCAGCAGCCGCTCCAGGTCCGTGACCCCGGCGATGGGGGCCAGCTCGGCGCCGGTGCCGCGATCCCGCAGGGCGGCGACCATGGCCCGCATCTCCTCCAGCGTGCGCGCGCCCTCCTCCTCCACGCCCTCCAGCGCCTCGGCGGCGGCGGCCGGGTCCACGCCGGCGAGCACCCGACCGGCCTGGGCGCGGACGACGATGGCGGAGACGTGATGGGCCACGGTGTCGTGCAGCTCCCGGGCCAGTCGCTCACGCTCTTTGGAGCGCATCCCGTCCAGGAGCCGCTCGCGGGCGGTCGCCTGGAACCGCACCGACGCCCCGATCACCGCCGGCATGAACAGGGCCCCGAACCCCGCGATCTGATCGGCGGGCGGGGTGATGTCGTCCTCGATCGCCTGGACGACGAACGCCGCGAGGATGATCCCGATACCCAGGACGATCTCCCGTCCCGATCCCCACCGGAGCAGCGCATACACCAGCAGCAGCACGATCACGCTGCTGTCCAGCCCGACCGGCTCGCTCGGGTCCGCTACCAGTGACGTCAGCCCGAGCAGGATTATCGCACCGAACCCGAGCGCGACCGCCGCCAGCGGCCGGGTCCGGCGCCACATGAGCAACGCGCACAACCAGACGGCGAGCAGGAGGGCCACCGGCCGCCACACGAGGTCGTCGCGCAGCGTGGCCTCGGTGACCGCGGTGCCCAGTCCCGCGGCGAGCAGCGCCCAGTCCCGCCACACCCGTACGGGCGCGTCGGGGGGCCGCGGCTCGGTCCACAGATTTCGCAGGTCATCGGTCAGCACGCTTTCCAGCCTAGGGATCGCACCGGCGCGCGCATCGGCCGAAAGAACGGCGGGCCGCTCGGCCCGGGGAGGGACGGATCTGCGGCTCGCAGGCCGATGCCCGCCGGTGCTGCGACGACGAGCCTTTGCATCGGCGGCCGGGGTACAGCGGCCGAAGAGGTCATTGGAGGACCCCGATGCTTTCGAGAGCCCTTTCCCGTCTGGGCGGCGGCGCGGCCCGCCATCCGTGGCGGATGATCGCGGCGTGGCTGCTCGTCGCCGTGCTCGCTGTCGTCGCCGCGAGTGCGTTCGGTGGGCGGCCCGCCGACTCGATGACCGCTCCAGGGCTGGACTCGCAGCTGGCCGCGGAGCTGATCGAGCAGACCGGCACCGGCCAGGACGGCATGACGGCCCAGGTGGTCGTCACGCCGCTCGACAGCGGCGTGAGCTTCTTCGACCAGGGTGCCGCGCGGACGGCGCTGGCCCGGCTGCAGGCCGCGGTGCGGCAGCTCCCGCACGTGCTCGGCACCGGCGAGCCGGTCCAGGCGCTGGACGCCGGTGGCGACGCCGCCGTCCGCGCCGGTCTGGTCTCCGCCAACGGGCGGATCGCGCTGATCCGGGTGCAGTACCCGCCGCAGGACGAGCTGTCGGCCAAGGACCTCGACGCGCTGGTCGCCGCCGTGGAACGGCTGCGCGGTGAGCTGCCGCTGCGCATCGAGATGGGCGGGGACCTGTTCTTCGCCTTCTCCGATGCCGGCGCCGGCATCGGCGAGCTGGTCGGCCTCCTCGCCGCGGCCACGATCCTGTTCCTGGCGTTCGGCTCGCTCATCGCCGCCGCGCTCCCGATCGGCATGGCGATCTTCGGGCTGACCGTCGGCATCGCCACGATGACGGTCCTGGCCAGGTTCATCGAGGTACCGACGTTCGGGCCGGTGCTCGGCAGCATGGTCGGGCTCGGTGTCGGGATCGACTACGCCCTGTTCGTGCTCGCCCGGCACCGGGAGTACCTGGCCGCGGGCGTCGAGCCCTCCGAGGCGGCGGCGCGGGCGGTGGCCACGGCCGGGCGGCCCGTGGTGTTCGCCGGCGGCACCGTCGTCGTGTCGATCCTCGGCATGGCGGTCGCGGACGTGCCGTTCATGACGATCGGCGGGCTCGCGGTCGCCCTGGTCGTGCTGATCATGGTGCTCGCGTCGGTGACGCTGCTGCCGGCCTTCCTCGGCCTCGCCGGTGCCCGCCTGGGCCGCCCGGGCCGGCTGATGCGCCGCGTCGTCCGGCGGCGCGCCGCTACCACCGCGGGCACCGGGTGGGTGCGCTGGATCGGGCACGTGAACCGGCACCCGGGGCTCTACGCGGTCGGTGCCGCCGCGTTTCTGCTCGCCGCGACGCTGCCCGTGCTCAGCCTGCGGGTGGGTCTGCCGGACGACGGCTCGATGCCGCAGAACCGGACGGAGCGCAGGGCGTACGACCTCGTCGCCGAAGGCTTCGGGCCGGGCGCCAACGGTCCCGTCATCATCGCCATGACCACCGCCGGGGATCCGGGCGCGCTGGACCGGGTCGTCACCGCAGTCACCGCCGACCGGGGCATCGCGTCGGTCGCCGGGACGCAGGTCGACCAGGCGACCGGGATCGCGACCCTGGTGCTGTTCCCGACCAGCGGGCCGCAGGAGAAGGCCACCACGGACACCGTCGCCCGGCTGCGCGCCGACGTCCTGCCCGGCGCGGTCGGTGCGGGCCCGGCGAAGGCCCACGTCGGCGGCGCCGCGGCGAGCCTGTCCGACGTCGGGAAGCGGACCAGTGACCGCATGCCGGCGTTCGTCGGCGCCGTGCTGGCGCTGTCCTTCGTGCTGCTGCTGCTGGTGTTCCGCTCGGTGCTGGTACCGCTGAAAGCCGTGCTGCTGAACCTGCTGAGCATCGGCGCGTCCTACGGCATCATGGTCGCGGTCTTCCAGTGGGGCTGGGGCGGCGCGCTGATCGGCCTGGAGTCCACGGTGCCGATCGTGTCGTTCATCCCGATGTTCATGTTCGCGATCCTGTTCGGCCTGTCCATGGACTACGAGGTGTTCCTGCTGTCCCGGGTGCGGGAGGAGTACCTGCGCACCGGGGAGAACCGCACCGCGATCGTGCGGGGCATCTCCGGCACTGCCCGGGTCATCACCTCGGCAGCGCTCATCATGGTGGCGGTCTTCCTGTCCTTCGCCGTCGCGGACGCCCCGTCGACGAAGATGTTCGGCCTCGGCCTGGCCACCGCCATCTTCGTCGACGCCACGATCGTGCGCATGGTGCTGGTACCGGCGACCATGACCCTGCTCGGCAACGCCAACTGGTGGCTGCCGAAGTGGCTGGACCGCCTGCTGCCCGGCGGCCACGAGCCGCTGGACGAGGCACCACGGGTCCGGGAACTGGAGACGGTGCACTAGGCTAGTAGCAGTGCCGTTCAGCAGCCGGCGTCAAGTGCTGCTGGGCCAAGCGGTCGCCCCTGTGAGGACTGCGTCGATCTCGCGGCCGATCTCCTCGAGCGCCGGCCATTGCCGAGGCACGATCAACTCAGGGCCGAATTGGTGAGCCAAGCCATTTCGAGGAGTATAGCTAATCGCCTCGGTATGCCAGTACGGAGTGAAGTGCGGCCGCACCTGCTCGAACGCCTCCCGTGCCCGCTGCGCCCACCGCACGCTTACCCCGTGATCCGCCATGAGGCCGAATACGTAAGCCAGGCACAGCGCAACGAGCATTGCGTCGATACGAGCATCGAGCACGCGTGAGGTATTGAACATCGATCGGACCCGGTCCGTCAGTGACCGGGTCCTGTTCTTCGCCCTCTCTGCGTACTTGGCATAGCTCATCTGGAGCATGGTCGCCGCAGCGCCGTAGTGGTACGGGCGGTTGTTCGACACTTCGGCATCGGACAGGGCTTGCTCCGCCGCTCCGTGAGGCCGGCGAAGCCAGGCTCGGCATCGTCGGACGCCGCGAGCTAGGCACCTATCCGATCATGTCGAGTCACGCGACGCGGTCCCAAATAACACCGCGGCCGAGGCCAGCACGAACCGCCTCCAACCTGAACCTGCGGGTGCATGCCCACTTGCGGCGGCGGGTTCGGCTGATCAAGGCGTCAGTATTCGTGAACTCACCGGGGATCGTTTTAACGCCTTCTACTGCCTGCCAGGCCAGGAGGGTGCGCACGAGAACGGCGGGGTGGAGCACGAGGGCGGCCGGTTCCGCCGAAACCAACTGGTCCCACCGCCTTCTCTGAACTACCCGTGAGGCTTGCGACGTGCGAAGAGAACCGCGTGTGAGACTTCGCCGTCTGGGTTGCTGAGCAGGAACTGGGCCTCGACCTTGAAACCGGTGTCACGCAGCCAGGCGGCAACCTTGTCCGGCTGGCGACGGTGAACGTAAATCTTCATCGGGTGGCCGCCGTAGCCTTCGGTCTTCAGTTGCGAACTGTCGCCCGTGTGAAACAGAAGTTGCAACAACCCACCTGGGCGCAGGACTCGATGAAAGTGCTCGAAGACGGTCGGTACCTCCTCGTCGGGTATGTGAATCAACGACTGCCATGCGAGCAGACCGGCCAGTGAGGCGGCCTGGAGGCTCAGGTTCGTCATCGAGCCCACCGCGAATCGGAGGTGCGGGTGGTCGCGCTGTGCGACGGCGATCATCCCCGGGGATAGGTCCACACCGAAGGCGTCGAGACCGAGTTCGTGCAGATGGGCGGTGATCTGTCCGGGCCCGCAGCCGATGTCCGCTACTGGGCCGCCGCCCGCAGCGCGGACACTGTCGGCGAACAACGTGAGAGCCGCGCGTAGGTACTGGAGCTCAGAAAGGGCGTCGCGGATTTGGTTGGCATAGTTGACGGCGACCGTGTCGTAGGAGGTTCGGGTGTCGGCCAACCAGTTGTCCGCGCTCATGACCGGCAGGGTAGTCGATGATCACGGTATGACGGTGCGTGCAACGACGTTGGGGAAGGTGGGCATGCCGAGCTCGACGGCCGCGGCTCGGCGTTGAAGGGTGACGTCAGTTTGGGCCAGTTTTTCCTTGGTAGCGGCGAGGCTGATGCGGAGTCCTTCGGCTTCGCCGAGCCAGCCTTCACGTTGTGCTTCGGCTATGCGGGCGGTGAGATTGTCGCGGATGTCGATCAGGCGTTGCCGCTGGCCGGGATCAACGCGAAGGAGTGGGCAACGAACGCAGCTGTGTTCGTGAATACAGCTGGTGCCATATGCGCGGCCGCAGTCGCCGAGGGCGAGCCGGCGGCGTTCAAAGTGGCCGAGAAACTCGTCCCATTCCGCGTCGGTGGGGTGCCGGTATTCCTCGCTGGGACGCAGGCTGCGGCGGCGGGCGATAAAGGCCCGATGCCCGTTGATGGCTACCTCGGATAGACGGCTTTATAGCCCATGGTGGTATTTATATCCTTGTGCCCCAAAAGAAGTTGAGCAATGTGGGGCGGCATTCCGTTCATGATGGCGTCGGTGGTGAAGACGCGCCGAAAGTCGTGGGGTCGCCACTGCAGAGGCTTGCCGGTGGCATCGGTAAGTCCGGTGCGGGCGAGAGCGTCGCTGATCAGGACGCGGATCCCGGCGATCGGGATCGGCCGGGTTTCCAGGGCGATGGTGCGTTGGAACAGCAGAGGGATCGGCGGGTTCCAGACCTTTTCGTGGTGGTCGTAGGCGACCACGAGCGGGACGCTGCCGTCCGGGTTGCGGATTCGGCAGACGATCGCGGAGAGCACGTCTGCCAACTCCGGCGAGATGACCAGCAGCCGTTCTTCGTCGGTTTTGGATGGTGGGATCTGCAGTAGTGGGATCAGCTCGCCGGTGGCCGGCGTCTGGTATTGGACCAGGCTGTGGTGGGAGAGTTCGGTGAGTTCCTCGACCCGGATTCCGGTGGCGCGTAACACCTCGACTGCGGCCCAGGCCCAGAACGCGTTGTCCTCTTCACGGATCAGGTCCCGGCGGCGTTCGGTGGCCGGTTCTTCGGCCCAGACGCGAGGCGAGTGGCGGTGAAGAACGGCGAGCCGCAACGTGACGCCATCGACGGTGAAGGTCGCACCGGGCTGAGTTGTCCGGGCAGCCGCCAGGCGGGCCGCGGCGGCCTTGCGCTCCCGGTCGACGGCCTCGACCAGGACTGGTAGGACTGGCAACTGGGCGCGGGTGCGCTGGTCCATGCGGGCCTTGCGGCGCGAGTTCATTTTCTTGTGCTGGATGTCGGTGCCTCGGATCGGACACGGGACGGCCCACGGCCCCCAGCGGGCCGGGTCGTCGAGAGCCCACTGGGCGAGATCAAGATAGAAGCTGCGGACCGTGGTCAGGGCATCGGCGGCGGTGCCGCGCTCGACCGTGGTTTCGATGATCTCGCCGTCCGCGCCGCGGGAGCGAACAATCCGGGTGCGGATGCGTTGTTTCCAGGCGGCGGCTGTTTCAGGGCTCAGCCGCAGGGAGTCGATGCCCGGGTGATGGCGTTCCAGGTCCTTCCAGAACCACAGCACCAGGGTGGTGGCCAGTGATGTGAGCGTGCCGTAGTCGATCGCTGGTTGCCGTTCGCGCAGGTAGTCGACCAGCAGGTCCCGCACTGGCCGACAGGTCACCTGATAGCGGTCGACCAGTTGCTCGACCGGGACCTGGCCGGCGAACACCGGGCTGAACATGCGGACCGTGGGCGGGGCGTCGGCGGGAAAGTGCCCGGTCGAGTGCAGCAGTTGATAGAAGACCGGGCTGTGCCGGCTGGACCGGGTTGGTCCGGGGAACACCTCTCTGCTGACCCTCATCGACTCGAGGCAGTCGCCGATCGTGACGTCGCGGACCGAGCCGCCCTTGGCTGCCATGATCAGCGCGATCTTCTCGATTGCGGGGATCATGGTCGCGTCGCCGACCGTGTTGACCAGACGAGCGGCCCGCAGCTCGGCGATGCCCTGGGGATCGCGGACGGCGGCCATCTCGTTCGCGATCCGCAACGGCGACGAGGTGGACATGAGCCAGCCCAGTGACGGCCGCAGGTAGTCGCCGCCGATCAGCTGGATCAGGCCCGTGCCGAGGACCTTGCGGACGTAGTCCCGGCGCTTGCCCGGCAGTTCGGCCGCGGCGAGGTCGGCAGCGAGTTGGAGCCGCCAATCGCGCTGGCCGTCGCGGCCGGCTCCGGTGGCGTCCCACCGCTGCTGCCAGCTCTGGCCGGGATAGAGATCCAGCCAGTCGAGCACGGTTTGCAGCGAAACCATGCGATACCAGCGGGCATGTCGATCGTCGGCGAGAAACGGCGCGGTCGCCAGCCGGTCCTCGACGGCTGCGCGGTCCTGACGCGTCGTCGGCCAGTTCCCAGCAACCGGGCGGGGCGGGAACTTCTCCATCAGCGCTCTGGCTTCGGTGCTGACCTGCCAGGTCCGTGGAAGCGGGCCGATCATCGTGGTGGTCACGGCACTCTCCGACCGAACAACACGTCCAGGCTGTCCTGGCGATAGCGCAGGGTTTCCGGTTCCGCCTCCGGCCGAGGTTCGGATCGGCGCCGGTGGTGGGCCAGGACCGCGTCGATGACGTCGGCGGGGGTCGGGGCCGTATAGATCTGGGTGGTGGTCAATGAGGCGTGGCCGAGGACCCATTGCACGTCGATGATGGGCATGTCCGGGGTCACGGGCCAGCCGGTAGGCCGCCGTGTGACGCAAATCGTGGAGTGAAAAGTTGGAGCCCAGCAACGCGTTCGCGCGCCCGAACATCGCCCTGGCGGCGTGATAGTTCAGCGCCCGGAACGGCCGGCGCAGCGTCCACCACAGCGGATCGTCCTGGCCGGTCGGGACAGCGCTGTGGATGTGCTGCTGGTAGAGCCGCAACCAGACGAAGGCGTCCGGTGATGCCGGAAGCTGTTGCAGGGCCCCGGTGCCCTTACGGACCACCGTGATCAGCTGCTGACCAGCGTCGGCGCCGCCGCGCAGCACGCCCAACAGTTCCGCGGCCCGCGCTCCGGTCGACACCCAGAACGCGATCAAGGCGCGGTCCCGGTCGCTGGAGAGCCGAGCGAACAGTTCGTTGAACACCTCGTCCGGGATCTGGCGCGGGATCCGCTTGGGCTGCCGGGGCCGATACAGACCGACTCGCTGAGGCTCGAACCGATCCATCGGATTGTGATGCGCATGCGCTCGCTTCGCCCTGGCCAGCGGGAACGGGTTCACCAACGGCCCAGTCCCGGCATCCAGATGAAACCCGTAGAAGCTGCGCAGCACGGTCTCGCAATGCGCGATGGTCGAGGGCGCGTACTTCTCCCCAGGCGGTCGCCTGCCAGTCACCGGGTTCACACGTTTCGCCTTCACCACCGGGACCTTCTCCGGCGACCGCCAATGCGGCCGAACCGGCTTCGCCCTGATCTGGATCCAACGGGAGAAGTCGCGAGCCTCGACCCGCGTCGCTTCCCGCCACGCGATCTCCACGGCCCAAAGGAATCGAAACCAGCGCAGCAACGCCATCCCATACGACCGCTGCGTCGTCACCGAGCGGCCGGCGGCCTGCAACTCACCGAAGTACGCCGTGACGGCCACCACCGGCTCACCCGAGGAATCCAGCAGTCGGTACGGCTCCCACGGATCACCGGTCGTCACCAGAGACCCCACCCGCGGCACCGCCAACGACCCGAGATCCCGGCACGGATCATCATCATCGATCACGGACAGCGACCGTAGTCAACCCGATCTTCTACCGCACCCCGAGCAGGGAAGGGGCAGCAAGTAGTTCAGTCAACAAGACGCAGGTGGAGTCCCTCGCCGAGCTGAACGAGCGCCTCGCTGCCATCGACGCGGCCGAGGACGCCCGGCACGTGCACGGCGCCCCGACCAGCATCGGCCACAACTTCGCGATCGAGGCGCCGCTGCTGGGCCCGTTGCCGGCGGATGACGTCGAGCTGGGCACGACGTTGACACCGCTGGTGCGCCGCAACTCGCGGATCGTGGTGCGCCAGTCCTACTACTCGGTGCCGGCCCGGTTCATCGGCCGCAAGGTCCGCGTGTCGCTTCGGGCCAACGAGGTGCTGGTGTTCGACGGCCGGCAGCGCGTCGCCCGCCATCCTCGGCTGTCGCGGCGGTATGAGTACCACGATGTCCTGGACCACTACCTGGAGATCCTGCGGGTCAAGCCCGGCGCGCTGGCTGGTTCGGCGGCGTTGGCCCAGGCCCGCGCCGAAGGCGTGTTTCACGCCGGCGCACGACGCGTTCTGGGCCGCCGCCCGCACCAGGCATGGGGAGGCGGAGGGAACCCGGGCGTTGATCGAGGTGCTGCTGCTGCACCGCCAGCTGCCTCACGAGGCGGTGGTCGCTGGGATCACCGCCACCGTCACGGCTGGCTCGTGCAGCCCGGAACTGGTCGCGATCGAGGCCCGCAAGGCCGCCGAAGGACGCACCCCGTCCATGGCCGCCGTCGTCGAGCCGGACGTCGAACCCGGCGATGGCGACATCGGCGAGGACGTCGATGACGACCTGAACCTGGTCGACCCGCCACCCGCCGCCTCCAGTGGTGCTCAGGTGATCTCGTTGCATGCGCGGCGGCAGACCGCCCCCGGCATCGACCCGATCGACGCCGAGATCGAGAAGCCTGCGCCGAGCTGCGCCTACCGACGATCCGGGAACGGTTCGTCGAGGTGTCCGAGCAGGCTCTGCGGGACCGGGCGAACTACAAGGGCTTCCTGCTGGAACTGCTGCGCGCCGAGGTCACCGACCGGGAAGAACGCCGCAGGCAGCGCCTGGTTAGGGATGCGGCGTTCTACCGGCCGAAACGGCTCGAGGACTTTGACTACGCCAAGAACCCGAACGTGGACCCGGTCTACGTCAAGAACCTGGCCAACCCCGGCTGGGTGCACGCCGGCGCCCCGCTGGTGCTGATCGGCAACTCCGGCACCGGCAAGTCGCATCTGCTGATCGGGATCGGCACCGCGATCGCCGAGCACGGGCTGAAGGTGCGCTACACCACCGCGAACCTGGTCAACGAGCTCGCCGAAGCCCGACCAGCGCCACCAGGTCCCCGTGCCGCAACACTGTTGGCGTCATGAAGCGAGGGTAGATCGTCTCGGACGAAGCGCGACGACGTAGCATCCGGCTCAGTTGCGGGCGAAAGGTTGTGCGCACACCCGGGCGGCTGCGACCGGGCGCGGTGGGCCGACTGCTGAAACTCATCAGCGTGGTGTGGCCACGGCATACTCGGGATTCATGGGCTTCGAAGAGGACTGGCAAGACCTGGTTCCGGGCGGGGATCGGATTCCCGGCATCGGTGTCGCTGTCGGCGGGCTCGACGGTGAGGTCTGGACTGCCGGGCACGACCTGTTGTTCCCGGCCTGCTCAATCAGCAAGCACGTCGCCGCGTTCGGCACGCTGCGGCTGGTCGCCGACGCGACGATCGACCTCGACACCGACGTCAACGCTTACCTGTCCGGCTGGCAGCTGCCGGGGACCGGCACCGTGACCGTACGCCAGGTGCTGGCCCACACCGCGGGCCTGACCAAGAACTGGTTTCCCGGGTACGCCGCGGGCGAGCCCGTGCCATCACTGCAGCAGATCCTGCGGGGTGAACCACCGGCCAACACACCCAGCGTCCGGCGCGAGCTGCCGCCGGGCATCGAGTTCCGATATTCGGGCAGCCACTACGCCGTTCTCGAGCAGCTCCTGACCGACGTGACTGGGACGCCGTTCGACAGGCTGATGGCGACGCTCGTGCTGGAACCGGTGGGCATGGCGGACAGCAGCTATGACCAGCGTTTCCCGTACGAACACCGGGAACGTGCCGCCCGCGGCCACTGCGGCGGCACCCCCGTGCCCGGCGGCTGGCATACGCAGCCGGAGATGGCCGGCGCCGGGCTGTGGAGCACCCCGGCCGACCTGGTGCGGCTGGAGCGGGAGATCTGCCGCGCCGCCGCCGGCGAATCCGCGCTACTGCCGCCGAATCTGGCAGCGCAGATGCTGACTCCACAGGTGCCCGGCGGATTTGGTCTCGGCACCGAGCTCGGCGACGGATGCTTCGGGCATACCGGGCAGAACACCGGCTACAGCTGCTTCTCGTTCGCCTGGCCGGCGTCGGGCACGGCGGTCGCCGTGATGACGAACGCCGAGGACTGCCGCGACACGTTGCTCGCCCTTATCAAGCTGGCCGGCCGCTATTACGGCTGAATACCCGGCACCGCGAATTCAGCCACTGCAGGCACGCACAGATTCTTCGAGAGCAACTCATCAGCTCGTAGTGCGGCGTCCTCTCATAGCCGCGATCCGCTCGCCACATCCGCAGGCTGGAAGAGCGAGGCTCTCCCTCAGAGCGGTGTCACACCGCCGCAGCCGACGCTCGGCCTTGCCCCGCGACCACCGGCACAGTCCCGGCATGCTTACCGATGCCAAACGGCCGCTAATCTTCCTCGACCTTGACGGGTCCCCGGCGGCCTGAAACCCGGTCGCCACGGCGTTGACATAACAAGAACTGGGCATCCCAATCGGGATGCTGACGGCCCTCGACAACCTTTGGCGTTAGCCCGCAACCGGTACCCGCAGCCGTGGATTAGCTTGGCCACCATCCGCGGCGCCACCGTGTCTCGGTCCAGCCAACCGCCTCGGCGACCTGCCGATCCCACCCCGCGCGCTAGGGGTCGACCAACGCCGCCATAGGGCCGGCGGGTTCTATTTGCGGCCTCCCAGGTTGTGGTTGTTGACGTCCTCCAGGATCACCACCCGGCGCGCGGCCGCGAGCAGGTCGGCCACCGCCGGCGGTGAAACGACGCCAGCACCCCCCGGTGTACGTGGAACCCGGTCACCTTCTCCAGCAGGTCCTGGCTCGCGGCGTAGACCGGAGCGCCGGCCAGGTAGGCCAGCTGGTCGACGCGCTTCTCGTCGACCAGATAGGACCGTGGCCGGTACCCCGCCCGCAGCGCGCGCCGCAGCACCAGCTCACCCTCGGCGATGAACAGCCCGTGCGGCGGCTCCCACCGGGTGCGCAGCTCGACATCGGTCAGCGCCCGATAGTCGGAGATCCGCGGATCCGCGGGATCCGTGATGACGTGGTGCAAGGAAGGGCCCCTTTATATCGCTTTTTGTAGAGGAAGGGTCCCTTCCTAACACCTAGGCGGGCTCGCGGCGAGACTCCGGCGTCGTGTCGAGGACCGCCGATGGCGGTACCGGCTCGGGAGCTGGCAGGCCGCGCGGCGCGCCACCACTCGCCTGCTGCTCGGCCTCCCGGACCACGTCATGCACCTCGCGGGCCGCGTCGGCCGCCGCGCGGGCGGCGGCGTCGGCCTCGCGCGCCACCGCGCCCGCGTCGACCGCCGCCGCCGGCTCGTCGTCGGCCATCCCGGCGAGGCCGCCGAGCGCGCCACCGAGGCCTTCGAGGGCCTTGGTCAGTTCCGCGGGTATCACCCAGACCTTGCTCGCCTGCCCGTTGGCGATCTGGGGCAGCGCCTGAAGGTACTGGTACGCCAGCACCTTCTGGCTCGGGTTGGCCGTGTGGATCGCGTCGAACACGGTGCGGATCGCCTTGGCCTGGCCCTCGGCCTGCAGGATGCGGGCCTGGCGGTCACCGTCGGCGCGCAGCACCGCACCCTGCTTGTCGCCCTCGGCGGTGAGGATCTGCGCCTGCTTGTGCCCTTCGGCGGTGAGGATCGCGGCGCGGCGGTCACGCTCGGCGCGCATCTGCTTCTCCATCGAGTCGCGGATGCTGGCCGGCGGCTCGATCGCCTTGATCTCCACCCGGGTGACCTTGATGCCCCACCGGCCGGTGGTCTCGTCGAGCACGCCGGACAGGTGCCGGTTGATCTCCTCGCGACTGGTGAGCGCCTTCTCGAGGTCCAGCGAGCCGATCACGTTTCGCAGGGTGGTGACGGTGAGCTGCTCGATCGCCTGGAGGAAGTTGGCGATCTCGTAGGTGGCCTTCACCGGGTCGATCACCTTGAAGTACAGGACGGTATCGATCGACACCACCAGGTTGTCCGAGGTGATCACCGGCTGGGGCGGGAAGCTGACCACCTGCTCGCGCAGGTCCACTTTGGTGCGTACCGAGTCGATGAACGGCACCAGCAGGTTGAGGCCCGGGGTCAGAGTGCGCTGGTACCGGCCCAGCCGCTCGACCACGAAGTTGCGTTGCTGCGGCACGATCCGCACCGCTCGAATAAGGGTGACCACGACGAGCAGGGCGACCAACCCCACGACGACGGCGATGACAAACTCCATATCAGATCCCCGATCTCACACGTCTCGCCACACCATCGCGGTGGCGCCGCGTACCTCGATCACCTGCACCCGATCCCCGGGCTCCAACACCTGCGTGGCGTCGTACGCGCGCGCGGTCCACATCTCACCCTCGATCTTCACCAGGCCGTGGTCGGTGTCGACCCGTTCCAGGACCAGCCCGGTGGAGCCCTGGATGGCCGCGACGCCCATCGGCGTCTCGTCGCCTGTCATCCCCGCCTGCCGGTGCCGCCGGATGACCGGCCGGACGGCCGCCAGCGCCAGTGTGGAGACCACCGCGAACACCGCCACCTGGATCGGCACCCCGGCGCCGAGCGCCGCCGCGATGGCCGCCGCGAACGCCCCTGACGACAACATGATCATCACGAACGTAAACGTGAACATCTCGGCGACCGCGAGCAGTACGCCCAGCACGATCCAGAGAACGGTATCCACACCCCGATCGTGTCACGCCAGCGCACGCCCGGCGACCGGCTGACCGGTAACGTCGGCGGTCCGCGCGCGTTGACCA
Organism: Actinomycetes bacterium KLBMP 9797; assembly: GCA_037414955.1. Taxonomy (GTDB): domain Bacteria; phylum Actinomycetota; class Actinomycetes; order Mycobacteriales; family Micromonosporaceae; genus Phytohabitans. Next base: position 41,775 of record JBBEWH010000084.1, read on the forward strand.
TCTTCAGGGAGGTACGACCATGCCGCTGCTGCCGGACACCGCTCGCCGGATCGACGTGCTCGTCGCCGAGGCGCAGGCCGCCGGTCGGGCGCCGTCGCTGGTGGCCGGCGTGGTGCGGGACGGCCAGCTCGTGCACGTCAGCGGGGCCGGGGAGCACCCACGACCCGACCCTGACCTCGGGTACCGGATCGGCTCGATCTCCAAGACCATGACCGCCGTCCTGATCATGCAGCTGCGCGACGAGGGCAAGCTGGCCCTCGACGACCTGCTCTACCGGCACCTGCCCGGCACCCCCGTCGGCGGCGTCACGCTACGCCAGCTCCTCGGCCACGCGGCCGGCCTGCAGCGCGAGCCGGACAGCGCCGGCTGGTGGGAGCGCACCGAGGGCAGCGACCTGGACACCCTCCTCGCCGGCCTCACCGCCGACAAGCTCGCGCACCCGCCGCACCGCACCTACCACTACTCCAACCTGGCGTACGGGTTGCTCGGCGCCGTCCTGGAGCGGGTGACCGGCCGGCCGTGGTTCGAGCTGCTCACCGACCGGCTGCTGGCGCCGCTCGGCATGAGCCGCACGACGTACCAGGCGGCGGAACCGTTCGCGCGCGGCTACGTCGTACACCCGTGGCACGGCACGCTGCACGAGGAGCCGCGCACCGACACGGGTGCGATGGCGCCCGCGGGCCAGCTCTGGTCGACCGTCGCGGACCTGGCGAAGTGGGCGGCCTTCCTGGCCGACCCGGCGCCGGAGGTCCTGGCCCCCGAGACGCTCGCGGAGATGTGCGCGCCGGTCGTGATCAGCGACCTGGAGTCGTGGACCCACGGGCACGGCCTGGGGCTCGAGCTCTACCGGCTCGGCGAGCGGGTCATGGTCGGGCACGGCGGCTCGATGCCCGGATACGTGGCCACGCTGGTCGTGCACCGCCCGTCGCGCACCGGCGTGCTGGCGTACGCCAACGCGTACGGCGTGCCGCTCGTCGTCGGCCGCACCATCCTGACCGAGGTGCTCGACCGGGAGCCGCGGCCGCCGCGCGCGCCGTGGCGGCCCAGCCCGCCGCCGCCGGCGGACGCCGCGGAACTGTGCGGCCGGTGGTGGTGGATGGGCATCCCGCACGACGCGACCTGGGACGGTGACGCTCTCGTCATCACGCGGATCGGCCGCGACCCCTGGCGCTTCACCCCCGAGGCCACCGACCGGTGGCGCGGCCGGTCGGGCGCCAACGACGGCGAAACCTTGCGGGTACGCCGCGACGCCGCCGGCGCCGCGACGACCCTCGACATCGCAACCTTCCTCTTCACCCGCACCCCCTCCTCCCCCTAACCCCCTCCCGCCCCTCTCCCCGCCCCCTCTCCCCTCCCGCCCCTCTCCCCTCCGCCCCCCTCTCCCCGCCCCCCGCCCCTCTCGTCCGCCGATCAAGGGCTTGGGCACGTGGTTGGATCTCGGATCCAGGTGCCCGAGCCCATGATCGGCGGGGAGGTCCTTGATCGGCGCTGGGTGCGGTGCGGGTATGTCGGGCCGGAAGGCTCAGCGGTGACCTGCGTCCGTCAAGCGACGCCAATTCGATCTTCTTCAGCACGGCGCTGTGCAGGGATTTCGTCCAGACGTTCAGGAAATACACAGCTAGGCGACAGCGGTCACCCAGGTCGCCTGGAGATCCTGTGGCGATGAAGATGAACGCTCAACCAAGTGTCGTGGCCCGCCGGTCGGTGCTCGCCGCCGGGGCCATGGGCACCGTCGGCCTCGTGGCCGCTTGCGGGGACTCGTCCGACGCGACCGACTCCAGCTCGACGGATTCGTCTGGTACGACCGGTTCGGCGTCGTCGTCCCCGTCCGCGTCGGCGTCGACCTCGTCCGGGTCCAGCGCCGACGCGCTCGCGTCGACCAGCGACATCCCGGTGGGCAGCGGAAAGATCTTCCCGGCTGAGAAGGTCGTGGTCACCCAGCCGTCCGCGGGCACCTTCAAGTGCTTCAGCGCGGTCTGCACCCATCAGGGCTGTCTGGTCTCCGAGATCGACAGCGACGCGATCACCTGCACCTGCCACCAGAGCCGGTTCTCCCTCGAGGACGGCTCGGTGCTCGGCGGCCCGGCGAGCAGCGCGCTGCCCGCGGAGACCATCACCGTCGCGGGCACCAACATCACCCTCGGCTGAGAGCCCCTTCTTCATGATCAGGGCGTGCCGGTTTGAGTTTGTAAGACAAAATGGGCCCCCCGCGACAGGGGTGGTGGG